>NVVO01000006.1 GCA_002733385.1 Robiginitomaculum sp.
GCTTCGCACTCCGATACTATGGCCGCCCTGCGGGACGCGCCTTGCCGGTGAACAGATATGACCCATCAAATTGAATATGATTTAACAGGGAACGCTCTAGTTATATGAGGCGTAAGCGGTAAATAACTACCAGATTTTAACCCGGTCTTCCGGTGCCAGATATAGGGCGTCGCCGGGCTGGACGTCGAAAGCAACGTACCATTGATCAAAATTACGTACGATGCCGTTGGCACGGTATTCACCGGGGCTGTGGGGGCCGTTTTTAAGCTGGGTGCGCATAGCTTCGTCGCGAAATTTACGTTGCCAAATTTGCCCATAAGCCAGGAAGAAGCGCTGGTCGCCGGTAAAACCGTCAATGACCGGAGCGGGTTTGCCGCCCAATGATTTTTTATAGGCGGCATAGGCCATGGTGATGCCGGTAAGATCGCCGATATTTTCGCCCAATGAAAGTTGGCCGTTAATATGTTCGCCGGGTAATGGCTCGAACTGGTTGTACTGGGCAATAAGGGCTTCGGTTTTGGTTTTGAACGCAGCCTGGTCAGTCTCGCTCCACCAGTTCCGCTGTTTGCCGTAGCCGTCAGATTTGGAGCCCTGGTCGTCAAACCCGTGGCCCATTTCATGGCCGATAACTGCGCCAATACCGCCGTAATTAACTGCCGGGTCAGCATTTGGATCAAAGAACGGTGCTTGCAAAATAGCCGCAGGGAATACAATTTCATTCTGCCCCGAATTGTAATAGGCATTGACGGTTTGCGGCGTCATGCCCCATTCTTCCTTGCGGATCGGCCCGCCCAATTTGGAGATCATATCGTTCCAACCCCAGGCATTGGCGGATTTTACTGTGCCGAGCAGATCGGACTTGTCGACGTTCAAAGTCGAATAATCTTTCCATTTGTCAGGATAGCCGATTTTGGCGTGAAATTTGGCTAATTTGTCCTGGGCCTCGACTTTAGTGTCGTCGCCCATCCATTCCAGATTATCAAGGCCTTCNTTGAAGGCCGCCCGCAGGTTTTCAATCAGATCGTCCATTTGCGCTTTGGAGGCAGGTGGGAAGTGGCGCTTGACATAGACCTGGCCAATGGCTTCGCCGAGATTGCGGTTGATCAGACTAACGCCGCGCTTCCAGCGATCGCGTTGAACTTCGGTGCCGCGTAGGGCTTTGCCGTAAAATGCGAAACTGGCGGCGTCAATGTCACTGGGCAGATAAGAGGAATTACCACTGAGATAATGAATGGTCATATAATCTTTGAGGACAGCCATAGATGTATCCGCGAATATTTTTGCAAGTCCCTGCACAGCATCATTTTCGCGCACAATAAATTCTTCCTGATCAGAAATGCCGGCGTTTTGGGCCATAGCCTCCCAATCAAAACCCGGCGCATAGCCGATCAATTCTGCTTTGGTCATTTTGTTATAGGTCAAATCGCGGTTGCGGCGCTTGGCAGGTGCCCAATGTACTTTGGCCATTTCGGTTTCAAATTCCATAACGGCCCGGACGCGCGCCTCAACATTGTCTGCACCGCTAGCCGTCAGCATAGCGGTTAGAAATGTCATATAATCAGCCCGAAGCCCTGCGGATTTTTCGCCGTCGTCCAGATAATAACTCCGGTTGGGCATGCCAAGGCCGGATTGTGTTAAATAGAAAATATAGGCGTTCGGATTTTTCGCGTCGATCCACACATAACCGCTAATAGGGGACCGCACGCCCATGGCCGGATCGCCCATCATGGCCGCAACGGCTTGGTGGCTGTCCAATGCCAAAATGGCGTCGAGATCAGATTTGACCGGCTCCAGGCCTTTGGCATTGATCGTGTCAGTGTCCATAAAGGCTGAATAAAGGTCGCCGATTTTTTGCTCAACCGACCCGGCTTCATTGGTCATTTCGGACAATTCGTTGATGATGGCTTTAACCTGGTCTTGCGACCTGTCAGCCAAGATACCGAAAGAGCCATAGCTGGATTTATCCGCAGGAATTTCCGTATTGTTGAGCCAGGTGCCGCTGACATAATAGAAAAAATTATCGCCAGGCTTGACGGTCTTATCCATGTTCGCCAATGCCACACCAAATGTGCCTAGTTCGGCAGATGCGGTCTGTACCGCTTCCACGGGCGGGGAGGTTTCTTGCGTACATGAACTTAGTCCCGTGGCCAAGCCGAGCGCCATTAGGCTCGGAATAATGAGTTTATTAAGGGGCATTTTGTTCTCCTGTTTATGGTTTTTGTATTTGGTTAATGTGTGCCAGCGTTCGTATTGGCCGCATTTTCACTGTCATCTAATCCGTGTTCTGCCAAAACAATGGCCATCTCCGGGTTATAATTTGCGCCAAGGGGGGGCTGTTTTTGCCCTGTCCAAACACCTTTGGCTTTGCGTCTGATATCAATGCCGATACCGTAAAGWGCWGGCACSARMATYAARGTCAGGAARAARTCRAACARRACMCCAAARGCCAAAGCSACAATCATSGGCTTGAGAAACTCKGCYTGGGCKGAWTKTTCGGCCARCATGGGCAWAACRCCGACAAAGGTTGTMACCGARGTRAGCARKATYGGCCTRAACCTRGCCACACARGCATCGATCATGGCCTGRTRGKCRCCAACRCCTTTGGCRCKKAGCCKGTTGACATAATCAATAAGTACCAGATTGTCATTGACCGCCACCCCGGCCGCGGCAAAAAACCCGAATATGGACATCATGCCAAGGGGCACATCTGTGACTATACAGCCAACCACCATGCCGACAAAAGCGAACGGAATCGCGACCAAAATCAGGAAAGGTTGAAAATAAGACCGAAAGCCAACGGCCAAGAGAAAATACATGGCCGCAAGCACAAACCAGCCCGAGATTCTTAATTCTTCAATTAATGTTTTTTCCTCGTCGGCGGCCCCGATCAACAGCCTTTCAGCATTGGGGTTGGCAAGCTCCCACTGCGGCAGAAAATTGGCCGTCATATCTTTGCGGATTTCCTGCGTGGCAATTGGTCCGCCGAGAATGACAGCGCCTACAGATATGATTTGTTTGCGGTCACGGCGGTTAATGCGACTGATGCCTGGGGCAAAATTAACCTCTGCCACGGAATATAGCGGCACTTCGGTGCCGCTCCCAGTGCGGATACGTAATTGCTGCAAGCTATCAATCGATTCTCTTGCAGCTTTCGGGTAGCGCAAGACAACCCGTACATCTTCACCGTTTCGCGGTAAGCGTTGCACTTCGCGGCCAAAAAAGGCCTCGCGCACTTGGCGGGTCAAAGATGCCAGAGTGATACCCAAGCTTTCGGCGCCGGGCTTAAGGGTAAATTGCATTTCCTGGGACGAACTTTCCAGGCTGTCCCATGTGCGTGTTACACTGCCGTAACTTTCAAGCTGTGCCTTAAGCTCTTTCATGGCCCTAGACAAGTCTTGCTCATTGTCTGAAGCAATGGCGTAACGTACCATTTGCCCGCCGCTACGCTGGCCACCAGCGGCGCTAATTCTAACCCGGTACGCATCGGGGATATCCCCGAGATATTCTTCGAGTTTATCAGCTATATCAGTGGACGAAATTTCGCCTCTGTCTTCGGCGCGGGCAAGGCCCAGAAAAGCCTGTAAGCTGTTGTTATTAATGAAACTGCCTGGAGCAGGAATAAGTTCAAAATCAACGTCAAAATCTTTTTGCCCATTGTCATTAAGGGTGACAATCGCTCCGTCCATTTGTTTTTGTATTTGTGTGAGCCGATCAAATGATGTGCCTTCGGGCAAGGAAATTTGTACCATCAGCATGTCCCCGCCAAAGTCCGGAAACATTTGTACTTTGACCAAATTAGCCTGAATTGCGCTAACGGATAAATACATCAGCCCGACAAATGTTGCCAATGTTGCATAGCGAAATTTAATGATAAAGGCGACGAATGGCCGAAAATAATTCCGAGCAAAAAATACCAGACTGTCGGCCATCATGGCTTGAAATTGTGAAAACCGGTTCATTTGGTTGCGGGGCGGTAATGGCTTTAAATGACGCAAATGGGCGGGTAGTATGAAAAATGCTTCGACGAGCGAAAATGCCAAAGCCGCAATCACGACCAGGGAGATTTGTGTGGTAAAGTCCGAAATCGGCCCGGACAAAAACATCAATGGCAGAAACACCATAATCGTGGTAATCACCGCAAATATGACCGGCTTGGAGACCATATTGGCACCGGCTATGCTGCCGCGTGTGCCACTGACCCCGTGTTCCACATGGAAATGCACRCTTTCMCCGACCACAATGGCATCATCGACGACAATTCCGATCACCAGTAAGAATGCAAAGGTTGAGATCATGTTCAGCGAAATACCGATAAAAGGCGCGATGGCAAATGCGCCCAGGAAAGAAACCAAAATGCCGACAGTGACCCAAATAGCGACGGCAGGGCGCAAGAAAATTGTCAGGATCAGTAAGACCAGCAACATGCCCATCAAAGAATTCCACCCGATCAACGACATGCGCGAATCAAACCCTACAGAAGCATCCGCCCACATGGACAAGGTTAATTCCGGCGGCAATGTTTCGTTCTTTTGCTTGATATATTCGCGAAAGGCTTTGCCGGTCTTGGACACATTGGGTTTCTCAGGTGAAACCACCCGAAAAAATATAGCTTCTTCGCCTTTATAGTGGACGGCGATATTTGCATCTTGAAACCCGTCAATCACCACGGCTATATCTTTGAGTAATATTTTACCGCCGCCGGGCGTTTGCCGGATAATAATATTTTCAAAATCGGCCTGACTATTCGCGAGGGCGCGGGTGCGCAATTGCAATTTTCCGGCGCTGGTTTTAACTTCGCCTGCGGACTGGCTTATGGATGAACCGGTTATGGCTGTTGCGACTTGTTGAAATGTTAGTCCGAATTGGCGTAATTTATCTTCGGAAATTTCAATGGTTATTTCGTAATTAAGCCTAGCCATAGTTCCGGTCAATTCGCCGCCAAATAGCCCCGCCATTTCATCACGGATATCGTCCGCAATGGCTTGCAGGCGCAAGCGGTCCATATCACCGTGCAAAGCTATAAACATATACTGAATTTGTATATTTGTTCGCCGCACAGTTAGTCTAAAGGCGTCGGGCGGTAGATTGGTGATACCGTCAATCCGGGATTTTACCGTGTCCAGTATCTGGTCGAAATCCGCATTGGACTTGGTTTGGATTGTGACCCGTCCACCACCTTCAGTTGCTTGGGCTTCCAGAAAGTCAATGCCGTCTATATCATAAACGGCTTCTTCAATACGGGTGATGATTTGCTCTTGCATGTCGCGCGGCGACGCACCCTGCCAAACCGATCTGACTTGGATTTCATTGGTTTTGGCACCTGGAAAAATTTCCCGTTCAAGTCTGATAAACCCGAATATACCAGCGATGATAATTGCCAGCATCAGCAAATTGGCGGCGACTGAGTTTTTTGTCCACCAAGCTATAAGACCTTGCATTATTCGGCTCCCTCTTTGGATTTATCGTCTTGCTCTTTTTGCTCGCTAGTTTGCTTTTCCCGTTTTTCTTTGTTGCGCTCTTTCTTGTTTTTCTTTTTGCGGCTTTTCTTTTTGGCAATGGCATATTCTTTTTTGGCCGTTGCATAGCTTTTCTTGCTTTCGGCCAATTTCTTTTTTGCAGCGGCTAAACTGCTCTGGCCTTCGGGTTTGTTTTTGTCTTTCTTGTTTTCCTCTTTCTTGACGTCCACCAGGATAATGGTAGGATCGTTGACATCAAGAACACGGAATTTGTAATTGATCTGGGATTGTTCCAAAGGTGAAACAATCACCAATGCGCCCGGTTCGACACCGCCCAGGAGTGCGGCGCGTTCAGGGTTGGTATCCAGCACATCTACATCATGGATTGTGGCGATTCCGTCCTGGTTGACCGTATAGACTTTATTTTCAGGGCGCAGGGCATCGCGCGGTATCACGATAACGCCTTCCAATATCTTCCCCTCAATTTCCGCATCAACAAACAGGCCGGGAGACATAGGGTAACCGCCGTCGGCTGCCCCTGTACCGTAAGGGTCAACCACTTCGGCAATGGCAAACATTGAGCGGGTTTGTGGGTCATAGACGGCGTCAGTGCGCATGATTTTTCCGTCCCAAACTCTGATTTTTCCGCCGATAATTGCGGATAATTTGACGTCCAAAGCATTGTCCCTACTCTCGGTAACAAAGGCCATAGGCAGGTCAATCCGTGCTATATCTGCATCACTAAGAGCGAGACGAACCTCGGCAATATCTGTGGAAAAAATCCGCCCTAGCCGCGAACCTGGATTAACATATTGGCCAATGTCTGCCACTTTTTCGCGCACTCGACCATTGAACGGTGCGGTAACCGCCGTGCGCCTTAAACGGATATTGGCATTGTCCTCATCAGCTTGCGCGGATTGCAGGCCCGCCTCCGCTTCAAGCAATTGTGGTTTGCGCAAGGTTARGTCTGTTGCTTGCTTACCTGCACCCAAATCGTCCCAGTCCAGCCGGGCAATGGCACCTTCTGATTGCTCGCGCACCAATATTTGCTTGGCCCGGGCCACTGCCGCCTTGGCGCGAACCACGGCGACATTATAATCTGCAGGATCGATACGGTATAGCACATCGCCCTTGGAGAAAATTCCGCCCGAAATAAATTTTGGTGAGACATATACGATCTTCCCGGCCACTTCGGGCACAAGGTCGATTTCTGTGCGCGGACGGCTCTCGCCTTGCACATTGACCTTAAGCTGAACCGTGTCCGAAACGGCAATGCTGGCCGTAACCGCTAACATCGGACGGCTCCGTTTTTTGATATCCGGCTTCTTGGTTAAGTTTTGTAGCCCACCACCTAAAAGCACGAATAACAACAAAATAAGGATTGGCACAGCTATGACCAATATTTTGCGGCCAATACCACCGCTCTGTCGCTGTATACCTATAGTTTCATTGCCCATTTCAATGTCCCTTTACTAGCCTGTATTAGCCCAAATTAGCCTGAGGCTTTTATTTTATAAACTGTCAATAACACGGTTTGTTCACTCCCGTAATGCGCGAATAAGTAAACCAATGCAAGCCCGGCGCGCTAATTTAAGCTTGCCAAACTCGGGAGTTTTATTTCTGGTTTTGGTAATTTCTCTCTCGGTTGTTCTGTACCGTATAGCCCGCCGCCGAGGGCTAGGTGTAGTCTGACCCGATTGGCCAGGCGTTCTTTACGGGCCGAAATAAATTGGCCTTCCGTGTTGTTGCGCCGCGTTTGCGARKCGAGCAATTGTAAAATACTGGCTAGGCCTTCTGAAAAGCGTTGCTCGAGACGTTCTTCAGCTTTTTTGGCTTCGTCGAGTGATACGCTCAAAGCGCGCACCCGTTCTGCTAAATGTGTTTCAGCGTCGAGGGCATTTTCAACTTCCCGGTAAGCGGTCAAAGCGGTGTCAGCGTAGCTTTCCAGTAACTGGTCCAGCACGGCTTCATTGCGCGCCACGTCTGCACGCAAAGCGCCGCCCCGAAATATAGGTGCCGTCAGCCCGCCTGCCACAGACGCGACCAAGGATTCCAGACTAAACAAACGGGTTAATGAGCCGCCGCCCGAACTGGCGCTGGCGTCCAGGGACAGGCGCGGCAACAGGTTCTTTTTGGAAATATCTATACGCAGGCCTTGGGCGGCCATGCGCCGTTCTGCGGCCAATAGATCCGGGCGGCGCAAGAATAGTTCGTCAGGTGTCCCAGCGCCTAACAAAGGCGGCAAGGCGGGCAGATCGTCCCGCGCCGCCAGTTCTGCTTTCGGGTAACGCCGCAGCAAGGTTTCCAACTGTCTTGAAATTGCCAATTCATTTTGCTTGCGAAATGCCAAGGTGGCTTCCGCATTGGCCAGAGCTGATTTGGCCAGACGGTAATCACTGGACCTTGAAACTCCGCCGTCAAACCGGCGTTTGGTCAGACGCAAGGCGCGTGTCTGGGTGGCGACATTACGCTGGGCTAAGTCACGCTGCAAGCGGGCTTCGATCAGGTTAAACCAAGTCTGGGTGGTGGCCCCGGCAATAGACAAGCGCGTGCCTGCGTAATCTGCATTAGAGGCGGCGGCTTCCAAATCGCCAGAATTTGCCGTGTCACGTACCCGCCCCCACATGTCCACTTCCCAGCTTACTGTGCCGCCCAAAGAAAAACTACTGTTTCCGGGAACAGTGCTATTGGCACTCTCACTGCGAGCGGCGCGGCCATTGGCATTTATACTGGGGTAAAGCCCGGAGCGGGATGCTTTTGCACTGGCTTCAGCCGCTGCAAGTCTGGCAGCGGCGAGGCGCACATTGGTGTTGGCGCGCATGGCTTCGCTGACGAGTTCGCTGAGGACAGGATCATTAAAATCTGCGACCCAGTCCGTTGTCGGCATGCGCTCGGACGCGATTTCCACCCAGCTTGATTTCTCGGCACTTGATTTTTGTTCTGGCGCGGGAATGTCTGCTGTAATTTCGGTTTTGGACGGTTTCAAACCGTTGCTCATACTTGACAAGCCCAAGCTGACGCACCCTGATAATCCGAGCAAGCTCGTGCTTAAAATCAATATTGCTATCCTTGAGCGCATAACCAAATCTCCTTTTGGCTATACATACCTTTCAGATGACAGGAGTCAATAATAATTATTGAAAAACGATAATAATATAAAATGAAATTATATACTCCAAAGCAGAGGCAGGCCCTAAATATGCTCCATTTACCGAAGCGCCGCACGATTGGTGCGGGTAATGGCGCGGTTGGTCGTCACCCGGCGTCTGGATGGTTGATAGGCCAATTGCGCATGGGATTTGCAATAGGGTTCACCCTTGTCTGTACCGCGTCCGCAAAACCGAAAATCAGCACTGGTCGGATCACCCAAAGGCCATTTGCATAAATGCTCGGTTATGGTCAAAATAGTGGCAAAGTCTCCATTTGGCAGGGGTTTAGCCTTGAGGGGTACAGGCGGTGGGGTTGGTGCAGGGCGCGCAATGGCGCGGCGTTTTACGGGTGCGCGTTTTCGGGCCGTGACGGCCGGCCGCGACGCCGCCGTTTTGGTTTTGCTTTTTGGTTTGACCCGGCCAGACAGGCCAAGGCGGTGAACCTTGCCAATCACTGCATTGCGTGTAACGCCACCCAGCTTGGTAGCAACTTGGCTGGCAGATAGTCCTTCTGCCCATAATTTTGATAAAAYKTCTACCCGGTCATCTGTCCAAGCCATGWTATTCCCCTCAAAACACTATATRTAGTGTYRCTGCYKWKGCAGCTTCACAAAATRATTAACAAATCCACAACATATCGTAGCTSTTTYTKRSAWATACACAAGATGCAGWTCGCAWCTATCCACAGWTTTCTATATGTAGTAGTGTGGTTTAGCATTATAATGTGATTAGTAAACCGTCTTGGCGGCGTCAATATACCGTGATACAGGCAAATAACAAGAGATTGTAACCATTAGAGAAGTAAATAAAAACATGAAAATGATATTGAAGACCGCGCCGTTTGGTGCGCGGGAATTTGGCCGGGTCAATTGGCTTGGGCTATGGACACTCTATAAAAAAGAAATTGGCCGGTTCATGCGGGTCTGGCTCCAGACCGTGTTGGCGCCTATTGTATCTAATGTTTTGTTTATGACCGTGTTTATGCTGGCCTTTGCTGAGCAAAGGGCGGCTGGTGATCCTGAGGCTTTTACCCGTTTTCTCATACCGGGTTTGATTATGTTGGGAATTTTGGGCAATGCTTCGGCCAATTCCTCGTCGTCGATTATGACCTCCAAGGTTAACGGCTCCATCATTGATGTGTTGATGCCACCTTTGTCCCACACAGAATTGGCCGTCGCCTATATTGGCGGCGCGATTACACGCGGCATATTGGTGGCCATTGTCACAACATTTGCCTTGTCATTTTTTGCTTTGATTATGCCTGTACATGTGTGGGCCATTGCCTATTTCAGCCTGTCTGCCGCCGCCTCTATGGGCATGGTCGGGTTGCTGACGGGGATATGGGCCGAGAAATTTGACCAGCTTGCCGTGGTCAATCAATTTGTCATCCTGCCTTTGAGTTTTTTATCAGGGACGTTTTATAGTGTCAGCTCATTGCCGGATGCTTTGTATAAAATATCCTTGGTCAATCCTTTGTTTTATTTTATCGACGGTTTGCGTTACGGGTTTTTGGGGCAGGCCGATAGCAATATTATGGTCGGAGTTATTTATACCCTTTTGCTCAATCTTGTCTTGTTTATTGTTTGTCTTAAAGTATTGAAATCAGGGTGGCGGCTTAAAGCCTAATGGAGAGCACTATGCCTAAAAATGATCACATCTATAATTGTTACGCACCACCGCCCGAAGAATTTGTCCGAGGCGAGGGGGTGTATCTTTACACCGAAGACGGCGAGAAATATCTGGATTTTATTGCCGGTATTGCCGTCAATGGTTTGGGCCATAATCACCCGGCTCTGGTCGGAGCGCTGAATGACCAAGCCGGGCAATTGTGGCATTTGTCCAATATGTTCAAGGTCAAAGGTCAGGTCGAGTTGGCGGAGAAATATTGCGCCGCCAGTTTCGCCGACAAGGTGTTTTTCACCAATTCCGGCGCTGAAGCCGTAGAGTGCGCTCTGAAAACTGCGYGRCRYTGCCAANNNTRWRWYGWMRGKCRMRMGSASSSWKTWSMMAKYWKWAYSYKCAASKKTSCSWWKYRWGSSMGRMSATWMGCCACTATAAATGCCGGCGGCAATCCCAAATACCTTGAAGGTTTCGGCCCGGCCCTGCCTGGGTTCATCAATGTCGCCTTTGGGGATATGGAGGCTATCAAAGCAGCAATAACTGACAAAACGGCTGCCATTTTAATGGAACCCGTACAGGGCGAGGGCGGGGTACGGGCTTTGCCAGTACAATTCCTCAAAGACGTGCGTGCATTATGCAACGAACATGGTCTATTGTTGATTTACGACGAAGTGCAATCAGGGGCAGGGCGCACGGGCAAGCTTTTCGCCCATGAGTGGGCTAACGGCGCGGCGGATCCTGATATTATGGCCATCGCCAAAGGTATGGGCGGTGGTTTTCCTATGGGGGCGTGTTTGGCTACGAAACGCGCCGCCGAAGGCATGGTGGTTGGCACCCATGGCTCTACTTACGGCGGCGGGCCTTTGGCTATGAGTGTTGCCGGAGCCGTATTTGATGAACTGACCAAGCCAGAATTGATGGATAATGTCAACAAAATGGCCAATTTCATGACCCAGCAATTGGAACGCCTGAAGCAAGCCCATCCGGACGTGGTCGAAGATGTGCGCGGCAAAGGTTTGCTCATCGGCATGAAACTCAAGAAAAAAGCCCTAGATGTGCGTAACCTAGCCCGCGCCCATAAGTTATTGGTCGGCAATGCTGGCGATAATGTTCTGCGTATGGCACCGCCTTTGATTGTCAATGAAGATAATGTTAGAGAGGCGGTCGCGGTTTTGGACAAGGTTTTTGCGCAAGCCAAAGACATGGATGATTTTACTGGATAATCTCAGCGCCTGTTTCGAAATGGTACAAATGTAAATCATAGCAGGCTTGAGCGGTCGCGGGTATGCCGTAATGCATTGGAATGCCCCATACCTTTCTCTCATTATGCGGTCTCATGAATATTTTCCATGGGCATTTATCATATTTGGGAACTGGCACGGTATTTGCTCTCCTATGAGGGGAGTGAATTTATTTGAGACAATTCTCCCAAAAGAAAATGGGGAATAAGAGGAAATGCTATGACCAGTGATATTGATTTACATGTTGGCCGCCGTCTGCGCCGCCGCCGTCGCCTATTGGGTTTGACCCAACAATCTTTGGGGGAGCAGGTTGGAATCCGTTTCCAGCAAATACAAAAATATGAATGCGGCGCTAACCGGGTCAGTGCCAGTCGGTTGTTCGAGCTTTCCGAAGCTTTGAGCGTGCCCGTACAGCATTTTTATGAAGGCCTGTCCGACCATGATCCGATTACCGGTGTGCCGGCCCAGGGTGTCTTGGCCCCGGATGTGTTGTCGAAAAAAGAAACTATGGATCTGGTGCGGGCTTATTATTCCATGGGCGAAATGCCGCGCAAGCATTTGCTTGATCTGGCCAAATCCCTGGAAGCGACGGCTAAGGCCAATGCCACCGTGCGCAAAATGGCATTGACCGCCCACGGCTAAAGCGGGCTAGAACTATAGCAATCCATATTAGACTGATGCGTTTAACATAATGACTAAACTAGTTTACACATTGTGCTAGACGATAAAGATTATGGGGAAGCAGGGTTTGCTGATATAGACGAGCATGGAAAGAAACGCGAAAACCAGCCTAAGGCAAAACATCATTCCAAAGTGGACTGACTATAGTTTAGGAGCCTTGCAGGTTTTGGGCTAGCATCAGGGCATGGCCATCACAATCGTAAAAGCTGACGAGCTTGACCATGCCGTCATGCACAATGGTTTCGCCGTCAAATTTCACACCTTTGCTTTCAAGTGAAGCCCGTGCAGTATCTATATCCTTAACTCCAAATACGGGTACGCAACCACCAGTTCTTGCCTCCTTTACCTCCATGACCTCAGCAAAACCAATGCTGACCCCTGGCACAGGTGTTGCTATTTCCGTCCAGCCTATTTCAGGCACATCATATAGCAGTTGGCAAGCCAAGTGCTCCCTATACCACCCCGCCGACTTGTGTCGATCTTTGACGCCAAAGGACAAGGTTAGAGTTTTGTCAAACTTTAAATCACTCATATTTTCTCTTTCTTTTCTTGCGGTGTTTGTTTTTTATAGTTACTATAAATATATGTCAATAGAGAAAATTATCACTGTCTGCGAAAGACGTTGGGCCTTGCCAGCCCTGTGTGCGCTTGCGGATGGTGCTCCGGTACGCGCCTATCCATTGGCAAAATATATGGGTGCCGGACGTACGGGGCTACACAAGGCTTTGCAACATTTGGCCGCTCTGGGCTATGTGGAAAGGGTCAAGGGTTATGGACATCCGCTCAGGCCAGAACTGGTTTTGACCCGGACGGGCCAAGTCATGGCACAAATGGCGAAACCTTACGGCGAAAGCCTGAAAATCAATCCGGTTTCGAGGGGCAAGCCGCTAGGAAAATGGGCTTTGCCGACTTTGATGATTGCGCAAACGCCGGTACGTTTTAACGATCTTGGGCGGCAGCTTGGGCGGGTGAGCGACCGTGCATTGGCCCTGAATTTGAGCGATCTGGAAGGTAAAAGCCTGCTAGCCTATCGCTGCAATACCAAAATCAGGCMSWYYMKYKRYYRGYRTCRSASCRCKRTKKTKSKGSMSSWWRYAKKYSAKYGAYYWSCRSAWRTWYKWRGMSWNGGCAGRYRATRWYACMTKSSSMWGMTSRYYCSCRYAGTGCATGTTTGGTTTATGCCAAAGCAAAGTGACATAGATAAGCGCTTACAATTGGCCTGCCGGGTAGCTGACCAGGTGCGTGCCAAAACACTGAAGGCCTTTCATCTCAAAATGGCGGTCGACAATAAAAATACCGAGGGTGTTTTTGATCCGGTCACCGAAGCTGATAAGGGTGCAGAGCGTTTGCTGCGAAAACTGATCGCAACCGCCTTTCCCGGGGACAGTGTTGTCGGGGAGGAATACCCGGATAAAATCGGGGATAATGACTGGAGTTGGTGTCTTGATCCCATTGACGGCACGCGGGCCTTTGTTGCCGGGGTGCCGGTCTGGAGTACGTTGATTGCCATTAGTTTTAGAAATGACCCGATCATTGGCATTATTGATCATCCGGCTCTAAATGAGCGCTATATTGGCGCGCCCGGTAAAGCCTGGCGCGAAACGGTAAATGGTAATTCGGTATTAAAAACCAAATCTTGCGCAAAGTTGGAGGACGCGATTTTGTCCTGCACCGAGCCTATGGCCATGCTGTCGCCTAGCCAGCTTGCCGCTTACGAACTGATCCGCCGTAAGGTGCGGTTTACCCGTCTGGGGCTGGATGCCTATGCCTATGCCTTGACGGCGGCGGGGCGTATGGATTTGGTCATAGAGGCTGGTCTGGCTCCTTATGATATTCGCTCCCATATTCCCATCATCAAGGGCGCTGGCGGCGTTATTACCACATGGGCCGGCGGTAATGCCAAGGACGGAGGCGCTATAATTTGTGTGGGCGATGAGCGTTTGCTGGGCCAAGTTTATTCCTATTTGTAACGGGCTATAGCTTGAAACTGCCAAGGTGACGAGGAATTAATCTTAATTATGCGCAATATAAGCAATAAAACACCATATAGTTTAAAATAAATAGAATAAATAGCTAAAAATATGCTTATGTAGGGTTAGTGGGATTATTTCCCAGATTAGAGCTTGCTAAATTAGAAAACCCTTATATATGTAGATTAACAATCAACAATATGAGGGGAATATTATGTACCGATTTTATGCAGTTTTGCTGTTGGCTCTATCTTTAGCGGCTTGCGGTGGTGGAGGTACCACGACTGGCGGCACGGGCGGCGGCGGAACTGGTGTGACCAATATTGCTCCCGTAGTGGCAAACCCCAATACTGATCAGGCTGGTCAGGTTGGGTTTGCTTTCAATTATGATGCCAGTCAGGCCGGAACGGTTTGCACGGATGCGGACGGTGATGCTATCACATATACCGTAAGCTATAACCCTGGTGCAGCGGGCTTGGTGGATAATGCAGGCGTTATCAGCGGCACACCCAATGCAAAATCAGAGATCACTGCGGCTATTACCTGTAATGATGGTAAGGGCGGGAGCGCCTCAGATATTTTTATTATCTCTGTGACAATTGATCAAACCGCTGTGCAAACCGTATTTAATGGCAAGATTGATTTGGAAAACCTGGACGGCTTTTCGGGCCAGGCCGTGCCTACCTATATTACCAAATTAAATGAAGGTGGTAATCCGATCACCAATGCCGGTGCTACCTTGGGGCGAGTGTTATTTTATGATACGGCGCTGTCTATCACCAATACTTTTTCTTGCGCGTCTTGCCATGAGCAATCACTTGGGTTTAGCGATCCGGGCGTACTTAGCGACGGGGTAGACGGCGGAGTTACCGGGCGTCATTCCATGCGCCTCGTCAATACACAATTCGCTGATGAAGGTAAATTTTTCTGGGACGAGCGAGCTGCAACACATGAAATTCAGGAAACCCAGCCGATTAAAGATGATAACGAACTTGGCTATAGCGGGAACGGTGGTCGTCCAACATTCGCGGATCTTGTGGTTAAGTTAGAAGCACTGGAATATTACGAAGAATTGTTCCGCTTTGCATTTTTAGACCCTGAAATTACCGAAGAAAAAATTCAACTGGCCTTGGCGCAATTTACCAAAAGTATTCATTCATTCGATTCGCGTTATGATACTGGCCGCGCTCAGGTGAATTCTGACCGGGATAATTTCCCCAATTATACGGCTCAGGAAAATGCGGGCAAAGCCCTGTTCATGAACCCTCCGCCCCAAGGCGGGGTCCGGTGTTTTATCTGCCACAGGCCGCCTGAGTTTGATATTACTCCCAATTCAGGCACCAACGGTGTTGTTCGCGTTGCCAATTCAGCCGAATTTGATTTCACCAATACCCGTTCGCCAAGCTTGCGCGATGTGGTGGATCCGAACGGCGTATCAAATGGGCCGTTCATGCATGATGGTTCACTTCCGACGCTTTTGGATGTGGTCAATCATTATAACAACATTCAGGATCCAACAGGTGGCAACCCGCAATTCATGAGTACACTTGATATGCGTCTGCGGCCTATGGGCAATATCCTGCAGCTTAATCTAAGCCAAGCCGAGAAAGATCAATTGGTGGCATTTATGGAGACTTTGACGGGGCAAAATTTATATGTAGACCCGAAATGGTCAGATCCGTTCTCCCCTTAGGGCCATCTAGCCCCTTATTATCTTAGGCCTTGCTACCAAAGGCGGCGAGGGATGTTTACGGTTAGGTCCGACAATGATGCAAAGCGTTGCACATTGTCGGACATTCTAGATTCTAGCGGTAGCCCGTTGACTTCATTGACAAAATGTACGCAATTATGAGCGATGACGTCATAACCCATCTCGCCTATCCTGGCTTCGGCCCGCCGAACAGTTTCCTCAGGGCTCAACACCCCGATATAGCCATGATTATCCCGGAGTTTACCGTTTGAAAACACGGACGGCGGCAGGCTAGTTACGCCCGCGTAACGGCGTGAGCGCGAAATGATATAGCCGTCCGCCCCGACAATGCCCTCGTGGCGACCAGCGGGGAATAATTGGATGGAAACCGTATCGCCGGGCTGGGTCGTCGCCAAATTCGTAATAAATGTCATAAATATGTCTCTCCTGTGAAAGACATAAACTAATTATTATCGATAATCAATAATAAACAGCGCAATTATGTGTTGGCAGACAGATTTAGTCCGTCCGTATAGACAGTCCCAATGCTTCTACATCAAACTGTCCGCTCATGCCGCCCATAACGATTTCCCCAATATTGACCGGGCTTCCCGGGTTCATATCAATGGTCAAAGTCCCGCCATTATCAATCAAAGTGGTCAAGGCGGCGACCATTTCCGTAGCCAATTTTTGCTGGGCTTCGTCTTGGGCGGCCATGGTGGCAAATCCTAACATGGCTTTTGCTTGGCTTTTCAGCGCATCTGCTGTGCCGCCTTGCTGTGCAGCCGCAAATTTGAAACCACGATCTACAATAGAATCGTCGCGCAAGGAAATGCTAAACTTGTTAATTTGCAAATCGTTCATCATGGCCATTGCTGCCATAGGATCAGCCGCATCGCCTTGCGCAGACATAGCGGTCATTTTTTCCATGAATGCTTTATAGCCTGACATATCGTAATCATAGGACAAGCGGAACCCGTCTTTCATTTCGATATAGGTGTCATAACCTATCATGGTGTCGTCTTTCTCGTCCATGACAGTTGTGCCGGCCATAGTAAATTCAAGGCTTTCATACCCCAATGCAGCCAGAGTTTCTGTCATTTGTTGTAAATCCGCATTCTTGTTGTCTTTGGGCGGGTTGATCACAAGGGGCGACATTTCCGAAGCTATTGTGGTCTTACCGCCTTTTTTATCGGCGCTGGCCGTTAGGGATTTCATGGTGACGAGTAAGCCGCCCACATTCATATCGAAATCCTGGATGCTGGCGGTTTTAAAATCCGGGTCATAAATATTCATGGTTTTCATCATATCAGCCATGGCTGCTTCATTCAAATTACCATTCTCGTCGCTGTTGCTGATGGCCTTGATCAGGCCTTTGTATTTTTCCAAATTGGCACCGGTCACGTCAATGGAGCCAAGGGACATTTTGATATTTTTACCGCCGTCACCTTTACCGTCCAATGTCAAACCGCTGAGGCTAAACACACCGGTTTTGTCCTTGGCTTCGCCCATGGACATGGATTTAATGGACATATTTACATCATCGTCAGTCAGGTTAAAACCTGTGAATGAAATAGCTTGAAAGCCGATATCTCCATCCATATTTTCAAAGGCATCTTCATCGCCGCCAAAAGACTTTGCCAGTCCGACAGCCAGTGCCGGGGACGGTTTTACCAATGCAATACTTGCGATTTTCATCGTGGTGTCATCGCCATCATCTGAAATAAACGCCATATCGCGAAACTCTATTTTATCAAAATTGGCTTGCTCGTCCGCCATATGGGCGCCCCAAATTTCGACTTGGCCGATTGTAGAGGTTTCCTTTTCGTTATTTATTTTCACATCCGTGAATGTATAATTGCCGCCACTGCCATCGCGCTTGTCCCATTGCAGTTTGCCGGAGCCGGATGTATCCAGTGAAAACGCGGCCAAAGCTTGCATGGCTTCCGCGTCGCTGACTTTGCGGGCTTCGACCTTTTCAATATTAGCGGCAGATTTTGGCTTGTCCTTTTTACCGCATGCCCCCAAAGCAAGCGTGCCAGAAATGGCAATCGCCAATGCTAGAGTTGAAACTTTGGGTAATTTAAATTTGTTCGTAGTCATGTTTATAGTCATGGCGAATGTCCCGTTTGGTTAAATTTAGTGTAACAAACAGGAAAACGCCGACAAATTCAAGAGACAATAGCCGTAAAACAATAATAATTGTCGTTGGCGATCTCTTGCACCCTCCATATGAAAACACGTATGGGCATTGTTCTATGCCTTATTTGGCGACATGAACAACCGATAAACCAAAAAACTCTATGGCTGCTTCATCGTCCTTTAACAGCTTTTTTGTCTCATTCTCGCTTAGGGGCAGATCCCAATCCGTTGCAATGACCAGCTTTCCGCCGCTTTCAATCAAGTTCTGCACGGCGGCACTAAATTCAGTCACGATTGGCCGAAATTCTTTTTGTTTTACAAACACCGGCAGCAAAGTCATGAGGGCGGAAGCTTGCTTTTTTAATTCTGCTTTATCTTTGTTTGGTGATTGCGCCGCTAGAGCGAAGCCAAGATCAAGGATTGAACGGTCTTCGAACATAATCTGGCTTTTAAATTTACCTAAACTGGCAATTATTGCCAGAATTTGCTTGTCGCTCAGTTCTTGATCGCTCACATTGGCCATCACGGCCCCCTCCATAAGACCCATAAGCCCTATTCCGTCAAAATTATAGGATAATTTGAAACCGTCTTTCATTTCAATATAGCTGTTTTTGATATGGATTTTATCCAAGGCAGGATCCATAACCGCCTCATGACCCAGTGATAATTCTATTCTGTCAAACCCCAGTTCTTGCAGGTTATTGCTGTCGCCTCTCGCTTCCGGCGTAACCATGATCGTTAAGGGCGAGGTTTCCATATTTGAATATATTTTGCCGTCTTGTTGTTTGATGACCGCGTCAATACGGGAAAGAAACATTTGAAAACCGTCGCCTTGCATTTTAAGATTACGAAGGCTGGCATGGGAGTAATTTGGTATATAGGGGTTCATGAAAGCCAAAACCGCCCGGCCTTGCGCTTCGGTAAGGTCGTCGTTTTTCTTGTTATTAGCTTTGCGTTTTTTCTTTCCATTGGCTTGTTTTTGTTCCTGCCTGACGTCTTCTGCAATCACAGTAAAAATTGGTTTGAGTTTTTTCAAATTGACGCCTCTGATATCAATACTCGCAAGGCTGAAAGATGTATTGCTGTCAAAACCGCCGTAGGACTGTATGCCCGCCAGGCTCAATACCCCTTCGCCGCTTATGCCTTTACCGAGAATCCAGTGGTTGATTTTGATGGCGCTGGTATTTTTGCTGGACGAAATTTTAATATCATAAGCGGCCTGATGGCCATATTCTGGTATAATCACCATCTCATCATAGGTTTCCATATCTCCGGAAAATGCCGCAAAAATACCATTGGCAAAATTCGCGGAGGGGTAAGTCAAGACCATTTTACGTGCCTGGATACGGCCCCCGTCCCAGTCGAGCCCGCTTTTTTCACCCTCTTTCTTCTGCTTGGATTTTTGGCTTGGTACAATGCCTTGCATATCCAGATCATAGATGACCGCTTTGTCAAAATTGGCACTACCTGCGTCCATACGCACACCGGATAACACTAATTTCCCGATGGAAAAATCACCGCCGTCTTTTGTTGTCATATGTAATTTCGTAAATATATAATTGCCGGCTTGCCCCGTTCGCTCACCCCAAGTCCAACCATTTTTGCGCGGCCGTAACAAACCCCATTGCTCCAAAGTCTGCTCGGCCTTTACCGTATCGATGCTGCGTGGGGTAATTTCGGCAAATTCATATGGCGCAATTGCTATATTTGTAACATCAACAACATCTGCCCCCTTGCTTTCCTCAGCGCCAGCCGCCAAGTTTAAACCTATAATCATAATCGCCACGACGACGTAAAAAAACTGAACGGAAAAACATTTTCATTATGAACGGGTTCCTATCTCATCTAAATTTGGCAAAATTAAATCTGCGCTCAGCAAATAGGAAAACGGCTGGCAGGGCAAGTRGCAATWCCAGCTGGRKKGATGAAAATGATGGGCGYATTACYTATTATYTACGYCCRMGKGCCAGACGCATYCGCATMAARATGGAYGYYGCCAACCGSAAAGTTGCCGTSACGGTTCCGGGCMGTGCYARWAARCTMAMAGACGCCAAGCRGTTCGTKCGCGAWAAATACGATTGGATATTGGTACAGCTTGAAGCTTTCCCGCCCGTACAACCTTTTGTAGACGGGGGCGAAGTGTTGTTTCGCGGCGAAATTTATACCCTCTATAGTCCTAGCTTACGTGGCCGACCCAAGGTCTACGCAGAGTTGAAACATTTGATCGTGCCGGCCCACAAGGACACATTGGAGGGGCGCACGAAACGGTTTCTAATCCGCGAAGCTCGCGAGGCTTTGACCAATTGCACTCGTGTTCATACCAGCGCTTTAGGTAAAACCGTAGATAAAATAAGTGTGCGCGATACCAGTTCTCGTTGGGGGTCATGTGTCAGCCGTAAATCCGGCAATCATATCTCCTATTCATGGCGACTGATTTGTGCGCCGCCCTTTGTGTTGGATTACGTCACCGCCCATGAATGCGCCCATCTCGTCCACCCCGACCACAGCAAGGATTTTTGGAATTTGTGTAATGATTTGGTGGATACCGTCAAACCCGCGGAAGCCTGGCTAAAAAACCACGGCAATAAACTCCACGCCGTTGGTGCACGGGATTAGTCATTGGGGTAGTCAAAGGTTTAGGTTTTCTCCAAGCTCATAAACACGACTTTAGCCGCGCCCCAAACCCTTGTGTCGTGTATAGCATAGCCGCGCAGGTTTGGCTCTTCGTCTTTGGCCATTTCGTAAATAATCACCGCGTTTTCAGCAATCAGGCCTTGTTCGTTTAGTTTGCGCAAAACCGGGCGGGCCAGGTTTTTATTATAGGGCGGGTCTAGGAATATATGGCTGAACGGGCCCCTAAGATTGTTTGGCTCGACGCGCAATTTGGTGGCATCGCGGCGGTGAAGGCGGGTCATGCCGCCTAGCCCCATAGCTACGGTGTTTTCGCGTATGGACGCACGGGCTTTTGGTTCGGTCTCCACGAACAAGCAAAATTCTGCGCCCCGCGACAAGGCTTCCAGGCCAAGCGCGCCGGAGCCTGCAAATATATCTATGACGACGGCACCGTCCATAGGGGGTGACCATTCGGCGTGTTTTAGAATATTGAAAATACTCTCGCGGGCTTGATCTGATGTAGGCCTTGTGTTTTTGCCGCTTGGGGCAATAATATTGCGCCCCCTGTTTTTTCCGCCGACGATGCGCATTATGTTCGTCCGCTCGTTCCGGTTTTGCGTCCTTTGTTGGTGTGGCGGCGCTTGCCTTTATAATTGGATTTCATTTTGGGCTTAGCTTTAAGTGTCCCAGCGGGCCTTTCTTTGGGAATATCAACCAAATGCCCCAATTGATCCCGTAATATTTTAGGTTTAATCTCTTCAACCTGACCACGTTTTAAGTCGGCCAATTGCATAGGCCCGTAGGACAGGCGGATCAGGCGGTTGACCTTGAGGCCCAAGGTTTCCAAAGCCCGGCGGATTTCCCGGTTTTTACCTTCGCGAATAGTGAGACTAATCCACGCATTTGTACCTTGTTGCTTGTCCAAAACCGCTTCGATAGGCCCGGTTTTTATGCCGTCGATCATGATGCCTTGCTTGAGCCTGTCCAATCTGACTTGGGTGGTTTTTCCGTATGCCCGCGCCCGGTATTTACGGGCAAACCCGGTTTTGGGCAATTCCAGTTTTCGGGCCAACTCACCGTCATTGGTCAGCAGAAGCAAGCCTTCGGAGGTCATGTCCAGACGTCCGACAGAGATCACACGGGGTAAGTCTTTGGGTAAGTTCTCAAACACGGTGGGCCGCCCGCCGGGGTCTCTATGGGTGGTCAATAGGCCRACSGGCTTATGATAGCGCCAYAGGCGCGGCGCRGATTTGGCTTCTACGGGTTTGTTATCCACCAATATTTCCTCGTCGCCGCTGATTAAAAATGCGGGCGTATCCAACAGCTTGCCGTCCACAGAAACGCGCCCTGCCGCAATCATGCGTTCAACTTCGCGGCGTGATGCCACGCCGGCGCGAGCCAGCACTTTGGCGATGCGTTCTGGTTTTTTGGCACCCTTAACGTCTTTAATTTGCGGCACTTGACCTATCCTTGGTTTTGGCTCAATTCATAGCCATGAACGACGAACACTATATGCGCCAATGTATAGCCCAAGCGCAAGCGGCAAGTGAACGCGGTGAGGTGCCGGTGGGAGCTTTGCTGGTTGACCCGTGGGCAGACATGGGGACGGGCAAGGTCATAGCGCGCAAGGGCAATTCGCCAATTGGCATTTGCGACCCAACCGCCCACGCCGAAATTTTGGCCATCCGGGATGCTGCTTATAAAACCGGGAATTACCGACTTAGTGGTCTGACCCTTTATGTCACATTGGAGCCGTGTGCCATGTGTGCAGGCGCAATTTCTCATGCCCGTATTGGCCGCGTGGTCTACGGTGCTTCTGATCCTAAAGGCGGTGCGGTGGAGAACGGTGTAAGGTTTTTCGAAAGTCCGTCCTGTCATGCCAAGCCCGATATTACGCCCGGTGTATTGGCCGCAGAATGCGGACAGATGCTCAAAGATTTTTTTAAGGCACGGCGTTAAAAATGATGGATTAAAACGTGCTCCTTAAAACGTACCACTGACGTTGAGGCGCAGAGTTTGACCGAATTGGCGGCGACTGGATTCTGTAATATCTAGCACCCCGAGGTCTCTTCGGTCTGTGAATAATTGTCGGTCATTTATGTCTTTCCCGTTTAGAAGATTTGTAATCTCGGCCTTAATCTTCAAGCCCATTATGTTTTTGTGTTCAATAAAGGCTGAAAGCCTTGGTTTGGTTTGCAGGCCACCCCCACCGCCACCTGGGGTGCTGATGGTATTTAAGCGGAAGATCAGTGCATTGTTGATGTCGCGAATTGTACTTCCGTACGCCCACTTTGTGCCCTTAATATCATGACGTAAGCGAACTTCCCAAACAGATATTTTATCATTATTTAGGCGGCGGGTCAGCCCTGTTAGCGGATCATCGACACTTGAATTGCGAAGGTCTAGCCGCAAATCCAACTGCACGCCGTCCATCCCGAAGGCCTCGCCCTTGAGGGTTGAATTTATATCCACCCCGTAGCGCCGCGCACTATCGATATTGCCAACCGCATCGCCGTTTATGCCGACCGGAATACGGTCAACAAGATCAGATATAAAGTCTGCATAGAGCCGCACTTTAATGATGTTGCCTTTGGTGAATTTTCTTTCAAATTCGACTTGGCTGGCCCAAATTTGCTCCGGTACAAGGTTGGCATTGCCCGTATTGTCAAAATCATCCCGTAAGCTGACCGAGGAAATAAAATCATTAAAATTGAGCTGGCTAACTGTGCGGGCAATCCTAGGCCTAACAGATAAATTTTTATTGATTTTATAACTCGCCTGAATGAAGCCCTTTGGCCGGAAAAAATCGCGCTGTAAACTTTGGGCGCCATCTTGGGAAATTTGCGAATACTCAAATCCTAAAGAGGTTTGAATATCAAAATCAGAAGATATTTTCCGCGTATGGGCCAGTGTCGCCTCGCCTCGCCTTTCGCTGACAATGGCGGTACTGCCACTTAGGGGAATGTCAATCAATTGCCCGCTCGCTATATCAAGAACCTGCAGTCCGCCATTTGCGTCAAGTTGGTTATAGGCACCTTCGAGGCTGAACTGCCAGCTCTGTTTCTTACTGTCTAGCCAACTATATTCCGAGCGTAAAATGCTTTCGCTCGTGTAATTGTTGGTTGAAAGCCGGGTTTCCCCGATCTTGCCAAGGTCGCTAAAAGTGCTAAATCTTGCCCGTGAAGGACTGTCTAAATAACGTCCGATGCCAATAATTTTTAAGGTGCCGTCTAAAGACTTTGGCCCAAAGGGGAAAGTATAATCAGCCCCTATTTCAGCACGGAAATTGTCTTGCCCATTATTGAAGCTGGTATCGTTATTGCTCCCCCTTACATCAAAAGCCGTCAGGTTGGAAACCTCGCTGATGTCGAAATTTGTTTTACTGACTTCGGCGTTTAAATTGAACTCGTGGTCTGGGCGTGGCTTCCAGTTTAAGCTGGTTGCCAAAGTCGGCGTGTCACGACCGAACCTAGAGACTTCATCTCGGGTTTCTATAAGTGTGTCGTCGGCAAGGCGGCGAAACTCTATGCCACGATTGCCAAAACGAAACGCCCGGTTTCTTAATGCAAGTGACCATTGGATATCTTTCGTATTGCCCGAGATATTGATTTCACCGGCGAGTAAATTTGGCTCTACATGCTTACGCAACCACGGTGTCCAATTCCAATTGCCATTAATGGTCGTGGCTTTGTAGACAATATTGGCGATTTGTCCTGATAATCCAGGAATATCGAGGCGGGCACCATCTAGTATTTCTATCCGCACAACGCTTGCGGCATTTATACGCGACAATCTATCATTGGCGCTGGTTTTGCCAGAAATTCGTTTGCCGTTGATCAAAACATTTGCACCGCCTTGGCCCAATCCGCGCCTAGAGTTGCCGCCGCCGGATATAGAAAACCCCGGAATTTGCACGGCCATATCAAGTGCAGTGCGCGGCGCATATTGTGCGAAATAATCAGGGGTGTAGGTCTCGGCATTTGCGGCGTTTTCAGCGGGCGGAACAACCTCCTGAGCATAGGCATTATAGGTAGCCCCAAAGGCAGTGATGAGAGTAAGCGCCGTGCCGGCACACAAATATGAATTCAAAAATTTCAAAGCTAAATCCTAAAGTGCTATGCCGTACAAAAGTCAAACATATTTTGGTATGTCTATGGCTTAGCTTTGCAAAAGAAAAGTGAAGAAAATGTAATTAAGTCTGTGGTCAGTATAATAATGCGCAGCTGACCACTAGGCGGTATAGATGCTGTTTGTCAGAACTCAAAAAGTACCGCTGACCCGCATTCTGTAAATGAGGTCGAAACTGCGGCTGCGATCTTCTACGCGCAGTAAATTGGCCCGGCGGTTATCATAAACCTCGCGGCGAAAATCATCGCTGGCGTCAAACAGGTTGGCAAGCTCGGCCCGGACTTTAAGGCCAAAGATATCCTTGTGCTCAATATAGGCGGAACTCCACGGCCCATTAAAGTTAAACTGATTGATGGTGGTTAGGCGGAAGTTTTGTGCCCGTATGTTTTGGTCGGCGTAAAATCCCCATGCCCAATCAGTGTTTGGAATGTCATGGCGGAACTCAACGCTCCAGTAAGATTTGGTGTCGCCATTTAATCTGCGATTAAATCCGCCAATCGGGTCGATGATTGATGAGTTGCGCAAGAGAAATGATAAATCAAGCTGCGTGCCTTTAAAGCCCCATTTGTCCCCTTTAAGYGTGGTGTTGAAGGTGATCCCATAACGGTTCGCACTGTCGATATTCCCGACCGCATCTCCGTCTACCCCAATAGGAATRCGTTCAACCCGGTCAGAAATAAACGTGTGAAAAGCTCGGATTTTTAAGGTATTRCCATTGCCGAAGTCTTTATTCAACGTGACCCCCCCAAACAAATCTTGTTGTGGGACTAAAGATGTATTGCCTAATGTATCCAATTCATCCTGTACGTCGACCGAGGAGATAAAATCGAAAAAGCTCAACTGTCCGACCTCACGTTCTATTCTTGTGACAATTGACGTGGTGTCATTTGGTTTATAGGTGGCGGAAATAAATCCTTTCGGGCGGAAAAAACTACGGGTCAAGCCGGTGTTTTGGGACAGCTCGGAATATTCCGCACCCAAAGAGGCTTGCACATCCCATTTGTCCGATAATTTTCGCGAATGGGTCAGGGTGGCTTCGCCGCGTTTTTCCTCGACCCGGGAGGTTGCGCCGGTGAGCGGCGCGTCAACAAAACTACCATTATCAAGTACCAAAAGACTGGACGCAATATCGAGATAATTAAGTACGCCCTCGATGCCTATTTGCCAATCACCTTTATCATTGGGTTTCCATGAATACTCGGCCCGGCCAATCATTTCGGCCTCATCAGCGACGCGCGAGAAACGGCTGCCGGACGTCCGCCCCAGCACCGGATCAAAAGCATCAAAGCGCGAAATGGTCGGCGAATGCTCAAAGCGGTAATAGCCGATGAGTTTCAACTTGCCATTTTTCTCATCCATCAGGAACGGGAATTCATAATCCACATCGACACTTGCATTCCATTCGTCTTCAGCGTTTGAGAACAAGGTTTCGCTTGTTGTGCCCGCCGCCGTCACAGCTGTGCGTCTGGATTGTTCGCGACCATTGAAATTGAACTGATTGTATTTCAGGTTCAAATTGCCCACATGGTCTTCCTTGGGTTTCCAGGTAAAATCAGTGGAAACACCGGGGCCGTCACCGTAATATTGCCCGTCCTCGTATCGGGTCTCGAACAATGTACCATTTGCATCTGTTAGGGTTTCCGGCCCACGGTGACCGTTTCTAAACGTGTCGTTTTTAACGGTTAGTGACCAAGACAAGTCCCCGGTTTCGCCAGACACCGTGGCCTTGCCGCCCAAGACATTTGCTTCCACCCGATTGCGCCATTCGGGGCGCCATTCCCATGTGCCAGACACGCCTGTGCTTTTTGTGATGACATTAGCCACTTGCCCACTAAGCCCCGGAATATCTAAAGCCGTGCCGTCAACAATTTCAATGCGCACCACATTGGAGGCATTGATGCGCGACAATTGGTCCCCCGCATTGGTTTTACCTGATATACGGCTCCCGTTAATCAAGATATTGGCACCGCCTTGGCCCAGTCCGCGGTTGCCACCGCTAGAGCGAATTTGAAAACCGGGGATGCGCGACACCATATCAAGGGCGGTGCGCGGTACATATTGTTCGAAATAGGCGGGTTCATAAACTTGTGTGCCGTCGTTTATTTCTTGGCCATATGCGGCTGTGCTGAGGGTGAGCGCAACCAGGCCACCAAAAAGGGTGCGTTTTAAATACATAATGATGCTTTCGTTGTGCGGGCTTAAAACCCGGCTTTAATTTTCGTTATGAGTGTAAGAATAGTTGGAATTGGATTTCGCGTCTTTATAGCTGATATGCAAATATCCCGGCTTGATGACGATTTTTTTCATATTGCCTTTACGGTCAATATAATCCGAAACAATGTCGCAATATTTGCTTTCTTTTGCATTGGTTAATTGCTCGCCATTTATGAAAATGTCCGTGGGGGTCATTTTAATCGTGACCTTACTGCGGTCGGTTTTCATATATCCATCGGCTTTTAGAACCTGAATTAAACGGTCACGCATGGCATAGTATTTTTTCTGCTCTAGGGAGGCCATCTTTTGACCCCACTCACCTTGCATGCGCCCAAGTTCACCTTGCAACTGCCCAAGTTCGCTCTGTAATCTACCGAGTTCTCTTTGCCCGCGTCCGCGCTCGCCTTGCATACGTCCGATCTGGCCCTGCAAGCGGCCGATTTCACCTTGCAACCTGCCCAATTCGTTTTGGGACATATTATGTGCGTTTTTCAGTTTGGTGCGTTTGGACTGGATTTTTTGCTCTAATTTGTTGATTTTTTTAACGCGGTCTGAGCTAGGGCTATCTAAAGTTCGCTTTTTGCGTTCGATCTTTTGGCGCAGATGGGCTTGTTTGCGCTCAATTTCGGCTTCACGCCTTTCTTGTGCCAGTTCCCAGGCGGCCTGTCGCCTGTCTTCAGCGCGTTCAAAGCTTGCTTCGCGTCGTTGCTGAGCCCGTTCTAAAGCGGCTTGGCGGCGCTCATTTGCCCGCTCGATGCGGTCTTCATTGGCCTGCCAGGTTTGATCACTCACCAAATAATTTGTGGGTGGCGTTAGTGGCGTTAATTTGCTTTGGCTTTCTGTTCTGACTTGGTGCCAGTTGCCGCCAATTTGAATATAGTCTTTGCCGTTGTTTTTAGTCTTTACCACATAGGTTTTACCGTCTTTGGCATAAAAACTGTAGTCGTATTTGGACAGGTATTTTTTACCATTTATGATAAAATACTTATGTCCATTTTTGTAGACGGTTTTAGCCGTAGTTTTGTCATAGTTTTTAACGACACTATAGGTCTGACCGTTGACGACAATATCGGTTTTTTGGGTGTCGCCGCCCGCCAATATGATTTCGTCGCGGATTTGGCTGCCATTTTGTTTTTGCGGATTGGCTTGGCTGACCGTAGTTCCGAGTATCATGAGCAGTGCGGCACTGGCAACCAACATGGCCATTGCCGCGAGGCCGCGTGTCGTGCCTTTTTGCATAGCGCTAGCTTGCGTACCCATCAGACGCTTGAGCCGCCCGATCAAAGGCGCATCACGACCAGATGCGGAAAGTGCGAACACACCGCCGTCTCTGGCCGCTTTTAAACGGATTGTTCCCAGGGCTGTCGCCAGGCTTTCGGGATTTTTGTTCAACAGAACGGCAAAATCGTCACAGGCATGTTCACGGTCGGTGTCCAGGCCTTTGCAGATAAACCCAACCGCCGGATGATAGAAGAAGACAGTCTTGATTATGATTTGCAAAATATTGGTCAGGTAATCATGGCGGTGGATATGGGCTAGCTCATGCAGTATTACGGCTTCACATTGTTCAGATGTCATGCCCGTAAAAAACCAGGCGGGCAGAAGCACAATGGGTTTCAAAAACCCGAACGTGATGGGGCTGGATACATGTTCGGAGAAATAGGCCCGGACTTTACTGCTGACGTCGGACTTGGCGGCGAGCCGTTCGAAGCGTGTTTGCCAGTCTGTTGGCAATGCCGATAATCCGGTGGTTCTTAATATATGGGTCATGCGAAATGCGCTGAGATATCGGATACCCAGCACGGTAAAACCTAATGCCCAGAATATACCGATCAGGTTGGTATAATCGGCAAACCGCAACAATGGATTGCTAGCTATTACGGTCTCGGGTGTTGTCAGTGTTATGGTTTGAATATTGCTGAGAGCGGCACCGCTTGTGGCGGATACGCCTGTGTTAAAATAATATAGAAAAGTTCCAATGAAAGCAAATAGCAGGCTGCAAAGTGTGACGATCCCGGTGAAATACCGCAGCTCGGCGGATCGCTCATTACTCAAATTGCGCATGACAATAACAAGACCTGCGGCCACAAGACCTTGCCACAGGGAATGTAATACGGCCCAGCCCATACTGTCCGCGATCAGGGTCATGTTTGACAATATACTCATTTTTCGCCCCCTTTATTATTTTCAATTTGCGCAATGAAGGCCTTGATAGCTTCCAAATCTTCGCCCGATGCATTGGCATCGCCGAGCGCGTGCATGACCAATTCGTTGACATCACCKCKRAAGGCSGTYTTGAGCARRCGGCCCAGCAAATTGCTTTGGGTTTGSYCYTSKGSYTGRGCGGCRGAATAAAGGAAAGATTTGCCGTCGCCAGGCTGGCGCGTCACCAAGCCTTTGTCTTGCATGCGCTGGAGCTGTTTTAAAATAGTGGTGTAGCCAACCTCTTTACTGGCCCCTATGGCTTCATGCACACTACGTACACTACAGGGCTGAGCGTCCCAAAGGATTTGCAAGATCTCGACCTCGGCCTCGGACGGTTTTTTACTTGATGGTGTATTGCTGGACATGGAAACCCCTCTCATTTTCAAAAACGAATAAACGACAGTCGTCGTAAAGTAAAGTTAAAAAAACGACAGGTTTCGTAATCGGGCAAGGTTTAATAAAAAAGTGCTTGAGTATCAGGGGGGTATAGTGTTGGGTGCGGTAACTATAATTATAAGGGGGAAATCTATGACAGATGTAAAAAGTGCTGGGCATGCCGATACGCAGTTTTTCGGCCATCCAAAGGGATTRCAAACACTATTCWTGACSGARATGTGGGAACGCATGAGYTATTAYGGCATGCGGGGTTTGYTGGTTTTGTTTATGACGGCGGCTATTGCYGATGGYGGTTTGGCGGTCGGTACCGCGACCGCAGTYGCCATTTACGGCCTTTATACAGCCTCTGTRTATTTTATGGGTTTACCCGGCGGCTGGATTGCTGACCGGTTAATTGGTAGCCAGAAAGCCATTTGGTATGGCGGTATTGCTATTATGTGTGGCCATATTGTCTTGGCGATCCCGAGCCACAATGCTTTTTACATTGGTTTGGTATTGGTCATTCTCGGAACAGGGTTRTTGAAACCGAATATATCTGCTGTTGTTGGGCARTTATATAGTTCGGCAGATGAGCGACGAGATGCAGGATATGCGCTTTATTACATGGGTATCAATATAGGTTCCTTTATTGGTTACACGGTCTGCGGATTTTTGGCCACAGAAGTTGGCTGGCATTGGGGCTTTGGAGCTGCAGCTGTGGGCATGGCCTTTGGGTTGGTCTATTTCTGGTATACGAACAAAGACTTGAAAGGTGTAGGCTCAGAACCGGCTGCGCCACTGTCGGCTAAAAACCAAAAAATTAGCTGGTCTATTATTGGCTTGTTCTTAGCAGCCGTGGTTTTGTTCACGGGTTTAATGCTTGCGGGACAGCTTTCGATTGATCCGATCGCGATGGCAAAGCAGACGGCGATTGTTTTATCTGTCCTCTTTTTTGCCTACTTTTTTTGGATATATTTCAGGGGCAATTTGAATGCGGTTGAGAAGAAAGGTATGTGGGCTCTGCTTCTAGTCTGTATCGCCTCCACATGTTTCTGGTCAGGGTTTGAACAAGCCGGATCGTCGCTTAACCTGTTTGGTCAGGATCTGACGGATCGCAGACTGTTCGGGTATGAAATGCCGACGACATGGTTGCAAAATGCCAATCCGTTTTTCATCATCATATTAACACCGTTCTTTGCTGCTCTTTGGATCAAACTCGGCACAAAATTGCTGACACCAGCCTACGGAATAAAGTGCGCGGTTGGTTTGATTATTATGGGCCTAGGTTTTGTGGTTATGRTCTTCGCAGCGCAAGCGGCTGCAGCTGGACAGGTGGCGATCTTCTGGCTGATCCTGACATACTTCTTGCATACTGTGGGTGAGCTTTGCCTCAGTCCGATCGCATTRAGYGCAATYAGTAAACTGTCTCCGAAGCGGTTCATGGCGCAGCTTATGGGGCTCTTTATCTTCACTTATTCTCTGGGCAATATTATAGCGAGTTTGTTTGCGGGGAGTTACRATTCTGAAAATGTGGCGGAAATGCCTGGCTTGTTTGCGCAAATCGCAGTTTTCGTTATTGGCGCGGGTGCCGTTGTATTGCTGATTGGCATGTTTACAAAAGGCTGGGAAAAAGAGGTGGAAGTGGCAAATACTCAAACAGCTTTGGCAGAGAACTAAAACCTTGATCATTATAATCTAAACAAAAAAAGCCCGGGTCGTGAGACCTGGGCTTTTTTATTTGGCTTTGAAAAAAACTATCGCTTCATGAATTGCTTCATGGCCATGCCGAGCACATCGTCCATCATATTGCCGTCGCCGTCGGCGTCGAGCATTTTCCCCAGAAACCCCATGCCTTGTTGTTGCTGTTGTTGGTAGCCGCGTTGGCGCCGTGCATTGCCGCCCGTCAGAGCTCCGAGTAGGCTACCAAGACCACCGCCTGATTGTCTCTGGCCACCGCCGAGCGCAAGTCCGGCCAACTGGCTGGCCATGCTAGGTTGGCGGGTTTGTTTGGACAAAGAGCCCATAGCCATGGTTGCGACCATGGGCAGCATTTTTTTCAGAACATCTGCGCCAATGCCGGTTTGCTCTGCGGCCCGCCCGGCTACGGCGCGGCTGACGTCTTTGGAGCCAAACAATTTACCGAGAATAGCATTGCCAGCATTACGGGTTTGTGGCTGGGCGTAAATATCCGGCTGGTCGAGATATTGTTGATGCTGGCCGCCTTGCAAGGCACCGAGCAGGCTTTGCAGACCTTGGGGATTGCCCGTATTGTTTTTTAGTGCCGAAGAAATCGCCGGCAATAATGCGGAAATCGCTTGTTGTGATTGTTTGGCGTTAAGCCCGAGTTGGCTGCCCGCGTTTTGCGCAACCTGCCCGCCTGGGCTTGCATAATCATATCGAGTAAGTTTTGTACGGCCATAAGACCCTCCATTGCAGTTAAATATGGGGCGTTTGTAACCCAATCGCCACAATAAGGCTACCTGCTTTCTCAGGCAAATATCAATCTGCCTAAGAAGGTGGGCGTAGCAAGCGCGGCACACCCCTTACGGTAACATCATGCCTCTGAGCATGAAGAAGATGGCGGCGGATAGGAAAGCGGCTATGGGGACTGTGAATATCCATGCGGCGATGATTTTCAACAGCATAGAGCGTTCGACCAGCTTGGCCTTATAGGCTTTTTTAACCCGGCGTCTTTCCCACCAGGAGATTTCTTCGGCTTTGGCTTTGCGCTTCAATTCTTGCAAGAATAATTTCTTCTCTGGTACAGACGCCGCATCAAATTCCGCAATGAAAGCATCAATAGTGGCCTCGTCCTTTTTTTCTTCCACCCGCATATGGCGGCGGATTTTACCGACTTTCTGGTTATAGTCCGTGTTGAGATATTCACGCAGAAACCCAACCCCGAAAATACCGCCAACCGCAATATGAGTGGTCGAAACCGGCAGCCCAAGTTGCGAGGCTATGATAACAGTAATAGAAGCGGCCATGGCTACACAAAATGCGCGGGCTTTGTCCAGTTCGGTAATTTCTGTGCCGACGGTGCGGATCAATTTGGGGCCGTAAAGTGCCAGTCCGGTCATGATACCCAGGGAGCCGACCAGCATCACCCATAGCGGGATAGCTGCCTTGGTGACAATTTCGCCGCCGCGTACCGCTTCATAGATCGCGGCAAGTGGCCCAATAGCGTTTGCAACATCATTGGAACCGTGGGCAAAGCTCAGGAATGCAGCGCTGATGACAAGCGGAATCGTAAACAGGCGGTCAATACCTTGTTTGTTGTTTTTAATTTTCTCGGCCCGGCGTTTGATRATGACRCGCACRACCARRTAWACCARRAYRGCKRCAATAAAYCCRAYSAATARAGCYWTGGGRAARTYGATATGTTGTTTGATAWAATCWATTTTYTTRAGNCCCTTKAWWRWNCATATAGGTAGWGAAAGCCCARCCCATMMWCCCAATCAARATNGGGAMSRWYTTTTGTSSSSSCGNTGCGCATATCTTTYTTGTAYAAAATAGTGCGTTTRATSGTGTATAARAAAGWAGCCGCAATCAGRCCGCCAAGYSCYGGAGAWATMAYCCARCTGGCAACRATTTTTTGYACYTGYCCCCARTCSGCAATACYYAAKCCGCCYGCKGCAACRCCMGCRCCCAAAACSCCGCCRACAATKGAATGGGTGGTCGARACSGGTGCGCCGGAAATGGTGGCGATATTGACCCACAAGGCGGCTGAAAGCAAAGCCGCCATCATCACCCAGATAAATGTGTCAGTGTCGGCGATCAAGGCCGGGTCGATAATGCCTTTTTTGATGGTCTTTACCACCTCACCGCCGGCAAGAAGCGCGCCGCTACCTTCAAAAATAACGGCAATCACTATAGCAGAACCCAAGGTCAAAGCCCCTGCACCAACGGCAGGCCCGACATTGTTGGCGCTGTCATTGGCCCCGATATTCATGGCCATATAGCCGCCGATAACCGCAGCAGCAATCAGCAGTGCGGCATTTCGGTCAAGCCCGGCAGACATATTGGTGACAAATAGAAAAACGGCGATGAGAAAACAGGCTGCAAGTGCCAGACGCCCTATATCCATAACATTTAAATTGACGAGTTTTCCGCTTGGATTGCCGACTGGTTTTCGCATGTTTTATTTCCTACTCATACATATCAGAGCCGTTCATATACCGACCCTGTTTCATCTATTAAATGCCGTGTAACAGGCTCAAATATGATTCGAAAGCACAAAATGAATTTATTCACAACATTTTTTCAGGCGCAAAACAGAAGAGAATAACCAATGCCTGTCTTGCGTTTTTGTGGCTATGGGGCATAAGGACTTATGCAGAGTTTTCGTACAGTTGCTGACATCCGGATTGAGCGCGGCGGCGCCAGCAAAATAGATGCACATATTGAGGGTTTATGCGCCAATAAGCGGGTATTTATTGTCACCGATGCGGGCCTGCACGGTCTGGGCTTGCTGGACGTGGCCAAACACGCTTTGCGAGAGGCTGGATATAGTGTAGAGGTTTTTGACCAAGTGGTCGCTGACCCTCCCGAAAAAATTGTGTTAGCAGGGGCCAAACGTGCCTTGGATTTTGGCGCAGGTCTCATTCTTGGATTTGGCGGTGGGTCGCCCATGGACGCCGCCAAAGTTATTGCGCTTCTGGCCGGTTCGGGCCAGGAAATTGGCACCATGTACGGCGTAAATATGGCCACTGGCCCGCGCTTGACTTTAATGTTGGTGCCGACCACGGCAGGTACGGGTTCCGAGGTCACCAATGTAGCAATCCTCACCACTGGCGAAACAGAAAAACAGGGAATTGTTGCCAACGGGCTATATGCGGATCGGGTCTTGCTGGATGCGGCATTAACCACCGGGCTTCCCCATATGACCACCGCCGCCACGGGTATTGATGCTATGGTACATGCCATAGAGGCCTATACCTCATTGCCGCAAAAAAACCGGATATCTGATAGCTTGGCGTTGGCGGCCCTGACCAGGCTCACGGATAGTCTTGAACATGTGTGCAAGGACGGACACGATATTGATGCCCGCGAAAACATGTTGATCGGGGCCATGCTGGCCGGGCAAGCATTCTCCAATGCGCCCTGCGCCGCTATCCATGCGCTGGCATATCCGCTCGGCGGTTTTTTTCATGTGCCCCATGGCCTGTCCAATGCTTTGGTTATGAGCGGGGTGATGGAATATAACCTGCCAAAAGCCGCCGAGCTATACGGTGAAATTGCCGAGCATTTGCAACTGGGCGGTAAGGGTACAAACCTGATTGACGAAATGCAGCGCATCAAAGACAGTGTTAGGGTGCCGCAGACCTTGCGTAGTGTCAATATTCCGGCTTCGGCCATAGAAATAATGGCTGCAGATGCTATGACCAAGACTAGGCTTTTGGTCAATAATCCGCGCCAAATGACCATGGCCGCCACAGTGAAAGTTTATGAGGACATAGCCTGATGAGCCGCGCATCCCTCGAAAAATTCAAATACTTTATGGATATCCAAACCCGTTGGAATGACAATGATATGTATGGTCATGTTAATAATGCGGTTTATTACACATGGTTCGATAGCTTGGTAAATAACTGGTTGATTGAGACCGGGGTGCTCGACCCTTTAAATAGTGCGCAGATCGGTTTGGTGGTTGATACGGGCTGCCAATATTTCGCGCCCTTGTCTTACCCGCAAAGCGTCCGCGCCGGATTGTGTGTGGCCCATATTGGCAATTCCAGTGTGCGCTACGAAATTGGCTTGTTCAAGGACGACGATGAACGCGCCTGCGCTCAGGGCCATTTCGTCCATGTCTATGTGGATGCAAGCAGCCGTAAACCAAAACCCTTCGGGGATAAATTCAGGACAGCTCTCGAAACTTTGGTTTAACTTCGCTAGTCGCTTGATGTCTTGGCTTTAAGATAGGCAATCAAATTATCGCGGTCGGTTTGTTTTTTAAGCCCGATAAATGTCATTGTGTTTTTTGGGATATAGGTTTTTGGGCTGGCGATATAGGCGTCCATGGTCTGGGCGTTCCAGATAATGTCAGAGGCGGTCATGGCTTTGGAATAGGCAAACCCTTCGGCGGCTCCGGCCTTGCGCCCGAAAATCCCGTAAAGATTAGGCCCAACCCGGTGCCGGCCACCTTGATCAATGGTGTGGCAGGCCTTGCACCGCCTGAACGCTTTTTTACCTGCCATATCAAGGGATATTTCGGGTTTTTCATCAGGACTTATGGATGCAGGTACGAATGCAGGTGTTGTGGGCTCGGCTTTTGGGTTGGGAGCGGGTTCGTCATTTGAGCAAGCGCCAAGCGTGGCCATACTTAATAAAAACCCGGACATAATGAGATTACGCGAAAGAGTGTTCATGTGGACATCCATGTTAGACTTGATCAAGTTTTGGTTTTTGGACAAAATGCGTCGAAGCGCCAATTTTTTTTCAAATAGCTGGCGGCTTTATGTACTGTAAACTGGTTTGTGCCAAGGGCTATTCAAGTGTTTTTCAAGTGCATTGGGTGCGATAATTTAGGCGGGGAACGGTACTTGCTTACGGGAAGTACCGTTTTTTTGGGAAAGGGGCGAGGAGGTTGTTGCCGGGCCGCAAAAAATATTACATAAGCTCGGATAATATTCCGGATAATATATAGACCCCGCCAAATATACGAAAGCCGTCAAATGAGTTTTTCACCACCTGTAAATGCCATTCAATTCTTGCTTCGCTACGCCGTTGACTTTCAAAGCTTACAAGCTTGTCCTGCCCACCGCGATCTTGGCGACGAACTGGTCTCGGATATCTTGGCGGGCGGGTGCGCATTTGCCTCTGATATATTGGCCCCGATCAACCAGGCCGGGGACGAAAATGGCGCGACCTTAAAGGACGGTGTGGTCACGACCGCTCCCGGATTTAAGGAGGCCTATAAAGCTTATACCGACGCCGGATGGCAAGGCTTGTCGGCCCCTAGCGGGGTTGGCGGCATGGGGCTACCTATGGTGATCAGTGTCGCCGTCAATGAAATGCTTTACGGGGCCAATATGGCGTTTGGACTGGCTCCGATGCTGACCGGCAGTGCTATGAACGCTATTTTCGCCCATGCATCCGACGAATTGAAAGCGGTTTATTTGCCCAAAATGGTGAGCGGCGAATGGTCGGGCGGCATGAATTTGACCGAGCCTCAGGCCGGGTCTGATCTGGGGGTTTTGCGCACCAAAGCCGTTCCCAATGATGATGGCAGCTATGCCTTGTCCGGCCAAAAGATTTTCATCACTTGGGGTGATCATGACTGTACGGACAATATTGTGCATTTGGTGTTGGCCAGATTGCCGGATGCGCCGGCGGGTTCACGGGGCATATCTTTGTTTCTCGCGCCTAAATTCCTGGTGGACGAGGCCGGCAATCCGGGTGCGCCTAACGGTATCACGGCTATCGGGCTGGAGCATAAACTCGGTATCCACGCAAGCCCGACCTGTGTCATGGAGTTTGACGGGGCTCAAGCTTGGTTGGTCGGTGAGGAAAATAAAGGCTTGGCCTGTATGTTCACCATGATGAACGAAGCTAGGTTATTTGTCGGGGTACAAGGGATCGGCATTGGCGAGCGGGCTTTTCAAGCCGCTCTGGATTATGCCAATGAGCGGGTGCAAGGCCGGGTCGTAGATAGAGAGCCGGGTACGCCAATCATTGGCCACGCCGATGTGCGCCGTATGCTCATGGATATGAAAGCCGGCATTATGGGGGCGCGGGCCATCAATATGGCTTGTGCTTACGCCGTTGATATGGCCGAGACCGGGCCTGACGAGCAGACCCGTAAACAGGCGAAGGCCCGCCAAGCACTCTTGACCCCCATTGCCAAAGCTTACGGCTCTGACATGGGGGTCGCCGTGACCAGTACCGGCGTGCAAGTCCACGGCGGTATGGGTTTTATCGAAGAAACCGGCGCGGCCCAACACTACCGCGACGCYCGCATTGCTCCGATTTATGAGKGTACGAACGGCATTCAGGCTTTGGATTTGGTCGGGCGCAAATTACGGCGCGACGGCGGGGCGGCAATGTCTGCACTTATAGCTGATCTTTATGTGATTTTGGGTGATGCCAAAAACATAGACGGCAAAGCTATAGACGGTAATGAAAGCCTCGATCTAAGCTGTAATATCCGGCATTTGGAGGCGGGCATTACCGCCGTGCAAACAGCAACAGACATGATTTTGGCTATGGGCGAAGTGGACAGTGGTGCGGCTGCCGTGCCTTATCTGGAGCTTTGCGGCGATGTTATTTCGGGGGCACTCTTGATTAAAAGCGTGGTGTCCGGCCTAAAGGCCAAAGACCCGTATGCAGTTTCCATGCAAAAATTGGCCTGGCATCATAGTCTTAGGTATCTGGCTAAAGCGCCTGGCTATCTGGAACAAATAAAATACGCCGCTGCCCCAGTGTTCGCATACCCAGAGGATAGATTGGCGGATTTGTAGATCAGTGTTTCAGTGGCTGGCGCATACCGAACCGAATAACTAATTCTGTACTCAGGCGAACAATTTTAATAATCCCGCTTGTCCAAAAATTGGTTCCCTTTAAAGCTAGTAATGCTTGATCGTGATGTGATTGTTCATCCGCAATAATCAGGCACACTGCATCATAGGCTTCCCGGTCGTGGTTTTGTAAATAGGCAAGCTGGGTTTCAAGGTGCTGTAAAACCACGCTTTCTACTGCATAGGTTGTGGCGGCAATGGCTTTGCCGCCACAGATACCTGTTATTAAACCCAAAACTGTACCGCCTACGCCGCATATGTGGTAACTGACACAGCGCCTAACATTGCGTTTAGCCAGATAGGCTTTAAAAATATCTCTATGTTGTTTTTCGTGGGTAAGGTTTTCTAAAACCCCCAAAAGCAGTTCGGGAGCTCTCCACCGCACCATCCAGCTTTGCGCTCGGTAAATGGCAACCGCACCATTTTCACCCGCATGGTTCACTTTGATCATGCGTTCATTGGTGGTTTTAGCTGGTCTGGGTTTATGTTTTGTCATCATCCATATTTAGTTATTCGCTCGCAATATTAGATAGGCCTGCCTATATGAGTAAAGCAAGCATTTGGAGTGATTATGTCGGGACAAAAACACATTAGCCGCCAGAATGTGGCAAGAATGACGGCACCGGGCATTACGGCTCGTAAGGGCGGGGAGCCTATTGTCTGTTTGACCGCCTATGACGCGCCGACGGCGGCTATTATTGACGAATATTGTGATTTGATTTTGGTGGGCGATAGTGTCGGCATGGTGGTGCACGGGCTAAATTCGACGGTGGGTGTGACCCTAGATATGATGATCTTGCATGGTCAGGCGGTGATGCGCGGCGCCCATAAAGCCCTGGTCGTGGTGGATTTGCCGTTTGGTTCCTATGAAGACAGTGTCTCAAGCGCGTTTAAAAGTGCATCTCGTGTGATGATGGAAACCGGATGCCAAGCGGTAAAAATCGAAAGCGGTACATATGCGGCCGCCACCATCAGTTATCTAACGCAGCGCGGCATTCCCGTGATGTCCCATGTGGGCTTGCGGCCACAATCGGTCAATGTATTGGGCGGGTATCGGGCGCGGGGACGCGACCAAAAGGTTGCCGCAGAAATATTAAACAATGCTGTAGCCGCTGCTGATGCAGGCTCATTTGCCATCGTGATTGAAGGGGTCAACACCCAATTGGCCGACGAAGTCACCAAAGCCGTCAATGTGCCAACCATTGGCATAGGGGCGTCCAAAAACTGCGACGGACAAATTTTGGTGACCCCGGACATGCTCGGACTGTTTGAGCGCACGCCGAAATTCGTCAAAAAATACGAAGACTTGAAAGGCATTACCGAACGTGCCGTCAAAACCTATGCTGATGAGGTCAAATCCCGGGCCTTCCCGTCCAAACAATATACATACAAGTTCAAGTGAATTATTACTCAAAAACATCAACAAAAACATCGATAAAAACATGGACAAGGCTTCATGTGCTGATGTATTGCACTGGGGCGTTTGGACGTGTAGGTTTGCGCGAATTTAACAAGAAACATATGCTTTAGAATAGGGGCCAAAATTGGTCGATTTTATCAACGAAGTTGAAGAAGAATTACGCAAGGACAAATATAACCAGCTCCTGCGTAAATTTGGGCCGTATATTGTTGCTGTCATCATCATCATTGTGGCGGCGACGGGGTTTTACGAATACCGTAATTATTCTACATCACAAACCGCGAAGGCGGCTTCTGCGGCCTATGAAAGCGCCGGGAAAATTGAAAAATCCGGAGATTTACAGGCGGCCATTGCCAAATTTACGGATTTAGCAGAAGTCGCTCCGGACGGCTATGCAGGCCTGTCCTTGGTCCGGGCCGCTGGCCTTAAAGTCCAGCTCGGGGATATGAACGGGGCGGTGACCTTGTTTGATCAAGCCGCTTCGAAATTTGACCAATCGCTCCACAAGGACTTGGCCAGCTTGAAATCCGCGTATATTTTACTTGATTTGGGCCGCTATAATGATGTGCAGGCCCGTTTAGGAATTTTGGCTGTGGACGGGGCACCATACCAGAATTTGGCGAAAGAACTTCTGGCCCAGGCCGCGTTTCGCTCCGGTGATATTGCTACGGCGCGTACAGGCTTTACCTATCTGTCAAATGCGCCGGGGGTGGCAAAAGGAATACAGTCTCGGGCCGAGCAAGCTCTGGCCTTGATAAATGTTGATCACGCCCTACCATTGCCGCCCCTCCCGAATTTAGACCTAATAACAGATACGGAAACAATTTTGCCAAAGCAGGAACTTCCAGAGCTGGAAATACCGGCACCAGAGCTGGAAACGCCACAAGACCAACAGGAATAATGATGATCATTTTGAACAAAAAACTACGGGGCCTGAGCGTATTGATTGCCAGTGCTGTTTTCGTGAGCGGTTGTTCCACCATTTCAAGAGTGACTGATGCGATCAACCCGTTCGACAATAATGATGGTCAGGGCGAAATCACCACGGACCCTGAACGCATCTCAATCCTTTCTTTGGAAAATAAACTGGAAGTCGCCGGGACGATGTTGCCGTCTGAGATCGTCTTGCCACCTCTATACACAAACCCAGACTGGCCGCAAACGGGTGGAAACACCACCCATGCGGTGCAGCGTACCGATGCACCGGGAAACTTATCCCGGCTTTGGCAAAGAAAAGTCGGCAAAGGCTCGTTTCGTAAAGGCAGGGTGGTGGCTTCACCCATTGTTGCAGACGGGCGGATTTACACGATGGACGCCGCAAACCGGGTTGTTGCGCTGGACGCCGAAACCGGAAGCAAATTGTGGAATTATAAAATTTCGGTGACCAGCAAGGGCAGAACCAGAAAAGGTGGCACCAGTGTCCTTGACCGGATCAAAGATCCGCTAACATTAAGTGACCGGGGCGGTAAAGACAAAGAAGCGGTTGGCGGCGGCGTTGCCTATGTGGATGGCCGCGTTTATGTCACATCGGGTTTTGGGGTTGTCGCGGCCCTTGACGCCGTAAACGGCAGCGAAATTTGGCGTGTGCGCACCCGCACACCCATGCACAGCGCCCCTACGGTAAAAGACGGGCGTTTGTTTGCTGTGTCTGACGATAACGAATTATTTGCCATTGATACAAATAATGGTGATGTGTTGTGGACATACCAAGCGATCATCGAAACCGCTCGTATGCTAACCTCGCCCAGCCCTGCGGTCATTGATGATGTGGTGCTGGCGCCGTTTTCGTCTGGCGAAATCGTGGCGCTTAAAGCCCAAAACGGCGGCGTGCTTTGGCAAGAAGCGCTGAGTGCGTCTGGCAATTTGACGCCCTTGGCCACTTTGAACGACATAGCCTCGGGGCCTGTGGTGGCGGACGGCTATGTTTTGGTCACATCCCAAAGCGGCGCATTTAGTGCGTTTGATTTGCGCACCGGCCAACAAGTGTGGAGCCAACCGGCTGGATCGCTTGGTTTTCCAATGGTGGTCGGGGATTTTGTCTATACGGTGACAACCGAAGGCCAGGTGGTCGCCATGTCCAAAGCCGACGGTACCGTAATTTGGCTGACCCAGCTCCAGACCTTTAAAAATGTCAAAAAACGCAAGAAACGCATTTCTTGGTCCGGGCCGATTATGGCCGGGGACCGTTTATTGATGATGAGTTCACGCGGCCAAGCGGTTGAAGTTAATCCTTATTCGGGCGAGATTATCCGCATGTTCAAGTTGAGCGGTGATGTATATGTAGCGCCAATCATTGCCAATAATACGGTATATTACATTACGGATGATGCCAAATTAGTGGCGCTTAGATAGAGTTATGATATGTGCCCGCCAACCGACGCAGATGATGATTTTCCAGATATGGAAACCGATACGGAAATAACTTTTACCCCGCGTATTGCCGTGGTCGGGCGGCCCAATGTTGGTAAATCCACTTTGTTTAACCGTATAGCCGGTAAAAAACTGGCCATAGTTGACGATACGCCGGGCGTGACCCGTGACCGCCGCGAGGCTGCGGCTGTGCTTGGTTATCAAGCCGTGACCATTATTGATACGGCCGGATTTGAAGACGCGGTCGGAGAACGGTTAGAGGCCCGAATGCGCGCCCAGACCGAAGAGGCGGTCAAGGCCGCCGATGTGGTATTATTCGTTTATGACGCCCGCGCCGGAGTGACGGGGCTCGACGAAATATTCGCGGAGTTTATCCGCAAGACCGGAAAACCAACCGTGCTGGTAGCCAATAAATGTGAAAGCCGGGCCTCGGTGCCGGGCGTTGGCGAGGGCTACGGCCTTGGCATGGGGGAACCTATTGAGGTCGCCGCCGAGCATAATGTCGGTATGATTGAGCTGAACGAGGCGGTGGCCGAAGCCTTACAAGGTGTGACGCCAGAGGCCGATCAAGCCATTGATACTTCCGAAGCACCGGTGCGTATTGCCATTGTCGGACGGCCCAATGCCGGGAAGTCTACCTTGATCAACACGCTTATTGGTTCTGACAGATTGCTGACCGGCCCGGAAGCCGGGGTGACCCGCGACAGTATTACGGTGGAATGGGACTGGCACGGACGCCGGGTGCAGTTTCACGATACGGCCGGCCTGCGCAAGAAAGCTAAGGTCCATGACAAGCTGGAGAAAATGTCAACGGCGGACACCATACGCGCTATTAAATTCGCGCAAGTGGTGGTTTTGCTCATGGACGCCCGCGTCGCCTTTGACAAACAAGATATGCAAATTGCCGATCTGTGCGCCCGCGAAGGCCGGGCTTTGGTCATCGCGGCCACCATGTGGGATTTGGTCGATAACAAGTCCGACATGATAAAGATGTTACACGAAAAAGTTGGACGGCTACTGCCGCAATTGCGCGGTGTGCCATTGGTGTTTTTATCCGGCTTGACGGGTAAGGGGATAGACCRYYTGTTCCCGGCYATTGAGCGCATACAGATMGACTGGTCKGCSCGYATCAAGACGCCAGACYTGAACGAATGGYTRCGCCAGACCACRRSCCGCCATCCSCCGCCYGCCGACAGRGGGCGYCCGGTCAAGCTTAAATATATCACCCAGACCAAAACCCGCCCGCCAACATTTGTGGTCAAATCATCCCGCGCTGACGCCGTACCCGAGAGCTATAAACGCTATCTGGTCAACACACTGCGCACGGATTTTGATCTACCGGGCATTCCGATCCGCATTCATTTGCGCTCGGGCGAAAACCCATATGCTTAAATAGATGATTTTGTGATATTTTGCATTTAATTGGGTTCACACACTTACTCTCCTTCCTCCGTTTTCACGGGGGAAGTGGGCGCCTCTTGGCGCTCGATGGGGGGAAACCTTTCGTTTTCGCCAGAACACGGGGCTGTTCCCCCCATCGCCTACGCAAGAGCTTCGGCACTTCCCCCGTGAAAACGGAGGAAGGATAAGGAAGAGGGTATAACCAACTAAACGAAGAGCGCTCCAAACGAAAAAAGGCGGCCCCTAGGAGCCGCCTTTTCTTCATTCAAATATAAAGTCTGCTTAGAACTCTTTTCTTAGCAACACACCATATGTTGGTGGGGCTGTTGGGTAGGCATTGATTGTACCTGCCTGTACCACGCCGGGAAAGGCGCTGATAAAACTTTCTTGTCCAAAGACATTACGTCCCCAAACCTGGACACCAAAACCATTGTCCAGTTTAACGCCTAATGAGCCATTAAAGATACTGGTCTTGGCTTTAACCCCGAGGATTTCAACAATATCCACTTCGCTTTCATACTGGTAATCGCCGCGAATATATCCGGTTGTGCCACCGCCAAAATCGTGGCTATAGGTTGCGGATGTAGAGAACCCAAATTCCGGCACACCGGCAACTGTTTGACCGGAGCGGTCAACAATAGTGCCATTTGGCCCAGGCGCATTGACGAAGCTATCATATTTTGCGTCCAGATAAATACCCGCAAATGTTAGTTTTAAGGCATCAACCGGATAATATGTTGCGTCAAATTCAACACCAAAGGTACCTTGTTGACCAGCATTGGCCAAGACAAATCCCGTACCGATAAATGTGTTGGACTGGAAACCTTTAATGGTTTGGTCAAACACGGCTAGGTTAAAGGCGCCTTTGTCAAATCTGGCTTTCACACCCGCTTCAAAAACCATGGCATCTTCTGGCCCGGCAAGCCGTGTACCAAATGTTTGGTTAGGCTGGAGAAGCCCAGCCGCACCCAAAGCTGCCGCATCAGCGGCGAAAGGTCGCGAATCCCGTGATAAATTCCACGATGTGGATTTAAACCCGGTAGCTGCACTGGCATATACATTGAAGTTGTCATTGACTTTATAGGCCATGCGCGCCGTCCAGGTGACTTGCTCATCATTCGAGCGGCCATCTTCTACGGAATTACCAAAGCCTAAGAATTGTGGCACGAATTGCAGACCCTGAAGGCCTGCAATGCCTTGGGCCACCCCGGCGTTAATCGCGGCTGATGTACCGGGCGCAACGGTCTCGATAAAGGCGATATTGGCAGGTGTTGGTGCCAGGCCGGTAGCGGCGGTAAAGTTTTGTCCAAACAAGGCCGTAGGCAGGTTAACGCCAAACACGGTTAAATCATTGTTGAGGTCGATGGCAGAAAACACCTCATTATTGACAGTGCTACCGGTTACGGCTTTGTTGTCTCTGGTAAAGTTTAGGCCGCCAGTTATTTTCAACCGATCGTTGACATTGAAATCGACAGTGGCAAAGGCTGAATAGGCTTCATTGGCCTGGGTAAAGGTTTCAACCGTATCATTGGCCGCATTGAAAAATGTACCAGGCGCTTGACCAAAAATAGCTTCAATACCAGCTATGCCGCCACCAGAAAGGATGTCAATATAAGGCCTAAATGCTGGCCCAACATCCAGCCCGCTGATTTGGGTGATGTCCTCGGAGAAATAATAGCCGCCGAGCATCCAGTCGATCATATTGTCGCCAGAAGATGTTAGCCGCACTTCCTGGGTGAAAGTACTGATGTCTACATCCGTAGGCACGTTGAGAAGTTGCGCAGTTGTAAAGTCCGCATCATATTCCGAGAAAGATTTATTTGACCGTAATGATGTAATTGAAGTGAAATCAAATGTATCAAGCTCAACATCAACATGCAGAGAAATACCGTCATCATTTACGCGGTTATCAGAATCTCTGTCTTGAAAATTGATATAGGCAAATGGATTAGTTGGGTCAGCCAATTGCCCGCCCAGTGCCATAATAGCACCAGCCGTTGGGCCGTTGGTCACATTGGTAACGCCGCAACAACGCTCATCGATTTGACTGTGATCTGCAATCAAACGAATAGAAATATCATCGCGCGGCTCGATCAAAAGTTGTCCGCGTACACTGAAACGGTTGCGTTCGTTATTGGCGCCCAGGCCAGCTACGGCGCTCGGCGCATAACCATCGCGTTTGTTATAAGAGCCGCCGACACTGAACGCAATTGTATCTGATAAGCCTCTGGTGACATAACCGCGCAATACACGTTGGTTGTAATTACCGACCCCGGCTTCAATATAGCCTTGGGGCGTAAAGGAGGGTTTAGCCGTGACAATGCTGATCACACCAGCAGAAGCATTTTTACCAAATAGTGTGGATTGTGGGCCGCTCAAGACTTCAATGCGCTCTAGCTTGGGAAGGTCGCCGATCTGTGCGGCAGAGCGAGACCGGTAAACACCGTCAATAAACACACCAACCGACGGCTCGATACCGGCATTGTTGGCACCATTACCAAAACCGCGAATACGGAAATTGGTGTTGGAAGAAGATTGTAATTGCCCAACCCGCAAGGAAGGCACAACCGACTGTAAATCCTGAATGTCAAGGATTTGCGCTTTGTCCAGCACGTCAGCCGTGGTCACAGAAACCGTGACCGGTGTTTCTTGCAATGTTTGCGTCCGCTTGGTCGCGGTCACGATGATTTCGTCGATTTGCGCTGAAGCCGTACCTGAAAATGCCAGGCTGGCAACAAGTGCCGTTGAAGCCAGTAGTCCTATTTTCTTGCTGAACATTGGTTTGTTATTGAACATGTTGTCCCCTTTATGGTTGGTTGCTAGTTTGTGTTCGCCCTAGTGGTCGTAAGTCGTTAAATTTGAATAGACGTTATGCGTTTATTAACACGTATCTAGCTTAGGCACAAAGACTTGTCAGCCCTGTTATGAAAAAAATTGCATACTGTGCCAAATAAGTCACAATCGCACGCCTTGCTAAAATACTATGAATAATGAACCAGAACATTATGTAAACATTAACTTGACTTGGTCGGTGTTGTTCTTAGTATGTTCTGCATATTAAGGAGCCAAAATTATGGGAAAACCCGCCAGTATTTTTGTTTGTCAATCCTGTGGCAGTGTGCACGGAAAATGGGCCGGACGTTGTGATGCGTGCGGGGAGTGGAATGTTTTGGTGGAGGAAGTTCCGTCTAACCATATGCCGCGAAAAACCGGGCGAAAAAAAGGTCGCAGCCTTGATTTTGTCGACCTAGCAGGTGAGGCGGTTGACCCGCCGCGTCTCAGTACCGGGATTGGTGAACTTGACCGGGTCACGGGCGGCGGTTTGGTGCCGGGCTCGGCCCTGTTGATCGGTGGTGATCCGGGGATTGGCAAATCGACTTTACTCCTGCAAATGGCCGGTAAAATGGCACTTTCAGGCCTCACGACCGCCTATATTTCCGGTGAGGAGGCCACGGCTCAGGTCAAGCGCCGGGCGCGGCGGCTCGGCTTGATAGACGCGCCGGTTAAGCTGGCGGCTGAGACCGCTCTTGGCCCTATCCTGGACGGGGTGATGGCAGAGAAACCGGATATTATAATTATCGATTCCATACAAACCATGTGGACGGACCAACTTGGTGCAGCTCCGGGTACAGTGGCGCAAGTCAGGGCTTGTTCTCAGGAAATGACGCGTTATGCCAAAAAAACCGGGGCTTGCGTGCTTTTGGTCGGGCATGTGACCAAGGACGGACAAATCGCCGGCCCGCGCGTGGTCGAACATATGGTCGATGCGGTTTTGTATTTCGAGGGCGACCGGGCCGGGCAATTCCGTATTTTGCGGGCCCATAAAAACCGCTTTGGGCCTACGGACGAAATCGGGGTGTTTGAAATGGGCGCGGCAGGACTGTCGGAAGTGAAAAACCCGTCGGCACTGTTTTTGGATGGGCGCGGCGAAGCTGCATCAGGCGCCGCCGTATTTGCCGGGATTGAAGGAACGCGCCCGGTTTTAACTGAGATTCAAGCCCTAGTCGCACCCGCCGCCTTTGGCACACCGCGCCGGGCCGTGGTGGGTTGGGACAGCGGACGGCTGGCGATGGTGTTGGCAGTGCTTGAAGCCCGTTGCGGGGTCAGTTTTGGCGGTAAAGATGTCTATCTCAATGTAGCCGGGGGGCTTAAAATCAGTGAACCTGCGGCGGATTTGGCTGTTGCGGCGGCTTTGGCTTCGTCTATTTTTGATACGCCCTTGCCCGCAGATTGTGTGGTGTTCGGCGAAATTAGCCTGTCGGGGGATGTGCGCCAAGCTTCGCGCACTGATGCGAGGCTCAAGGAAGCGTCCAAGCTTGGCTTTAAGCGAGCCATTGCGCCTGCCATTATTACGCCCACAGTCTCGAGTAATAAGACCGTTCGGGCAGAACAAATGCCAATACTTGAAATCAGCACTTTGCCAGACCTGGTAAGCCGTGTACAAGCTATGACTGGCGGGTGACGATTCTCTAGTCTTTGCCCCTGCTTTATTTTGGCTGGAAACTGGGGACGGGATATGGACGGTGCAGGCACAATGATCGGTGGTTTCGATTTGGTCGTATTTATTATTCTCGGATTTTCGGGATTGCTGGCATTTATCCGCGGATTGTCGCGGGAGCTGATTTCCATTATCGCTTTGACCATTGCGGTTGTTGGTGCCTTGTTTGTTTTTGGCCACTATCAATTGGGGTTCCAAAACTTTATTAAACCGGCAATGTTAGCCGATGTGATTTTGGGGCTTGGTGTTTTTGGTGTTTTATATATTATTTCCAGCCTGCTCATGCGTGGATGGGCCAAGTCTATCCGGGGACGTGAACCGCCGTTTATTGACCGGGTATTGGGTTTAGGGTTTGGTCTGGTTCGGGGTATTATATTGGCATCTCTCATTGTGTTGGTGTTTAAACAGGCCCAGTGGATGACCAAAGCCAAAACCTATCCGATCTTATTAAAAATCTCGGAGACCCTGGAATCCTTGCCCTTTGCCAAGGGTAAAAAAATTGCCGATGATATAAAGACCGAAGGCAGACAGTCAGACATACTACCAGACCTGCCCAAAGAACAACCATGATTAGGAAATGTAAAATTTAGGCCATGACCCCGAAAATTGCCCTCCCGCTATTAAAGCCAATAGAGCCAAAAGACTTAAACCTATCCCCCAAAATCAGGGAAGAATGCGCGGTGTTTGGTATTTACGGCGTAGATGATGCGGCGGCTGTCACGGCCCTTGGATTACATGCCTTGCAACACCGGGGCCAGGAAGCCTGCGGTATTGCCAGTTTTGACGGGGATAAATTCCACAATGAACGTCATCTCGGCTTGGTCGGGGACAGTTTTACGGGCAGTGATCCTTCCGTTCGTTTGCCCGGTCATGCTGCGGTCGGTCATAATCGGTATTCTACGGCCGGGGAAACTTTGTTGCGCAACACCCAGCCCTTATTTGCCGATATTCCCGGCGGTGGTTTTGCCTTGGCACATAATGGCCATTTGACCAATGCATTTTTACTGCGCGAGCAATTGGTGCACGACGGCGCGATTTTCCAAAGCACCAGCGACACCGAAGTTATCTTGCATTTGGTTTCGCGTTCCCGCCGCACCACATTTATTGACCGGTTTATTGATGCTTTGCGCCAAATTGACGGCGGCTTTGCCTTTGTCGGTCTGACCAATAAAAAATTGATCGGGGCCAGAGACCGACTTGGCATCCGGCCATTGGTGATCGGTAAAAAGGGCGGAGCATATATTTTGGCATCCGAAACCTGCGCCCTTGATATGATCGACGCGGAATTTGTMCGYGARMTTRAAMMKGGTGAAGTGGTGGTGATCACCAAAGACGGCCCAAAAAATAAAATAGAATTTATCCGCGCTTTCCCGAAAGTTCCGCCGCGCCCTTGTGTGTTCGAATTTGTCTATTTCGCTCGCCCTGACAGTATTGTCGGCGGGCAAAGCGTTTATGAAGTACGCAAACGTATGGGCGAGAACCTGGCCCGGGAATGCCCCGCCGATGTGGATATGATCATTCCGGTGCCAGATAGCGGTGTACCTGCGGCGCTCGGTTTCGCTCAAGCCTCCAATTTACCGTTTGAGCTGGGGATTATCCGCAATCATTATGTGGGTCGAACGTTTATTCAACCGACCCAGGCCATTCGCGACATTGGGGTAAGGTTGAAACATTCCGCTAACCGCAATTTGATCAAGGGCAAGAAAGTCTTATTGGTGGACGACAGTATAGTCCGCGGCACTACGTCCAGAAAAATCGTGCGCATGATCCGCGACGCCGGTGCGGCCGAAGTGCATTTTCGCTCGGCTTCGCCGCCCATCCGCCATCCGGATTTTTATGGGGTGGATATGCCCAGCACCGATAAATTACTGGCCGCCAATTATGATCTTGACGCCATGACCAAATTGCTTGGTGCCGACAGTCTTGGATTTTTGTCCATAGAAGGCTTGTACGCCGCCCTTGGCACCGAGATACGCAACGCAGATTATCCACAATTTGCCGATCATTGCTTCACGGGTGATTACCCCACGTCTTTGGTTGATAATGACCGTAAAGATTGCGGCGAGAACCCACAAATGTCCTTCCTTGTAGATGTGGCTTAAATTATGACAAATAAACCTAAAAAAGGCCCGCTGTCAGGACGGGTCACGCTTGTAACTGGAGCCTCGCGGGGCATTGGCTATGCCGCCGCCATTGAACTGGCCAAAGCTGGCTCACACATTATCGCCACCGCCCGCACTCAGGGCGGGCTTGAAGATTTGGATGATGCCATCCGGGCAATAGGAGGTGAGGCGACAATTGTGCCTATGGACTTACGACATCCCGACGGTGTCGACCAATTGGGTAAGGCGGTGTATGACCGTTGGGGGCGGCTCGACGGCCTGCTAGCCAATGCCGGCCTGCTCGGCGAAATCGCGCCGGTGCCTCATATTTCGCCGAAAAAATTCGACGAAACCATTGCCGTTAATGTCACGGCCAATTTTCGCCTGATCCGATCTTTCGATCAATTGCTCAGGGATGCACCTTCGGGCCGGGCCGTCTTTATGAGTTCTTCGAGCGCCCAGTCCCGCAAGGCATTCTGGGGGGTATATGCGGCCAGTAAATCGGCCCTTGATGCCATGGTGCAAAGCTGGGCCGAAGAAACCGAGATCACCAATTTGCGGGTCAATTTGGTCTATCCCGGCCCGGTGCGTACCCAGATGCGGGCCAAAGCCATGCCCGGAGAAGACCCGGAAACTTTGCCCAAACCGTCCGATATTGCCAAGCGCATCGTGCCGCTTTTGGCACCGGAATGTCAAAGCCATGGTGAGATTGTCAATTTGAATAAAGCATAGGCCTAACGCTGTACAGTTATCACCCTTTTTCAGGGAATAAAGCCAGTAGCCCGGCGCGGGACGCATTTGTTATGCCGCGCTCTGTGATCAAGCCGGTAATGTATTTTCTCGGGGTGACATCAAAGGCGTCATTTCTGGTTTTGGCCGGGTCGGGCATTGTGGTAACGCGGCGTATTACGCCGTCCTCGTCCCGGCCCGTAATCCAGCCAACTTCCTGCTCACCGGAGCGGACTTCAATGGGGATTTCAGCAAGACCGTCGCGCATATCCCAATCGATAGAATTTGACGGGGCGCAGACGTAAAACGGCACATTGTTATCAAAGGCAGCCAAGGCTTTGAGGTAAGTACCGATCTTATTGCAAACATCGCCGGTCGCCGTAGTGCGGTCCGTTCCGACCAAACAAATGTCGACCAAGCCGTGTTGCATGAGATGCCCGCCTGAATTGTCAGTAATCACCGTATAGGGGACGCCGTGGCCTTCCAACTCCCAGGCGGTCAGGCGTGCGCCTTGGCTGCGCGGGCGGGTTTCGTCGACCCAGACATGGACATTCATACCCGCATTGAACGCTTTATAAATGGGCGAAATCGCCGTGCCCCAATCGACAGTCGCCACCCAACCGGCATTGCAGTGGGTCAGGATATTGATGGGTTCGTCGTTTTTGGTTTTGGCTATGTCGTCTAGTAAAATTTTCCCGTAATCACCAATATTGGAACACATAGCTACATCGTCGTCRCARTTTTTKGCGGAYAGMKWRAAMAGAAYWTCAGCSCGTTYRGTCTCGKYTACRYCGYCCARAGCMCYYATACATTCRTCAATGGCCCATTTSAGATTAACCGCYGTAGGGCGTGAGACATTTAGTGTTTCGTAGGCGGTTTTTATGGCTGCATCGGACGGATCATTACGCACCGCCACCGCCATGCCGTACATGGCCGTAGCCCCAATACACGGCGCTCCGCGCACTTTCATATCTGCAATGGCCGCACGGGCGTCTTCTAATGTGTCGAGGGATATGATTTTCAACTCATGGGGCAAGAAACGTTGGTCAATGATTTTAACCACACCGTCTTCTACCCAAATCGTGCGCATGTCATGTCCGTTAACTTTCATCTTCATTCTCCAGATTTGTATAAGTATCAGGTGTAAAACGCGGGCGACAAATGGATTGAAAGATCAAATCAATTTTACCCTTATTGGTAATGCGCTGGCTTTGGCCCGGCTTAATCCGCACGCAATCGCCAACTTTCATAGTGGCTGTTTGCCCGTCAATTTCCATCAGGCCACAACCGCTCTCAAGAATATACCACTCTAAAATGCTCAGACTGTGCAATTGCGTTGTCACACCGACAGGCACCCGGCACATGGCCAGAGACATATCAGGCTCGTCCGGGCTATTCATCAACTCGCGTACATAAATGCGCTCGCCGAGCCAATACTCGTTGCGGTTCGGGGAGCGAAATATATGTGGTGCTTTGGTTGTCATTATTTGCAATAAAGCTCAAGGCGGGGTAAATGTCATGTAAATAATGAAGGGAAATCAATGTTCATAATTTTGCTAAAATTTTCAGATAACAAAGTCAATGCCGGCCAATTCATGGACGAGCATAATGCCTGGATCAAATCTGGTTTTGATGATGGCGTGTTTTTGCTGGCCGGCAGTTTGCAGCCTAAATTGGGCGGCGCAGTGGTGGCGCACAATACAACGTTGGCGGATTTACAAGCCAGAGTGGACGCTGACCCATTTGTGATTGAAAATATCGTCAGTGCTGAAATACTTGAAATCACACCGGGTAAAGCCGATGCCCGCCTTAAATTTCTTCTGGGATGAATAAACATGGCTATATCTGATTTACTGGATTTATCTGGCCGCACGGTGTTGATTACCGGAGCGAGTAGTGGCATTGGGTCAGCGATTGCTCGCAAATTATCACAGGTCGGTGCGCAAGTGATTTTGCATTGCGGCACCAATAAGGTCGGGATTAGCAGCTTGGCCGATGAGCTTAGGGCCAAACATATTGTGCAGTGCAATCTGTCCAAGCCTCGGCAAATCAAGGCCATGTTCGAAGACTTAGCGGTAGAAAACTGTATGCCCGATATGTTGGTTAACAATGCCGGAGTGCAGACGGTGGCAACAGTATTGGAGGCAGACAAACAGGTTTGGCGTGATATTAACAAGGTCAATCTTGAGGCCGTATATGCGCTGTGTAAATATATGGCCAATGCTTTGATCGCCCGTGGACGCAGCGGCGCAATCGTCAACATCGCCTCTATCGAAGGGCTCGACCCCGCGGACGGTCATGCCCATTATGCAGCCTCCAAAGCGGCCTTGCTGATGTACACCCGCGCCAGTGCGCTAGAGATGGGGTCGCACAATATCCGGGTCAATGCGGTGGCGCCGGGGCTGATTTCCCGTCCCGGTATCGAAGACGACTGGCCCGAAGGTGTGAAACGTTGGTGCGAACGGGCGCCGCTGGGGCGGATGGGTACTGGCGAGGATGTGGCAAATGGGGTTTTGTTCTTGTTAAGTCCCGCCGCAGTGTGGATTTCAGGTCACACCTTGGTAATAGATGGGGGTATGGGAACGCAAAACAGGTGGTAATTCTTCACGACAGCCTAGCATCAAAAAGGCTTTACTCGATCTAACCCACGACCGATTTTTCTTTGACCCATAAAAAAACAGGCCTAATATGGTATTATGTTAAGTACCGAACAAAAGCGCGGTTTTCGCGACAACGGTTTCGTTGTCCTGCCGGATTTCAAATCCAGCGCGCAGCTGTCTGTTCTCAAAGCTCGCGCCGAGGAAATTGCCGCAGCCCATGATTTTGATGCTAGCCAAGAAGTGTTTTCAACCGACCAGCAACGTGGCCCGCAAGCTGACCGAGTGCAGGATTATTTTTTAGGTTCGGCCAATGAAATCCGCTGTTTTTTCGAGGAACAGGCCTTTGATGGTCATGGGAAACTGACGCAGCCTTTGGCCCAGTCCATCAATAAAATCGGTCACGCCATGCATGATCTTGATCCGGTATTCGGTGATTTTTCGCGCGGGGATAAATTGGCGGAACTGGCGCGAGCTGTGGGATTGCGCGACCCGCAAATCTGGCAGTCCATGTATATTTTCAAACAGGCCAGAATAGGTGGTAAAGTTGATTGGCATCAAGACGGCGGGTTTTTTATGACCACGCCTGGTTCCGTCACCACATTTTGGTTTGCAATTGATGACGCCACGCTAGAGAACGGCTGTTTGTGGGTTGAGCCGGGCGGACATAAAGGACCGCTTCGCCAACAATTTATCCGAGAGGGGCGCAAAACCAAATTGATAGATTTAGACGCTACGCCGTGGCCGGACACGAGCACAGCCATGCCCGTTGAAGTCAAAGCCGGGACATTGGTGTGCTTTCACGGTCTTCTCCCCCATTACAGTGCGCCCAATACATCTGATAAAGCCCGCCATGCCTATACTTTGCATGTGACCGACGGGGCCTGTGACTATTCACCCAAAAACTGGATACAAAAACGTAAAAAATCTCCGGGAAGTAAGGATTTCCCTGTACGCGGACTTCTATAACCAGTACGAGTTTCCTATGGTTCAAAAAGCTTACCGCGCTCAAATATTCCACTTGTTGGACGACCCGTATCTGGCGGGCGATGCTTTCGAATATTTCAAAGACGGCTTGCTGGTTGTCGAGGATGGCCATGTCAAAGCTGTAGGAAGTTACCGCAAATTGGGCAAAACCTTGCGCGCTTCTACCAAAATAAGCCACTACAAAAACCATTTGATCATGCCGGGTTTTATCGACACCCATATTCATTTCCCGCAAGTGGATATTATCGGCTCCTATGGTCGCCAACTTATGGACTGGCTCAAGGATTATACCTTCCCGGCGGAAGCGGCATTTAAAGACCCGAAAGTTTGCAAAGAGACCGCAAGGTTTTTTATCAAAGAATTGTTGCGCAATGGTACCACCAGCGCCCTGGTATTTGGCAGTGTGCATGAGGGTTCGGCAGAGGCTTTATTTGCTGAAGCGCACAATGAAAATATGCGCTTGATCGCAGGAAAAGTGTTGATGGACAGAGGTGCACCCGCAAATATATTAGACGGTAAAGATATGGGGCGGGCCGCTACAAAGCGCTTGATCAAACAATGGCACGGCAAAGACAGGTTGGGTTATGCGATCACGCCGCGATTTGCACCCACATCAACGCCGGAACAATTGGCCATGGCTGGGATGCTTAAAGCGCAATACCCGGACGTGCATGTCCACACCCATATGTGCGAGAACAAGGACGAAATAAAATATGTAAGCGAGTTGTTCCCGGACGCGGCGGATTATCTGGATGTCTACGAAAAACACGGGCTGGTCGGCGACAAAACCGTGTTGGCCCACGGAGTGCATCTCAGTGCCTCCATGTGCAAACGTATATCCGCATCGGGCGCGGCTATATCCCTGTGCCCGACCTCCAATGTGTTTATAGGGTCAGGCCTGTTTAATCTGGCGCAATTGCGTCGCCACAAAGTCCGCCATGCGTTTGGTACCGACATTGGCGGCGGCACCAGTTTTTCTTTACTCACCACAATGAGTGCCGCTTATTCGGTGTGTCAGCTCCGGGATTTGTCGCTGTCGTCCATGGACGCATTTTACATGGCCACCCTAGGCGGAGCCAAACTGCTCGGTATGGACACATATGTCGGCAATTTAGAGCCGGGCAAAGAGGCGGATTTTGTGGTCATGGATTTAAAGGCCACCCCCTTGATCGCTCGGCGCTTAAAGAACATCAAACGCCTGAAAGCCCTGATGTTCGCTATTATGATACTCGGAGATGACCGCATGATCGCTGAGACATTTGTCATGGGCACATCGGTTTACAAACAATAATTTGAACGAGAAAAAAATATGACCAATGAGCCCCATGTCTACCCGGTTCCGGAAATTTTTGCCAAAACTGCAAACCTTGACCCTGAAACATACCGCGACATGTATAAAAAATCTATCGCAGATCCGGAAAAATTTTGGGGCGAACAAGGCAAAAGACTGGATTGGATTACCCCTTATACCCAGATAAAAGATGTTAGCTGGGACAAGTCCGATCTGCATGTAAGCTGGTATGCAGACGGAGTTTTGAATGTCAGTGCCAATTGCATCGACCGGCATTTGGCCAAACGCGGCGACAAGCCGGCCATTATCTGGGAGGGGGATGATCCGTCCGAGAGCACCACTTTGACATACCGGGAGTTGCACCGCGCAGTCTGCCGCTTTGCCAATGTTATGAAAAAACTTGGCGTTAAAAAGGGCGACCGGGTCACTCTTTATATGCCGATGATTTTGGAATCCGCCTTTGCCATGTTGGCCTGTGCCCGTATTGGCGCGGTACATTCTGTGGTGTTTGGCGGGTTCTCGCCGGATGCTTTGGCCGGGCGGATTGTTGATTGCGACAGTACATTTGTCATCACGGCAGACGAAGGTCTGCGCGGTGCAAAAAAAGTGCCGCTTAAAGCCAATTGTGATGCAGTATGCGAAATAGCCCAAAAAGACGGAAAAAGCATTGTCAAAACCGTGTTGACGGTCAAGCGTACGGGCGGCGATGTCAATATGAAAGCTGGCCGTGATGTGTGGTTGCATGATGCGTTGGAGGGTGTGTCTGATGATTGCCCGCCTGAACCTATGAACGCCGAAGACCCGTTGTTTATTCTTTACACGAGTGGTTCTACTGGCACACCCAAAGGTGTCCTGCACAGCACGGGCGGCTATCTGGTCTGGGCCGCYATGACCCATGARTATGTTTTTGATTTGAAAGAAGACGATGTCTATTGGTGTACCGCCGATGTAGGCTGGGTCACGGGCCACACCTATATTGTCTACGGGCCGCTGGCTAACGGTGCGACCACATTGATGTTTGAAGGTGTGCCGACCTATCCGGATGCATCGCGGTTCTGGCAGGTCTGCGACAAACACAAAGTYTCRCTGTTTTACACSGCGCCYACGGCYATWCGYGCYYTRATGCGCGAGGGCGACGGGCCWGTCCTCGCCACGTCGCGYMAAAGYTTGCGGGTTTTRGGGACTGTYGGCGAACCYATAAACCCGGAAGCTTGGGAATGGTATTTCCATGTCGTCGGGGAGGGGCGCTGCCCGATCGTCGATACTTGGTGGCAGACTGAAACCGGCGGTGCCATGATTGTACCATTACCCGGTGCAACGGACATGAAACCCGGCGCGGCTAGCCATCCGTTCTTTGGGGTTGAACCGGCGCTTGTGGACGCGGACGGCAATGAACTTACCCATGAACACGGAATAGCTACCGAGGGTAATTTGATCATCAAGGGCAGTTGGCCGGGGCAAATGCGCACGGTGTACGGCGACCATCAGCGCTTTTATGAGACCTATTTTGCGACCTATCCGGGGTATTATTTTACTGGCGACGGCTGTCGGCGCGACGAGGACGGGTTTTACTGGATCACTGGCCGGGTTGATGATGTGATCAATGTATCCGGGCACCGTATGGGGACGGCAGAAGTAGAGAGCGCATTGGCCAGCCACCCGTCCGTGGCCGAAGCTGCAGTAGTTGGTTATCCCCACGACATTAAAGGCCAAGGTATCTATGCCTATGTCACGCCGACACTTGGTGTTGAGGTCAATGATGATTTGCGCAAAGCACTGGTCAAACATGTGCGCGCAGAAATCGGGCCCATAGCGGCCCCGGATATGATCCAGTTTGCGCCGGGGCTGCCCAAAACCAGATCCGGAAAAATCATGCGCCGTATTTTGCGTAAAATCGCCAAAGACGAGTTCGGCAATCTCGGCGACACATCCACATTGGCCGAACCGGAAGTGGTGGACGATTTGATTGAAAACCGGATGAATAAGGTTTAGCTTGCAGAAAAACCAAAAGGGAAAACCATGAAAACATATTTAATCGCCGCGACATTAACCCTGGTAGGGCTGGCTGCTTGCGCACCCAATACCGATGTTTCGACGTCTTCGGTCGTCGCTACCCAAGATTACACCGCCAAAAGTTGGGCCGCTAAAACTCTGCCTGAATTATCTGTAGCCTTGCAAAACGGAGATGTGAGTTCCGAGGATTTGGTCAAGGCCTATCTAGAACGCATCGAAAAAATTGACCGCTCCGGACCGGGCTTGCAAAGCGTTCTAGCCCTCAACCCCAATGCTCTGGCCGATGCCCGCAAGCTGGATGCGCACCGGGCTGCGGGCGAAACATTGGGGTCTTTGCACGGGCTCCCGATTTTGGTCAAAGACATATTGGAGACCAGAGACCCCGTCGCGACCACAGCAGGCTCAACGGCGCTAAAAGACAATATGACGGGTCGCGATACACCCTCAGTCGCTGGCTTGAGAGCGGCCGGGGCCGTGATTTTGGGCAAAGCCAATCTCAGCCAATGGGCCAATTACCGCTCTAACTCGTCCGTAAGCGGTTGGTCGTCTCTGGGCGGGCAGGTACGCAATCCTCATATACTTGACAGAAATCCGTGCGGATCAAGCTCCGGTTCCGGTGTTGCGGCGGCGGCATCCTTGGCAGCGGGTACTGTGGGAACCGAGACCAATGGATCAATTATTTGCCCGTCTACGGTCAACGGTATTGTCGGTTTCAAACCAACTGTCGGGCTGGTTTCGCAAAAATATATTGTGCCGATTTCCTCCACACAAGACACTGCCGGACCTATGACCAAAACCGTCAGGGGTGCGGCTATGATGTTGGAAGCGATGGCGACAGGGCCAACCAAGACGCAATATGTCAGCACACTAAATGCGGACAGCTTGAAAGATGCGCGCATTGGCGTGCTCCGGTTTGCGGACGGCTCTAACGCTGATATTATCAAGCTGTTTGACCAAGCCATTGTGGATATGCAGGACGCAGGTGCAACGCTTGTCGAAATTGAAAAATTTAAGCCCAGGGCTGATAATTTTTGGAGCCAGTCCGGCAAGTTGATGAAATATGAGTTCAAAGCCACCATGAATGCTTATTTGGCCGATGCTGCGCCTGCCGTAAAAACCCGTAGCCTGAACCAATTGATTGCCTTTAACACAAAACATGCAGATGTGGAGCTGGCTTTGTTTGACCAAAGCATTTTTGAAGATGCACAAACTTACGGCCCGCTCAGTGATGAAGCGTATATTGAGGCAAAAAAACTGGTATTATCGACCATGCGCGAAAATGGTATTGATGCGCTATTGCGGGAGCATAACGTTGATTTTCTTGTGGCTCCTTCCGGGCCTGTACCGGGACGTATAGATCCCATTAACGGAGACATATGGCCAGATTGGGCCGGGGCGGGCTCTATGGCGGCCATTGCTGGTTATCCCCATCTCACCGTCCCCATGGGTGATGTTCACGGCTTGCCCGTCGGCATTTCGTTTATCGGCGGGGCGGACAAAGACGCGGATGTGTTGTCCTTCGGTTACGCCTATGAGCAAAAAACCCAAAGGCGCGTTGACCCGCAATACCTGAACACAGCCGAAGACCGCCCGGAGATAGCCAAGGCAATGAAACGTTAGCAGGTTCGGTATGGGGGTAAGTTATGCCTACTCTTATAACCCGTTAAGTCCACAAGCATAATTTCACATCAATCCCAACGAAGGTGATTTTTCCTGTTGACTTTGTTTTGTGGCAATGTATTAGCGTGTTAATACATTATATTCACTATGGAGCAAAAAATTGGAAGCGCAAAAACAATATTTCAAACGCCGAGCGCAATTAGCCGAGGCGTTGAGCTTGGCTAAAGATGCGGCAGAGATGGAACGGTTTTTGGTAGACTTGTGTACGCCATCCGAATTGCGGGCTTTGTCCGAGCGCTGGTATGTGGCCAAATTGCTGGACAAGGGCGAAATGTCCTACCGGGACATAAATGCGGCTACGGGTGTCAGCACCACGACTATTGGCCGGGTAGCACGGTTCTTGAAAGAAGAGCCACATCAGGGCTACCGGGTAGTTCTGGACAGATTGAAAGCGTTAAAAAATGACCGATAGACTTCGCATTGCTGTACAAAAAAAGGGCCGGTTGGCAGATGAAAGCTTTGCCATGCTCAAGAAATGCGGTTTGAATTTTTCCGTGCGCGGGGATGGTTTGCTGGCGCGCGTCAAAAACATGCCCATTGATCTGCTGCTGGTGCGCGATGACGATATTCCGAATTTTGTTGCCAGTGGTGCTTGTGATTTTGGTCTGGTCGGAGAAAACGTATTCGCAGAGGAAGTGCTGGCGTCCCAGAAGATAGAGAAGGATATGGACATTGAAATTGTGCGCAGGCTCGGGTTCTCGCGTTGTCGCTTATGTCTGGCGGCGGACGAAGATGGTTCTATCCAAAGCCCGAAGGATTTAAACGGGACAAAAATCGCCACCAGCTATCCCGGCGTTCTCGGTGCATACCTCAAGGACAAGGCTATCAAAGCTGCTATTGTGGAAATGAAAGGTGCTGTGGAATTGGCCCCACGTATCGACATTGCTGATGCAATTTGCGATCTGGTATCCTCGGGTGCCACATTGGAGGCAAATGGGCTGGCCCCATTTGCCACGATATTGGAGAGCGAAGCGGTGATGATCGGATCAGGGCGCAAGCTTGGCCCGAACAAACAGGCGATTTATGACCGCTTGCTGTCGCGCATTGACGGGGTGATCCGTTCGAAAGATTCTAAATATATCATGCTCAACGCGCCGCGTGAGCAGGTGGAGGCGATCACAAAAATCCTGCCCGGTTCCGATGCGCCGACCATTATACCTTTGTCGGGCAATGAGGATTTGGTGGCGCTCCAAGCCGTGTGTACGGAAAATGTGTTCTGGCAAACTCTTGAGGATTTAAAGGCGGCAGGGGCGCGCGCTATTCTGGTTTTGCCCATTGAAAAAATGATGAACTGACCATGCGGATTTTACAATGGAATAAATTGTCGGCACAGGAACAAGCGGCAACATTATCGCGCCCGGACATGCTTGCGGATGCGCATATTGAGCAAAGTGTAGCCGAGATATTGGACACAATAAAACGGGACGGCGACGCAGCCTTACGCAGCTATACCAAACGATTTGACGGTGTGGATGTGGCGGATATGAAAGTTCCTGTCACTGCATTGCAGCAAGCATGGGAAGATTTACCGTCTGCCGACAAGGCCGCCATGCAAATGGCCAAAGCCAATATTGAAACCTTCCACACGGCACAAATCCCGGGCGTGATAGAGGTCGAAACCATGCCAGGCGTTGTCTGTCGCCGCGAACCGAGACCGCTGGACAGTGCCGGGCTGTATGTGCCGGGCGGCTCCGCGCCTTTGGTGTCCACTCTGATGATGCTGGCTATTCCGGCAAAAATTGCGGGTGTAGAAAAGCGCATTGTCACCACCCCGCCGGGCGCGGACGGCAAGGTCAATAGCGCCGTTCTGTCGGCGGCTTATCTGTGCGACATAGAAGACATATATATGGTCGGCGGGGCGCAAGCCATTGCCGCTATGGGATACGGCACCAAAACTATCCCCAAATGTACAAAAATATTTGGCCCCGGCAATGCCTATGTGGCCGAAGCCAAGGCACAAATTTCGGCGCGTATGGGCGGTCCGGCCATTGATTTGCCCGCCGGGCCAAGCGAAGCACTGGTGCTGGCCGACGATCTGGCCAATTCGGTTTTTGTCGCGGCGGATTTGCTGGCCCAGGCCGAGCATGATCCAATGGCGCAGGTTATTTGTGTGTGCCGCTCGCAGGATTTTGCCGATGCTATCAACGCCGAAATTCCCCGACAGCTTGCGGATTTACCGCGCCGCGATATTGCAAGCCAGGCTTTGCAAAACGGACGCATCATCATAGCGGACGGCGTGCCGACTATGGTGGACATTGCCAATCTATACGCGCCGGAGCATTTGATCGTCCAGATTGATAATCCCGATGCCATCACCGCCAAAATCCGCAATGCCGGGTCCATATTCCTTGGCCCGTGGACACCGGAATCGGTTGGTGATTATGCCAGCGGCACCAATCACACCCTACCAACTTACGGCGCGGCGCGGAGTTATAGCGGCGTGATGCTGGAAAGTTTTATGAAATTCATCAGCATGCAAAAACTGAGCCGCGCAGGTCTGGAGGCTCTTGGCCCGTGCGTAGAACGACTGGCAACACTGGAAGGACTGGAGGCCCATAGACGAGCGGTGAGCCTGAGGTTGGGGACACTATTATGAGTGCACACGAAAACACATGGCCAAACAATATTGCCCGCAAAGCGGTACTGGAGTTTCAAGCCTATTCAGCGCGTGGGGGTGCGACAAATGCTTTGCATCTTGACGCCAACGAATCCCCTTGGGCGCCGCCGCCCGTACACAGCACGTGCGGATTTAACCGCTATCCTGAGCAACAGCCTTCTGAATTACGTGCAAGGCTGGCGGATTTATACGGCGTCAACTCTGCGCAAATCATGATTGGACGCGGCGCCGACGAAGCCATTGAGGTTTTGTTGCGCACTTTTTGCGAGTCGGGGCAAGACTGTATATTGGTCTGCCCGCCAACATTCGGGTATTTTGCTACATGCGCGGCTATTCAAGGGGCGGGAGTTGTGGTTGCGCCTTTACGAGCGGATTTTTCCTATGATGGAGATTTGATGAAAGTCAAGATGCGTCAAGCTGGCCCGTCTTTGAAAATGGCGTTTCTGTGTTCGCCCAACAACCCGACTGGCAATGTGGTTGACCCTAAGATCGTCGAGGAGTTGTGTGTAGATTTCCCGCAAACCCTCATTGTCATAGACGAGGCTTATGCAGAGTTTTCGGCCCAGGACAGTTTTGCCGATAGGTTAAGCGAGTTTCCAAATCGGGTGGTGTTGCGCACCCTGTCCAAAGCCTATGCTCTGGCGGGAGTGCGGGCCGGGGTTGCAATTGCTGACGAGCGTATCATAGAATTGATGCTGAAAGTCCTGCCGCCTTACCCGATCCCCCGCCCGGTGGAACAAGCGGTGATGGCGGCGCTCACTCCGGCGGCCATGCCCGTTCACGCGGCCAGATTAAAGCTGTGGAAGTCAGAGCGCAGCCGTATGGCAGACGCGCTAAAAGCCTCGCCCTTTGTTAATAAAATTTACCCGTCCGAGGCCAATTTCCTTTTGTTGGATATAAATGAAGACGCAAAACTGTTACGTGCTTTGGCAAAATACCAAGTTAAAATCCGAGATTTTCGCAAATCATTACCGGGGAAAATGCGCCTGAGTATTGGTAGGCCTGAGGAGAACGATATTGCTCTGGCCGCTTTTGGTGTCGAGATAAAACCGCAACGGCCACAACGCATCGGCGAGGCCCACAGAAAAACCAAGGAAACCGATATTGCTGTGCGGGTTAATCTTGATGATGCGTCCGGTACCCAAATAAATACAGGTATCGGGTTTTATGATCACATGCTCGGGTCTATGGCTAAGCACGGCGGCTTTGGGCTGGTACTCACTTGCGAGGGTGATTTGGAAATAGATACCCACCACACCATAGAAGATTGCGCTTTGGCACTGGGCACGGCATTGGCAAATGCGCTTGGCGATAAGTCCGGAGCGGGCCGGTTCGGCTCTTTTATCCCTATGGACGAGACCTTGGCCAAGGTGGCAGTAGATTTGTCTGGACGAGCTGCCATGGTGTTTAAGGGCGTTTTCCCCACGGACCACGCCGGAGAATTTCCCGCCGAAATGTGTCCGCATTTTTTCGAAAGCCTGTCGCAGACTTTGGGCGCGTCCATCCACATAGAGGTCTGCGGCGACAACACTCACCACATGATCGAGGCCTGCTTTAAGGGTTTGGGCCGGGCGCTCATGCCTGCATTTAAACGCGAAGGTACCGACATTGCTTCCACCAAAGGGGTGCTGTAATCATGTTGGCAATTGTCGATACGGGCTGTGCCAATCTGGCTTCGGTCGGTTTTGCCTTTGAGCGTTTGGGCGTGGGTAAAATTATTACGCAAGATGCGAAAATTATTGCGAGCGCAGATCATGTGATCCTGCCCGGTGTCGGGGCTTTTGATTTTGCTATGGCGGCCTTGCGCGAGCGCGGCCTTGTGCAGGTTTTGCAAAATCTGACCCAGCCTTTGATGGGGATTTGTCTGGGGATGCAGATGTTGTTTGACCGCTCCGAAGAAGGCGTTGCGGATGGTTTGGGGCTTATCACCGGGAATATTGAGCGGATGGATACCGGCAATTTACCGGCGCCGCACATGGGGTGGAACACGCTGGAGGATATGGCGGAGGATCCATTGCTGGCGGGAATAAACGCCGGAGATTATGTGTATTTCGTGCATTCATTTGCCGTGCCAGTGCAAGAAGAAACAATTGCCTCCAGCACTTACGGCCAGATATTTAGCGCCGTTATTCGCAGAGGAAATATATATGGTTGCCAATTTCACCCGGAGCGTTCCGGCAAGACCGGTGCGCGTATTTTAGCAAATTTTCTGAAGGTAAAGCCATGATTGTTCCGGCGATAGATTTGATGGACGGCGGCCTTGTACGCTTGCTCAAGGGTGATTTTTCCCAGCGAACCAATTATGTCGCTAACCCGCTGGACACGGCCAAAAGTTTTGCTGACACAGGCGCGAAGTATTTGCATATTGTCGATTTGGACGGGGCCAAAAATTTGACCGCCGAGCAATCCGACCTGATTATTAAAATCGCCCAATCGGTGAAAAAATCAGGAAATATGAACGTGCAAACCGGAGGCGGTTTGCGCACAATAGAGCAAATTAAACACTTRCTAGACGGCGGTGTGGATCGGGTTGTCATTGGTTCTCTGGCGGTGAAAGATCCGGGTTTGGTCAAAACATGGATGGAGGAATTGGGGCCTGAGAAATTCGTTTTGGCTATAGATGTGTTTGCGGATCTGGACGGTACGCCGCGCCCGGCCACCCACGGCTGGACACAGACATCTGAATTGTCTCTTTGGCAGGTGGTTGACAGTTTCAAAAGTGCTAATCTCAAAACCATACTTGTCACCGATATTGCCCGCGACGGGGTTTTGCAAGGTTCTAATGTTGAACTTTACGCGGATATTATGGCAAAATATCCGGGTCTTGATCTGATTACATCTGGCGGTGTCGGGTCTCTGGATGATGTACGCCAGCTTAAAGCTTTAAACCCGGCAGGTATTATTATCGGCAAGGCATTATACGAAAATAAATTCACGCTCAAACAGGCTATAGCATGTTAGCCCGGCGCATCATACCTTGCCTTGATGTAAGGGACGGACAAGTGGTCAAGGGGGTGCAGTTTCGCAACCACGAAATCGTCGGCGGGATTCTTGATCTGGCGCTTAAATACCGCGACGCCGGCGCAGACGAATTGGTGTTTTACGACATCACCGCCAGTGTCGATGACCGCACTATAAGTCCGGAATGGATTAACAAAGTTTCGGCCGTGCTGGATATTCCGTTTTGTGTGGCGGGCGGTATAAAATCCGTCGGCGCGGCGCGGGCAAGGCTGGAGGCGGGGGCTGATAAAATATCGGTCAATTCTCCAGCTTTAATGCGGCCAGATTTGATCAACGAGTTAAGCACGGCGTTCGGGTCGCAATGCGTTGTTGTCGGTATTGATAGCTTTGCCRACGAGGGCAGCTACCGGGTTAAATCCCATACGGGCGCAGCGGATGCGACACGTGAAACCGGGCGCGAAACCCTAGCTTGGGTACAAGAAGTTATTGAGCGCGGCGCGGGCGAAATCGTGCTAAACTGTATGAACAGGGACGGGGTCAGGCGCGGCTATGATATTACCCAGCTCACGGCTGTGCGAGCCATTTGCACCGTGCCGTTGATCGCATCGGGCGGGGCTGGCGAGGTGGCGCATTTCGTGGATGTGTTCAACTTGGCGCAAGTTGACGGGGCGTTGGCGGCTAGTGTGTTTCACAAAAATGTCCTGCCAATTCCGACGCTTAAATCCGAACTCAAATCAAAAGGTATAGAGATACGCATATGAAAGTTGATTTTGCAAAAGTAGATTTCAGCAAAGGTAGGGGCCTGGTGCCAGCCATTGTTCAAAATGCCGACACCGGACAAGTATTGATGCTGGGTTATATGAACGAGGACGCCTTGGCGGCGACACAAAAGAGCGGCTTTGTGACATTTTATAGCCGCTCGCGGGAATGTCTGTGGCGCAAGGGTGAAACCTCCGGCAACACATTGGCATTGGTGAATATAAAACTGGATTGTGACCACGACACATTATTGGTGCAAGCACGTCCGGCTGGCCCCACATGCCATACTGGCACAATTTCGTGTTTCGGGGCAAAAGGCCCGCAAGGTTTAGGGTGGCTGGGCGAATTATCTAATTTGATCGAGGGGCGCAAAAAGGCAGACCCGACAAGTTCCTACACCGCCAAACTCCTGCAAGGCCCGCTGTCCAAATTGGCACAAAAAGTCGGAGAGGAGGGGGTGGAAACCGTTATTGCCGCCTTGGTGGAAACTGACGACGCATTGACTAACGAGGCGGCAGATCTGCTTTATCATCTAATGGTTTTACTCGCTGCCAAGAATTTATCGCTTACGGATGTGGTGAGTAAATTGCAGTCACGGCATAAATAAAATAAAAATCTCCTGACGTGCAGCATATTTTCCGCTAGAGTTTGTGAAAAACAAGGGGAAGTCTATGTCGTCTCAAAGCGTGGTCTTGATCACATTGGTGATCTATAAATTTGTATTGCTCGGTATCGGGTTTTGGGCTTCGCGGCGGGTGCATTCTGAAAGTGATTTTTTCATTGCCGGTAAGGGCGCGGGTGGTGGTTTAGGGCCGTGGGTGGCGGGCTTGTCCTATGCGGCGTCTACGTCTTCAGCCTGGGTCTTGCTGGGTTATACCGGATTTGTGTTTACGGTCGGGTTTAAGGCCTTGTGGCTGATCCCCGGGATTTTTGGCGGTTATATTTTGACATGGCTGGTCATGGGGCCGCGTTTGAACGCTGAAACTGCCAAGCGCGGACATATTACACTGGTTGATTTTTTAATCGCGGACGTGGGCAAGGTTTGGCGCGGGCGCATTGCATCACTGGCGGCAGTTTTGATCGTTTTTTGTTTTGTGTTTTATGTGGCGGCGCAATTTCAGGCGGCGGGCAATGCATTCGCCTCGACCTTTGGGCTTGGAGTGATTGAAAGCGTGATGATAGGCGCGGTGATCATCGTTGCCTATTGCCTGATGGGCGGATTTTGGGCCGCCAGTATTACCGATAGCCTACAAGCTTTAGTCATGGTCGCGGCTTGTGTTTTAGTGCCGACCGTCACCATTATGGCTGCGGGCGGAACAGGGGCCGTATTGGATATTTTACGGGCCAATGAAGCCCCGTCTTATTTTCAGATGTCCGGGGGAGCCGTCGGGATAGCGGCCATAGGCGGAGCGCTCGGATTGCTGGGTACGGGGCTCGGCGCGGCGGGGCAACCACAATTSSTYAWSCGGANYMKGGCAGCTAAAGACCGCAAGGCGCGTCYGTTGGGGGCCGCAATCACGATCGGTTGGGGGACATTGGTATTTATCGGGGTGACATGGTTGGCACTGGCGGCGCGGGCTTTAATGCCAGACACGCCGTCCGAGCAAATTTTCTTCGCCGCCGCTGAGGCTTATTTGCCGCCGATTTTGGCGGGCATCGTATTGGCGGCTTTGTTGTCCGCCGTTATGTCCACGGTAGATAGCCTGTTATTAGCGGCGGCATCGGCCATATCTCACGATCTGGGCACGGCGCGGTTCATGCCCAAGCAAATCAAAAAAGGACGTGAATTATTGGCTGGCCGTTTGGCTATGGTCGGGGTAGCCGCCGTATCGGTGGCGCTAACATTGGTGGTTCCAGATAAAATTTTTGACCGGGTGTTGTTTTCCTGGGTTGCCTTGGGCGCGGCACTTGGGCCCACGGCCTTGGCACGCTGTTTTGGCTGGAGAGTTTCTGGCGCCTATGTGTTTTTTGCCATGATTTGCGGATTTGGAATTGCGGTAATTGCATCGGGTTTACAAGGGCAGGCAGCGGATACGGCGGAGAAGTGGTTGTCTTGGGTTGTCGGATTCATTATACTTTTCCTTGGTAAAAAGTCGCAGGCCCAACAGATAAATTAACTTGCGCTTTAAATTTATAAGTGTATAGAGCCGTTAGATTTTGAAATTTGGTAGTCGTGAGTCTATAAATATTGTTTTTCTAAGTGCCTAAAAACTGTGTCTGTGTAAACAGGCGTTGATCTCACGATCTTCCACACGTTTTCAAGTCCTCAAGTCCTTCAATTCCAGCTTTTAATCTCTATTTGTCTCTTGCCGCTTAGCCAAAGTGGTGGGGGTTGTATAAATGTTCAAATTAGGAGAACGACATGGCAACTGGAACAGTTAAATGGTTTAACGGAACTAAAGGTTACGGATTTATCGAGCCTGATGATGGCGGTAAAGACGTGTTTGTACACGTAAGTGCCGTAGAAGCAGCCGGTCTTTCCGGCCTGCAAGAAGACCAAAAGGTTAGCTATGAAATCGTAGAAAACCGTGGCAAGCAAGCCGCTGGCGAATTGACGATAGTTGAATAAAACTATGGTTTAATCGGGCCGCAAAGCCTGATACCAAAATGCCCGATACAAAAATTAAAGGCGGTGCTTTGGTACCGCCTTTTTCTATGGGTAAATCTTTAAATCCCGTCTTCGTCCCATAATTCACGGATGCGGTGGTCTAGGTCGGTTCCAATGTTGAACCAGGCVGGTTTGGCCKCRTCRCTGACCATAAYAAACAATCTGTCTTGCYGGTTTARGGYYTGGCTYAAWGTGTTGCGTAATTGTTCKRCGSWATGWGATGASCGCACCAGCCACAYGGYATCCCCGACCCGTTGVGCTTTGCCAAAGTTTTGCAWGGYTTTDARAAATGCBATYTCGCCGCTTGAGCGAATTTCCGCCATGATCAAATAGATTGCAGACTCTGTGCCAATTGTTGGCTCAGGCGTGTGCGATTGGCCAGTTGGTATTTGCCCATTTGATATTTGTCCGCTGGGTGCTTGGCCATTTGCGGTTTGATACGGCGATTGATAAGGCGACAGATTGTGGGCCGGATGTATGGGTTGAGCCTGAGTATTAGGTTGTTCGGTAGGTTGTGCAACTGGCTGTACAATGGTTTGGGGGCTAGCCTGCTGGATAGGAGCGTATTGAGACGGTGCGTTTACGGCGATTTGTGGGTTGATTGTGCCAGCCCATAAGCCGTAGGCCTCATATTCAGAGGCTGCAAAAAAACCACTCTGAGGTGCGTTAGAAATGAGGCTTGTCCCGCTCACACGGCCTTCCACCACAAATGCCTGCATTTGCTCATCAGAATAGGGGCCGTAAGCCTGATTTTGAACATTGACATACCAGTGCATGCATTCGCCTTGTGACGCGTGGTTATAATGAGCCCATATGGTTGCCGTTTTGTTGATTCTAAGCAAGTAAAATTTAAAAGGGCCGTAAATGCTACAAATTAAGTAATGGCAAATTTACACCAATCCAAAAAAACCCGCTAATAATGCTCAACAAGACGGTGCGCGTGATACGAAATCCAAGCGCAATAAACATCTGCGCCGCCCAAAGCATAGGGAACAACCAGGTAAAATCAGGTGGTTGGTANGACATAAACCCGTAAATGCACCATCCCAAACCCAATAGGATAGAGACATTGAGGAGGTAGGGTGATTGCCAGGCCCGGGCAAAAACCAGACAGACTGCGGACAGGCCCATCACCAAAATTTCGGGTGTAACCGTGCGACCACTGGTTTGTAAATAAACCCCAAGCAAGACGGCAAAACACAAGCTGGCTGTGGAAATGCCCAGGCTGTGCATGATTTTTGCCCGGTATGTATTTGCGAAAGCCGTCAGCATGAGCGACACAACCCCAAATCCTGCGGCCACAATGGTTAATGTCAGTGGGGAAAGGGCATTGTCAGAATATTTTTGCAAGCTGAAAGCGATGGCCGCCAACACAAGTAACCATAGTGCAAATAGAAAGTACACCGGGCCGCGTCCGGTTTTTTTCGGTCTTTTGCGCGGGTGCCCTCCGTGCATAGCCCCCGTAGGAAGCAAACCGCTTTTCTTTACGGCGTTCGTCGACTGCGAAAATTGTGAGCGGGTAATGTGTATCTTGGGTTTAACAGGTGAAAAACTTGATACCGCAATTAACCCGCCCGCAAAATACTCTGACGGCAAATTTTGCGCTCGGGTTTTGCTCACAACCGGCTTAACCAGCCCTTCAGGCTTGTTGTCATTGGCCGATTTGTTGGCATTCGTAGTGGTATTATTTGATAACATAGTGGCAAGTTAAGCAAAAAACGGGCCATAAAAGCGCATTCCTTCAATTTGGGCTAAGTAAATTTCTGCGGTAATGGTTCAACATTTGGCTGGTAATCTGCCTCTGGGTCTTGTAAAGACGCGGCCAAATGGCCATATGGCCAGGTACACAGATTTTGTACGCATATTTTTGACAACCGCCGGGAATTTTTATGGCTAATGTATTGCTTGTTATTTTGCTGATCATCAGCATTATTTTGATTGGACTGATTTTAATCCAACGCTCCGAGGGTGGTGCGCTTGGTATTGGCGGTAGCGGCGGCGGTGGAGGCGGCGGGCTAATGTCCGGGCGCGGCACGGCGGATATGGTGCAAAAAATGACGGCATTTTTCGGGGCCGCATTTTTGCTGATCAGCCTGTTGATCTCCATCTCGTTTAATGTGCAAAACAAAAACAAGGAAGAATTTGGCACGACCAATGCGCCAGCCGAAATGACGGCCGGTGAAAAAACTCAAAATAATGACTTGAATGCGCCCGTGGTTTCAGACAAAGATACGACCCCGTTGGTAGAAGATTCTCAAAGTGGAGAATCAACTGCAAACCCTGAAGAAAAACCAGAAGAAAAACCAGAAGAAAAACCTCAGGACTAACGGAAGTAACAAACATAAGTTTGCCCGTTTTTCTGATATAAGGATACGGGCCATGTCGAAGCGAAATAACCCAAGATATATATTTATTACCGGTGGTGTGGTCTCCTCCTTGGGTAAAGGCTTGGCATCCGCATCTTTGGGTGCTCTGTTGCAGGCCCGCGGCTATAAAGTTCGCCTGCGCAAGTTGGATCCTTATCTCAATGTTGATCCCGGCACTATGTCGCCCTATCAGCACGGCGAGTGTTATGTCACCGACGACGGGGCCGAGACCGATCTGGATTTGGGACATTATGAACGCTTTACCGGTGTCTCTGCCCACCAAAATGACAATATTACCACGGGGCGGGTCTATTCCAACATTATCGAGAAAGAGCGCCGGGGTGATTACCTGGGTGCCACGGTGCAGGTCATCCCCCATGTCACCAATGAGCTGAAAGACTTTGTGCTTTCGGATGCGGGCGATGTGGATTTCGTTCTGTGCGAGGTCGGCGGTACGGTCGGTGACATTGAAGGTCTGCCATTTTTTGAAGCCCTGCGCCAACTTGGTCAAGAATTGGGCCGCGAGCGGGTATTGTTCATGCATGTGACCTTGCTGCCTTATATTGCCACGGCCGGGGAGGTGAAAACCAAGCCGACACAGCATAGCGTCAAGGAGTTGCGCTCCATCGGTATCCAACCGGACATATTATTGTGTCGGGCTGACCGGGAAATATCCAAGAGTGATATTGGTAAAATCGCCCTGTTTTGTAATGTCCGCGAAAGTGCGGTCATACAAGGTCTTGATGCCCGCTCAATCTATGATGTGCCTTTGGCATATCACAAAGAAGGGCTGGACAGCGAAGTTCTGCGCCATTTCGGTATGACGTCGCGTCGGCGGGTTAATCTGCGGCGTTGGCGCACAATATCCGAGACATTGCACAATCCGGACGGGGAAGTGAATATTGCTGTGATCGGCAAATACACCGTGCTGCCGGATGCCTATAAATCCATCACCGAAGCTTTGGTGCACGGCGGTATTRCCAACAAGGTCAAGGTCAATATCAAATGGATTGAAGCCGAGGCATTTTCCAAAAGCGAAGACAATGTGCTTGCGGGCATTGACGGTATTTTGGTGCCGGGCGGGTTCGGGGAGAGGGGCGCGGAAGGCAAAATTGAAGCGGCTAAATATGCCCGCGAAAACGGTGTGCCGTATTTCGGCATATGTTTTGGCATGCAAATGGCAGTAATTGAAGCGGCGCGCAATTTGGCCGGGATCAGCGCCGCCAGCTCCACAGAATTTGGCCCGACCGATGAGCCGATTATTGGCCTGATGACCGAATGGGTTAAAGGCAATCAAAAGCAGATACGCGACGAAAGTTCCGACATGGGCGGCACCATGCGGCTCGGGGCTTACCCGGCAGTTTTGGTGAAGGGGTCTTTAGTGGCGAAAATGTATGGCCGCCTGAAAATTGAAGAACGCCACCGCCACCGCTACGAGGTCAACAATGCTTATACGGAACRGCTGGAAGCCGTCGGCATGAAATTCTCCGGCATGTCTCCGGACGGCATCTTACCAGAAATCATAGAAATCCCAAACCACCCCTGGTTCATCGGTGTACAATACCACCCCGAGCTTAAATCCAGACCCTTTGCTCCGCATCCGTTGTTCGCAGGATTTATTGCGGCGGCGTTGAAGCAAAGCCGGCTGGTTTAGGGATTAGTGTTTTCCCTCTCCGGTAAACGGGGAGAAGGAAAACACCTTAACAAGTTTTCATAAAACTTACTGGTGGTTCGAGACCAAAACCTGTACAGCAAAGACACATGTCGTTTAGGGGAAGTTAAATGAAGCATTTAGTAAAAACATCATTGGCCTGTATTGTTGCCGCTTTGGTTTTGGTTTCGTGTCGGTACGAGCCRCAAGATATTGGCGTAAAAGCACAACAACTCACCGAAGTCCAGTTTGAAAAATACACGCTCGCCAATGGCCTTGATGTAGTTTTGCATGTTGACCGCTCTGATCCTATTGTCGCCATTGATCTGGCCGTGCATGTGGGGTCAAGCCGGGAGTTGCCGGGACGTACCGGGTTTGCGCATTTGTTTGAGCATTTGTTGTTTCTGGATTCGGAAAATCTTGGCTTTGGCGGCTTGGACAGTATGAACACCCGCATTGGCGGCCAGGGCACCAACGGGTTTACCACCAAGGACATGACCCAGTATTTTCAGGCCGTGCCTAAAGACGCGCTGGAAAAAATCATCTGGGCCGAGGCTGATAAAATTGGCTATTTCATCAACACCGTAACCACTCAGGTTCTCGACAAGGAAAAAGAGGTGGTTAAGAACGAAAAACGCCTGCGGGTTGATAACCGCCCCTATGGCCACCGCTGGTATATGATCGGCAAGGCGCTTTATGCAGATGACCACCCCTATAATTGGCAGGTCATTGGTTCGCTGGAAGATTTGAATGCGGCCAAACTGGAAGACGTCAAAAACTTCTACAATAAATGGTATGTGCCCAATAATGTCACTGTGACATTGACGGGGAATTTTGATGTGGCCCAGGCTAAAATCTGGATTGATAAATATTTCGGTGAAATACCGCGCGGTGCCGATATCGCGCCGATCACGCCCAGAGCTTCGGGCATAACCGAGACCAAATCCCTGTATTACGAGGATAATTTCGCCACCGTGGCAGAATACGCAATGGTGTGGCCAACCGTCCCCCAATACCACAAAGATGCCTATGCGCTGGATATGCTCTCGACCTATCTCGGGCACGGCAAGCGCGCTCCGTTTAACGAGGTGATGATTGACGAGGACAAACTTACTTCGTCCGTCAGCATGTTTATCAACAATTCAGAAATTGCCGGCGAATTTTACATCCTTGTGGATGCCAAAGAGGGTGCCGATATTGATGGGCTGACAGACGGTGTTGCCAAGGCTTTCGCCCGCTTTGAGCAAAACGGCATTTCCCAAACCGATTTGGACATGATTAAAACCGCTCAGGAAGTGGCGTTTTACGCCAATTTGCAAGGTGCGCTTAACAAAGCCATTCAACTCGGTGAATATAATATGTTCACGGGTGATCCGGGGTTTATCAATCAGGATATCAGAAATATTCAGGCCGTAACTACCGCCGATGTAGTTCGGGTCTATGAAACCTATATCAAAAACAAACCACATATTCAAACCTCTATCGTGCCCAAGGGCAAACCGGAGCTGGCTCTGGGGGGCGCAAAACTGGCCGATATTGTCGAAGAAAAAATTGTCCAAGGTGCCGAGAAAACTGCCGTAGAGGTGGAAGACAAACGGGATTGGCTGCGCACCGCGTCAAGTTTTGACCGCACAATAGAGCCTGCATTTGGCTCGGCCTATAGCTTGCCATCTCCGGTTATTTGGAAAGGCGGACTGGCGAACGGGCTTAAACTGATCGGCGTCGAGAACGACGAGACACCATTAGTATATTTCTCGTTACATCTCGATGCGGGCCGGAACCGGGGCAGTGTCGATAAACCCGCCGTGGCAGCGCTTACCGCCGACATGTTGGAGAAAGGCACGACCTCTATGACCACGGCCGAATTTGAAGATGCCCTAAGCGCGCTTGGTGCGAGTGTCTCCGTAGGCTCTGGCCAAACCGCCACAGTGATTAGCGGTAATACATTGGCGCGAAACTTTGATGCGACCATGGGCCTGGTCACGGATATGCTTCTGAACCCACGTTGGGACGAGACAGAATTCGAATTGCTGGTCAGCGAGGCGGTGGATGCCATCACGGCCGATGCGGGCAATCCCAGTTCAATTTCGACCCGTATCTGGCCGCAAATTCTATATCCAGACACCCATATGTTTCATTACACATCGTCCGGCCCCAAAGACAAATTGACCACGGTGACCTTGGACGATCTCAAGGCCTTTCACGCGAAGAACTATGCACCGGGAAGCGCCAGCTTCCGTGTGGCCGGAAATATCAGTAAAGCGCAGGTGGGAAAATCTTTAAGTGGGCTTGCAAGCGCTTGGACGACTGCGACACCGCCGGCAGTAAACCTGCCCCAAGCCAAAATACCCGAAATTTCCAAAGTATATTTCTATGATGTACCGGGTGCCAAGCAATCCGTGCTTAGATTTGGCTATCCTGCGCTCACGGCTGTGGACGCGGATTATCCCAAAGCCAATGCCATGAATTATTTGCTGGGAAATATCTATACTTCAAAGCTTATGACAGAGCTTAGGGTCAACAAAGGCTATACCTACGGCATTCGTTCCGGGTTTGGTGTCATCAAGGACAGGGGCACATTTACGGTGCGCTCCAGCGTGCGGGCTAATGTCACACTGGAAGCAACCCAGTTGATCCGCGATATATTGGCAAATTACGGCCCGGATTTTACCGAAGACGATCTGGTCACCATGAAAAGCGCCCTGATCAAAGGTCAGGCTTTGCGGACTGAAACCCTAAGCGCCAAGCTTGGTATGCTGGACGGGATTGTCGCTTATGGCTATCCCGATGATTACATGAGCAAAAACGCCGAAATGGTCAAAGCCATGGACTTGGCCGAGTTTAAGCGGGTTGCGGATGCGTATTTGCGCCCGGACGCCATGTATTATTTCATCGTCGGGGACGGTAAAACCCAAGGCGAGCGGCTAAAGGAGTTGGGACTGGGTGATCCGGTCATGTTGAACACTGATGCTAAAGATAAATGACCATACGCACATTCCTCTATCCGAGGTAGACCTGAGCGCGGTGCGGGCCCAGGGCCCCGGCGGTCAACATGTCAATAAAACCAACACGGCCGTGCATTTGCGCTTTGATGTTTGTGCGTCAAGTTTAAGCGAGGCGGCCAAGCAAAAAATCTTGACCGTTTCCGACCGCCGTCTAACGGGCGACGGTGTCATCATCATCAAGTCCCAATCCTCATCCAGCCAAATGCGCAACAAAGCACAAGCATTGGAGCGCTTGGCCGAAATGCTGGCAGAGGCTCTAAAGCCCGTAAAGAAACGCCGCCCGACAAAGCCGTCAAGGGGTGCAGTAAAACGCCGCTTGAAAAAAAAGACCGAGCGCGGCCAAATCAAAGCGACCAGGAGAAAGCCGGGCCGGGAGGATTAACGGCTTGCTTAGCGCTTTGAATTTTAAAGACATCATCGTTTGGAGGAATAAAAACATGAAATTTCAAGATTTAAATTTTACGAGTGGAAAAATATTCATAGCGATGGAGTATTACTTTTTAATTCTTAACCGAACATTCCTTGTAGTTATTGGTGATAGTGAACTAATTGGGTTGAAAATACGTGGATTAATAAGTGCAGAGAATAATAGTAATCTATTAGCCAGTCGAGCGACTAATCACTTGGCGATTAAAGGCAGTTTAGATGACCCAAATTCATATATTAACCCCAAGCTTCTGGGTAAATATGCAGAGTTGGATATTCAAAGCTCCCTCGTAATGGAAATGGACAGTTCCAATTTCAAGATCAAATTCGATGACATTTTAGACGTCTATCATGATAAAAGAAAAAAATGGGGGATGGGCTATTATCCGCATGACGGAAAGATATACGTCGAAACAAGTGTTACAAATAAGGAACTGATTATTTTGGGCAATCAGCAGGGGGCTGATATTGAAAAACAGCTCAGTTCAGCAATAGAAAAATTTAGACAATTTAATATTTAAGTGGTACTCGAATACGCATCTGCACTTTCTCTCAACTCCGCTCTTGCGCCGTGCAAATCTATAGGCTAAAGCCAGCCCAAATTTCCGGTCGATATAAGCCGGATTTACCAGATTTAATGATAGGAGGCTTTGATGGCTGTCCCAAAGAGTAAGATTTCCAATTCCCGCCGTGGTATGCGCCGCGCCCATGACCGTTTGTCTGCTACTAATTTTGTTGAAGACAAGACGTCCGGCGAACTTCGTCGCCAGCACCATATTGACCTGAAAACCGGCATGTATAATGGCCGTCAGGTGCTTCCGGCTCAAGAGGACTAAATCCTTCTAACATCGAGGACACAATGACTGAAATAGACGATATTTTTGCCCGTGAAATCCTCGATAGTCGCGGCAACCCCACACTCGAAGTTGATGTCCTGCTTACGGGCGGAGCCTTTGGCCGTGCCGCTGTGCCGTCCGGCGCATCTACGGGTGTCCACGAAGCGGTGGAGCTTAGGGACGGCGATAAAAACCGCTACGGCGGCAAGGGGGTGCGTAAAGCTGTCCTCAATGTAAACACCGAAATCAATGATGCTCTGTGCGGGCTAGACGCTACGGATCAGGTGCGCCTTGACACCATCATGATCGATCTTGACGGCACGCCCAACAAATCCCGCCTTGGGGCCAATGCCATATTGGGCGTGTCTTTAGCCGTGGCCAAAGCTGCCGCCGAAGCCCAAGGGACGCCCCTATACCGTTATGTTGGTGGTGTCAGTGCCGTAACCTTGCCTGTACCCATGATGAACATCATTAACGGCGGTGCCCATGCTGATAACCCCATAGACATACAAGAGTTTATGGTCATGCCCGTCGGTGCAGCCACTTTTGCGCAGGCCTTGCAAATGGGCGCGGAAATATTTCATGCGCTCAAGGCCAAACTGAAAGCCGATGGCCACAATACCAATGTCGGCGACGAAGGCGGGTTCGCGCCGGGCTTGGAGTCAAGTCGTGCTGCGCTCGATTAYATYATGAGCGCCGTAGARGCGGCRGGCTACACSCCSGGMAAAGACATTTATCTGGCCCTCGATGTAGCGGCTAGTGAGTTTTACAAAGACGGCAAATATCATCTGGACGGCGAAGGCAAAGTTTTGTCGTCGGACGAATTCGCAGATTACCTCACCGCTCTGGCCGCAGATTTTCCGATCCTGTCGATCGAAGACGGCATGGACGAAGACGATTGGGCCGGGTGGAAAACCCTGACGGATAAAATCGGCCAGAYCTGTCAACTGGTCGGCGACGATGTGTTCGTCACCAACCCGGTACGCCTAAAGCGCGGCATAGACGAAGGCGTYGCCAAYWSYATTYTGATYAARGTCAACCAGATCGGCACGCTCACGGAAACCCTGCAAGCCGTCTCAATGGCCACCAAAGCCGGCTACACATCCGTAATGTCCCACCGTTCTGGTGAAACCGAAGATACCACAATCGCAGACCTGGCCGTAGCCACAAATTGCGGGCAAATAAAAACCGGCTCTCTGGCCAGATCAGACAGGCTAGCCAAATACAACCAGCTCCTAAGGATTGAAGAAGAATTGGGCAGCCAGGCGGTTTATGCTGGTCGGGGTGTTTTGCGTTAAGGCGCAAATCTATCCCACACGCCGCTCACTCTCGCGTAGGCGGGAGTCCATTGAGATGCTTGTTTTCCCCCATTAGCGTACATTGCTTAGATGGAAAATCTTCTGCTGTAAGAACCGCGTTTCCAAAGATGTATCTACTAGTTTTAAAAAACTTCCATTTTGGAATGGATTGCAACCCACCCAGACAAAAAGTGGAAGTAACTCCAGTAATGGGTGTGTAGTCTTCATCCAACGGTACTGCTCCTTGCCCAGACGGATCTGTATCGTTGTAAATACGAATAGCTTCAACGAGGCTCATGTTCGCAAACTGGGAAATATAAGTTCCGCCCTCGTATTCTATAATAAATGTCCATAAATTTTCAGTCATAGTATTTAATATACCAACTTCTTACTGGGTAATAGAAAAAACACTTCAACTTTATAACAATTCAATGCTCGCTTTTGCCGCATAGCAGATATCTAACTGGATTCCCGCTCTCGCTTGAGTGAGCGGGGTTTTGTGGGGTTGGGCTTATGATAATTTCTTCCACCCGTTTACGGGGAAGTGGGCGCCTTTTGGCGCCCGMTGGGGGGGAACAACTCTACTCTTGCGCAAGACGAAAGATTGCCCCCATCCCCCTTCGGGGTACTTCCCCCGTGAAAAACAGGGGAAGGATATAACTTAAACCCAGTTCATAACATCCCGCAATGCCCGTTCGGCCAATTTGCCTTTGCGGAACCTTGTTTTGTCCTTGCCCCTTAATCGTTTGCCGTCTTCGTCCTTGTAAACCAGCTCTATTGGCGGAAACAGGCCGAAATTTATGTTCATGGGTTGGAATTTGGCTTTAGGGCCGGTCATATAGCCGCCGGTTACGTGGTGAACTAGTGCGCCGAGGGCGGTGGTTAGGGGTGGGGCTGGTTGTGTGTTGCCTTGGGCTTGAGCCGCCGCCATGCGGCCTGTGATTAGGCCTAGGGCGGCGCTTTCTACATAGCCTTCGACGCCCATGATTTGTCCGGCGAACCGCAAATTTGGTTGTGCTTTCATTTGGAGTTGGTCGTTTAATAGCTTGGGGGAATTGATGAAAGTATTGCGGTGAATACCGCCTAGCCTGGCGAACACTGCATTTTCCAAGCCCGGTATGGTCTTGAAAATTTCCGCTTGCGACCCGTATTTCATTTTGGTTTGAAACCCGACCATATTGTAAATTGTGCCAAGGGCATTGTCTTGCCTAAGCTGGACGATGGCGTGGGCTTTGACCGTCGGGTTGTGGGGATTGGTCAGGCCGACCGGTTTCATTGGCCCCCAGCGCAAGGTTTGCGGCCCGCGCTCGGCCATGACYTCTATGGGCAGGCAGCTTTCGAAATAGGGCGTGCCTTTTTCCCAATCGCGAAATTCGGTCTGGTCACTGTTTACCAACGCATCAATGAATGTTTCGTATTGGGTTTGGTCGAGGGGGCAATTTATATAATCTGCGCCGTCTCCACCCGGACCCTTCTTGTCGTAGCGTGATTGCATCCATGCGATATCAAAATCTATGCTATCTTTATAAATGATAGGCGCGATGGCATCAAAAAACGCCAGAGCATCCTCGCCGCTGGCGTCCAATATGGCTTCGGCAAGGGCAGGGGTGGTAAGTGGCCCCGTAGCAATAATCACATTGTCCCAATCGGCGGGCGGTAGGTCTGTGATTTCGCCGTACTCCACACTCACCATTGGATGGTCATGCAAGGCTTTGCTGACCGCATCTGAAAATAATTCCCGGTCAACCGCCAGTGCGCCGCCCGCCGGAAGCTTATGGCTATCGGCGCAAGCCATAATCAGCGAGTCTGCCCGGCGCATTTCTTCGTGCAACACTCCGACCGCGTTGGCCGTAGCGTCATCAGAGCGAAACGAGTTGGAGCACACCAGCTCGGCAAAGCCGCCGCCTTGGTGGACGGCGGTTTGCACCTGTGGCCGCATTTCGTGTAAGATCACAGGCACGCCCGCTTGGGCAATCTGCCAAGCCGCTTCGCTACCCGCAAGCCCGGCCCCGATGATATGTACTTTTTTCGTTATGTCATTTTCCATAAAAGCGGTTTAGGGAAAAGCGGGCCTCATGCAAAGTAAAATTTGTTACATATTGTATTCTACGCGAAACCATGCATTGTATTTGCAAAAGGGGAAGCATATGTCTGCGAACACCACCATACAGTCACCATATGATTTTGGCAGGGCAATATTTTTGCCGTTTCATTCCGGTAGCGGCAGTCTGATATTTGTCGTGAAATCTGCGGTTTTTTACGCGGTTGGCTTGTTCATTTTATACATGTTGTTCGGCCAAATGATGCAAGATGCCAGTGTTGTATATCAAGAAAAAACAATCGAAGATCCACTTTATGTGTTTACCGGCATGGGCATCATGCTCCTGAAATCCCTACCGATTTATTTGGGCATGTGGATGATTTGGATTGCCGTAGAGACCGCATTTCATAGACGTGTGCTGTTTGGGGATCAGGGCAACCCGTTTCCGTGGCGGTTTGGCGGGGATGAACTTAGGGTTATGCTTTGCCAACTTGTGGTTTGGATCGTGTTTATTGTTGTGCTTATAGTGGTTTATTTTGTCTTTGCTTTAATTGCCGGGTTATTAAGTGCAGTGATTTCTTCCCCAATATTTATGATCGTTGTGATAAGTTTAGGCCTGTTAGCCGCATTGTTTGTCGCGTCTTTTATCGCTATTCGACTTTCTCCGGCAGCGGCCCGATCTGTTGCTGAAAAACGCATTGCCATTGGTTCCGTCTGGGCAGTCACCAAGGGCCGGTTCTGGCCCAGCTTAGGGGCTTATTATCTGTTATGGATTGTCGGGATGATCGTGTATGGGGTTCTGATGACAGTGGCTATGCTTGCGATTTACGGAGCAGATTCTGGTGGGCTTTTTATGTCGAGCATGTCGGGCGATCCAGCCGCAAGTCTTGAAATGACAAAAGAGCTTTATCAAGTCGAAGGCGCAAATTTACGATCAGCCATACTGGCATCTGTATTGGGAATTTATCTAGCGGTTCTCAGCCTGTGTATTGTCGGTGTCTCCGCGCATCTCAATAATCTGTATGATAAAGCCCAAGGCATGTTGGGGGCGGATGTTTTCGATTAGGCGTTCCTATTGAGTGCCGCTTTCAAATACTTCCCCGTCCAGCTTTTCTTGACTTTGGCGACTTGTTCCGGCGTACCAACTGCCACCACTTCGCCGCCGCCGTCTCCACCTTCGGGGCCCAGATCTATGATCCAATCTGCGGTTTTTATAACGTCGAGATTATGCTCGATGACGATCATGGTGTTGCCGCCCTCGACCAATTCATTGAGGACACCGAGCAATTTATTGACGTCCTCGAAATGCAGGCCCGTGGTCGGCTCGTCCAAAATATAAAGAGTTCGGCCCGTGGCCCGTTTGGAGAGTTCCTTGGCCAGTTTGACCCGTTGGGCTTCACCGCCCGATAATGTGGTGGCTTGCTGACCGACCTGGAGATAACCGAGCCCGACCCGCTGTAATGTCACCATTTTATCTCGGATGCTCGGCACCGCCTTAAAGAAAACCGCCGCATCATCAACACTCATGGACAATATGTCGGCAATGGTTTTACCCTTGAATTTTATCTCCAAAGTCTCGCGGTTATAACGTTGGCCCCGGCAGGTATCGCACTGGACATAGATATCGGGCAGAAAATGCATCTCGATTTTGATAACCCCGCCGCCCCGGCACGCTTCACAGCGCCCGCCCTTGACATTGAACGAAAACCGCCCCGGTTTATAGCCGCGAGTTTTGGCTTCCGGCAGGCCGGCAAACCAATCACGGATCGGGGTAAATGCCCCGGTATAGGTGGCCGGATTGGAGCGCGGGGTGCGGCCTATGGGTGATTGGTCAATGTCGATGACCTTGTCGAGATATTCGAAACCTTCGATACTAACGTGGGGCATGACCGCGACACTGGAATTATTGAGTTTGCGGGCCGCTGCCTTGTACAATGTCTCGATGGTCAGGGTGGATTTACCGCCGCCCGATACCCCGGTGACGCAGATAAAAAGACCGAGCGGAAAATCCACATCAATGGATTTGAGGTTGTTGCCCCGCGCCCCTTTAACGCTGAGAATTTTGTGGTTGGCCTGGCGGCGTGTGGTCGGAATTTCAATACGCTTTTTGCCCGTCAAATATTGCCCGGTCAGAGATTTTTTGGCCGCTTTAATTTTGGCGGGCGTTCCTGCGGCCACAACTTCGCCGCCCTCGACACCGGCCAGAGGGCCCATATCAACCACATAATCCGCAGACAAAATTGCGTCCTCGTCGTGTTCGACCACGATCACTGTATTGCCCAAATCGCGCAAGCCTTGCAAGGTCTCCAATAGCCGCGCATTGTCGCGCTGGTGCAAGCCAATACTTGGCTCGTCCAAAACATACAATACCCCCGTCAAGCCAGACCCGATTTGTGAAGCCAAGCGGATGCGCTGGCTTTCTCCGCCCGATAATGAACCGGAACCGCGCCCCAGGGTTAGATAATCGAGCCCAACGGCATTGAGGAATGACAAACGGTCAGAGATTTCCTTGAGGATGCGCCCGGCGATTTCCATGTCCTTGGCGGATAACTCCGTTGTCAATTTTTCGAACCGTTCCTTGGCGTGCTGGATCGACATATCCCCGGTTTCGGTGATGTCCATACCAGCGATTTTGACCGCCAATGCTTCGGGACGCAGACGTTTACCGGCGCAGGTCTCGCACCGGGCGCTGGACTGGAATTTTGCCAGAAAATCCCGCGCCCATGTGCTTTCCGTATCGCGAAACCGCCGCACCAAATTGGGGATGATACCTTTAAACGGTTTTTTGGTTTCGTATTTACGCCCGGCTTCGGAATAGACAAATTGCACCATTTCGCCTTTGGTGCCGTACAGGAGAATATCTTGATGTTTGGCAGGTAGTTTGTTCCAAGGGGTCTCCAAATTAAACCCGTAATGTTTGGCGAGGGCTTCCAGGGTTTGGCGGTACATGCGCGAGGGGGTTTTTGACCAAGGTGCAATGGCACCGCTGGCCAAGGTTTTGGCAGTGTCGGGGATGACTAGGACGGGATCAAATTTAAGTTCATTGCCAAGCCCGTCACATTTCGGACATGCACCGTGGGGATTGTTAAAAGAGAACAAGCGCGGCTCGATCTCGGAAATGGTAAAACCGGAAACCGGGCAGGCAAATTTTTGCGAGAACAATATCCGCTCGCATTCTCCGTTTTTGACATCGGCCAGTTCGGCGACCGCCAAACCGTCCGACAAACGCAGAGCGGTCTCGAAGCTATCAGCCAGCCGGGTCTCTAGCCCACCCCGCACCACAACCCTATCGACCACCACATCAATATCGTGTTTGTAGTTTTTATCCAGAGCGGGGGCGTCTTCGATACGGACAAACTCGCCGTCGATTTTGGCGCGCTGGAAGCCTTGTTTCATTAGATCCGCAAATTCCTTGCGGTATTCACCTTTGCGACCACGCACGATCGGGGCTAGAATGTAAAGCTTGGTTTTGTCCGGTAAGGCCATCACCCGATCAACCATTTGCGCTACGCTTTGGCTCTCGATAGGAAGCCCGGTGGCGGGCGAATAAGGCACGCCGACCCGCGCCCATAACAGTCGCATATAGTCGTAAATCTCGGTGACCGTACCCACGGTCGAACGCGGGTTTTTTGAGGTGGTTTTTTGCTCGATGGAAATGGCCGGGGACAGGCCTTCAATAGAGTCCACATCCGGTTTTTCCTGCAATTCCAAAAACTGTCGCGCATAGGCCGACAGGCTCTCCACATAACGGCGCTGGCCCTCTGCGTAAATTGTATCAAAAGCAAGCGAAGATTTGCCCGAACCCGAAAGCCCGGTGATGACAATAAGCTTGTCACGGGGCAAATCTACATCAACGCTTTTGAGATTATGGGTGCGCGCACCGCGAACTCTGATGTGTGTTAGGCTAGTCATGCTATATCCCGGTTGATTTTTACGTCCACGCCGCGCTTTTCGTGTTACGGCTCATAACATGAACATCAATAATGCAAAGCAAAAAATGTCTGCTCCTGAGTGCGAAGCCTGCCTTTTGTACACGTTTGCGGCAAATGCGAGACCGAGTTATGAAAAGCGCGGGGCTGGCGCCGGGTGAGCAATGCCGTTTTGGGTGTTGTGGGATGTGCGGGCTTTGTTGTGGGGGTGGTTTGGGGCTTCTAAAAAATTCAGAACGGGGGTAACACAGGCGTCTGAATTTTCAAATAAAGCTTCCCAATGGGCGCGGGGTTTGGCCGCGAAAATATCCGTGAGCAAGCGAGTTTGCTGAGGCCACATCGCCGGGTCATTTTGGTCGCCGTAGGTGTGTCTATCGAGTTTTAGAATTTCCAACATTTCAAAGAAAAATTTTGGTTCCAGACAGCCCACCGCCATAAACCCGGTGTCCTTGGTTTGGTAGCATCTGTAAAACGGGCGTGATCCATCCAGCAGGTTATGGCCGCGTTCCTCTGACCACATGCCGAGATGGTTGAGCGAATAAACAATGCCCATCATAGAAAATGTACCGTCTATAATTGCTGCATCTATGACGCAGCCTTTGCCAGATTTTTCGGCCTCAAGCAGGGCGGCCAATAAGCCTATCACCAAAAACTGGCTGCCACCCCCGTAATCTCCGACAAAGTTCAGAGGCAAGCTTGGAGGGCGGTCATTGTCCCCCATGGCGTGCAGGGCACCCGTAAGACCGATATAATTTATATCATGCCCGGCCTTGCTTGCCCACGGCCCGCTTTGCCCCCAGCCCGTCATGCGCCCATAAATAAGCTTCGGATTGATTGCGTGACATTGCTTTGGCCCTAGCCCAAGCCGTTCCGTTACGCCCGGACGGTTGCCTTCAAAGACAATATGGCTGTCCGGGATCATATCCAGGACGGTGTTTCGCCCCATGTCCGACTTTAAATCCAACTCAAGGTTGGTTTTGCTTCGGTTCTCTATGGGTAAATCAAGGCTTCCGGGACGTTTAATGCGCGTCACTTGCGCGCCTAAATCAGCCAATAACTGGCCCGCATAGGGGGTTGGTCCGATACCGGATAGTTCTATGACTTTAATATTTTTGAGGGGAAGTGTGCTCATTTGCTCGGTATACCTCATTACAATATGTCTATATTACCAAAAAATAACTTTGATAGTGTAAATACTAACGATAAGTTAAGGAAATGAGGCTATACTCAAACATAGGGCGATTCGGTATTTCTGGGGAGCGGTAGCGAATCACAACAATTGTCTGGAGGGCGACGACAAAACGAAACTTTAGAAGTCTGGGGAGACTGAAATGAAACAACAACAAACCCGAAAGCCTGCGAGCAAAACGCCGCAGTCTGTATCCGCCCTCAAGGCTAATTTAAAGCGCTTGGAAGATCTACTGAGCAGTCCATATGTGCGTCCCGCAGATTTTGCCAACCGTGATCGGCTGGCGCGTAAATTACGCGAAGCCAAGAAACTTAGAGCTTAATAAACAAAACTCGGAAACCACTGTAGTTTTGCTTGCGTGCATGAGTGAATTCTTTTAATATGCAAATCTATGCATATTAAAAGGTTGCCTTATGAGTGAAACAAACAATGTATTAGCAGATTTACAAGCAAAAATCGGTGAAGAGCTAGGTGTGTCGGACTGGGCGGAAATGACCCAGGAGCGAATATCGACATTTGCGGATGTAACCGAAGATCATCAATTTATCCATATTGACGCTGAGAAATCCAAAATGTTTACGCCGTTTGGCGGCACGATTGCCCACGGATTTTTAACGCTTTCCATGTTGTCACGTTTCGCTGAAACCGGATTGCCGAGTGTGCAGGGTGCGAAAATGGGTATGAATTACGGCCTCAATAAAGTTCGGTTTTTATCGCCAGTCCCCAGTGGGGCCAAAATTCGCGGGCGCTTCACCCTGACTTCAGCCGAGGAAAAAAATCCCGGACAGCTTTTATTATGTCACACCATTACCGTAGAAATAGACGGCGGTACTAAACCAGCCGCGGTTGCTGACTGGCTATCGCTTATTTTTATTTAGGAAAACCACATGAAAATCGATTTTAAAGACCGCGTGGCTATCGTCACCGGCGCTGGCGCAGGCTTGGGCCGCTCCCATGCATTAGAGTTAGCCAAACGCGGCGCAAAAGTTGTTGTCAATGATTTAGGCGGGGCTGCGGACGGGACCGGCGGGTCACTGAGCCCGGCCCAAGAAGTCGCGCAAGCCATCATGCAAAACGGCGGCGAAGCTATTGTTAGCGGTGCCAATGTAGCGGACTATGGCCAAGTCGAAGCTATGGTCGGCGAAGCTATGAGCAAATGGGGCCGGGTTGATATTCTGGTCAATAATGCCGGAATTTTACGGGATAAATCTTTTGTCAAAATGGACTTGAAAGATTTTCAAGTGGTGATGGATGTGCATCTTACTGGTAGTGTCAACTGTACCAAAGCCGTTTGGGAAATTATGCGCGACCAAGCTTACGGACGTATCGCCATGACCACATCTTCGTCGGGCATGTACGGAAATTTTGGCCAGGCCAATTACGGGGCCGCCAAGGCCGGACTGGTCGGTTTGATGAATACATTGTGTATCGAGGGGGCAAAATACGACATCCGCGTCAATGCATTATCGCCCGTGGCCCATACCCGCATGACTGAAGGTCTGATTCCCGAAGCGGCGCTCAAATTGCTCACGCCCGTATCTGTAACCGCAGGTTTGTTGGCATTGGTCGCAGAAAATTCGCCGAACCGGACAATATTGTGTGCTGGTGCTGGCGGCTATGCCCGCACCGTGATTACGGAAACGGAAGGTATCTACTTGCCGCCCGCAGAACAAACGCCGGAGAATGTCATGGCAGCCATGGAGCAAATCAGCGACACTGAGGGTGCTCAGGAATTCACCCAAGGCTTTCAGCAATCTGAAAAATTTGTCGGCAAGGCCATGAAGACATAAGTTTGTGCCAGGAAAGTTGCAGACATATGAACGTGTGGCCAAAGAAATAGCCGCCGTTATCGACGGCGAAACCTCGGCGATTGCCCGCTACGCCACAGCCGGGTGCTTGCTCAGCGAAGCCTTTGCCCATTATTACTGGACCGGGTTTTATCTGGTCGATCCGCGTAAACCAGACGAATTGGTGGTCGGGCCGTATCAAGGTACGCTCGGCTGTTTGCGGATACCGTTTGGCAAGGGTGTGTGCGGCACTGTGGCTGAAACAGGCAAGACCCTGATTGTCAAAGATGTGCACGTATTCCCAGGCCACATAGCCTGTGATGCTCTGACCAATTCTGAAATCGTCGTACCCGTATTTGACACGGCAGGAAATTTGGCAGCCGTCCTGGATGTAGATTCGACGCAAATGAATGCTTTTGACGAAGACGATAAAATTGGCCTGGAAGTGATCTGCAAAACTCTTTTGGCGGGGCTATAAATTTTTAGTTATTTTTCACTGACCATCAGATCTGCCCATCAGCTCTGCGTGGGGACCGCCGTGATAAGTATGGCATGTCAAACAAGTGGTCGGCATGGTGCCTTGGGCAAATTTTCCACCTTTGGCGTAGCTTTCCTCGCCGATATGGCAATCCCGGCACAGTTCGATCTTGGGCAAAAGAATGTCTGAAGATAGCTTTGACTTTTCCGCCTCATGGCAGGATTCACAGTTTAAATCGCCGACCGCGTGGGATGTATGTTCAAAGGGAGATTTTGGATAAAATCGGTCATTAACTGAAATTGGCCGGACGCGGTAATCCAAACTGGCCGGGTCTACGGGGAAATCAATGACGTGGCAGTCAAAACATGCACCGCCTTTGGAAAAGATAGCCTTAACCTTGGTTGCTGTGCGGTTGTCGGCCTGCTTAAAGGCCAGTTCACGGCGATTAAGATCGCGTATGCGTGCCGCGCTACCCGGTCGCCGTCTGGTTGATGTGTTCATCTCTGCGTCGCGAATATTGGCCAATGCTTTGGCCAGATAGAAATCGCGCATGGTAGCGATCACCTCTTGTGGTTCGCCGTGGCGCAATGTGCGTAAATATCTATCGCCTCCTTCAAAAGCCGCGTCGTCCTCAAACGCAATATCGTGACACATAGCGCAATCCTGTTGCATGCTGACGGGCTCAAACATTGCCCCGCCGGCTTCAGGGCGGTGGCAATCAGCACAATCCACCCCGTCGGAAAACCCGTAGCGTTGGCCCAAATCCTGGGCCATTTTGGCAACAGATTTGCCCGTGTCCATGTGTAAATCATGGGGGAATTTCAGGCCGGAAAACCCTTGGGGGTTATCGTCCAGAGACATGCGGGTTAGCACCGGATCTGTGAGGCTGGGCTTGGTGATGACGCTGGGGCTGAACTGAGGATGGTCTGTACCAAAATCAGATACATTGGCCAATGTGGTGTTTTTTAGATTTTTGTTCAAATCACGATGGCAGTCGACACATAATTTTTGACTGGTATTAATGATTTTAGCCTTGGAATTATGCTCCACATGGCACGATGCACAGCGCGCCGGCGGACGCCCAAACATATTGCTTATTTCGTCCAGCTTGGCACCAAACCCGGTTGGATGCGGGCGCGAGGTTTGCATTTGATCTGCTTTTGCGTGATCTTTCAACCCTGTGTGGCATTCGGCGCAAGTCTTGTCTTTAACCGCGACAAATGCTTTCACATGGCAGGTTTTGCAGTCATTTTTCAAATTAGCGTGCATGAGAGAAATTTTGCCGGGGTTCCAGGATAAATCCGCTTGTATTGGTAAGGACTTTAGTTGGGCGCTATCCGGGTTTTTAAAGGCCCAGAGCGGCAAGGCTAAAAAGAAACCAATCACGCCCAAGGCAAATACCCATGCCATCAGGCGTTTGGGGGGGAGGGCTCTACCTAAACCAAATACGACCCGTTCATCATTAGACGTGATAGCGGCATCCACGGTTTCGATTTGCTGCAAGGTAATGGTGAGTGTACCGGGCGCAGTCGGTTCCTCTATGCGTATCTCATAAATGCCAATACGGATATGGCTGCCGGGTTTAAGTTTGCGGGATGCTCCGGTTATCAGCCGGCGGTTTATCAGGGCGCTGTTTCCAGCCAAAAGCTCAAATATAATTTTGCCATCAGTGTGAAATTTTAACTTCGCGTGATGTAAAGCCACCCGCAAATCTACTAGATCGACATCATTTCCGGTTTCTCGACCAATGCTGATCACGTCTGTCTCATAGATACGTTCACGGACACTTTCGCGGCCGCCTGGTCTGGTTTTGAGGTTTCGAACTATGATGGTCATAATACTTACAATCTTCTAACTGTAAAAGAAAACACTGATGATGTGGGCAGTGAGGGCGGCTAATAAAGCGAACGTCAAGGGAATATGAAAATACAGCCAGAACTCCAGCAAAGCCCGAAAGCGGATATGGCGGCGAATCTGTCTTAGTAATGCATTTTTGCGTTCCAGTACGGAAAGAAGATCAAGTAAGGGCCCGTGAGTAATATTGTCAGCACGTCTTAACTCTTCTCTGAAAAACCGTGTCGCTGCATGGGTCGTACATTTCCTGTTGCGGCCTGAAATCCGCTTGAAAATGCCGCCGCCAAGTTTGGTTTTGTTAATGGAATTTTGCACTTTGGAAATATAAATATCGTCCAGGGGTTGAGCGGCATCGCGCAGCATCCGGTCTAGATTGGCCACCTCATCAAGCATGGCGGCCTGGCTCATTTCGCCGCGGTTTGCGCTCATTTGCCGTGGCAGGACGACATAGAAATAAATGCCGAACAAGCCAGAAATAATCACACCCATCATCAATGCATATGCAAGTGTGTGTAAATTCCAGCCAAATTGAAACCCGGTGTGCAAGGTGGCGACAAATATCAGCGACAAACCAAGATAGACATGGGCGGACGTCCAACCTTTGAGGCTCCACCGACCTTGGCTAATCCAGCGTTTGCGCATCCCCAGAAAAGTCAGCCATAAAATCAGCAAAGCACCAATTATACCCAGCGTATAACCAACCCAAGTGCCCCCGTTGCGCGCAGGCGTAAAATCGAACCAGACATATAATGTTGTGCTCACAATACATAAAAGGAGGAATAGTTTGAAATAGCGATAGTTTTTATAGGCAAGGAAACTGCTGTGCTCATCCTGATGTTTTTTAGGTATGGCCATTAGCTCGCCTCCCTTTGTTGTTTCGACATAGAGAGATAATCTTCCGGGGATACGCGAATGGCGGCGCCAGTGGGGCAAGCGCGCACACAAGCGGCCCCGCCTTTTATACCTTTACACATATCACATTTTACGGCCTTTTTGGGCGCATCATTTTTTTGAGTTGCCAATTTTTTCTTGACCCACTTTTCACTAGCTTGACCAGGGCCAGGACCGATCCCGAAAAATATCCACGGCAAAAGCCCTGGTTTGCGGGGCGGTGTTTTTTGCATTTGGATCACGCCGTAAGGACAAGAGCGTTGGCAGTTTCCGCAGCCAATACATGTGTCGTCAATAAACACTTCGCCGTCCGGCGCACGGTGGATGGCATTGGGCGGACAATCGGACATGCAATGGGGATGTTCGCAATGGCGGCACGATGTCGGGACGTGCAGATGGGCAAATGTCGTGCCGGCCTCACGGTCAAGGCGCGAAATACCTTCGTGGGCTTCGGCGCAGGCCAGTTCGCAATTATTGCAGCCTATGCACAGGGTTTCATCGATCAAGAGCGCGTCTGTGGCTTCGCCCAGGCCTTGTTCAATCAGGAAATTTGCCCGGGCGCCGTGAAGGTCGGCGACGGAACTAAAATTGCTTTTCTGGCCTTCAACATAAGCATTCATGGCCCTGCGGTCCGCCAACTCGTCCTGGATTTTGTCTTTAAGGGCCGGGTTTTCCGACAAGAGTTTTTCGAAATGCGCTCCCTTTACCTTTATCACTTCAGATTTAACCGCAGCTTTGACGCTGGCGGTGCGGCGGCCATCTTCAAACAAGGCCATTTCGCCAACATAATTACCGGCAGGCACATAGGATAGAAATACGGGTTTATCGCCGATAAGTTTTTCCACCACCATAGACCCAGACTGGATGATATAAATATCGGTATCATCATCACCTTCCGTGATCAACGCAATGCCCGCCTTAACAGTGGAAATTTCTGCGTCGTCTATAGCGGTGCGCAAATCTTCGCGGGTCAGACCAGAGCCAAAAATTTGCAATAATTGCCGCTCCGTAGCGATGCGGTCAACGGCCTTTTTGACGGCGGGGACGGTCGAGATTAATTTTCGGGCCGCATTTCGCGGCGTTTCCACCAAAATACTGCCTGCGGCTGCGGTAATGGTAGCATTGCGTTTGCGGCCCGAAATCAATCCGGTTTCCCCGAATATTTCGCCCTCGCCAATGGGTACGGTTTTGGAAAAATCGTCAGGGTTAATATGTACATTGACATGACCGCGGGCAATGGAAAACAGGGACGCGCCAATATCATTACGCTTAAAAATAGTTTGTCCGGATTTTTTGATATGGACTTTGGAGTCCAGCATAAATTCGCGCATTTGCAAGGGGGTCAGTGCTTGAAAAATCTCCACCTTTGTGCGAATAAATTCCAACCATTCAGACACAGAATGTTGTCCGGGCAGCTTGTTGAATTTGGCAGCAAGTAGAGGTTCGTCCGCAGGTTTTAAATCCACATTGCCGGAGATAAATTCAACGACATCATAGCCCTGGTTCATACAGTGCTTGATTAAAGGATACCCCGCCAATGCACCAATGACAAACAGGCCAGGTACGGATGTTTCAAACGACGGGCTGAGGACAGGGTAGGCCAGGCGGTCAGGGCTGGAAAATTCCACGCCGCAGTTTTCGACGAATTTACGCGGTGGTGCCGAGCCCATGCGGGCGATAATCCGGTCGCATGGCAGTCGGTCTGTACCGTCCTTGACATCAATATTGATAAACCCTTCTTCAACGCTCGATGTTGTGGCCTGGGTGATCACATCCATCTTGCCATCATTTTTAGCCGCCAGCAAAGCTTTGACATTGGCACTTTTGGCTTTGGGAAAATCCGGGGCGCGTTGCAGTAATGTCACTCGGTTTTCCAAATCCGGGTCGGCGCACAGACCGAGAGCATTTTCAATGCCCGCATCGCCGCCGCCGATAACAATAATGTCTTCATCAAAATAGGCGCTTGGGTCATCAAGCTGATATTGGATATGGGAGAGATCCCCGCCCTCGCAGCGCATGGTATTGGGATTGCCCTGGGTGCCAATACCCAAAACGACATTTGCCGCCTTTATGTTTTTGCCCGACTTGGTTTTCAGGCTAAAGCCGCCTTTTGTGCCGCTGATCTCCATAACTTCCGCATTGTAAATTATGTTGATTTTGGCGGTGTCAGCCTGCTTGTCCCATATTTGCAATATATCTTCACGGGTACCAGCCTCGAAATCTACATCTGCACGCAACACCAATTGATCCGGCGTGGCCATGACATGTTTGCCTTTTTGGTATTTATAGATGGTGTCCGAGAGATGTTCGGCTTTTTCGATCAAGACATGTGATATGCCCCGCTTCGCCGCGTGAGCGGCAGCGCTTAAGCCCGCAGGCCCTGAACCAATGATGGCGATATCATATGTTTTTGACAAATTCGCGGCCCCCTTACGTTTCTTTTAGCATCATCTGTAGAGGGTTTTGAAAATAAATCAAATTTTTGGCAAAGAAAACTTAAATCATCTAGGTTCGTCATATTGGCTTGGCGGATGGCTGAAATTGTGGCATAGAGTAGTTAATGTGATAGTTTTATAAATCACGGCGAAAAAATCATGAGGGGCAGCATGAGATTATTAGTATCTATAATTGTGCTGGTTTTGGGCTTTGGCCTGATATTTGGCGCTTGGGTGTTTACCCCGTATCAAGACGCATTAGCGCAAGAAACAACAAACACGGCGAAAACTCCCTTCACCGACGGAATAGCCCATGAAGGTGTTATGGGCTGTTACGGCTCCACCTGCCATTCTAGGCAAGAGGCTACGGGGATCACGGTGCGCCAAAACGAAATTCTAAGCTGGCAAGACGATACCGCGACAACCGGCGCACATTACCGGGCTTACCGGACATTGTTAAATGACCGTTCCAAAGCAATTGTCGCAAGGCTTGGTCTTGGCCCGGCGCAAAAAGCCCCGCAATGTCTGTCGTGCCATACGGACGGGATTGGCGAAAACCTGCGCGGCAAAAAATTCCAGATTGATGACGGGGTCGGGTGTGAGGCTTGCCACGGCGGGGCCGGGGAATGGCTAACCTCCCATTATGGTCAAGGTGCGGATCATAAAGATAATCTCAGTCGCGGGCTGTATAAACTTGAAGACCCTAAAACCAGGGCGGTTGTCTGTCTGTCTTGCCATTTAGGTTCACAAGCCGAGGGGCAATTTGTCAATCACCGCCTGATGGCGGCGGGCCATCCGCGTATGTCCTTTGAGTTGGATTTATTTACCGCCTTGCAAAACCACCACTCAGAAGACCAGGATTATAAAATCCGCAAATCTGTTGCCAGCGGGGCGCGCATATGGGCCATAGGTCAAGCCATGACCCTCAAACAACAATTGCGTCTGTTTCAAAACCCGAAGCTAAACCGCGACGGTATGTTCCCCGAACTGGTGTTTTTTGATTGCCAAGCTTGTCATCGGGAAATTTCCGAAGACCCGGATTGGCGGCCCAATGCCCGGCCAAATCCTGGCCGTCCCTATGCGCCCGGCCTGGTCAAGTTTAACGATTCGGCTATGATCATGTTGCTGGCCACGGCCAGAGAAATTGCGCCTGAACTGGCACCAAAACTGGATAGGCAGATTAAAGCATTTCATAATGCGGTTAGTGGGAACGGCGGTGATGTGCTATCTGCGTCCAGTGCATTGGTGCGCACGGCGGATGATCTCATAGACCGGGTGTCCAAGACCGGATTTACCAAAATCCAAACCCTCGATATTCTGGATGAAATTCTCACGGAGACACTGAGCTATCGTTACACGGATTATGTAGCGGCAGAACAGGCTATCATGGCGGTAGATACTTTGCTCAGCTCCATGATTGCATCGCGCCAAGTTGCCAGCCTTGATGTTAGCGATATGCGCGGCGAAATCGAAAAGGCTTATCTGGCTGTGGATAACCCCAATGCCTATGACCAAGATAAATTGATCCGCGCTCTTACCGTGCTTAACCGCCGTTTGAAGGAATTACGGTAAATGGGTAAAAATGGTTTTACACGACGAAATAGGGCCAGCTTTGGTTTTGCGGCTATTTTATTGTTGTCAGCATGCGGCGGAGGCGGCAGCACCAGTACGGCCCCGCCGCTTCCTCCGCCCCCGCCCCCCGGTGCCAATGCGCAATATGCAAAACCGGCGTCAGAAAATTTAACCACAGGGGATATTGGCATCATCATCGCGCAAGCGGTTGAGGAAGCGGCGGCGCGAAATTTACCGTCGGTCATTGCCGTGACTGACCGGGTTGGCAATGTGCTGGCCGTGTTTCGCATGACGGGCACCAGCATGAACACGGAAATTCGTGCGAAACTTCCGGTCAATACAGGTTTGCAGGGTGTGACGGTACCCCACGAATTGGCGGCTATTTCCAAGGCTATCACGGGCGCATATTTGTCATCCAGCGGCAATGCGTTCTCGACCCGCACGGCCAGCATGATCATACAAGAGCATTTTCCGCCCTCCGCCAATACGGTTGGTCTGGAAGCCGGGCCTTTGTTCGGGGTGCAGTTTTCGCAATTGCCCTGTTCGGATTTTTCCCAGCGCGGCACGCCCGGCAACACCATTGGGCCAAAACGGGCACCTCTGGGATTAAGCGCTGACCCTGGAGGCTTGCCCTTGTATAAAAACGGCGTTGTGGTCGGCGGTATCGGTATATCCGGAGATGATGATTACGGCTTTGATACGGAAGTTACGGATTTAGACATTTCGGTTGAGGAATTGATTGCAGTGGCCGGGGCTTTTGGGTTTGCGGCGCCCAATTCTATACGGGCTGACCGGATCTCAGTAGACGGCACGACGCTGCGTTTCATAGACATGGATGAAAGTGATTTGACCAGCGACCCGGCCAATGCCCGAAGTTTTGCGGTCATAGACGGCCCCCTGGGCAATCTGGTGGCGGTCAAAAGCTATTTTGGCAGTGGTACGCCTATGATTGTTGCCGGGCAGACTTATAATACAGAAAGCTCCGGCATTCGTCCGGCGAGGGCGGCGGAATTTACCAACCCGGATGTCTATGTGATGACGGACGGGGCAGGCGCGAACCGTTTTGCACCCCGGGGCGGTACCGACGGTAATGATGTGGCCGCGCCGTTAACCGCTAACGAAGTGCGTACGATATTGGATGAAGCTTTCGCGGTTATGACCCGCTCACGGGCGCAAATTCGTAAACCGCTCAACAGCCGGGCCCAGGTCACGATTTCCGTAGTTGATACTTACGGATCCGTTTTGGGCATGGTACGTTCGCCGGATGCACCAATATTTGGCAGTGATGTGTCTTTGCAGAAAGCTAGGACGGCGACATTTTTCTCAAGCACGATTGCGGCGGCCGAACTGGCGGCGACAACCCGTAGCCCGGCCCTTGGCGGCGGGGTTTTAGATCCGCGCATCAATGGACGCGTGGCCCAGATACGAAATTTTATCGGCGCCCAAAATGCCTTGACAGGCACCCACGCATTTGCAGATCGTTCAGGTGGTAATTTGGCGCGGCCCTACTTTCCGGACGGGGAAGTGGGAACGGCCAGCGGCCCCCTATCCGTGTCCATTGCTCAGTTCAGTCCGTTCTCTAACGGCTTGCAAGAAGAATTGATTTTGGACAATATTTTATTGCATGTTGGTTTTGTGGTCGGCGGCCCGCCCGTTGATATACGCCGCCGCTGCACATATATTCCTGATATTCCCGGTGTGGCAGGCGGCCAGAACCGCTTGCAAAACGGTATTCAAATTTTCCCAGGCAGTGTGCCGATCTATAAAAACGGCGTCTTGGTAGGCGGTATTGGCGTGTCCGGCGACGGCATTGATCAGGACGACATGATTTCGTTTCTAGGCGTGCATAATGCCGGGCTGAAGCTCGGAACGCTCACGAATGCCGACCCGGCTATTCGCGCCGATAATATTGTTATTCCGGTCAACGGCGAAGGTATACGCCTGCGCTATGTCAATTGCCCGTTCGCACCATTTCTGGACAGCAATGAACAAAATGTTTGCCAAGGTAAGTGAGAGTAGGCGAGTGAACATAAATATTCCCATAGCAAACGAAAGCCCGCATTTTCCCGAAATCGTGTTTTCGAAAGGTAATGCTGTATCTCGCACTCGGGTTTTTTGCAGAGTTCCGAAAAGCCTGGTATTTGCACCAGAAGAACCTGTCATAAAGAAATACCGAATGTCCAACCGTTTTGGGTCTGCGCAAAAATATTCAATAAGCGTTTTGTCCGTTATGCTAGTGATGTCCTATGGTTATAATTCAGGCTCTACAGATATAAATTTGACTTTAAACACTGCGCCTGGCTCGGTTGCTCTGGCCGAAACCCAAACGCCTGCACACAACAAACAAGCACAAGAAATTTTATGTGCGCAAGTGCCAGATAAAGTGCCAATACAAGAACTAGAGCAAGCACCAGAACAGAAGGTTGAGCCTAAAAAGAATCCACCGAGCGCCGCACCCGAAAACCTTGAGCGTAAAAGACCGGGGCGGGAGCGGGAATTACCCAAGCGGGAACGCCCCTTCGACCCAACGTCTGTGCCGCCGCCCTTGGCCGGCAATTTTCCTAAGGACGTCATCCCACTGCCGGATCGTTGGCGGCTGGTTGAAGCCATTGGTGTTAATGAACGCTGGTACGATCCTTATAACCAAAACACCTGGAAGGGTGACCGGCCCCTTAAAGGCACCAAGGACTGGTTTTTAAACATCACCGCAATTTCCGACACTGTGATAGAACCGCGCACATTCCCGACCCCCGTCGGCGTGCAAACAACCGAGCGCCGCTCTATTGATCTGTTTGGCAACCCGGACAGCTTGGTGGCCTCCCAAACCTTTATTGCTAGCGCCGCCCTGATCAAGGGCATGACCACTTTCAAACCCCAGGATTTGGAATTTCGCCTGACGGCGGCATTTAATGTCAATTATGTCAAGGTCAATGAGAAGCGTATTTTATTTGTAGAACCGACCAAGGGCATTGAACGCACCGACGTCTTTCTCGGCATTCAGGAGGCCTTTTTCGATTATCATATCCGCAATGTCTCCGACCGCTATGATTTTGACAGCTTGCGGATCGGCATCCAGCCGATCACTTCGGATTTTCGCGGGTTTTTGTTTCAAGACCAACAGCTCGGTGTGCGGGTGTTTGGCAATCGCGACGGTAATCGCTGGCAATATAATTTAGGCGCATTTGTCCGCCTTGAGAAGGACACCAATTCCGGTCTTAACGCGGTTCTCAGAACCCCGCGCCGCGACGCCGTGTTTTTGGCCAATGTTTACAGGCAGGATTTCCCCATCCCCGGTATAACCTCCCAAGCGACTGTGATTTATAATTTGAACCGCGAGGCTGGGCAGTTGGAGATTGACACCAATGGTTTTCCGGTGCGCCCGGCCCTGATTGGTAATCTGCGCGGGCGGGATTATGATGTTGTCTATCTGGGCTATAATACGGATGGGCGTATTGGGCGGCTTAACCTGACCACCTCCATGTATTATGCGCTAGGCCAGGACAAGGACAGTATTTTTACGGGCAGGCCGGCCACCATTAGCGCCGGGTTTGGGGCCGCAGAATTGTCCTATGACTATGACTGGATGCGGTTTCGTGTGTCCGGCTTGTACGCCACGGGGGACGACGATCCTTATGATGATACGGAGACCGGATTTGACGCTATTTTCGAAAATCCGCAATTTGCCGGTGCGGACACATCATATTGGATCCGCCAAAACGTGCCGTTCGCTGGCGGTGGGCGGGCCATAGGGCTTTCGGGGCGTAACGGAATTCTTAATTCTTTGCAGTCCTCCAAAGAGCAAGGCCAAAGTAATTTCAACAATCCGGGCACATATTTGCTGGGTGTCGGGGCTGATTTTGATGTGCTGCCGGAATTGCGCGTGTCGCTAAATGCCAATGCCATCGGGTTTACCAAGACGGCGATTATCGAAAACTTGCGCCAACAGGGTAATATCAGCAAAGCCATTGGTTTGGACTTGTCAGCCTCGGCCATATACCGTCCGAAAATGACCCAAAATATTGTGTTTCGTGCATCGGTCGCATCTTTGGAACCAAGCGCCGGGTTTAAAGATTTATTTGAAAACGAACAGCGGGACAAACGCTATCTATCGGTTTTGCTTAATGCTACGCTGACTTATTAGGGGTGAATATGATAAATTTAAAATATAAAATAAATTGTCATCCCGGCCAAACCGCGCAGCGGTGCAGAGCCGGGACCTCGTACTTGCCGCAAGTTGTGAGGTCTCGGCCCCCTTTAATGAGAAAATGGCCCCGGATGACAAGGCTGACAATATTGCAACAAGCTTTTGTTGTCCTTTGTCTTCTGCTTGGCACTACAATTTATGCAACAAATACCATGGCGGCGGAGAAAGAAAAGCCCGTACCGCGCAACCATGTGCAAGCCCCTGATGCCCCGCGCACCCAAAGCTGGGCTCAAGCCGATGCAAAAAGTTCGGGGTGTATATCTTGCCATACCAATAGCGACGAAAAGACCATGCACACCATGCGTTCCGTGGTTTTGGGGTGTACCGATTGCCACGGCGGCAATGCCGATATCAGTGTACCTGCGGCCCTCAAAAAAACTTCCATAGAATACGAAGCGCTCAGGGACGCGGCCCATGTTTTGCCCATATACCCCAAAGCTTGGCACACCCCGTCGTCCGCCAACCCCAAACACAGTTTTGCGCTCCTTAACAAGGAAAGCCCGGAATTTATCCGCTTTAACAATCCGTCTGATTACCGGGTGGTGCGCGAAAGTTGCGGGTCGTGCCATTTGCGCGAAATCGTCGCGGCGGAGCGCTCATTGATGTCCACCGGCGCTATGCTGTGGGGCGGGGCGGCTTATAATAACGGTATCTTGCCCTATAAAAACTATATCATCGGCGAAGCTTATACTAGGGACGGCGAGCCGGCGGTTATTACTTCCGCGCTCGGCGAGGATGGGTTGACGGAGGCTTTAAAAAACAAAGGTGTGTTGGAAAAGCTCGTGCCCTTGCCCATGTGGACGGTGATCCCGCCTGCCGATATTTTCAGAGTGTTTGAGCGCGGCGGACGCACCATTGGAACGCAGTTTCCCGAAGTTGGTCTGCCCAGTGTCACCGGACGTATCCAGTTGTTGGAAGAACCTGGCCGACCTGATATTCGCCAAAGCAATCGTGGCCCCGGTACCGGTTTGCGCGTCGCTATTCCGGTGCTCAACATTCACAAAACCAGGCTCAACGATCCGTTTTCCTGGTATATGGGTACCAATGATCAGCCCGGTGATTACCGCACATCCGGCTGTGCGGCTTGTCATGTGGTCTATGCCAATGACCGCGAGCCGCGCCATAGCCTGACCTATGCCAAATATGGCCGCGACGGGCAAACCGCCACCAAAGACCCGACCATTGCCAAAGGCGAGAGCGGCCATCCCATCACCCATGCATTTACCCGCGCTATCCCGACCTCACAATGTATGAGTTGTCACATGCACCAGCCCAATGTGTTTCTCAATTCTTTCATGGGCTATACCATGTGGGACTACGAATCCGATGCTCCGTTCATGTGGCCCAAGGAGCAAAAATACCCAAGCATGAGCGAGCGSCGCRAAATCAATGARCGCAATCCSGAAGCCGCCGCYGCCRTYGGTAAATGGRGCGATMTTGATTTTYTGCGYAATGTTTATGATTTAAACCCGGASYTAAAAGACACSCAATTYGCCGAYTATCATGGCCATGGCTGGAATTTTMGGGCMATTTTCAARCGWGACCGCAAGGGYAATTTACTGGACGCSSAGGGCAATATTGTCGCCAATGAYGACCCGGARAARTGGCGYAAAAAGGRTGAGCCTAAATTCGTRCCCATWGGCACCAAYCCCGGCAAGACCGTKCATATGATGTCTATYCATGCGGAAAAAGGCATGCAGTGCGTTGACTGCCATTTCGCTCAGGACAATCACGGCACCGGCAATATCCACGGCGAAGTTGCCAGCGCTATTGAGATCAGGTGCAAGGATTGCCACGGCACGCCGGATAAATATCCCAATCTATATACCTCAGGCCCCGCCGCCCCAACCGGCGGTAATGATTTGTCGGTGCTGCGTAACCCGGACGGCAGGCGCCGATTTGAATGGATCAGGAAAAATGGCCGTGATATTTTGATACAGAGATCATTGCTCGACTCCAAATTGGAATGGGAAATGTCTCTGGTCAAGGACAGTATGAACCCGGGCCACAAAGAATATAATGCCAAAGCGGCGCGGGCCAAAACCATTGCAACCGACAACAAAAATTGGGGGCCGGGGGTCAAAGCCGAAGACCGGGCCCACAAGGAAGACGAGATGGAATGCTTCACCTGTCATCTGTCCTGGACGACCTCTTGTGCCGGTTGCCATTTGCCCATAGAGGCCAATTGGAAAACCGAATCCCTGCGCTATGACGGCGAAACCGCCCGCAATTACGCCACCTATAATCCGCAAGTTGCCCGTGACCAAATGTTCCAGCTCGGCAAGCATCAAACCACCAAAGGAAACACGGTCGCTCCGGTGCGTTCAAGCTCTGCATTGGTACTTTCGTCCTCAAATGTGAACCGGGAACGTATCTATGTGCAACAGCCGCCCATTGCCGCCAGCGGTCATTCATCGCAAGCATTCGCGCCGCATTTCCCCCACACGGCCCGCAAAACCGAGACCAAGACCTGCACGGATTGTCATATATCCCAGGCAAATGACAATAATGCCATCATGTCGCAATTGCTTTTACTGGGCACCAATTTTGTCAACTTTGTCGGCTATCATGCCTTTGTCGGTCTGGACGGCGGTATCGAAGCCACGCGGGTGACAGAATGGGAAGAGCCGCAAGCGGTGTTCGGGTCATATTTGCACAAATATGCCTATCCGGATTATTACAAATCCCATGTGGATGATAACGGGCGTGAATTGATCAATTGGCGACGCGGCAAGATTTTCGATAGGGACAATAACTGGTCGGGCGAGACCGGGGCGGCCGAAGAGATCGCCAATGTCACCCAAAAGACCAAAGGGGCTGTGCGCTGCATCCAGCACCGGGGCGAATATTTGTTTGTTGCCGAAGGCAAGGGCGGCTTCACCGCCTATGATATTGCCTCCATTGCCAATAAAGGCGTGTCGGAACGCATTGTCAAAAACCCGTTCTCCAAATTGGGTCACAACACCAATATCAAAAGCAAAAACGCTACCTGTATGGCCTTGCCAACTAACCAGAACATCGCCCCGGACCGTAATAACGAAATGATGCAAACGGACAATCAGGAACAGCCTTTCCATCCCATTTATGATTATGCCTTTATCACGGACAGCGAAGAAGGCTTGATCCTTGTCGATGTCAACACATTGGTGGACGGGGATCCGCGTAATAATTTTTTCAAGCGCGCCTTGACATGGAACGAAGGCGGGGTGTTGGACGGTGCGCGACATATTACTCTGGCCGGGCATTTCGCCTATATCACCACGGACGCAGGACTGGTGACCATTGACCTGAACGATCCGCTTCGCCCCGTCCACACTTCTACCGTACCCATGAATGATGCCCGCCAGAGCGATGTGCAATTTCGTTATTTGTTTGTTACGGACGCGGGCGGTTTGAAGGTGTTGAACATTACCGATCAGGCAAAACCGATATTGGTAGTTGGGGCCAGTGTGCCAATGAATAACGCACAAGGCTTGTACCTGGCCCGCACCTACGCCTATGTGGCAGCCGGAGCGCAAGGCTTGATGATCGTCGATATTGAAAAACCAGAAGCGCCGAAATTGTACATGATCGAGACGGCGGGCGGAAAAATCAGCGATGCCCAGGATGTGGTAATCGGCTCGACCAATGCGTCTCTATTTGCTTATATTGCCGACGGAGTTAACGGCATGAAGGTCCTGCAATTGACCAGCCCGGACAGCCAACCGAATTTTTACGGGTTTTCGCCGGAACCTAAACCAGAGCTGATTGCATGGCGCAAAACCAAATGGCCCGCATTGGGCCTTGCCAAGGGCTTGGATAGAGACCGGGCCGTAGATGAAAGCGGTCACCAGATAGCGGTGTTTGGCCGGCTGGGATCACGCCCATTTACGCGCACAGAAATGGAAGGTTTGTTTATTGGCAAGGACGGCAAACCGTTTACTGTTACGGATACGCCGGACAGAAGGAATTATGTAACCATGCCGGAGTAATTTTTCCTTTTCTTCCCTCATTTTTATGGGGCAAGGAAAGAAACGCTAAAATTTCTAGTGATCCAAATCTAATGTGTGCCTGACTACATGGGCGAATTTTTTGTCATAGCGGAGCAGCGTTTTACCGCATGGTGCCTGGGCGGAATGGGTGGTGATATCCTCGCCATTCCATAAATGCAGACAAAATCCAGGTTGGGCTTCCACCAGTAAAATGCGCCCGTCTGGCACATCCGGGTCAATATCGGCCAGCTCCAATTTGGCTTGTGGTGCAATGGCTTGGGAGACGGATATGGTGACGCCTGCGAATGACTTGAAAATACTGCGGTGGATATGTCCTGCCAGGATATGTTTGACATTGTCATACCGAGACAAGACATCATTAAGCCGCTGAACCCAGCCAGCGCCGGGCCTAATGGTCAACCAATCTATGCCAGTGCGGATTGGCGGATGGTGCATGGCAATAACAGTGGGGCGTTTAGGTTGTTCGGCCAAGCGGGCATCAAGCCATTGGGCGCGGGTTTGGCAAAAACTGCCGCCGTGCCGGCCTTCATCCAGTGTATCCAGCACGATCACCCGCACGGGATGGTCTTCTATCGTGTATTGTAAAAACCCGTCCGCATAAGGAAATTCAGGGAATATTTTGCCAAAAGCCTGGCGGCGGTCATGATTCCCGAAAGCCAGATAGACCGGGGCTTCAATTTGTTTCAGGGCATTTTTGAGGTCGGTATAGGCCCACTCTATGCCCTTTTCCACGAGATCACCCGTGGCGACGACTAGATCGGGTTTGCGTTTTAAACCATTGAGCGCACCTACGACCAACCGTAACCGCTCGGCATTCTTGCAAATATTACCTTGGCCCGCATAGCCAATATGTAAATCGGAAATTTGTGCTATAATCATTTTGTCCCTCTGTATTGCTCGAACTTTACTTTTAAAGTCGAAACCTATCCCCAGAAAGATCTACTACCGCCCTATAATATAAGTGCAGTGTACATAAAAAACACAATTAGACAATGCTAAATTTTTATTGCCAAATTTGTTTTAAACCCGGTCTTAATATTTACGGATCAACCCGACCATGATGCCTTGGACTTCAACCTGATCCGGGCCGTAAGTGTGGGTCGGGAAGTCGGGGTTTTCGGCAATCAGCTCAATGCCCTCAGCCGTTTTGTACAAACGCTTTAATGTAGCTTCTTCGTTGTCAACCACATAGGCCACGACGATCTGGTTGTTGCGGGCGGTATTGGATTTACGAATAACCGCAATATCACCGTCTAATATGCCCGCACCCGTCATGGATTCGCCGTCGACCTCCAGAGCGAAATGCTCACCGCGTCCGATCATGCCTTCGGGGATGCCAATGCGTGGCCCGGATTGTTCCAGCGCCGCAATAGGCACACCAGCGGCAATTTTGCCGACCAACGGTATGGAGACCGCGTCATTGGCGACGTCCGGCACGGACACTTCCTGGCTAGCTTTTTGGCCGGGGAGTTGTAAAATCTCCAGTGCACGGGCGCGGTGGGGTAGGCGGCGAATAAACCCGCGCTCTTCCAAAGCCGTAATCAGGCGGTGAATACCGGATTTGGATGCCAAACCTAGCGCGTCTTTCATTTCGTCATAGGACGGGGAAATGCTGTTTTTCTTGAGACATTTATCAATAAAAATCAAAAGGTCATGTTGTTTTTGGGTCAGCATAATTGTCTCCGAATCGTTGTTCACCTTATGTCTGTTCTAGTCTTGTTCTGATTGCAGGTCAAGAACAAATCATGCACCAAATTTTGTTTGCAGCGAAAGACCAACTCAATTAGAGACAGCAAATGACCATCACCATCTATATTGACGCCGACGCCTGTCCGGTGCGCGAAGAAACCTATAAAGTCGCGCTGCGTCATAATGTGTCTGTGGTCGTAGTCAGCAATTCCTATTTGCGGGTGTTGGCTCATCCTATCATTAAGCGGGTCGTCGTGGATGACAATTTCGATGCGGCGGATGATTATATTGCTGAGCGGGCTAGCGCGAACAATATTGTCATTACGGCAGACATATTACTGGCCGAGCGTTGCCTGAACGGTGGTGCCGTTGTCATAGCCCCGAACGGCAAACCGTTTACCAATGACAGCATCGGCTCGGCCATGGCCGTGCGCGCCATCATGGCCGATCTGCGGGCTGGCGCAGTGAGCGAAAACATAGGCGGCCCACCGCCGTTTACAAGTGCGGACAGGTCTAAGTTTTTGCAGGCATTACACGAAAGCGTTGTGCGGCTAAAGCGGGGTTAAGCCGTAGTCTAGAGTTTTGCCAAGGGATGAGTTGGGTTTAGTTGTAACAAGTCCCAACGGTTTCCGTATAGGTCTTCGAACACTGCAACCATGCCGTAGTCCTGCTCTTTGGGTTCGCGGACAAATTTGATGCCCTTGGCGCACATATCATTATAGTCTCGCCAAAAATCATCACTATTGAGAAATAGAAAAACTCGTCCCCCTGCTTGGTCACCAATGAATTTTTCTTGTTCTGGTTTAGAAGCTCTGGCAAGCAAAATAGTCGTACCATTAGAACCGGGCGGTGCGACAACCACCCAGCGTTTATCTTGCTCAGCTTGGTAGCTATCTTCGATTAATGTGAAATGTAGTTTATTTGTATAAAACTCTATTGCTTCATCATATTCGCGTACAACCAAAGCAATATGTACGATGGACTGTTTCATTCTATTGAACCCAGCAATCGCCGCGTTGCCAACTTCACATCGTCTTGGCGCATCAAACTCTCGCCGACCAAGAAAGCGCTCGCACCGTGTTTGGTCAGATGCAATATATCATCTGATGTGTTGATGCCGCTCTCGGCGACCAGGAAAATATCCGTCGGCGTTTGCGGGGCAAGACGTTCAAATGTTTTTAGTGTGGTTTTAAAGGTCTTGAGATTACGGTTGTTGATACCCACGAAATTGGCACCAAGTTTAACGGCACGGCGAAGTTCGCTCAACCTATGGGTTTCCACCAAAGCATCCATGCCAAGACGGTTGGCTTGCGCCAGTAATGCCCGCGCCACGTCATCACTGACCATGGCCATAATGATTAAAACCGCATCAGCTCCAAGAGCGCGGCTTTCAATGATTTGCACCGGGTCAATCATGAAGTCCTTGCGCAATACGGGTAAGTCCGAAATGGCGCGGGCCTGTTTGAGGTAAAGTGCCGATCCTTGAAAGCTGGGGGCGTCGGTCAGGACAGACAAGCAAGCCGCACCGCCGTCCGTATAGGCACGGGTGATTTCGGCGGGTTTGAAATTTTCGCGGATCAAGCCTTTGGACGGGCTGGCCTTTTTGATCTCGGCGATAAGCGCCGGGCCGGTTTTTCTAGCGCGTTTCAGTGCCGCCAAAAACCCGCGCGGTTCTGGTTGGGTTGCGGCCTGCATTTCCAATTGCTCGGATTTCTCAAGCAATAATCTGACTTCACCGCGTTTATATTCTGCGATTTTTTGCAAGACATTATTTTTCTCAACCCGGGGCATTAGAGACCTCGACCAGTTTATTGAGTGCATTTAAGGCGGCGCCGGAGCCGACGGATTGGCGAGCCATGGTGATGCCTTGGGCAATCGACAGTGCCATGCCCGATGCATAAAGGGCCGCCCCGGCGTTCAGGGCAACAATATCGCCGTAAGCATTTTGCTTGGCGTGCAATATTTCCATTAAGGCGTGGGCGTTTTGCACGGCATTACCGCCCCTTAACTCTTCCGGCTTTACGCGGGCAATGTTGAATTTATTTGGGGTAATTCTGTAATGTTTTATATGTTGGCCATTGACCTCGCTAATCATGCTGGCCCCGGTTGTCGTGATCTCGTCCATGCCGTCGTGACCATGAACAACAAGGGCGCGTTTGACGCCGAGTTTAACCAAAGCCTGGGCATAAGTTTCGCGCAAAGGATTGTCATAAACCCCGAGTAAATAATGCTGGACGCTGGCCGGATTACACAAGGGGCCGAGACAGTTGAATATGGTGCGCACCCCCAATGTGGCCCGCGCCGATGCAACATGTCCCATAGCTTTGTGGTGGTTAGGTGCGAACAGGAAACCAACACCAGCTTCAAGGATACAAGCCTCGGTGAGTGCGGGCGAAATATCGAGTTTGACCCCCAATTCACTTAACACATCGGACGCTCCGGATTTTGACGAAACGGCCCGGTTGCCGTGTTTGGCCACGGGCACGCCTGCGCCAGCAACCACGAAAGCTACGGCGGTGGAAATATTATAGGTTTTAAGACCGTCCCCGCCCGTGCCGACAATATCCATGGCTCCGTCTGGCGCGTTCACAGGGATCATGCGCTCACATAATGTGCTGGTCGCAACATGTAATTGTTCCGCCGTGACCCCCTTGTCTTCCCATGCCAGCAGATGTTTGCAAATATCATCATCCGGCATAGTGCCGCTGATCATGTTTTCAAATACGGATTTAAATTCACCACTCATTTGATGTTACTTGTCATTTGATGTTTGCGATCTTGAGGAAATTATCAATGATGTCGTGACCATGTTCCGAGGCGATGCTTTCGGGGTGAAATTGTACCCCGTAGACGGGGCGGGTCTTGTGGTGGGCACTCATGATTTCCCCGTCCGCCGTGCGGCCATTGATGACCAGACATTCAGGCATGCTGGCTTCGTCCAGGGCTAAAGAATGATAACGGGTCGCGTTGAAAGGGGAGGGGATATTGGCCAATACGCCGTTTGCGTCATGCTTTACGGGAGAGACTTTGCCGTGCATGATTTTTCGGGCGCGGATGACATGTCCGCCGTAAGCCTGCCCAATAGATTGCAAACCGAGACAAACGCCAAATATCGGCAAATCGTCAGGTGCGGTTTTCAGAAATTCCAGACACATGCCCGCATCATCCGGCGTTTTGGGGCCGGGTGATATAATGACGCCCTGTGGTTTAAGTGCTAGGGCTTCGCTAGCGCTCATGACATCATTGCGGATAACATGGGTGTCGGCACCAAGCTCCTGGGCGTAATGCACCAGATTATAGGTGAAACTGTCATAATTATCGATAATGAGTAACATATCAGTTCCTGTTAAAACCCTTAATTCCTATTAAAATACGGCGCGTGCTGCGCGGCGGAGAACAAGGCCATAGCCTTGTTGCGGCATTCTTCAAATTCTGATTTAGGGTCACTGTCCAGCACAATACCTGCCCCGGCCCGAACATGCATAACCCCGTCCTTGACCACGGCAGTACGTAGCGCAATAGCCGTGTCCATATCGCCGCCGCCGGAAATATAGCCCACGGCGCCTGCATAAATCCCGCGTTTTTCGTCTTCCAACTCGTCGATGATTTCCATGGCGCGCACCTTGGGTGCGCCGCTGACCGTGCCCGCCGGGAAGCCCGCAAACAGGCAGTCTACGGCGTCCAGCCCGTCTTGCACTTGTCCTTCCACATTGGAGACAATGTGCATGACATGGGAATAGCGCTCGACGATTGAACGTTCCGTTACCTTAACCGTACCCGGCTTGGCCACCCGGCCCATATCATTGCGGCCCAAATCGAGCAGCATAAGATGTTCGGCCATTTCTTTTTCGTCGGCCAATAAATCCAGCTCCAATTCTTTGTCCTCAAGCGGGGTTTTTCCTCTTGGCCGCGTCCCGGCTATGGGGCGGATGGTCACGGTTTCGCCCCTGAGCCGAACCAAGATTTCCGGGCTGGAACCAACAACCGCGTGGTCTTCGAAATTGAGATAATACAAAAATGGTGACGGGTTGAGGCGGCGCAAAGCCCGGTATAGCGCAAAGGGCGGCACGGGCAGGGGGGCTTCAAATCTTTGGCCCAGCACGACCTGAAAAATATCTCCGGCCTTGATATAGTCCTGGGCTTTTTTGACCTGCTTGGTGAAAATTGCCGGTGATGTGCCGCCCGTAAGCGTGCATGTTTCACGGGGCACATTGGTGTGCCGCAAGGACGTGGTGCCGCGTTCTAGCTCATTGGCGGCGTCTGCAAGCCGGRCATGGGCTTGGGACAGTGCCAGTTTTGCCGGTATGTCCGGCTTTGGTCTTACGGTTGTGGACAAGATGACTTCCTGGGCGATTTGGTCAAAAATCGCGATCAGGGTCGGGCGGGTCATAATGGCGTCTGGTGTGTTTACCGGATCGGGGTTGYCGCTTGGTAAATGTTCGATTTGGCGGATCATATCATAACCAAGATAGCCAAATAGGCCCGCTGCCATTGGCGGCAGGTTTTCGGGAATACCGACTTTGGAATCTGCCTGAATTTGGCGCAAGCTGTCTATGGGTTTTTGGGCGAGAGGTTGGAAGTCGCTCCCGTCTAGCGAGATTTCGCACTTGTCGCCGCGCACTTGCCAGATCATATCGGGCGCGTAGCCCAGCACAGAATAACGGCCTCTTTGCTCACCACCCTGCACGCTTTCGAACAAAAATCCGTAAGCTTTGTTGTGCGCCAGTTTCAAGAATGCGGAAACCGGGGTGTCCAGATCATTGACCAAACGCGTCCAGACAATTTGTGGTTTGCCCGCGCCGTAATTTCGCGCAAATTCACCCGCATCTGGGAAAAATTCGGGCGCCATGATTATTGATCAAGACCGAGGGTTCTCTCGATATTTTCGGTCATGATACGGGCCGGGTTTTCTTTGAGCAATGCCCTGTGATAGGCATCTAAAATATCGGAGTTGAGAGCCTGTGCGGCCTGCACACCAAGCGTGTCGGTAATATTGCGTTCTACGGCATCCGTATTTGGTGTGATGGTTAAAACCTGTCCGATGATCCGGTCAAGACCGTTATCTGCCGTACCGCGCACAATTTCACCAACACTGGCACCGAACAAATTAATCGTCAATTGTGCCCCCAAACCGGGTGTATTGACGGCCCGGATCATGGTTATTTCGCTGACCTCGCTGCCCTCGCCGATGTCTGCGGCCAAGGTTTCGAGGCTTTCCCCTGACCGGGCTCTGACAATCAGATCATTTGACAATTGTGCCAGAGCTTCACTGGTGTGTTTGATATGCCAGGCCGCCAGAGCTTGATCCCGAACTTCGTCAAATGGGCGCTGGGTGCTTTCCTTAATTTCGTCAATACGGATGGCGGCAATGCCATTATTGCTGGTCTCGAACACATCATTGTCATAGCCAAGGTCGGCTAGGAATATTTCTTTTAAAATTTTGTCATCTGTTGCCACGCCCTTGGCATGGGGCAGACCTTCTAGGCTTTTGCCGTCTCTGGTTTGTCCAAGTCTGGAGGTGAAACCATAACTGGCGACAGATACCCCCGCAGCTTTGCCAGCTTCTTCCAAGGTCATGCCTTGGTCAATACCGTCCTGGATGGTGCTTGTCGCATCATACAAAAACTGGCCGGCTTTGTTGGTTTTAAGCTCCTGGATGAGATTGGCCCGCTCGGTTTTGATGTCTGGAACAATTCTCGGGGTGATATTGGTGACGACCACACTATACCAGCTACTAAAGCTACCCTGTATGGTTTGTGCGCCGATGTCCGCCATATTATAAGCTGTTTCGCCAGTTTTAGGATCACTACTGGCACCCGCTGCCGCATTGTCGTAGACCAAAGGGGCGTCAAGACCAAATGCCTCTACCACTTCGTCAATGCTTTTGCCGGCATTTATCTCGGCAGTGATTTGGTCGGCCTGGTCTTTGTCATTTGCGACCAATTGTTGGTAGGAGCGGATTTCTGCACTGCCCAACTGCCCTGTCTCGATTTTGTAGTCATATTGGGCGACAATTTCTTCTTCGCTGACTTCAATGTCGGGCAAGACGTTTTCCGGCTCCATGCGCAATAGAGTGAAGCGGCGATATTGCGGCGCGATATAAGCAGCTTTATTGGTATCAATAAAGGCTCTTAAGTCTTCGTCGCTAGGGTCTTGCGGCGTTGGCACGGCGTCGTTATTCAGGTGCAAAAGTTGGGCCGTGCGTTGTTCGGTCAGGAACTTAAATCGTTGCTTTGCGAAAATTGTCGGCGCGACAATGCCTGCTACAATACCAGATATAGTTTGTCCCCGGCGGATTTGCTTGTGAACATCTTCTTCAAGCTGTTTAGGTGTCATATCGCGGTCAATGAGATAGAGTTGTTGGCGCATTTTATTTTTGTCAAATTTGCCAGTGATTTCGTTGTTGAACACTTCCAGGTTTTCCACAAATTCCAATGCGTCGCGACCATTGACGTCCAAACCCAGTGCATCTGCATCCAGTTGGATAAGTGTCTCGGTGATCAATGAATCGGCTACCTGTCGGTGCAGACCACTGGCATAGGCTTGTTTGGTTGTCATGCGTTCAGGAGCTTCTTTATTGTAGTCAGACAGTTGGGAGCGAAAAGCTTTATCAAAAGCGTTTAGATCAACTTTCTCTTTGCCGACCACGGCGGCGGCATCTCTGGACTGGGAAATAAATGCGTCTGTGACACCAAACATGGACAAGCCGATCAGCAAAAATCCGACCAAAATTACAAACAAGGTGCCCATGACGACTTTTTTAATGGACCCAAAAACTGACTGCGACATAGATGACCTTTTCGTTTATTGCGTGGTTTGTCCACTTGTATTTTGCGGCAGACAATAGCTATATAGGGGGTGTGCGTAAACTCTTAAACACTTGATTACGGGAAAAATATGAAAACTTTAATCGCCGCCAACTGGAAAATGCATGGACAATTGGCCTGGACGGAAAAACCGGCTCAATTCCGGGCATTATTTCCCGCCAATGCCAATGCCAATTCTAATGACAGGGTTGATATTTTAATTTGTCCTCCTGCGCATATGTTGCAAATCATGGTGGCGGCTTGCGCGGGACTGGACATTAGCATTGGTGCGCAAAATTGTCACGACCAGACGTCCGGCGCTTATACCGGAGAGATGAGCGCCCAAATGGTGGCAGAGACGGGTGCAAATCATGTCATTCTCGGCCATTCCGAACGCCGGGCCATGTTCGGCGATAGGGACGAGGTGGTCGCCGCCAAGACCAGTGCCACCCTTAAAGCTGGTCTTGTTCCCATAGTCTGCGTCGGGGAGAACCGGGGTGAGCGCGAGGCTGGCCAAGCCGAAGAAGTGGTCGGCGCGCAATTGGCCGCCTCCATTCCCCAACATGCTGACGGCGTTAGCCTGGTCATCGCCTATGAACCGGTTTGGGCGATTGGTAGCGGACTGGTGCCAACCTTGGAAGACATTGCCATTATGCATGACCATATCAGGGGGTGTCTCATTACCAGGTTCGGTGCGCCCGTAGCCGACAACATCCAAATCTTGTACGGCGGCTCGCTCAAGCCGGGCAATGCCAAAGAAATCCTGGCCCTCAAAGACGTCGGCGGTGGTCTCATAGGCGGCGCAGGGTTGGAAATGGATAGCCTGGCGGCGATTGCTATGGCGGCCCCCTAAAACGTCTCGCCGCGTAAGTCTTTGCGGCCCAGCTCGCGGGCGGATAATGAGCCRATATARAGCCAGCCATCGCCGGGTTCGGTAGCGCCTGTCGCCACCGGATAAGCCCCCGACGGATCTTGGTATTGGGCCAGAACTTTACCGTTCATATCTATAGCAAAGATAAAGCCGTAATTGACGGCTTTCGGGCGCAAGGACGCGGGTAGGCGCTGCACGATTTTGCGCAGGAACGGCTTGGCCGATAAATTGTCCAAGGCTTCGGAGCGCGGGCTGACCAGGCCGATCCAATAACGTCCATCTTGGCCTTTATTGAGATTATCGGGGAAGCCGGGCAGATTGTCGATGATGATGTCCGTGCTGCCAGCTTGTGGGCCTTTCAGCCAATGGCGTTTGACCTCGTAGGTTCCGGTTTCGGTAAACAAGAAACAAGCATCGTCCGGACACATGGCGACCCCGTTTGGGAAGCTGAGATTGTCCAGCACAATTTTGGTGGTATTAAAGGCTGGATCGTAAACCAGCATGCGCCCGGTCTTGCCGTGTTCCATCAATTCCAGTAATGACCCGGCCAGTGTTGAGCCGGAAACTTCGGCCCCGAATTTGGTCGAAGCATCGGAGAAATAAATTTTGCCGTCTTTGGCAATGCCCATTTCGTCGGCATATAGTATCGGGCTACCGTCGTCGGCTTTATTGGTCAGTAGGGTAATCTTGCCGTCGTCGTCCATGCTCAACAAGCCCTTGTGAGCGTCGGCAATAATCAAATTGCCATTTGGCGCGAATTGCAAACCCAGAGCCACCCCGCCYGTATTGGCAATGACTTTATACTGGTTGGTGCGCGGATTGATGCGCAATATATCGCCGCTTTGGGTCGAGGTGTAAATAATCATTTCACCATCTTCTATGCGCCCGGCCACATCTTCCGGGCCGTGGTGATCACCGATGGACAAGGTTTTGAGGCCTGCCAGCTTCATGTTGGGCGTAAAATCACCCGTATATCCGAGATTTTTCGGCGCGTTCCAGGCTACAGGCGCAATGGGGACGGGCCACAGGGTCAGATAGCCCATACCGACTAAAATGAGTATAAGGAGGAGTAAGGAAATTTTCTTGAGCATTTGGTAAAGCCTTTAGGTTTTTGGTGCGTCTGGTTGCGCCAGCGGGGCTGCGTCCGTGAACGCAGTCAGTTGTTCACATTGATGATTGATTGCCATTATGGTCGGGTAAGCGTCCATGTCCAGACCGAACCTATCATTGTTGAACATCTGGGCGTAGAGGCAAATATCGGCCATAGTTGGGGTGTCGCCGTGACAAAATAACCCGGTTTCAGTTTCTTGTAACCGGGTTTCCAAGGCCGCCATACCGGCGTGCGCCCATTCTTGAAACCAAGCCTTTTTGCCCGCGCCGTCTGCGCCAAATTCACGCTCGATATAATGCAGCACCCGTAAATTACCGATGGGATGAACATCCAGAGCAATGATCTGCGCCAACGCCCTTACCCGTGCCCGCCCAAGGGCGTCATCCGGCAGAAGGGGCGGGGTGGGATGTGTCTCGTCGAGATATTCTAAAATCGCCATAGATTGCGTGAGCACAGCTTCACCTTTTATCTCCCCACCTTTAATTTCAAAGGCGGGCACCAGACCTTGTGGATTGAGCTTGAGATATGCGTCCGATTTATGGGCTTTGTCGAGCAAGGCATAGGAGACATATTCATAGGCTAGGCCTTTCATGTTCAGGGCCACGCGCACCCGCAAGGATGTGGTGGAGCGAAAATAATTGTGCAGGATGTATTCAGACATAACTGACCTCTATTTTTTGTAGCCCGTCTATGGTGCCGACCAAGGTTTGCCCGGCCACAACCGGCCCGACCCCGTCCGGGGTTCCCGTATAAATCAGATCACCAGCCGCCAAGGTTACGCTTGCGTTTAAATGGGCGATGATTTCCGCCACGCTCCAGATCATTTTGTCCAAAGTTGAGTTTTGCTGTGTTGCCCCTTGATTGGTCAGGCGGATTTCGGCACGGTTTATATCCGGCGCATTTGCAATTTTGGTCAGGGCCGAACACGGGGCGCTGTGGTCAAAGTTTTTGGCCATGTCCCAGGGTTTGCCGCCGTTTTTGGCTAGCCCTTGCAAATCGCGTCTGGTCATGTCCAACCCGACACCATACCCGAAAATTTCGGTAGGTGCGGCCATAGCCACCACCAATTCGACTTCATAATGTAAATTTTTGGTCAAGGGCGGATAGGGCAATGTCGTGCCAGAGGCGACAATGGTTTCGCGGGACTTGGTGAAAAACACCGGGGTCGAGCGGTTCGGATCTCCGCCCATTTCGCGCACATGCAAAGCATAATTACGGCCAACACAATAGATCCGCCGCACGGGGAAAACTTCGTCGCAGCCAAATATGGGCAGGCTAATCACGGGCGGCGGTGTGGTCGCATATTGTTTCATGGCATTCCTTTACCGCACTTGTTTAGGTTCAGGTGTTTTAAATCCCCCTCCTCACTCCAGGGCAATTGCTTGGTCCTGAGCCTAGCATAATATCCCCTCACCCGCAGTTCGCAAGAGCGAACGCGGCCTCTCCCCAAGGAGAGGAAGAAAGGAGAGGTCGAGCGAAGCGAGGGGGAGGGGAAATAATAATACACCGATACGGTTATTTTTGCGAATATAATTTCCATATGCAATAGCCCTGCTCCTAGCACGGGTCAAGACATAGGTGTTACAGTTTATCACCGTCAACCTCAAATGCGACCTTTAGTATGATTTGTGCATATTACCTTTCTTGCAGGCGGTTTAGCCCGCCCTAAAAAAAGCGGTGGATTTGGTTTTGTCTGACCGTGAGGTGGACGGCCCGTGTGGTTTGCCGCCACTGGAGATACCAGGGAAAGCATGCAAAAAATGTTTCGTGAGGGCAAAGCCACACGGCGGTGTTTATGCGGTACGGCCGATTTTAGCGAAGCAGTTTTGATCGTCATAAAAAGACGATCTCAGCAACGTGCAGCTCACGCACCGGGACCCGGGCCGCCTAGCGTGTTATAACCAAGCCTCAGTCCGACACCGTCCCTCGCTCCGGCAAACTAACGCGTTTTGCTTGTCCTTGGGCGAAAGAACAAGGCCAATATAGGCCAGGTTTCCCCATCATGGATAAGATTTTAAGGGAAAGTCTAAATATCGAATAGTTTCAATTATATGGCCGCGATTTACAGGGGGTAAAAATAGGGATATCCAAGCTTCAATGAATGCACCCCTTTTAAATTTTCCTCTTTATAATCTTTTTCTTGGCACAGCCCCAGACATAGCTTAAAGTGTTTGTATGCGCGTTGTTGATATTCCCATTGATAAAATTTATGTGCCGCTTGGCAAGCGCAAGCAGGTTGTGGACGAAGACAAGGTGTTGGCTTTGGCCGAAGACATATTGGAAAACGGCCAGACCACTCCGATCTATGTGCGGGTCGGCAAAGGCCGTTATGTCTTGGTCGAGGGGCTCTACCGGGTCGAAGCTTTAAAACTGCTCGGCGAGAGCCATATTGAGGGCAATATTGTCCAGGCCCGTAAAGGCTAATATTTTGAAATGTTGGTAGGAAAATTATGACCAAAGCTAAACCAGTACACATGTCTCGCCGCCTAACTTTGGCCGGACTTATGGCCTTGCCGCTATCGGCTTGCGAAACTATGGACCCGGCAATTTTGGAAGGCATATTGGGTAGCGGCGTGTTGWGKSARKMYKMYGSKGMYCGGGGTATTCGGGCCGCGCTGAACAACGGTGTTTTATCGGCTCTGGGCATTGTCGGCCGCAACGGCGGGTTTCTCAATGATGGGCAAATCCGCATTCCTTTGCCCAAGGTTTTACGCGATGTACAATCGGTTTTGTCGGCGGTCGGTGCAGGCGCTGTGCTGGGCCAATTGGAAGTGCAGCTAAACCGGGGGGCTGAACAGGCCGCCCCTGTGGCCAAGGACATTTTCTTTGATGCCGTCAACGGCCTGAGCATTAGCGACGCCATCAACATTGTGCGCGGGCCCCAGGATGCTGCCACCACCTATTTGCAAGACCGCACCACACCGCGCCTGACCATTTTATTTACACCGATCATGGAAAATGCGCTTAGCGGTACCGGCGCGCTGCGCTTGCTGGATCAGGCCAGTAACAGTTTGCGCAACATCCCCTTTGCCCCGTCCCTCGGGGCCAGTGCGCGCACGGACTTAATCAACCACGGAGTTGCTTACGGCCTGAAGGGCGTGTTTCATTATGTGGCTCAAGAAGAAGCCGCCATCCGCCGCGACCCGGCCAAACGCACATCGGAAATCCTGCGCCGGGTGTTTGGGTAAGTTTAGGAATTAAGATCTAAAGCACAGCTTTGACCGGGGCGTAGCTTCTGCGGTGGATTGGGCTTGCGCCTAGTTTTATCAGTGCTTGCCGGTGGGCTTTGGTGGGATAGCCTTTATGGCCCCTGTGACCATAGCCGGGGAAGCGGCTGTCGGCCTCCGCCATCAATTTATCCCTTGTGGTTTTGGCAATAATCGAGGCGGCGGCTATGGACAGGCTTTTGGCATCGCCTTTGACGATGGCTTGGGTGGGTATGTCAAATTTTGGACAGCGATTACCGTCTATGAGGATTGCGTCTGGTGAGGTGGGGAGATCGGCCACGGCGCGCTGCATGGCGTTCATAGTTGCGGCCAGGATATTGATACGGGCAATTTCCTCGGGTTCGGCTAGGCCAATGCCTATTTGTGCCGTTTTCATGAGAATGTCATAAAGGGCCTCGCGTTTGGTTGGTGACAGTTTYWWWSKSKYWWTCMRKMCKSKCRSSRYGMRCYWWGSSYYGWGAAYSWMSGYWKYCRMMMYCRYRSRYMMRRCCAAAGGTCCGCGCCCGGCTTCATCGACCCCTGCGATCATTTTTCCGCCTTTGCCGCCGCTTAGGGTTTCATAGTGCCAATTTGGCGATAATTTCTCCGGGTTTTGGCGCATTTCTTGCTTTCTCTCTATTTTGTTCAGCTTACATGCAGGAAATAACAGTTACAGACCTTTTTTTAGACGAAAATGTTTGATATAAACACACAGGAATAACTTAGAGGAGATGAAAATGGATATTTACAAAAAGCAGGTTAGGCACTTTAAAATTGGAACCGGTATTGCGCTCACGGTTGCGGCCTTTGGTGTTACAGGTTTTGCCCAAGCAAGCTTTGTCAAAACCGTCAGCTCGGAAGCCGAATGTACCGCCCAGGACGGTACGGTCATGGATTTAAACGGAACGCAACATTGTTTGGTTCCGGTGATTTCCCCYGAGTTTCAAAAAATTGAATATGCAGGCGAGTTGCGCGGTGTGACCACATGCACGGAAGAAAACACCCGCAAAACCCAAATCGGGGATTTTTGCCTGATCGCTCTTGAAGAGAAAATGGAAGAAAAACCGGCCCAAACTACATCAACCATGACCGACAAGATGATGGACATGGCAAAAGACGAGGCGGAAAAATCCAAATAGAAAGCCAAGAAAAAGATGATGGATGTTTTTAAAAGGTAATTAGGTTCAATTTTTTGTGACTTGCGCTTGGTCGATAGAATAGCGACAAAGCGTTCATGTTATCAATTGTTATCCCGACACTAARTGCCAAGCCATATTNACCACAACTGTTGCGCCAGTTGGACGGGCAGGTTGACGGWATTGTGGTGTCGGACGCTGGCTCTACGGACGGCACTCTGGAAGTGGCTGTTGCTGCTAATGTCAAGATTGCCCTTGGCTGCAAGGGCAGGGGCTGGCAATTGGCGCGCGGGGCCAGGTGGGCTAGCCTTGACGGAAATCAAGCGGACTGGCTGTTATTTTTGCACGCAGATACAAAGCTGGGGGCAGGCTGGCGCGACGAGGTCAGCCACCATATCCAGCATTTCCCGGCGCAAGCTGGTTATTTCCGGTTCAAATTTGATGCCNACGGGTTTTGGCCAAGATGGATCGAGTTTTGGGTCTGGTTGCGATGTGTGTTTGCCCGCTTGCCCTACGGCGACCAAGGCTTGCTGATCCGCCGGGATGTGTATGAGGCTGTGGGGGGGTATCCCGACATTTTGTTATTTGAAGACGTTTGCATCGTGCGAGCCTTGGGTCGGCGTCGGTTGCGGCCTTTGTCGGCGGATGTGGTGACCAGTGCCGTCCGGTATGAAGAGCAAGGCTATGTGCGCAGAGGTTTGGGAAATTTGCAGCTGTTGGCCCGGTATTTATGGGGCGCTGATCCAAACGCTTTAGACGAGCACTATAACACATGAAACCTCGTCTGTTTATTTTCGCCAAAGCTCCGCGGCTTGGTCTGGTGAAAACGCGGCTGGCGGCTGATGTTGGCCATGTCCATGCCTGGCGCATCTATCGGGCCATGACCGCCACAATCCTGCGCGAAATGCAAGACCCGCGTTGGCAGACCATATTATATGTGACGCCAGACCCATATACCAATGACAGCTTTGGTGGTTTGTGGCCTGAGAGACTGCCGCGTTTGGCTCAACCAGGCGGCGACCTGACCCCGCGCTCCGCCCGCCTGTTCACCCATAAAGGCCCAACCATTATTATCGGCACCGATACCCCGGCCATGAAACGCCGCCATATTGCAGCCGGGTTCAAAGCCTTGAAGCGCAATGATGCGGTTATCGGGCCAGCCACAGACGGCGGGTTTTGGCTGCTCGGCCTCAATGCCCCGGCTCGCCCCGGATTGTTTGAAGGCATAAGATGGTCACACCAACATACATGCAAGGACATGTGCGCCGCTATAGACGGAGCAATAGCCTATTTACCCAGCCTGACGGATGTGGATGATTTGGCCGGGCATAGAACTTGGTTGACATCATAAAAGTAATGATATAACATTATTATAATGGCCATCAAATATGTGTATATACTGACTTCAATATTGGCAGTGTTCGGGATATCCGTTAGCAGTGGCCCCAAGGCCATTGCAGGTGAACCGGACATATCCACTACAAGCATTTGCTCTCTTGTTGACACTGTGATTGATTTTCGCTTAGCCCAAGAAGAGGCGGCGGACATATGCGGGATTGATGAGGTTAGCGGTGATAAATTTTGCCTGTGAAAGCCGAGCCAGTCTTTAATTGTCATGCATGAAAAGTTGAAATTAAGGTCTTCTCTTCCCTATCTTGGGCCGTTCACTTTGTCCGGGGCCACAGCATTGAGCCAAGTGGAGAAAGATCAATTTAGACGGCTATATGACAATATAAGTATGCAGAAGCTAATTTTGGAAAGCGGTAAATTTTGGGGTGAATTCAACAAGGTTTCCAAAATACCGATAATAAATATGATCCATCCCAAATTGGGCCGAAAACAAGATCTCGACATAGTCCTCATCTATTATCAAAGAGAATTGCAAAAACTCTAAAAAAAGCTCGGGCGGTAATACCCCCTTATTTTAGTAGGGGTCTGAAGTAGAATTTTCTATATGTTTTTTAACAGGAGATTTTACGATGAAGAAACCAAGATATACTGACAGTCAAATTATGACAATATTGAATCAGGCGCAGGCAGGTACACCTGTGTCTCAGCTTTGCCGAGAGCACGGCATGAGTAGCGCTAGTTTTTATAAATGGCGGGCTAAATATGGCGGCATGGACACGTCCATGATTGCGCGGCTCAAAGAACTTGAAGGCGAGAACGCGCGTCTCAAGAAGATGTATGCTGATGTTCAGCTTCAGAACGATGTAATTAAAGAGGCTATGGCAAAAAAGTGGTAAGGCCKGCGCGCCGCAAGGACATGGCCAAGCGGGCTGTGTCCAGGGGTCTGCTTTCGATCCGCGCGGCGTGTGCGGCCTTTACCATCAGCCAGACCTGTTATCGGTATGAACCAAAGCTTAGCCATGAGAATGCGGTTATTGCTCATTGGTTGCAACACCTCACGAATAAAGAGAAGACGTGGGGCTTCAAGCTGTGCTTTTTATATCTGCGCAATGTTAAAGGCTTTGGCTGGAACCATAAGCGAGTTTACCGGATTTACTGCGAGCTTGAGCTGAACCTACGTATCAAGCCCAAAAGACGGCTCAAGCGGGAGAAACCTGATGCTTTGGCGGTGCCTGAAGCCATTAATGCAGTCTGGTCAATGGACTTCATGCATGCCTGGCTCTCTGACGGGCGGTCCTTTAGGACGTTTAACGTAATTGATGACTTCAACCGTGAGGGGCTTGGCATTGAGGCGGCGCAGCTATCGGCCACAAGGTGGCTCTGGACATATAACAATGAGAGGCCCAATATGGCTATCGGCGGCATAACACCCGCTCAAAAGCTTGAGAGGCACATGAAAACGCCGATTAAAACAAGCCTACTTCAGACCCCTACTAAAATAAGGGGTATTACCTTGCAAAAAAAAAAAATGCTTTATTTGTCAAACTATTATTAGTCACATATCGAAACAAAAAAACCAAGATTTGTTGAGTGGATTGGGGCAAAAAATAATAACTAGGGCTTAAATTAATAAAATTGGGGTGCAACATGAAACTATTTAGAATTGGCCTATTGTCGATTGCCTTGAGCTCGGGGATGAATATGGCGGCTCACGCCTATACTGGGCCAGAAATTACATTCGCGCAAATTTTGGCCGACCCCGGTAATAAATCACTCAACTTGAATTATGCACATCAGCAAGAAGAACGCGGCGACAGTGTCAGTGCATTGGGGGCAGTTGAAAGAATTTTGTTGAATTCCGAAGAAGATGACAGTTTGCGTCTTTACTATATATCATTGCTTGTGAATGTCGATGATCTTCAGGCGGCAAGGCATGAGCTTAAATTATTGAACGGACGCCAACTTTCCGAGGCTGACCAAAAAACTTACGACCATTACCGCAACAATTTGGGCATGAGTGCACAAGCAGCGGCCCATACCGGTACAGAGGTCGAGGCTTTGGTTGCAATAGGGGTGCGATATGATGACAGTGCAGGTGAGGTTTTTACGAGCGCAAATCCACTGTTGACTACATCCACAGGTGATATGTCGGTATTTCTTCAAGGCTCTTTGAGCTTCCGGACACCTTTGCAACGGACAGAAAATGCAGTTCTCAGAGGGGGTATCCGCGGTCAGACACTCAGGCGTGAAGTATTCAGCGCTGTCGATTATGACACCATTGGTGGAAACCTGGGTGTGTCAGGAGGATCTCAAAGCTTCACTTGGCATGTGGACGCCGAATATTTGAAAGTGTTTGTTGATAATGACTCATATTTAACACAATTTGGTTCCAAGCTCCGCTTTGTCGCCGGATTGACTGAAACAACTAAAATGACCCTGACCGGAAGTTATCATGATCAGAATTTTGATGATATCGCCGCTACAATTGGTGAAGACGGCAGATCCGGTGGTAAATCGGCCTTTGCCTTGGGATTACGCCATAAAATAAACGAAAACACTGCTGTCGGCGCATCAGTCGGGTATGTAGACAAGGCCGCCAATGTTGATACTTTTGCCTATAATGGGTTGTTAATTTCAACAGATATATTTCACAATTTTCAGAACAATCTCTATTTTCGGGGAACGGGATCGTATCAAAACCTGAGTTACAAAGGGATCCTTGGACGCAAAGATAACCGTTTCTTGACCGCAGCTACGCTAGGCGGGCCCCTTGCAAATCTCGTCAGCGGGTCTAACACATATCTTTCAAATGTGAATTTGGAAGGCACGGTTCGTTATACAGAGCGTAATTCAAATTTAGTCGGAATAGATTTCGACAGTTTAGGTGGTGAACTCCGCTTAATCTTCAAATTTTAAGGAGCATGGTAATGAAACGTAAATATATTTTAGTCTCTGTTGCACTCGCGACCCTATTAGCAGCATTTCCAGCTTCGGCCGCAAATGAAGCTATCGGCGTAAATTCAGCCGTGCGAGGCGACGTTACAATTACTGATGTCGATGCTCTCGCACGTCAAGCACAAGTTAAAGACATGGTGCGCTTGGGAGAAGAAATCATTTCTGGAGCTCAAAGCACCTTGCAAGTTCTTTTAAATGATCAAACGGTTTTCACAGTAGGGCCTAATTGCATTTTGACCATCGATAAATTTGTCTATGACCCGTCAAATTCTAATAGCGGTATGACTGCGAGTATCAAAAAAGGCATGTTCAGGTTTATGTCAGGGAATATTTCCAAATCATCCGGTAACGCTGTCACGATCGAAACTCCTGTCGCTAGTATGGGGGTTCGCGGGACAATTGTCGAGGGAGTTGTCGGTTCTCAAGCCATTGATATGGCTCGCCGCTCTGGAGTTTTACCACCGGGCGCGAAAGCCGATGCTGATGGTGCGACAATATTTATCTTACGTGGTCCAGGAGAAAATAAGCGCTCGGACAACCGGCGCGGTGCAATTGATGTCACGTCCGGCGGCAAGACGGTGACGATAGACCAAGCAGGGATGGCAACATTCATTCTCGCCGACGGCATTGCGCCCTCTGATCCGTTCAGTTTACCGGACGAGGTTTACGCGATTTTCAGCCAAAATTTACGAACCCGCAGGGAAGTCGCTGTACAACCACAGATTGATCTTCTGGATGTAGAATCTGGATTTGAATATTTTGATCCATTGACCGATCTGGACTTTCCTTTAGATGAGGAAAATGATCCTCCAATTGAGGATTTCTGTACGGAAACCCCGACTACTTCGTGCCCTTAATCTTAGTATAAATGTGCACGCTTCGGGCGAGCGCAATCAATTTTAAACAAGAGAGAAAGGATAAAACAAAAAACTATCGAACAGCGACGCTTATGAGACAGATTTAAGTTTGGGCTAAGCAAGAGTTTTTGTTCATCTTGTATCTAACGGAAAGGAAGATGAGACATACAAGAACAAGTAAGCAATCAACCGCTGAGCGGATTGTCAAAGCCATCAGGTCTGACAATGGCCCAGAACATATCAGCCATATGTTAGCTGAGTGGACAGAAAAGCACGGCATAGTTCTGATGTTCATCCAGTCTGGAAACCCGTAACAAAATGCCTATGTTGAGCGTTACAACCGCACAGTTAGATATGATTGGTTGAACCAACACATCTTCATGAGCATTGATGAGGTGCAATTATCAGCCACTAGGTGGCTCTGGACAATAATAATGAAAGGCCTAACATTGCCATAGGCGGTATAATACACGTCCAAAAACTTGAGAGGCACATGAAAAACGCCGCTTAAAACAAGCCTACTTCAGACCTCCACTAAAAATGGGGGTATTACCGGGCCTAGCGATCCCAAGGTTTTTGAGTTGCGGGAAAAAATAGAGGTGCGCAAAACACAATGGGCCAAGGTGGCCTTCAAAACCAATGCAGAACTAAAAATGGAAGTCAATTTGGGACACCAGAAAATGTTCGACTTTCTGGCGGCAAAAGCCAAACCCGATATTGAAATTGAACGTCAAAACTTTCTGGCCCAACGGGCATTAGAGACCGGTAACTGGTATACATCTGATAATCCCGTAGATTGTTCAGGTGAAATTTCCCCGCGCAAAGACATGTATTATATGCGAGGTTCGGACTTGGTGAATAGCGCCACTGGTAAAGTATATCCCAAAAACCTGACATCATATCATTGGCATCCCAAAACCTTTAATCCAATAAATGTCATGGTGTTTGGCAACGGTACATATGCTTTGTTGACGGATTATGGCAGGGATGGTTCCCATGTCCTTGAACTGGGTAGGCCACCTCGCATAACATTGTTACGACAAGTTGAACAAAAATGGCAAGTCTTAGCTACGACCTCTGAACGCCCGGTTTTTTATTAAGGTATTGCCGCACCGAGCCAGTCGACAAACTCTGCCACCACGGCGTCCCGTTCTGCTTTTGGCTCGTTTAAGGCTTCGTGGCGGCCATTTTCCCTGATGGTGGTTTTTATATTGGTGTGGCCTGCGGCTTTGAGGCGTGCGGTCAAATCCAGTTGGGCTTTGGCGTTTCTGGTGGACGGGTCTGCGTCGCCGCCTAACAAATATATGGGCATTGTTTTGGGGACATTTTCCAAGCCCGTATCCGAGCTGCCGTAAGTAATGCCGGACAAAACATCTTGCCACATAGACACGGTGACGGGCCAGCCGCAATCCGGGTCATCGTCGTAAGCCCGGCATTCGTCCACGTCCTTGGACAGCCAGTCGCAATTGGTTTTGTTTGGCTTAAATTTCTTGTTAAACGCCCCAAAGGTCATGGCATTGGCCATGCTTGGGGCATTTGCGCCTTTGAGTTTATTTTCAATGTTCAAAATTATCCCAAGTAATTTCAGAGCCGGGTTTTTGGATAAATCCGCATTCCAGACGGCGGCCGCGTCGATGCTGTCCGGCCAGCGCAACAGATAATTATACGAAAGCATGGCCCCCATGGAATGACCAAATAAAATTACGGGAATGTTTTTGTGGCGTTTACGGATTTCGCCGTTGACATATTTCATGTCGGCCAGAACTTTGTTCCATCCGTCTTCGCGGGCGAATATACCCTGGCTAGCGTCCGGCGCGGTGCTGGCCCCGTGACCCCGGTGGTCTTGAGCGTAAACCGCATATCCGTTCGCGCTTAGTTTTTCCGCAAACCGGGCATAGCGTCCCGCATGTTCCCCAAGCCCGTGATTGATGTGAACAACTGCTTTTGGTTTGCCCTTGATGCTTCCTTGGGCCTTTTTATAATACACGCACAGGCTAGCCCCGGTCGGGCTGTCCCAAGCTTGGATTTTCGTATAGGTTCCGTTTCGGCGAGTTGTTTGTTTTCTCATGGCTTTATCATAACGCCATGGGGGGCTTGAATGCCAGTGTTAATCTGGTTTATAGGCTTGGCTCGTAAAGATAAATCTAGGGGCTGTCCTAGATAACTAGTTCAAATACTTCTTAACCCATTKAGTTAACAGTCTTTTTTGTGTCAGTGGGTCTGGGTTATTAAAACGCCACTCACATTC
>NVVO01000007.1 GCA_002733385.1 Robiginitomaculum sp.
GCTCTATCAAACGAACCTGCTTAACCCAACTAATTCTACTCTTCCTCATATGCCCCATGTACAACACCTAATCAGCGTTATCTAGGACAGCCCCTAAATTTTCGTTTGGGTTTATTATTCTTTTGGCAAGTCCAGACGCAAATGTAATTCGCGCAAGGCTTTGGCCGGAACTTCTGCGGGCGCATTCATCATCAAATCCTGGGCACTGCCGTTCATGGGAAACACAATAACCTCGCGGATATTATCAGCACCTGCCAAGAGCATAACCATCCGGTCAATACCCGGCGCGATGCCGCCGTGGGGCGGTGCGCCGTATTTAAATGCCGTGATCATGCCGGAAAACTCGCTGTCCACAGCGTCCCTGTCATAGCCCGCCATTGCGAAGGCTTTATACATGATGTCCGGGCGGTGGTTACGGATCGCACCGGAGGATAGCTCAATCCCGTTGCAAACAATATCATATTGATAGGCCAGAATGTCCAGTTTTTTGACGTCCGTATCTGCGGATTGCAAGATTTCCATTCCCCCTTGGGGCATGGAAAACGGGTTATGGGAGAAATCGATTTTTTTATTGTCCTCGTCCCATTCAAACATCGGAAAATCAACAATCCAGCAAAATTTAAACACGTCCTCATCGATCATGTCCAATTGACGACCAATCTCGGCCCGGGCCGCCCCGGTGAGTTTCACGGCGTCCACTTCCTTGCCCGCCGCAAAAAACAACGCATCGCCGTCGCCAATTCCGGCGTGGGCGGCCATGCGCACCAATACGTCCGCCGGGAAAAATTTGGCGATCGGGCCTTTGCCTTCAAGCCCGTTTTCACCTTGCTCGAAGCGGATATAACCAAGCCCCGGAGCTTGCATTTCGCGTTGGGCCCAGCCGTTCATTTTATCAAAAAACGAGCGCGGCTTGTCTTTTGTATTTGGCGCAGGGATAGCCCGCACCGTACCGCCGCCCTTGACAATGCCTTGAAAGGCTTTGAACTCGACACCGTCTTCAATGAAGAACTCAGACACATCCGAACAAATAATATCAATGCGTAAATCAGGTTTGTCATTACCGTATTTCAGCATGCTGTCCTTATAGGCAATACGCGGAAACGGCGTTTGTGTGACCTTGCGCGTTTTTCCGGTATGGGCAGCAAATTCCTCGAACACTCCGGCCATGACCGGCTCGATTGCGGCGAACACATCTTCCTGTGTCGCGAAACTCATCTCCATATCGAGCTGGTAAAACTCACCCGGTGAGCGGTCAGCGCGGGCATCTTCGTCGCGAAAACACGGGGCGATTTGGAAATATTTGTCAAAGCCCGACACCATCAAAAGCTGTTTGAACTGTTGTGGGGCTTGGGGCAGAGCGTAAAATTTACCGGGGTTCAGGCGCGACGGCACCAGAAAATCTCGCGCACCTTCAGGCGATGAAGCCGTCAAAATCGGGGTTTGAAATTCATTGAAACCCTGGGCGATCATGCGCGTGCGTATGGAATTGATCACTTGTCCGCGCAGGATGATGTTATTGTGCAGTTTTTGGCGGCGCAGGTCCAGATACCGGTATTTAAGCCGAATATCTTCGGGGTAATCCGGCTCTCCAAATACCGGTAAGGGTAATTCTTCGGCCCGCGATTGCACTTCCAAATCCGCGACCACCAGTTCAATATCACCCGTAGGCAGGTTTTTATTTTTAGCGTCGGCCAAACGGTCAACCAATTTGCCGCTCACCGTGATGACACTTTCCACCCGCAAGCGTTCCAACACGGCGAAATGCTTGTTTTCCGGTTCAATCACACACTGGGTCAAACCAAAATGGTCACGCAAGTCAATGAACAACAGACCGCCGTGGTCACGTTTGCGGTGAACCCAGCCTGACAGGCGAACGGTTTCTCCGACATTGTCACTGCGCAGTTCATTACAATTATGGGTACGGTAAGCATGCATAATAATCTCACTAAAATTTTAGCCCCGAATTGGGACGCGCACAGCTAAATGTCAAGTGGTTTGGGCGTTCGCCCACGATCATAACATGCCAAATATTGCTCTGGCGCCGTCCGCGTCTTTCTGCATCTGTGTGGTAAGAGCCTCCAGCCCGTCGAATTTTACGTCTTCTCTGATGTAAGAACGAAAAGCGACGTCCAATATGCGGCCATAAATATCTGCATCGAAATTAAAAATATGCATTTCCAGCCTGTGGTCTTTGCCGTCCACGGTCGGGCGCGACCCCACATAAGCGACACCGGGCCGCCAATTATCTTCTCCGTCTAGGCGGCATTCGGCGGCGTATATGCCGGCCTTGGGACGCAGCCGGTCATTGAAATACAAATTGGCCGTGGGAAATCCGAGCGTCCGGCCCAGATGATCACCGTGCATGACCTCGCCGTCGACAATCCACGGGCGCGACAACATATGGGCAGCGAAAAATACATCCCCGTCCCTAAGGGCTTGGCGGATTTCTGTGGAGCCGTATTTACCGTAGCTTTGATGTAGGCTCACTTCCGCCACGCCCGTCACACCAATACCTCTGGCGGCGCAATGTCGTTTGAGGCTGGCAAAATCGCCGCAACGTTTATGGCCATAATGGAAATCTTTTCCGACCACAACATGGGCCACCCCTAGCCCCCGGTGTAGGACGATTTCGACAAATTCCTCATCACTCATCCGGGTCAGGGCTTTGTCGAAGGGAATTTCGTAGACGGTTTTTGCCCCCATCTCGCCGAGTAGACGTGCGCGTATGCGGGCACTCATCAAGCGAAACGGGGTAGCGCCCGGATCAAAAAACTGACTGGGGTGGGGCCGAAAACAAGCGACGGCTAGCGGCGTATTTTCTTGGTTGGCAATATTTGCGGCGGTGGTAATCACCACTTTGTGGCCACGGTGCAGGCCGTCAAAATTACCCAGTGCGATGACCGCCCCTTTGTCGGCTCTGGCCAGACCAGTATAGCTATCAATGATTTTCATGGGGCGGCTTAATCTTCTTTTGGTCTCTTTATAGGCCTTTTGGGCACGATAACGCCGGCAATCCCGCGTATGATTTGCTTGCCATCCACACTGCACGACACCTTCATTTTAATCCGGCCCGTGCGCTCATTAATCTCGGCGACTTCGGCACGGGCGGTAATTTCGTCGTCAATAAAAGCCGGACGACGAAACCGTAAATTCAGTTCGACAAATATAGCCCCCGGCCCCGGCAGATCATTGCCCAAAATAGCGGAGATTAAAGACGCCGACAAAGCCCCGTGAGCGATACGCCGCCCAAACATAGTGGTCTTGGCAAATTCCTCGTCCATATGCACGGGATTATAATCGCCTGAAATCTCGGCGAATGTATCAATACGCGCTGCGCTCACCACCAGCTTGTTTTCTGCAAACATGCCAATTTTTATTTCGTCCAGATAATATCCGCGTTTATGAGCCATAGTGTTCTCCTAGATTTACATCCCCTCATTACCAACCGAGAGACGAAAGCATGTATTTGGCATAAATATCATGTTTTTCAAGTAAATTTGCAACTGCATCCGCATTGCCCGCATCCAGCCCGTCAGCTACAAACAAAGCATCATAGTTCTGGTTGTTGGCACCAAGCAGATCGGTCTGGATATTATCACCTATGGCCAGCACCTTTGAGCGCTCAATATCATACCCGGCCAGTTCGCCCAGCCAGGTGCGAGACAGTCTATAAATGGCGTCATGGGGCTTGCCCGCATAAACCACCTCACCGCCCATATCTTCGTAAGCTTGCGCCAGCGCCCCGCCGCAATAAATCATCTTATCGCCCCTTTTGACCTGGATATCAGGGTTGGCACAGACCAAGGGTATATTCAGCTCGCGGGCTTCACCGAGTAGATCGGTGTAATCATCCGGCGTCTCGTTTTCATCGTCAAACAACCCGGTACAAGTGATAAAGGCGGCGTCTTTCAGCTCGACAAAATTCAAAGCAAGATTGTCGTATAAACGGTCATCCCGCTTGGGGCCAAGTTTGAAAGCCGGGCCAGGCGCACGGCGCGCCAATTCGTCAATAGTGGCATCACCGGAAGTGACAATGGCATCATAGACATTATGGGGAACCCCAACCTCATCAAATTGGGCCGGAATTGCAATGCTGGGTCGCGGAGAATTGGAGATCAATACCACAGGCCCGCGCTCTTCGCGAAAACGCTGCAAAGCCTCGATAGCTTCGGGGAACGCGTCGCGCCCATTATGGATTACCCCCCATATATCAACAAGGGCCGCATCATAATGCTCGGCAATTTGGCCCAACCCTGAGATATTATGGCCGGAAATATTGGTGAATTTTTTCATGTTATCTAATCAACTCTGGTATGACACGTTTCATATATTCATCAAACAAAGGTACAGTAAATTCCGTATCCCCATGGGTAGGCGAATAAATCATCCCTTTTTTGATTAAACTGCTTCGTATAGGGGAGACGCTGGCCAATTTTACCTCCAATAACCMDGMHACAVHBCDWGADDHABRCGBYSCDGTTCCTAATTCGGCCAATGCCCGCATGTATTTTCTCTCTGTGGGCGTGCAACGATCCAACCTGACTTTAAAAAAACTTTGATCCAGTTCCTGAAGCACTTCATCGCTGACATCAATAACATCTTGCTGGGTTATTGGCGATTTTTCAGCATGGTTCCAGGCTTCATATGCCCATTGTTGTAAAAAATAAGGATAGCCCTTTGTCGAGCCTATTATTGCGTCTACCGCATTTTTGCGAATGCTCTCCCCCTCCTGCTCAATGGGTATTACTATTGCCTGTCTGGCATCTTTGGTGTTCAAGGCACCAACCTGCGGAAAATCAAACAACCTCTCCGCATAGGACTTTGAGTTTCCGGCAATACCTAATATTTGTGGCAAGCCGGCGCCAATCAACATAAATGGATATTGTCGCTGATTGACCTTATGGATAGCCATGATAAGGGCGGAAAATTCCTTTCCTTTCAAATATTGTAATTCGTCAATAATCAGCACGATAGGCCGCCCGGCGGCTGTGGCTGCTTTTCCAATAGCACTAATAAGCTCGGGCAGGTCAGATTCGATATCGCCGCTATCCGCAGTGCCGCGTTCAGTTGCCACCCCGATTTCAACCCCCGCCAATTTCACCTTGAGAGAACCAACAAAACCTTTCAAAATACCAAGTGCCTGCCTTGCCAGTTCTTTACTTTGTTCCAAACGACTTAATTTGATCAATATCCTGCGCAACCCCGGAACAATAAGTTCCGGCAAGCTCTTATGCTCATGAGCTTCCACAAATAGGGTAAAATAATCCTCAGCCCTGGCCAGTTTTTCAATCTCGGACAACAATACGGTTTTGCCAACTCCGCGCAATCCAACTATGATCATGCTTTTGGTTGGCTTACCAATAGCAATCCGTCGCAAGGTTATCTCGGCCCGGCTTAATAACCCACTACGACCAGCAAGTTCCGGTGGCGGAGTACCCGCACCGGGCGCAAAAGGGTTTCTAACAGCGTCCATTCTTAAATCACCTTACTTAAATCTACTAATATATAGGGAGTATATACATATATAGCAAGTTTTCACTATACTACCATATACTCTCTATACTTTGCTAGATTTCAAATTGATTTTTCATGCAATTTTCCGTCTACCACCTCATACACTTCCGCTCGTCCCTTAAAAGCCTCAAACAATTGCGCGTCTGTGCCGGTGAGGAAAACCTGGGTGTTCAGGGCGAGCAATTCTTCGATGAGGGCGGCGCGGCGGTGTTCGTCGAGATGGGCGGCGACCTCGTCCAGTAATAACAACGGCGGCTGATCAGCCTGGGTGCGGGCGTGGGCCAGTACCAGGGTAATCAGCAGAGCTTTTTGTTCGCCGGTGGAGCAATAGGCGGCTTGCATGGCTTTGCCCCGGTGGGTGACAAGAAAATCGGATTTATGTACGCCGCGCAAAGTCCGCCCGGCGCGGGCATCGATAGGGCGGTCTTTGGCCAGATTGGTTTTGATATATTGGGTCACCTCATTGCTGTCTGCCCCGGCGGCGTAAAGTGCCTCGGCCTCGCCTTGTAATGCCAAATCGGCCTGGGGGAAACTGCTCCCTGCCCTGCACTCAATTTCGGTACGCAATTTTTCCAACACCTGCCAACGGGCTTTGGCGATTTTTGCACCAGTTTCGGCCATATCGGTTTCCAGCGCATCTAACCAATAGGCATCATCAATCCCGTCCGTGAACAAACGCCCGCGCTCGGCCCGTGATTTATCATAGCTCAGGGATGTACGGCCATGTTCTGGCTTATGCACCAAACACATACGATCAAGAAATTTGCGCCGATCCGAAGCCGGGCCAACAAACAATCTGTCTTGCGCCGGGGTAAGCCAATTGACACTTATACGGCGGGCTAAATCCGAGCCGCTGGCTTGGCTGCCGTCCATACGCATTTTGCGGCGGGTCGGTATTCCGTCGACCCCGCCCGTGCCGATTTTGATATCGCCACCCCCAAGCCGGGCGGCCACCGCCCAGTTATCACAGACAATATCCCCAWYRYKMYKMRMYWWWWRRRWKWWKTWWKYMCRGMRMRWKCMKYRMMMSRRMKACAAAAGAGATATAGCTTCTAAAAGATTAGTCTTGCCTGCACCATTTTCACCGTACAGAACCACTGGACGACCATCAAAGGTAATATCCAGCACATCATAGGACCGAAAATCGCTTAGCAGTAAATGCTTGATATAGCCCGTTTTGGACACACGCCAGATTAAACCCGAAGCGGCATCAACACGAACAGTGCGCCGTCGTCTTCAGGGTCTTTAACCAAAGCCGGAGAGGCCGGATCGGACAAGGCAAAATGTATATCGCGGGCTTCAATCTGGGTGGTGACATCCAGCAAATATTTGGCATTAAAACCGATTTCCAGATTTTCTGCGCCGTAATCGACCATCAAATCCTCTCTGGCATTACCGTGTTCGGGATTGTTGACCGCCAGGGTGAGATTATCACCTTCCAGGGTTAGCTTAATACTGCGCGATTTCTCGGCGGATATGGTCGACACCCGGTCAACCGCACTGGCAAAGACACCATTATCAACCACCAATTTCTTGTCGCCGCCCTTGGGGATAACCCGGTCATAGTCCGGGAATGTACCGTCGATCAGTTTTGAGGTCAACACGGCGGAGCCAACTTTGAAACGGATTTTTGCTTCGGAAACCGAGATTTCAATGGTTTCGGATAGGCCGTCGATCAAGCGGCGCACTTCCGCAATGGTTTTGCGCGGAATGATCACACCCGGCAGGCCGTCTGCGCCGTCCGGCACCTTCATTTCGCACAGGGCCAAGCGGTGGCCATCTGTGGCCACACAGCGCAATTTGCCGTCAATAGCGTGGAAATAAATACCGTTGAGATAATAGCGGGTTTCTTCGGTGGAAATGGCAAATTTGGTCTTGTCGATCAGCCGCGACAACTCGGCAGCGCCAAGCACAAAATCATGGGTAAAATCGTCCGCAGTCATTTTCGGGAAATCGCCCGCCGGCAATAGGGGCAAGACGAAATGCGAACGCCCGGCGTCCACTTCCAACCGCCCGTCCGAACCGACACTTAAAGAAACTTCCGACCCGTCTGGTAATTTGCGGGCAATGTCATAAAGCGTGTGGGCCGGAGCGGTCACGTCTCCAGAGACAGCAATATCGGCGCTGGTGCTTTCGGAAATTTCGATATCCAGATCAGTGGCAACAAAATTGATGACGCCGTTGTCAGCCGACATCAACACATTGGACAATATCGGGATGGTGTTGCGGCGTTCCACCACATTTTGCACATGCCCCAAAGCCTCTAAAAGCGCCGCCCGTTCCATTGAAAATTTCATATCAAACCTATAATTTCACTAGGCTCTGCCACCTCAGACAGAATCCTAAAACCTATTGGAAAGCCAACATAGTGGAAATATTGCCTAGGCCAAGTGTTTTTATGGGACAAGTGTTTTTATGGGCCAAGTGTTTTTATAGCTTCTCCCCTAAATCGACCAATTGCTGATCAGGGGAAGATCGGCGTGCATCCATGCCCGCAAGCCGCCGTCCATATGGGTGATATTGGTAAAGCCCAAGGCTTTGAACTGCTCCAACGCCTTGGTGCTTCGCCCGCCGGAATGACAATGGACAAGGTAAGGCGCGGCTCGGTTTAAGGTCTTGATCCGGCGCTCGAAAAATTCGCTCTGACAATCGAGATTGATCGCGCCTTTAATATAAAACATTTCGAACTCTTCACCCGTGCGCAAATCCAGCACCGCCGTTTCAGGGCGAGCTTGCAGCAGATCATAGGCCTGTTGCGCATTTTTATGGGTAATGGTCATAACAGACCCACATATAGGGTCTATATAGGCGCACTCAAGCGTCTAGATGATTATTGTACCGTCGGCAGGCCGGATTTATTCCAGTCTATGATGCCGCCGTTCATATGGATGATGGTTTTGAAACCTTTTTCCTTAAATGCGGCCAAGGAACGGGTGCTACGACCACCGGAACGACAATGGATAAGATAGGTTTTGCTTGTGTCCAAATTACCTATTTCAGTAGCAAAATTAGCGTTTTTAAAATCAATATTGAGCGCACCTTCAATATGCTCAGCGGCAAATTCCGAAGGCGTTCGCACATCCAGCACCACAATATCCGGGCGGGATTTGATCAAGCCTGCCGCTTCAACCGCGCTGACATCTGTGATTTGTGTTGTTTGTTTTTCCGCCATATCTTGCGGAATAGATTGGGCTCCGGTTTCGCCCTGAGAACAGGCAGCCAGAAAGCCGACAGCTAAAAGTAAAAACAAATTTCTCAACATAATTATCTCCAATATTTTTTCATAAATGGGTGCCATAAACACCAAAGAATATTTGATGGCTTGTCGTTTTGGTGCGGGGTCAGGCCTATGGTAACGCCGTCGTGCCCGCCCTTGGGTTGGTCAATATATGAACCGAATATTCTGTCCCACAGGCTTAGAAAAAACCCGTAATTGCTATCGGTCTCTTTGCGGACGGTACTATGGTGAACCCGGTGCATGTCGGGGGTCACAAACAAAACCCGCACCGCTTTATCAAGTCCAAGCGGCAGTTTGACATTGGCATGATTGAACATGGCCGAGGCGCTGAGGATGAGCTCGAACACAAATACGGCGACCACTGCCGGGCCAACCAATAAAATAACCAGCATTTTATAGAGCATGGAAGCGGCGATCTCAACGGGGTGAAAGCGCGCACCGGTACTGACATCTATATCCCGGTCCGCATGGTGCATTTTATGAAACACCCAAATCAGCGGAATTTTATGGGAGGCCACATGCTGCCAATAGACGGCAAAATCCAGCAAGACAACGGCAATGACCAAATTGGCCCATAAAGGTAAATCCAGCCAGTTCAGCAAGCCCCAGCCTTTCGATGCGGCAAAAAGGGCCGTACCCATTGCCGCTACCGGGAATAATATCCGCACAAACACCGAATATGTCACCACAATGCCCAAATTGGTGGCCCAGCGTTTCAAGCGTGGCTGGGTGCGGGATTTGCGCGGGAACAGGGCTTCCAACGCCCCCATCAACACAAACACCCCGATAAACACGGCGAGGCGGATCATGGTTTCATAAGTTGTTAAAAAATCAGCCATATTAAACTTGTATAACTTCCTGTATATATTTTACATAGGCGCGGGGCTTAAAGAGTACAAGCCCGCTCTTGAACTTGTGATATAAAACCCTTATCTATCTATATAAGCATTTACTAATATACAGATTTATCCACATACACAAGCGCCAATAACAGGAGGACGAAATGAAAAACCCAAATGTGAAATCTTTTTTTGACCCAGCCACAAACACCATCACCCATATAGCCTACGATACGGCCAGCAAACAGGCGATTATTTTGGATCCGGTACTGGATTATTGCGAAGCTTCGGGGCGCACCCATACGGCGGCCGCCGACCAAGTCATAAAATTCATCCAGCACAACGGGCTGCAAACCAAGTATATTATCGAAACCCACGCCCATGCGGATCATTTGTCTTCCGCGCCCTATTTGAAAGAAAAACTAGGCGGCAAGACGGTCATTGGCGCCCATATTGACGCGGTACAAAAAGTGTTTGGCAGCGTATTTAACGCCGAAGACGAATTTGCTACAGATGGTAGCCAGTTCGACATTCTGGTACATGACGGTCAGGAATTCACACTTGGCAATATTAAAGTCACCGCCATACATACCCCCGGCCACACGCCTGCCTGCATGTCTTGGTTGATCGGGGATGCGGTATTTGTTGGCGATACGCTGTTCATGCCGGATTTTGGCACGGCAAGGTGCGACTTCCCCGGCGGCAGTGCGAAAACGTTGTATAAATCCATCCAAAAACTGTTCGCACTTCCGGACGAAACCCGCGTGTTTTTATGCCATGATTACAAGGCACCGGGGCGCGATGAATTCGTCTGGGAGACCACCATCGGCGAAGAAAAACGCCATAATAAACATGTGGGCGACGGCGCGGATATGGATAGCTTTGTCAAAATGCGTACCGAGCGCGACGCCGGGCTTGATATGCCCAAATTGATTTTGCCTTCGGTGCAGGTTAATATGCGGGCTGGTGAATTTCCGCCTGCCGAAGACAACGGCACCGTATATTTAAAAATCCCCCTCAACGCGTTATAGGTTAAGCAGATGCAGATCACAAAAATTACAGACGGGTTTGCCGTCTCGCCGCAACTCGCCTACGACCATATGCAAAAGCTGGCAGATGCGGGCTATAAAACCATCATCAACAACCGTCCGGACGGGGAGGATACAGCCCAACCCTTGTCCAAAGCCCTTGAAAAATCCGCGAAAAAAGCCGGCTTATCCTATCACCATATCCCGTTTAAACCGGGCCGTTTTACGCCAGATGACCAACAAAAATTCAAAGCAGTATTGAGGCAGGCGGCGCAGGACACTGGCCCAATATTAGCATTTTGTCGCACTGGTATGCGGGCTAGAGCCATTCACAAATCCGTCACAAATAGGCCAGGGTTTTTCGCCCGCCTGTTTGGGCGATAACGCTAAGGCAACATTATGGAAGATAGGCAATTCTGGCACGATAAATGGCAATCCGGGAAACTCGGCTTTCACCTTGAAGACACCAATGCCGCATTGGTGAAATATTGGCCAAAGCTGGATATTGATGCCCATTGCCAAGTCTTGGTGCCTCTGTGCGGTAAAAGTCTTGATATGCTGTGGCTACGTCAGCAAGGTCACGAAATTTTGGGAATTGAACTAAGCCCTGTTGCCGCCAAGGAGTTTTTCGAAGAAAACAATATTGAATACGCAGCCAGCAAATGCGGTGAATTTCAAAACTACGCGAGCGAAGGGTATTCTATTATGGTCGGCGATATTTTTAATCTGACCAAATCCGAAACCGCCAATATAAATGCCGTCTATGACCGGGCCGCATTGATTGCCTTGCCGCCGCCTATGCAAAAAACATATGTGGCACATCTTAGAAATATCCTGCCGCCCGACACCCAAATCCTGTTGATCACATTGGAATATGACCCGTCCGAGCTAGACGGCCCGCCCTTTAGCATACCGGAGCCATATGTTCAGGCTCTTTTTGGCCACTGGTGCCATATTACATTGCTACAAGCCACCGCCCTCACTGACTTCCGCGATATTGCCGCCAATGAAACCGCCTATAAATTGATCGTGAAATAGAAGGTTTTGTAGCTATAGCCTTGCCCCAAATTTTCCGATAGACTAGGTTTATGGACGATTATATTAACATTGCCATAACAGAAGCAGGCTTGGAAATGCGGGTCAGCGAAGCAAAACCCGGTCTATATCGTTGCACCATGACAAGCACGGCCAATCCGGACTTTAACTGGCAGCGGGACATCAATACCAAGGCGGGGCACGGCGCGCCAAACATTGGCAATGTCTTCTATCACTACGCTCTCAGAGCCCAGGAAATTAGCCAGTATGATGATGTTCTTGAATGGTCAGACGAAAATGAGCGAGATTTGAACGACCCCAAAACCATCCCGGATTTCCAGCAATTGGTGCAAGACAAAACCGATTTACGTCTCCTGCTCAGTGAACCCGTCTACCAAAAAATGATGACCGGACTAGAAATCCACCAAGCTATTTCTTGCGTACGACCTGGGTAGAAAAGGCGTAATAGCCCTGTAAGTATAAGCATCAGGCTAGAATTTGTCTGGCTGTGTCCATATCGGCCTCGGTATTGATGTTGAAAAACGGATCTTGGTCTGCCGTTTTGGCAAATTCTACCATCTGGACTTTGTGAAATGCTAGGAAATCCCGGACTTTATAACTGCCCCCATCCTGCAAGAACCGGCGCAAATCTGGAGCTAAATCGCTCGGCCATAACCCGCACACTTGATGGGACCGCCCGTCTATTTGCGGCAATGCAATGCGATTATCCGGCGTATCAGACAATTTTACGGCCCAGTCATTGGGTACAAAGGGCGTATCGCCGGACAGGGTTAAAACCCGCTTACGCCCCTTCAAAGCCGCCCATTGCATCGCCGTTAAAATGCCCGCCAGCGGGCCAAGTTTTCCACCGATAGCGTCCGGGAATACGGGCAAATCAAACCCACTATATTCGATTGGGTCACCGTTAATGGCTAAATCAGAAACCTGATTAGTCACCCGCTCAATCGTGTGTTGCAATAATGGCTTGCCCGCCAAATCAGCCAGCATTTTATTGCGGCCGAAACGCTTGGAGGTTCCAGCACATAAAATCATGCAAGGATATTTCTTTTGGGGAAATTTATTTCTGGTCATAGCCTCCTATTAGCCGTAAATGAGCCCCAATGAAAGTCGCACTTCTCGCCAGCCTGTTTTTTTCGACCGCACTTCTATATGCCAGTGTCGGATTTGGCGGTGGCTCGACCTATACGGCCTTGCTGGTTCTGGCCGGGGCCAATTATCTTGTGATCCCGACCATATCGCTCATGTGTAACATCATCGTGGTCAGCGGCAATTGCGTTAATTATTGGCGCGCCGGACTGGTGTCTTTACAAAATATATGGCCGTTTTTGGTGCTGTCAGTGCCCATGGCCTGGCTCGGCGGCAGTCTCCATATCCCCCAGACCACATTTATCGGCCTTCTGGCACTGGCCTTGTTGTTCGCCGGGTTTTCCATTTTGTTCAAACCGGCCCCGAAMCCAAACCCGAAAATAGCCAATTCATGGTTATTTAGCGCCGGGATCGGGGCTGGGTTGGGTTTTTTGTCAGGTATTGTCGGCATTGGCGGCGGTATATTTCTGGCTCCTATCTTACACCGGATTGGCTGGGGCAAAGCACAACAGATCGCGGCCCTATGCTCGGTATTTATATTGGTCAATTCAATATCGGGCTTAAGCGGACAATTGATCAAACTGGACGGTTTGGCGGCGCTCGAGCATATTCAACCCTATTGGCTACTTGCACCTGCGGTTTTGTTCGGCGGTCTTATAGGCAATAGTCTGAGCCTTAAATTTTTCTCGGGAAACACAGTACGCACCCTCACCGGGGTTCTGGTACTTTTTGTCGCAGTACGATTACTGTGGAAATTTATTTCACTCACCCTATTATAAACATTATGTTGAAAATATACTATTTTGGGCGTCTCGGGGAACGGGCCGCACGCCGCGAAGAAAACCTTGTATTACCCGAAGGTGTGACCAGTATTTCTACGTTGAAAACATGGCTGGACAGGTCGCATGATCTGGGCGGTGCCTTACATGATAAATCCGTCAAAACCATGATAAACCAGTCTTTGGTACACGGGGATATTGCCCTGCAAGGCAATGAGGAAATCGGATTTTTACCCCCGGTCGGGGGCGGGTGATGGGTTTTGATGCTGAAATATTGAACACAGGGTTTAATCCGGGAAGCCGTCTGAACAAATTTTCCAAAACCTGCGGTGACGCAGGTGCCATTGCCAGTTTTATAGGCCGGGTACGCGGTCAATCTGGCGAGGTAAATCAACTACGGCTCGAATCATATCCCGGCGTCACGGAACAAGGTATTGAGCAAGCTATAGAACAAGCACAGCGGCGCTGGCCTCTCGCCTCGGTTCTAATCATCCACCGTATTGGCATCGTGGCGGTCGGCGAGCCGATTGTTCTGGTGGCAACTGCGGCGAAACACCGCCGCGCAGCCTTCCAATCATGTGATTATTTAATGGACTATCTCAAGACCGATGCGGTATTCTGGAAACACCAAAGCGGCCCAGATGACGGCGAATGGATAGAGCCAAGACAACAAGACTACGCCGACAAAACAAGATGGAGTGAGACGTGACCAAAATAAATCCAAAAACAAATAGTACTATTGACGAAAGCAAAGAATTCAAGCCCGTGCGCATTGCCGTGCTCGTGGTCAGCGACACCCGCACATTTGAGGATGATACCTCCGGCGCATTACTGGCCAAGCGGGTGACCGACGCCGGACATGAATTGGCCGCGCGTAAAATCGTGCGCGACGATATTCCCGCTATTCGTACCCAAGTCAAAGCCTGGATAGACGCACCCGATGTGGATGTGGTGATCAGCTCCGGCGGCACCGGTTTGACCGGGCGCGATATCACCCCCGAAGCCATTACGCCCTTGTTTGAAAAAACCATAGAGGGCTTCTCCCATGTGTTTCACATGGTCAGCTTTGACAGTGTCGGCCTGTCTACATTGGCGTCGCGGGCTGTGGCCGGCACGGCCAACGGCACATTTATCTTTGCCCTGCCCGGCTCCAACGGGGCGGTCAAGGACGGCTGGGACAAGGTCATCTGTCCCCAGCTTGATAGCCGCCACGGGCCTTGTAATCTGGTTGAATTAATGCCGAGATTAACGGAGGTTTGATGCGCAATGCAGGAAGCTATTTTCATAACCCCTATCCTTTATTATTGTCATCCCGGATTATTGTCATCCCGGCCAATCCGCTCTTGCGGTGCAGAGCCGGGACCTCGTAGCTTGCGACCAGTACGAGGTCCCGGATCAAGTCCGGGATGACAATGGTTTTTATTTAAGAGTGGTAATCAAAACACAGGATTCTAATGACTAAACTCACACATTTCGATGATAAAGGCCGGGTCAATATGGTCGATATATCTGACAAGAAAATAACCCCGCGCATTGCCATTGCTGGCGGCGCGGTACGCATGCAAATCGAGACACTCGCCTTGGTGAAATCAGGCACGGCCAAAAAAGGTGACGTCATTACGGTGGCCGAACTGGCAGGCGTCATGGCCACCAAACAAACCGCCAATCTGATCCCCTTATGTCACCCCCTGCCCGTCACCGGCGCAAAAATCGAAATAGAACATGACGACGATTTACCGGGTCTTTCTGTGACAGCGCGGGTGAAAACCACCGGCCAGACCGGGGTTGAAATGGAAGCCCTGACCGCCGTTTCTGTCACATGTTTGACCATTTATGACATGCTCAAGGCCGTGGACAAATCCATGGTGATTGAACGCATTGAACTGTTGGAAAAACACGGTGGCAAATCGGGTATCTACAGGAAGTCTGATGGCTAAACTCATTTCGGTTGAAACTGCCCTCAAGGCTATTGAACAAGCTGGCGCACCAACGGCGACCATTAAGGTAAAGCTGGCACAATTAAACGGTCATGTTTTGGCCAAAGACGCATTGGCCAAAACCACCCTGCCGCCGCTGGATGCTTCGGCCATGGACGGGTATGCCATCCGGCTGGATGCCCGCCACAAGCAAGGTTCCAAATTCACTTTAATTGGACAATCCCCGGCGGGCGCACCGTTTCAGGGCCATGTCGGCACGGACGAAACCGTGCGTATTTTCACCGGCGGCGCAATACCGGACGGGGCCAATCATGTCATTATGCAAGAAAATATTGAGGCAGACGGCCAAACAATAACCCTAAGCGCGCCAATTTCCAAAGCCAGCCATATCCGCAAGGCCGGGATTGATTTCAAAAAAGACCAGATAATCGTCAAAGCCGGAACCAGGCTGTACGCCTACGGGATCGCCCTTTTGGCCGCCGCCAATTACGGTGAAGCGCTTGTTTACAGGCGTCCAAAAATAGCCTTGATCGCAAACGGCGACGAGCTGGTTGAACCGGGGCACAATATACCTACCGGCGCAGTGGTCAGCTCCAACCCTTACGGCCTGGCACCACTGCTCAAAGAATGGGGCGCAGACATAATATTCGCAGGCATATCCCGTGATGACCCCGAAGCAATAAAAGCGCAAATTGCCACATGTTCAGACGCAGATATATTGGTGCCTGTCGGTGGGGCATCGGTCGGCGACCATGATTATATGCGCCCGGTTTTTGCCGAACTTGGCTACGGTAAAATATTCGAGAAAGTCGCGGTTAAACCGGGAAAGCCCGTATGGTTTGGCAAGTTAAGTGGTCAATATGTGCTTGGCTTACCCGGCAATCCAGCGTCAGCACTGGTCACGGCCCATGTGTTTTTAAAGCCGCTGATTGAAAATTTAACACAATCAAAATCCCGCAACAAAACCATTCCCGCTCGTACCACCGAGCCAATAAAAGCCGCCACATGGCGGGCCGAATATATCCGCGCCGCTGCCCATGTGGACGCAATGGGTCTGGTACATGTTACCCCCATCCCCAGACAAGACAGCTCGCTTTTAACTCCGTTTTTGGTCGCCAATTGTTTTTTGGTACGAGCGCCGGATACCCCCGCCGCAAACACGGGTGATATGGTGGAAATATTGCTGATAAAGGAACTGGGTTAGCGTATCTTTCCTTCCTCCGTTTTTCCCTCTACATAGCAAAGATGGGGAAGTGCCGGAGCTTTTGCGGAGGCGATGGGGGGAACAACTACATTCTGGCACAAGACGAGAGTTATCCCCCCATCGACCGCCAAGAGGCGCCTACTTCCCCCGTAAAAAACGGAGGAAGGAAAAAATTAACACCCTTACGCATTACCTTACATGGGATGCGCCGTTGATATCAAATGTTGCACCTGTCGCCGACCTGCATAGATCCGAGAGCAAAAACGCTACCATCGCGCCGATTTCCTCAACCTGGGCAAAATCACCAAGCGGGATTTCCGCTTTGGCAGCGCGCAAGACATCCGGATCGGTTGGTGCCATTTCCGTGTTAATCCAGCCCGGTGCCAACCCGTAGGCCACCACCCCGTCGCCGGCAGCCCCCCGCGCTATGGTTTTGTTAAATGCCAATAATCCACCCTTGGAAGCCGCATAGGCCGGATGGTCGATGCTATCGCCGCGAATGGAGGCCCGTGAACACATATTGACGATACGCCCACCGCCCATTTGCTTGAAATCTACCAAGGCTGCGCGGCACAAATCCGCCGGAGCTTGCAGATTTACGGCCATGATTTTAGCCCAGCCTTCAGCCCATTGTTCGTCGTCGCCGTAAGGGTCCGTGACCAGATCAATCCCGGCATTATTGACCAGTGCATTGATCTCGCCCGCCGAAGTTTTAGCCTTTGTCCAAAGCCGCGCCCCTGCGCCGGGTTTTGACAAATCTTCTGCAATCACCCCCGCACATTTATCGCCGATCTGACTTGCTACGGCTTCGGCCTCCACGCGGTTAGAATTGTAATGGAGGGTGACTTTGGCCCCGTAATTGGCGCAGGCCTTGGCAATCGCCGCCCCGGCCCCACGCGAACCTCCCGTAATCAACACATTTATGTGTTCCAAATTCATTTTTTTTCTCCTCCGAATATGTTATGCGGTTCACACATATAGAAACTGTCATTAACGAAACTGGCGGTATTGTACAGATACATTTATTGAAACAAATAATGATTGATGCAATTGAACATAATTTAAAAACCGGGATTACCCTGCTGGCTTCCCTGAGCCAGGAACAATATTGTGATACCTCCGTCAAACCCTATCATTCCAGTATTGGCAGCCATATGCGTCATATTCTGGATATATTTGATTGTGTTTTTTGCGGTCTGGAATCCGGGTATGTGGATTTAACTGCGCGCAAACGCAATCAATCGGTTGAAAACAACCCGGTGTTATGTATCCGTTATTTCGAAGACACTCTGGAAAAATTACATGCTCTCAAGGGTGAAAATTTAGACCGGATAATTGATGTGTCCGATGATTTAGGTTTGGGCATTGTGACGACTAAATACACTCTGGCCGCCGTCCTCATTCAGGCCCATAGTCACGCCATGCACCATTTCGCCAGTCTTGGATATATTGTGACCAATTTAGGGTTAGAACTGCCTAATGACAGTTTTGGTTTTAACCCGACGACACCCAGAAAAATCGCTTAAATCTGTTAAATCTAGACCGTCTCAGATTCGGATATCTCGCAAGACGTTTCGTCCTCTTTATTGCAATATAATTCGTACAAAGCATTGATCAATACGCGGGCTTCTTTGCTGTCTAAAGAATACATGATGGATTGGGCGACGCGCCGGGTTTTGACGATTTTTTCGCGTCTTAACATGGAGAGATGTTGCGACAATGCAGATTGGGACAAAGGAATATTTTCCAACAGTTCACCGACAGACATTTCTTCCTCCGCCAATTGACACAAAATCATCAAACGAGACTGGTTAGCCATAGATTTGAGAAGCATACAAGCTTGGCCTGCATTTTCTCCCATTTCTTCCATCTGCATTTTCATGAACAAACCTCTGGTGAATTACCCACAACCCTCAAAACCGTCAGCATCCATTTTGGCTTCATAGGGAGCTTCAACTTCGCTACCGGGGGTTAAATTACCCTTAACGCTGTCCCAATCGTCCGGCGACAATACAACCATCCAATTTGCATATGGGTCGGCATTTGCCAAGCTTGGATCTTCCACCAAGGCCTGATTGTTATCAATCACTTCACCGCCGGCCATGGATTTTGCTGGGCCAACCCATTTTCCGCTCTCCACCGTTGCGCAAGACTTACCGGGGCGCACTTTGCGCCCGACTTTTTTGGGCGTAAATGCGACCAGTTCCCCGGCCAAAGCCGTAGCAATCGTCGTCATGCCCATTTTAACATTACCGTCGCCAACTTCGGAAAACCAAGTGTGGTTTTCCACATCATAAAGCAAATCGTCCGGTAATTCACATCCGCGTACATTGGCCATATTAAATTCCTAGTTCTGATTCTGCWTCCGACTTTAGMCGCAAWCCTTTGGAAGAGCAACAAAACTCGCCCAGTTCTGCGACTTGTAGCTTACCACCCACGAATAAGACAAGATGTTTTGCCAACATCCATGCCATGGATAGGCGTTTATTCGTATCTTTGTGGTCAGGTTCCAGTGTCACCAAGTTATAATGATAGGCCAATTCCCGGCAAGTTTCCCGGCAAGCATTGAAACTGGGGTCCCCTTTTGAGCCTTGGCGTTGCAATGCCAATAGACGGAAGCCTTCTTTGGTGTCCTGGGTTGGTTCGCGGTCATGGGCCAACAGCCAATGGATGAGGATATCTTCGCCAGCCCGTAAACATTCCGGGGCCGTTAGCGTTCCTGCTTCGACGACAGCCTCCAGTTCGGCAACACTTCTCACGCTATGCCCTTTTGCTTCATGAATTTAACGCTATCGGAAATATTGGCATGGAGCCCGACTTTGCGGGGACTTAATCCCATAGCCATACCCAATAACTGGGTGAAGTACACCACTTTAACATTGGTGTTTTTGGACAAGCGTTTCAGGGCGCGGATTTGGTGCATTTCCAAGCCTGAGTGACAGGTCGGACATTCCGTAGCAATCACTTCGGCCCCGGCGGCTTCGGCGGCCTGCAATATGTTGAGCACCAATTTGGTGGACATGTCGCTGTCCGACAAAGTATGGGCACCGCCGCAACACGCGGTTTTGAGGGGAAATTCGACATTTTCCGCGCCCGCTATGGCCAGTAAATCATCCATATAATGTGGCTTGGATGTGCTTTCGCTATCGCCGCCCTGATCTTTTTCCGGGAAAATATGGCGCGGTCTTGTGTACATACAGCCGTAATAATTGGCAACTTTCAAGCCCTTGAGACCGCCTTTGATCTTCTGTTTTAATTCTTCTTCGCCGTAGCCAAATTTAATCCAATCCAGAGCATGAATGGTTTCCACATCTCCGGATTTATAGGTCTCGTGCCCGGCTTTTTTGGAAATTTTTTCGGTGACAGCACGAGATTTCTCTTTGTTTTCAAGATCATATTCGGCTTTTTTAAGGTTATGATAACAGCCATTACACGGCGCCATAACCACGTCTTGTTTGGATTTATGCTGGGCATCCGACAGAACCCGCGCCGATAAATAGGTCTGGATTTCCGGGTCAATGTTCTTGACCTCCATAGCCCCGCAACAATTCCAGTCCTTAATCTCGACCAATTCAAGCCCGAGCGCTTTGCCGACAGCCCGGGTGGATTTATCGTAAGGTTGGGCCGAGCCCTCCAAAGCACAGCCGGGATAATAGGCGACTTTTTTGTATTTCTTTTTGCGGTCAAGTTTGTCGATTAGTATTGTCATATTCTCTACTCCGCAGCTTGTTTAGTTATGTCAAGACCAAGCGCTTTTTTCTGGGCCGCATGTTCTTCGGCGATATGTTCGGTAATGGCAGCTCTGGCCTTGGCCCAATTTTTGGTTTTGGGATGGAATATTGTTGCCCAACCCATTTTCATCAGCGACATGACCGGGAAACCTTTGATCATTTGCTTGACCATTTGCACAATCCAGTCTTGCAGCAAAGGTTGGCCAGACTTTTTCATGAAATCCTTGAGTACCTCGCCGTCTTCTATGCGGCCATATTTAATCACCTGATCCGTAAACACCTCATCAAATATGGTCGAATTGGACGGCGGGGTATGACCCTTAAGCTCCATCCAGTGGGCGGTGGCTTTCATCACCCCTTCGGGCTCCACATCGCGCGGGCAAGCGGAGGTGCATTTATTGCACGACACACATTGCCAGATAATATCCTTGTCGCGCAAAAGTTCATCTTCCATACCCATACGAATAAGATAAATCCAGTAGCGCGGATTGAAATCGGGATTCTCGGCGTTGACCGTACACGAATTGGTACACGAACCACATTGCCAACAACGGTGAATATATTCCCCGCCTGGCATGGCGGCAATTTCTTCTTCCAGAGCCTCGTTATAATCGGAAACCACTCTTGTGCGAATAAAGGYTGACCAATCACCGGACACATCAATCCCGTCGATAATGAGATTGTCATGGGTGGTGATATTTTCCGGTCTGATCAGGCTTTTCTCAAAGATAGCCATATTATGGTCTCCCGTTCAGGCGCAGGATGGATTGCACGGATTTGGCCTCGCCCTCAATCACCGGGGGCGGGATATCTAGGCTTGATTTCGCCGCCACACCGTCCAGGCCGAGCAAGCGGCGGGTGAAGACAAAAGGGTCTTGGTTGGCGGAAAAATCGGCCTTGAGATACAGTCCGCCCTGGGCCGCAATATAGCCGGCGTAAATCTGCGCACACAGTAAATCCACATAGACCAGCACATCGGCGTAAATCCCGTTTTCGCTCAGATAACCCGAAAGCTCTTCGCGCAGTTTCAAAAATGTCTCGTAGTCATCTGCAACGTCCAGCGTCACATCATCGACATTGCCGTGCCATATTTCGCGAATAACCCCAGAATTGGCTTTGCGGTCCCAAACCCAGCGCTGCATAAGCGGGTGCAGTTCCGGGTCGGTATTGTGCAAAATTTCTGTCGCCAGATCATGGGTCCAGCGGTGTTTTTTGTCTTTGGGGAAGCGGTTTTGGAAAGCCGTGATGCGGGCATTGATATCACCGGAACCGAACAGTGTTTTCATGGCGGCCAGCAAATCCGGATATGTGTCCGGCTCCACATAATCGCCGATACGGCGGCGCACTGTCGGCATGAACATACAAAGCTTGAGGAAGTTTTCTGCGCTCAAACCATTGCCACCGTCTTTGAACGCGTCCTGGAACAGGGAAATTTTAAATTTGACCGCCTCCACATAACGCTCAATGCCGCCGTCTTCCTCGCAAGCATTGAGCAAATTTGTTAGAGTATCCGAAAGCACAGGCCCGCTAAGTTCAAGTCTCACCTCGGGCGGTGCAGGCGCGGCGACCGCCTGCCCGTCCCGTTTAAACCTGGTGAAGAACGATCCCATAAATTTACTCTGCTGCGACCAATGCCGAAGTGCTGGCCAGAGCCGACATGGCAGCGGCGGAACCTTGGGCGATGCTATCGTCAATGGTTTCGGGGCCAGTGGCCGCGCCCGCGACAAACACCCCTGCCCGGCTGGTGGCTCCGGCAGTGCCGTACATGTTTTCCTGGTCAAGAAAACCCCATTTGTGTAAATCAACACCGAAAATACTGGAGATCAACATATTGTCCACATTGGGATCCATGCCAATAGCGTGGACGACCAAATCAAAGGGAATAGTGATCGGGCGTTTGACCAAAGTGTCTTCGCCTTTGACAATGATTTTATCACCGTCGGAGGTCACCTCGGCAATCCGCGCCTTGATATATTTGACTTTGTATTCTTCCTGGGATTTCCAGTACATTTCTTCGTACAAACCAAAGGTACGGATATCCATATAATAAATATAAACATGGCAATCCGGTAATTCCTCACGGATTTCCATACCCATTTTGGCGGATACGGAACAGCATATTTTAGAACACCACTCGCGGCCGATTTGGCGGTCACGGGAACCAACACACAGCAAGATCGCCACTCGTTTTGGCTTTTCGCCGTTGCTTGGGCGGCGCACGCCTTGACCGCTTGAGATCATTTGCTCGACCTGGGTCGTGGTCACAACATCCGGATAAGTGCCAAAGCCCCATTCCGGCTTGTTGACGCTGTCGAAATGGGTGAAGCCGGTACACAAAATAGTCGCAGACACATTGACGTTTTTTCCGCTCGAAAGCGCTGCCTTAAAATTACCGGGTTTGCCGGTAAATTCCTTGACGCTCGCCCCTGTATGCACTGTAATCAGCTTGTTTTTCTCGACGCGGTCAACCATACTACCAATAGCGTCCTTGGCCCATTCGCCGCTGGGAACCAGCTTGGAATAACCCGAGAGTATTGGCGCGCCGCCGAGAATATTTTCTTTTTCAACCAAGACTACCTTTTGCCCAATAGAGGCTAAAGAATGGGCTGCGGAGAGACCTGCTGGCCCGCCGCCGACAACTAAAATTGCTTTGCTCATGATGCTATCATTCCCAGTTTCTTACGTTCTTCAACATTGATATAGCCCGGCCCACCGGTGATGCGGCGGCGCGGATCGTACAGATTTTCAGGATTACCGGCCTCGACTTGTTTCAGATACTCTTCGAAATCCGCCTTTCTGGCTTCCCAATCTATACCCATTTTTTCAAACAAATTCTCAAACGGCGAAGCATGCCAATGGGATTGCACAATCTTGAACGGGTCAGCCCCGCAGGCCAAGGCGGCGAATTGAATATCGGAAATCACCGGTAGCTCGTAGTTTTTACCTTCGTTCGCCGGATCGGCTTTGGCAATCCACTGGTTCTTGTCCAAGGTGGTGATACAGCCGGTATCATGGCCAATCATCACATCGGAATTGGCTTCGTCAATGGCGATTTTGATCTTGCGGTCAATGGCGAATGAACGGGTAAATTCTCGCTCGGAAATAATATGCCTAAACCCGAACCCGCAACAATCATACCATGTGGAGTAATCAATAATTTGCGCACCGAGCGATTGCATAATCCCGGTCGAAACCGCCACCCGGTTGCCGTCCAATACATCATCGTCATAAATCACATCTTGCGGCACCATTTTGTATACATGACAGGCCGGGTGAATGGTGGCACGGATGCTCGACACATCAACGGTYTGKCGCTCGGCAATRTCYTGGCGCATCACATGCACCCATTCGGAATAATGTACGACTTCTTCGGGGATCAAAAGCTTGCCGTCAACGAGGCGGTCTAATTTACCAAGGATTTTGGCGACACGCTCGCGTAGCTCGGCGGACAACAACAAATATTCGCGTACTTCCTTGTAATTCCCAAACGACGTACCGCAATGCACCAGCGGATAATAATAACCCTCCGGCAGACCTTCCGCCTTGGCCGAGACATAGGCCTGATGGAAATTGCGCAAAAACACCGCCGCCAGGCTTTCAATATTGCCAATACCAGAACCGTGATAATTCCACGCCGTACAAGAGGTCTGGTCGGTCTCGTCCAGATAAGGAATATCCATCTCGTTCATCATCCATAATAATGATGTGGGATAGCCCGGAATATTGCCGCACTGGCCGCAGGATTTATGGTGCCAAAGCTGCCGCGTCGGGATTTTCTTATCCCAACCGTAAAGTGTCTTGGCAATGCGCGGCGCGTGTTCGTCGGTGACGCGGTGGACTTTAATTTCGCCCTCTTTTTCCAACTGCCACATGACATCGCGAATGTCGTGTACGCGGTCTTTATTGGTCAGCATGGAGCGCTTGTCGATCTTGGCCTCGACCCATGAGGTTGCCGTTAATGCATCAGCTTCGCTTAAATTACTGTCGCGCCATTCCGAACCGTGCCCGGTAAATTTTTCATCATTGGCCATAGCTAACCATCCTCCTCGTCTAGATAATCATCCCAGTCGTCACGCTTCTCGTCCATAATATCGACGATGACATCAAACAGGTTTTCATCAATGGTTTCCAATTGGTCTAAAACCCCAGTCTCTTCCCAGATCGTATAAAGCTCGATAGAAGTCTTGAGATTGGTCTCCCATGCGGTTTTGATGGTGTTTAAGGTCGGCACCGGAATGGCTTGACGCAACAATTTCAAAGGCGCGTCTACCTTGCAAATATTTGGCCCCCAGTCGGGGAAATGATCCGGGTTGATCATGTCGGGCGACAGTTGATTGCCCGTGGAAATTAATTTCAGCATCACGCGAGAGAAGGGTCTAAGCACGGATTTTGCCGACTCCATACCGTGTTTGATAGCAGTCTCGCGCATCAACATAATAAGCCCGCCGGGCGAATTGCCAAATGGGCAGCGGGCGGCACAGGTATAACATTGGGCACATGACCAAATTTTTTCCTGCATGGCATCATAAATGCCCTCAAGGTTTTCCGTCCACAGCAGCTGCACAATTTCCCTTGGGGAAAAATCGTAATAATGGGCCGCCGGACAAGTCGCCGTACAAATTCCGCAATTCAGGCAGCCTTTTAGTTCGTGGTCAAAGCGCAAATCACTCTGGATATCCTGGAATATTTCTTCCATATGCTCGCGTGTGACCTCTTGGGTTCCCTCTAGCGGGTCGCCAATATGTTCTTGTACGCGGGTAGTATTGGAATGATGTCCCATGATTGGTTCCTATCCTCCCTTACGGTTAAAAGCGCAAAAAATTCCGCTTCCCTCCTTGTCACCCCGGACTTGACCCGGGGCCTCGTACTCTCCGCAAACGGCGAGGTCCCGGCTCTGCACCGCAAGAGCGGCTTGTCCGGGATGACAAAAAGAGAAGTTATTATCAGTTATAAAAACCATAGCTAAAATACGCCCCTAATAAGTCATGACCCTAGTGTCGTCTTCTTCCATCAATTCCTCAATCAGATAAGCCCCGCCGACAATGCCCGAACATTCCGGGATCAAATCGTCCTTGGTCATGTCGAACAAATCAAGGTTGGGTGAGCAACACAGAAATTTTACCCCGGCCTCGTGGGCATCTTTGATGAATTCATAGACATTTTTATGGGAGCCTTCTTTGACAAATAACTTCTCGGCAAAACCTTTTTTCATTAAAATGCCGGACGTGGCCGTACATATCACTTCGACCTCGTAATCCATGGCCGCTGCCACGGTGGCTTGAAAGAACGGCGCCCCTAACTCTTCAGGATTTTTTGGATCCGTATTCGCCATAACGATAATCAACTTCTCAGCCATAAGTGTGTCCCTTTTTATACGTTTTTACCATTATATTAGATAACGCTAATAAACGCAACAAAAAACCCAATTATTTCCCCATCAAATTGGTTAACTGGATAATGCCTGTCATCATCGGCACCAGGGCGTCTTCTATCTGGGTGGTCAATGTACCTAGCTTCTTGAGTATTTCGCTAGTATTTTCCGGGCCTTCTTCAAATTCCATGATCAGGTCTTCGGCCATACCGCGCTTAAAACCTGGATGCCCGGTGAACCCGAGCACATTATCACCGATCTGAAAAGCGGCGGCGCGCCCTTGTGTATCTTCTGCCAAAATTTTCGCAAAGTCCGGCGGCACGGGAGTATCGCGCATATAGACGGGGTTTGGATATTGCTCGGGCATAAACCCGTTCAGCGCATTTTCGTCAACGCGTCTTGCCATATCACAGGTAAAAACAAGCGGCGCAGGCTCAACGCTACCGCCCGTGGCCAAGCATAAAATCTGTGCGCCCAGACCGACACCAATAATCGGCAAACCTTGCATAAAACACGCACGGGTCAGTTTTATTTCCGCCGCCAAGCTCGGCACATCACGCGCACCTGCTGCCCCCCAAGGACCACCACCAAGCAAAATAAACCCGTCAGCAATTTCAGAAAATTGCGGCACTTTACCACTTTCTGTAAATGGACGGTGATAAGTAAAGCCGATTTTCCGGCCTTCAAAATGATCTTCCATATGGCCAAGATAGTCGGCAGATGTATGTTGGATTACTGTAAGAAATTTCACCTGACCGCCCCTAAAATCGCATCGGAAAACTCTGGCGCTTGCAAACTGACCATACCGATATCGGCTTGTTTGAAGAATTCGTCTACCTCTGACGCAACATCCACCAACTTCTTACCGCGCAAATGCGCCTCCAAATCCATCAATGCACGCGGCGGGGTTATAAATACATCTCCGGTAAATACCACTTCGCGAATGCGATCATTTTTCGCCCCCTCCAGGCGCACATAGGCCGTAAGATTACCGCCGCTATTGGTGCCAGACAAAACGTCTCGCACACGTCCCGGCTCATTTATTTCACCGACAAATTCGTCCCTACCAATTTCCTCGTCATAAAGTTTTTGGGCCATTTTTTCTACGCTTTTATCCGGGCGAGAGAATTCAAAACCAAACCCTAAATGCTCTGCAAAGCCTATGAGTAAAGCACTCATAACCTCGTCTTTGGACGGCGTCCGACCCAACAGAGTTTTCAAACTTGTCACCCTTTGCCCCGCATTTGCCAGTTCGCGCTTGTTCAATTTATGGGCCGGAACATTCAGCACCGCCGCCATAGCCTGCGGGTCTAGATCAATCAGCACTGTGCCTTGGAACATCAAAGTATTACCGTCAAAAAACCCGCCCGTGCCGGAAATTTTCTGGCCAGCAACTTCAATATCATTGCGGGGCCGAAACCGCGCATCAATACCCCCCCCTGCTAAATCCCTTAGTGTGGATAACCCAAGCGCCGCCGCCGTACAGATTTTTTCGGTGATTTGTGTAAGGTCACCGCCAACCGTGCGGCGGTTACAAATCAAAGCCCAACCCAATTGCCCCTCGTCAAAATAAATCGCACCGCCGCCCGTTATCCGCCTCACCGTATGCACACCGCGCAGCGCACATTCGTCCAGTTTAAGTTCTTGTGATAAATCCTGATGCCGCCCGACCAAAGCGCAAGGCTCGAAATGGATAAATTTAAAACTGTCACCGATCACCCCGTCCACATGGGCATCAATCATGGCCTGGTCATGGGCAATGTTTTCCCGCCCAGACCGCAGTCCCGTGTCTATGACGCGAATGGTTTTAGTCATCGACAAGCTCCCCAAAGACCTTGCGCTCCAGCAAAAATGCATCAATCAATTTTTCATCAATCGCCAGATGGGAAAATGTCTTCGCATCACGCCCAGCCTCGATCGCCAAAGCGGCCACATGCCCCTGGCGCGTCTTGAGGGTTTGCGGCTCTATAGCCGCAATCGGGTCAGCATAGGCCGCGTCCGGACTAACAATTTCCCAACCGTCCGCCCGTAGCGCCGCGATCAAATCATCAATGAAAAGCGCCGCTACATCGTTCTCATGCAAGAGCAGCGTATGGACGGGCGAACGGCCAAATGTCTCCACCGCCATTTCGTCGTAAAAATGCACCGCCCCCATAAGCATATCCACATAGGCTTTTTCGAGCGCATCCATATCCACGCTACGACCTGACCGCACGGCCTTTTTCCACCTGCTGTCTATATACCAATCATAGTTATCAATTGTCACATAGCCGTTGATGATACCGCGCTGTTTGAGCGCACTGCGCACTGCATCGCGTTTTTCAAGCGGTGTACCCTCGTCGAGAAACGGAAATCGAAACCAGGGTCTGCGGTTTTCAACCCCGGCCAGGTTTTGTTCTGCAATATCTATATCCGCAATATACTCTTGCGTATCCGTGCGCATCAACCATTGATGGCTATGGGAATGATTGGCGATTAAATGCCCTGCCTTTGCATAACTCTCGATACGTTGTTTGCCGCCGGGTTTGTCAAATCCTCGTGTCGTGACGAAAAAAACCACAGGGCCGCTTTTGGACTCGGCGAGGCTATCAATCAGGGCTTTTGCGCGCTCGTCACCAGTAAATTTTGGGCCATTGCCACGCGGTGCATCGTCGAATGACAGAGCAATAYGCTTGGTACTTACCTGCTCGACTTCAACCCTATCAGCACCCGAACATGCAACCAACRATCCACTAAAGACGAAAAAAAATGCACACAATATATTTTTTAAAGAGTGTCCGCGCATTTATAAATCTTCAAATTCTTCACCTTGCGTGTAACTTTCGCCTGGTTTTTCCATGTCGAGTTGCTTACGGATTTTGCGCATATGGGCCCCTTCCGGCTGGAACGGATAGCTCGCAATATCGGAGACCGGGCTGTCGCCGTAGGGGCGGTCACAGGCCGAGATATCTTCGGCGAATTTACCGGGGCAGCCGGAGGTGCGAAAAGCGATACCGCTCTCGACGGTCATTTCGACCTCCGCCTTTGGCAAGCCGAAATCGATCACCCGGCCTTGGTCGTCAAATTTCATTTGATCAACCCGCACCCCACAATAATCAATCATATAGCGGGCCAATTGCACCCTGCGCCATTGGTCACGGGGTGTGGCCGGCAAATGGTCCATCAAGGAGCCTTTTTCCGGGAAGAAACAAAACATATGGCTATGCCCGCCCATATCAACGATCTGTTGCACCAGATGCAAAGCTTCGGATTCGGTTTCGCCCATGCCAATAATAATATGGGTGCCGAATTTTTTCGGCCCGAAAATATCCCGGGCATCTTCGAGAATTTCCCAATATTTCTTCCAAGTATGGGGCGATTGCACACCTTTACCGCGCGTGCGGTCAAACAGCTCAGGTGTCGCCGCATCAAGGGACACCGTGAAAATATCCGACCCCATATCGCGCAGCCTAACCACATCGCGCCGGGTCATGGTGGTTGGGTTGGACAGAATAGAAATCATCACATCATCAGGGCTTACATGGTCAGTCCAGGTTTTAAGCACGGCGAAAGTGTCGGCGTCCGAGCGCGGGTGGGTGATCATGGAAATACACATGCGGTGAAACGGCGTGTCGCCGTCTTCACGTATTTGCTTGGCGACAATTTCCGCCACCTGGGCCATAGGCACGGACGGCCAATCAACACGGATGAAATTACGGTCAGCATAGTCCCGTTCCGCCTCGCGGTGCCGTGCCAACCCGCAATAGGCACAATTAGCCCGACAACCTTCGGGATAGGTCAGCAAAAGATTAAGGCATCTTGTGCAAGAACAATTATACATATCGCCCGGCATCAGACCAAGCGTCAGAGCAGCAGCGGTGGAGAGCTGCACATATTCCGGCGAGGTCATATTGGGTGTTTGGATATTGTTATTGGGTAAATACACCCCCGTAGGCGCAACCGCGTTGGATTTTACCCGCCCGCCGTTTCGCAAGTTTTTGGGCGCAAGGATTGGCTTGCGCGGCTGCATGATCTCAGCTGAATTAAAATCCAGCCCGAATGGGTTCTTATCCGTCTGCACACCGTCGGTTTTTACACAACTCATATTGCTCTCTCCTTAAGCGGCGTCCGTTTTTAGGTCGAATGGGCGCCAATAATCTTCATAGGCTATCCAGCCCCCGCATAACTCCAGTTTACTCAACTTGCCTTGGGGTGCACCCGCCGCAAATAATTGTTTTCGCCGCAACACCGCCCGTGCCAATGACGCACCGAACAAATCTTGTAAATCCTCGGCGTAAATTTCAATGGCATCAGCCTCTCCGGCCAAATACGCCGCCAAAGCTTCCCCGGCCAAACGCCCCGACATCACCGCCGCCGCAATTCCGGCCCCGGTTATTGGGTTGGTTAGCCCGGCCGCGTCACCGGCCAATAAAACTTGCGTACCGCCCAAAACACCACATGGTTTCAACATGCCGCCGACCGGAATGGCCCCGCCCGTATAACCAGTAACTTCCGTACCAACTTGCCCGGTAGCGGCGATGCGGGCGTGTAGATTTTCCAGTGCGGGTTTTAATAAATGCTTCTGCGCCGGATACACACCAAGTCCGATATTGGCCACATCTCCCTTGGGGAACATCCAACCATAACCACCGGGAAATTCGTTGGATAAATATATGTCCGTCGCCGTATATGGCTTGCGCAAAACCGTGCTAAGCTGGCGGGTTTCGACAATATCCGAATTCACACACCCAATGGCTTTTCCAATCAAGGAATGTGGCCCGTCCGCACCAATAATGGTTTTTGCCTGTACCTTCTGGCCATCGGAAAACACCAGCGTCCCGTCTTGTCCCACTGATTTTAGCTTAACCCCGAATGTACATTTCGCGCCCGCCGCTTGCGCTTTGGCCACCAAGGCGGCATCAAAGGCCCGGCGATCTATCATATGGCCAGAGAAGTTTTTGGTCAGGTCAGGCGTGTCGCTTTCCACATAGGTGATCATCTCGTGGATGCGCTGGACACTGGTCTCGCTCATCACCAAATCACCGGCGTCCAGCATGGCCGGGATAAATTCAGCACATTGTACCGGATGCCCGGGCACGGCTTTTTTCTCAAAACAAACCACCCGCATTCCCGTTTTTTGGCCAGCCTTGTTTGCATATTGGGCAGCAATAATCGCCGCGCTGGCCCCGGCTGGGCCAAGACCTATGATGGCAACATCAAGCTGCACAGGTCGCACTCGCGGTGGCTGCCTTGTCGGCGCCCAGTTTGATGGAGCAACAAGCATGTTCTTGTGTGTGCTTACGGCCAATCATCTTTGCVGTMGCCAGCGCVCCGTCCGCMGGAAAHGCWATHCCGTCVAGWCCGGCCATCACCGCGTAAGCATCBGTHACCCGCTTGTGCATDCCGGGCGGACGAGCGCAVCCAAGCAACACVCTTTTRTYDCCCATRCGTTTDCGVGATTCBAGGAATATTYGBCCGACATCAKTKGTVGAYGGGGTBTTGAAYGTACCGGGCTTGGCGTAAAATGGCATGATCACCACCAGCACAAGCGCTTGGATATCGTAGCGCGCACAAATATCCAGGGCATTGGCCTCGCCCAGAATTTCGCCGTAATGCAAGCCTATCACAATATGAGGACTGATCTGCATTTTGGTGGAACACAGCGCGGCCAATGTCGCTTCAAAATCCTCCACCGGTCGGTCAAGTTTATAGACTTGTTTGATGGTCTCGTTCGCGCCGATCACGTCCATCATAGCGGTGTCAACGCCAGCCGCCTCCATGCGTTTGGCGGCAGCCTCGTCGGTCAAAGCCGTATGTATGGCGATTTTTAAATGGGGGAAATCATGTTTGAGTTTTTCAACCACGGGCAAATAACGGTCATAATTGATTTCGTTGCGCTTGTTGGAACCACCCGACAGTAAAAACCCTTGTAAATCTTGCAACAAGATCAAATCCCGGACTTTGCGGTCAAGCATTTCAGGCTTGGTCGCCGGGATCATCGGCTCCAGGATTTTTTTCTGGCAATGGTCACAGTTCAGCGCGCAACCACCCGCCGTTATGGAAAACGCTGGAAACGAGTTCTTGCCACAGCCTGACATTTCGGAACTCTCGAACTCTTTAAATGTCGGGGTGGAAAACCGGATATCGCGGCCAAGAATATTCGGAGCCTGTGTGCACATTTCTGCCACAAGTCCGCCGTCAAACTGCGCATCTTCAAGCGCTTCAATTTGCGCAAGACCCTCATTCCAGTTGTTTTCTATGACCACAAACACACCTTATATTAGCATTAGCTAATAGAGTATGCCACCAGACTGAGGTAAGCGCAAGCTAGAAGTCACTTACAAGAAAATTTCAAATTTTCTGCTTCTAACTTCTAACTTACGTCATAATTGTTGTCGTACGCGGCTTTATAGTGCGCGGCGGGCGCGACGTTGATCGCGAGCAGTACGGCGTGCTAAAAACCCAAAATTTGCAGCAGGCTTGCTGACCAATATCGGCTTGATTGATACTTCTACGCTCTTGACGTCACCAGGGTTAAATGCCTTGGACATGACGGTCTCCTTATTTGAACCACCTCACTATTAAAGCGGTTACTCTCATGCACTCAATATGGAGATGTTCGCAAAAAAAAGAACAGCCGCAATGGCAATACTGCTATGCGTTTTTGCATAGTTAAGAGATAGTTAACCATGAATATTGCAAAGCCGTAATGATTTGCAGTTTTTATACAGCCTGTATAGATTGCCCTAAAACAAGCCCAAGAAAAGGGAAGAATTATGATCCAGAACTTTGATGTCCAAGGCGGGCCAGATTATGGCCGCAAGAACTTACCAAAACTACGACAGGCATTGCGCACGCTCGGTCTGGGCGGGTTTATCATCCCCCATGAGGACGAATATAACAACGAATATTTACCGGATTGCAATGAACGGCTCATGTGGGCCACCGGCTTTACTGGCTCGGCGGGTGCATCCATTGTGCTCACGGACAAAGCCGCCATGTTTGTAGACGGGCGCTATACTTTGCAAGTACGAACGCAAGTGGACGGAAATCTGTTTGCCTATGAACGCCTCGAAGACAGTGGCATGGCCGCTTGGCTAAAGGACAACGCGGCAGGCTTGGCTATTGGTTATGATTCGAAATTACACAGCCCGGATGCGCTGGCACGTCTCGAAAAAGCCGTGAAAACCGTAGGCGGTAAACTACAAGCCGTAAAAACCAATCCCATTGACCAAGCATGGACGAACCGCCCCCCTGCCACCAAAGCAGAATTAACCGTACAGCCTTTGGATTTGGCCGGACAACCCCACGAGGACAAACGCTTGCAAATTGCCAAAGCCGTCAAGGACAAAGGCGCGGATGCAGCCCTGATTACCGCACCAGCCTCTATCGCTTGGCTTTTAAATGTGCGCGGCGGTGATGTCATGTGTTCGCCCTTACCCTTGGCCAGCCTGATCATCAATGCCGATGCCAGTGTAGAATTGTTCATTGATCCGGATAAAGTCACCGACGAAGTCCGCACCCATTTTGGCAATCAGGTCTCCATATCCGGCGAAGGTGAATTGGCGGATTATTTGGGCGGTTTATCGGGTAAAACCATCATGCTCGACCCGGCAGGTAGTTCCAGCTTTATGTTCGACACCCTTGAAAGCGCCGGGGCCAAAATCATCAAAGCCATGGATCCTGTCGCCCTGCCCAAAGCCCGGAAAAATTCTGCGGAAATTGCAGGGGCTGCGAGCGCCCATGTCCGCGACGGTGCCGCCGTCACCCGCTTCTTGCACTGGCTAGCCACCGAGGCCCAGGGCGGTAAAATTGACGAAATTGATGCGGCGCAAAAACTGGAGGCTTTTCGCACTGCTACGGGTGTACTCAAGGATTTAAGCTTTGAAAGCATATCCGGCGCAGGCTCCAACGGCGCCATTGTCCATTACCGGGTCAGTACGGCTACCGCCAAAAAACTGGAGCCCGGCTCGTTATTCCTGATCGATAGCGGCGGACAATATATCGACGGCACCACCGATATTACCCGCACCGTGCCCATCGGCGAACCCACCCGCGAGATGATAAAAACATTTACCCTTGTCCTGAAGGGCCATATTGCATTGTCTAGGGTACGTTTTCCCAAAGGCACCACCGGACATGCCTTGGACGCATTGGCCCGCATGTCACTTTGGGCTCACGGGCTTGATTATGACCACGGCACCGGCCACGGCGTCGGGGCATATCTGGGCGTGCATGAAGGCCCCCAACGCATTGCCAAAACGCCGAGTTCGGTCGCTCTGGARCCCGGCATGATTGTCTCCAATGAACCGGGTTATTACAAGACGGATGCCTTTGGTATTCGCATAGAAAACTTGCAATATGTGACAAAAGCCACCCCGATAAAAGGCGGCGAGCGCGACATGATGGGTTTTCATACCCTGACCCTAGCCCCCATAGACCGCGCCTTGATTGACAAAGATATGCTAAGCTCGGCAGAAACCATTTGGCTTAACGAATACCACAAACGCGTACTCAACGAAATAGGCCCGCTGGTAGATTATAAGGTCACGACCTGGTTGATTAAGGCATGTGCGGAGATATAATATTTCTCCTTCCCCCATTTTTCATGGGGGAAGTGCCGGAGCCCTTGCACCAAGAGGGCACTCCCAAGAGGTCGCGGAGGCGATGGGGGCCGACGCTATTGCGTCGTCGGGAAGCAAGTACGATAGACTAAAAATTGTTGCGCACAAATGGTGCGCCCCCCATCCCCCCTTCGGGGTACTTCCCCCATAAATAGGGGAAGGAGATTATTTTATCATCTCCAGCCACTCCGCCTCGCTTAACACCTTGACCCCCAAACTTTGCGCTTTTTTCAATTTGGAACCCGCGCCGGGGCCAGCGACTAAATAATCTGTCTTGCCCGAAACACTGCCGGAAACCTTTGCGCCCAAGGATTGCGCTTTGGCTTTGGCTTCATCGCGGGACAATAGCTCCAGTTTTCCGGTGAACACCACCGTTTTCCCGGCGACCGGGCTGTCGGTGTCTGGRGCATTCGTATCAATCACCGTGACTTGCGCCAGAAGTTCATTCACCACTTGCATGTTTTGCGCGGAACTGAAAAAACCGACCAACGCGCCGGCGCAAGCCTCGCCGACACCATCGATAGACAAAAGTTCCGCCAACGCCTCATCATCGCCGCGCGCTAGGTTTTGCACCGCTTGCAAAAATTTGTCGAAAGACAAATAATGTCTGGCAATTAGGGTGGAGTTCCCGTGGCCCACATGTCTGATTCCGAAGCCGTACAGGAAACGGACAAATTCAATCTGGCGCCGTGCATTGATGGCGGCAAACAGATTTGCCGCACTTTGTGCGCCCCAACCTTCCCAGGTTTCAAGTTGTATCTCTGCGTTACGGGCTTCGAGCGTGAAAATATGGGCGGGCTCCAATACCAAGGATTTTACGTAAAACGCCTCGATTTGCTTGACCCCCATGCCGTCAATATCATAGGCACGGCGCGAGACAAAATGCTTCAAACTTTCAATAGCCTGCGCCGGACACTGCAAGCCGTTTACACAGCGCTTCACCACGTCCTTATTGCCTTTTTCGTCCACTTCTCTTATTGCATCCGCGCCGCATATTGGACAGGTTTTTGGGAAATTAAAGGCTTGCGAGCGCACCGCCCGGTCTGCGTCCAATACCCTGAGAACTTGCGGGATCACATCCCCGGCGCGCTGGATTTCCACCTTGTCACCAACCCGCACATCCAGACGTTTGATCTCGTCCTCATTATGCAGCGTGGCATTGGAGACCACCACCCCGCCGACGGTTACGGGTTTTAACCTGGCTACCGGGGTCAATGCCCCCGTGCGCCCGACCTGAATATCTATGCGCTCAATAACCGTCGTGGCTTTTTCGGCAGGGAATTTATGGGCGACGGCCCAGCGCGGGGCGCGCGACACAAAACCGAGACGTTCTTGCAAATCCAAATCATTGATCTTGTACACCACCCCGTCAATATCATAACCTAGGGAGGCGCGCAGGGCTTCTATGTTTGTGTAATGGGCAATCATTTCGTCCGCAGAATTACAGATTTTCATCAGATTATTGACGCGAAACCCCCATTGCGAAAACTTTTCCACGACGCCCATTTGCGTGCCTGCTATAGGCGCACTGATTTCTCCCCAGGCATAAGCATAGAATTTCAGCGGACGGTTGGCGGTCACATTCGGATCTATTTGCCTGAGCGAGCCAGCCGCCGCATTGCGCGGGTTTTTATAGGGATCTTTGCCGGCATGTTCCTGGGCCGCGTTCATGGTCTCAAAATCATCATGGGCGATATAGACCTCGCCGCGTACTTCCAACACGTCCGGCCAGTCCGAACACGCCAAAGTATCAGGTACATCTTTGAGGGTGCGGATATTGGCCGTAATGTCCTCCCCGATCCGGCCGTCGCCGCGTGTGGCAGCTTTGACCAATGTGCCGTTCTCATAGCGAATGGAAGCGCTTAGTCCGTCTATTTTAGGCTCGGCAGTAAAGGCCATGGGCGTGTCCGCCTCCATGTTCAAAAACCGCCTGACCCGCGCCGCAAAGTCCCGTACATCGCCATCGTCAAAAGCATTGTCCAAAGACAACATCGGTACGGCATGGGTGATTTTGCCGAATTTTCCAGACGGCGTAGCCCCGACAGAATGACTAGGACTATCTGCGGCAACAAGTTCGGGAAATCTGGTTTCTATGGTCAAAAGACGTTTGCGAAGCAGGTCATAGTCTGCGTCACTTATGATCGGTGCATCTTCCTTATAGTACAATTCATCATTGGCCTTAATTTCCAATGTCAATATTTGCACCTCGCGCCGAGCTTGTTTTTTCGTCATTGCCGCAATGGGTGTTTCGCTGTTCTGTCGATTTTTATGGTTCATGCTTCTACAATCCATTCCCTACAACCCATTCTGGTTGCGGCATGTCAAAGGCTAATAATTGTTGGGCAGCCTTTTTTTGAACGAGCGGTATGCGCATCAATCCTGGTAAAATAAACCGCACAAGGAAGCGCATAACCGGGCTCCTGTTCAAGATAAAATCAGTAAATCCGCGTGTCTGGGAAATGATTTTCCTGGCAATTGGCAAACGGTATTTATTATAATCACTCTCCCGGCCCTCGCATATCAGCCACGCCAACCAAGCTGCATCGGCAATCCCGGTATTCATGCCCCGTGCCCCTGCTGGCGAATGCACATGAGCGGCATCACCGGCAAGAAAAACTTGGCCATGGCTCATTTTGTCTACGTGGCGGAATGTCACCGTAAAATCTGAATGCCAGCCTACCTCCTTGATGCGTGAAGTAAATTCAGGTCGTTGCTCCACATCAGGAAATGCACCGATTAACCGTACGGAATTTCCGGATAGCGGAAGCTGCGCCGTAAACCCGCCGTCAACCAAATCAGCCTTGGCAACGGACGGATCAATTGCTTCATTGAGCGTTACATCCGCCAATGAAAATACTGTCGGCAATTTATCCCCGTTAAAAGAAATGCCAAGGCTTTTGCGCACGGCAGAGTGTACACCGTCGCACCCAACAATCCGTTTTCCCGCTATATGTTGGGTTTTCCCATCAAAAAGAACAAGTACGACCGGATATTGGCCCGTGTTATCCAGGCCGGTTGCCTTCATATTCCATGTGGGTTTAACGCCGTATTTTGCCAGTGCTTCTAGCAAAATACGTTCGGTACGGCCTTGTGGCAAGGTCAAGATGAACGGAAACTTGCCGCCTGCCTTTGTTAGATCAAGCGTAAACCGGAACGCGCCGTTTTGACTGACGTCCATGCGGCGAATACGAAGTCCCTCAGAAAGGAGGTGCATAGTGACCTGACTAGGTTCCAATATCGCCAAGGTCGGCGGCAAAATACCCAAAGCCCGTGATTGATGCTCGGGGCGCGGCCCTGCACTTCGGTCAAAAATCAAAACCGATTTCCCGGCCCGTGACAACTCCAGCGCGAGCGTAAGTCCGGTTGGCCCTGCACCTACAATCACACAATCAACTGGTGTTTTGGACGCCATAATTATTCCTGTCAACCTGCCTTTAATAATTTACGAGCGGCGGCGCGGGCTTCGTCTGTAACCGTTTTCCCGGCCAACATGCGGGCGATTTCTTCGGTGCGGGTGTTTGCATCCAAAACCGTAACATGTGTCAAGGTTGCGCCCGCTTTGCTGGATTTGCTGATCAGGATTTGCTGGTCGGCACTGGCGGCGACTTGCGGAGAATGGGTGACGACCAGAACCTGGGCGCTTTTTGCCAATTTAGCCAATCTGCGTCCGACCGCATCAGCAACCGCGCCGCCGACGCCTTGATCAACTTCGTCAAAAATCATCACTTTTTGATCGCTTCCGCTCATAGCCCCGGCCAAAGCCACTTTAATGGCCAAGGCAAACCGGGCCAATTCACCGCCCGAAGCGATTTTCTCCAGCGGGCCTATGGCAGTGCCGGGGTTGGTGGACACAAGAAAACGGATCTGGTCACGGCCAAATTGGCCATCCTGGGTTTCGGTGATTTCGGAGACAAATTGCGCCTTATCCATTTTCAAAGGCGGCAATTCGGCAACAACGCTTTTGTCTAGCTTATTGGCAGCAGATTTGCGGGCCTTGGTTAAGGTGTCGGCAATCCGGTTATAGCTGGCTTGCGCTTGTCTCAATGCCCGCTCGGCCTCGGCCAGATTTTCCGAATAACCCTCAAGCGCCAGTAATTCATCGCCAAATTTCTGGCGCAAACCCTGTAATCCGTCCACGTCCACACCGTATTTACGCGCTACCGCCCGCAGGGCAAACAAGCGCTCTTCCAATCTGTCCAACTTACCTGGCTCAAATGTAAAAACATTGGCTGCATCCGTGACCGCAATTCTCGCTTCTTCCAGTTCCAGTAAGGCTTTTTCCAAAGCCGATATAGCCGTTTTAAGAGCTGTAACAGCTGTGCTTTGTCCGCCGTCCCCGATTTTGGCGCGCACCCGTTCCAGGCCAGCCAAAGCCTGAGCTATACGGGTTTCGTAAGTCCCGTCTTGCCCCAAAGCATCACCGGCAGCGCGTAACTCCCCCAGCGCCCCCTCGGCATGTTGTAACAGCTTGCGCTCCGCCGCCAATTGTGCGTCCTCACCTGCACCGGGGGCCAAGCGGTCAAGCTCACCTATGGCATGTTCAAAAAATGCCTGGTCTTCTTCGGATTTAGCCTGGCGAGATTTTAAAACCTCTAGGTCGTCTGCAGCCGCCTTCATGGTTTCAAAGACCGCCGCGCATTTTCCAAGTAAATTATCATGGCCGCCAAATCTGTCTAACTGTCCCCGGTGCGTGGACGGATCCAGCAGACCGCGACCATCGTGTTGGCCGTGGACTTCCAACAAATTCTGACCAATTTGTGCCAGTAATTTTACGCTGACGGGCGCATCATTGATATAGGCCCGCGAGCGCCCATCGGATGTGATGGTACGGCGCAATACTATGTCTTCGTTTTGGTCATAATCTATGTCAGCGGCATCCAGCTCATCCCAAACTTTATGCGCAGACCTGATTGAGAAACTGGCAACACATCTTGCTTTATCGGCGCCCGTGCGCACCAGTCCTTTGTCGGAGCGCGCACCTGTGGCCATGCCGAGCGCGTCAAGAATAATAGATTTCCCTGCCCCCGTTTCCCCGGTCATGGCCGAAAGGCCTGGGCCAAGTTCAAGGTCAAGGGCTTCGATCAACACAACATTGCGAATGGAAATTTCGCTGAGCATTTTACGTCCCCCGACTTGCGCCTAGAACAAGCGCTCTTTTAACCGCCGCCAATAGCCGCGGTCCTGCTCGACATTGATCTCTTCATGTAAATCAACACCGTATTTAGAAAGCAAGGTATAACTGTCAAAATACCACTCACCGCTTGGGTAGTTATACCCCAAAACTGAACCCACATGTTTGGCTTCGACAATAAGACCCAAAGATACATAAGCTTCCACTAACCGGTGCAAAGCTTCTTCTACCTGAGATGTGGTCTCGTATTTTTTCACAACACTCTTAAACCGGCCAATGGCGGCTAAATGTTGACCTTGGCGTAAATAATAACGGCCAACATCCATTTCCTTGCCGGCCAAATGGTCGTGGGTCAGCTCCAGTTTTAACCGGGCATCACGGGCATAGTCGGAATCCGGGTAACGCCGGACCACTTGTTGCAAGGCCGCTTCGGCCAACACAGTCGTACCCTGGTCCCGGCCAACATCAAAGATTTGTTCGTAATGGCATATAGCGATCAAATAATAGGCATAAGGTGTCGAATCACTGCCCGGATGCAGGCTGATAAAGCGCTGCGCACCTGCAACAGCATCATCATAATCGCCTGACTGGTAATGGGCGAATGAAGACATGAGCATAGAACGCCGTGCCCAACGAGAAAAAGGATGTTGACGTTCCACTTCGTCAAAAAACAAAATAGCCTCGTCCCAACGCTTATTATCCATTTTTTCCAAGGCACTGGTATACAGGGTTTCCGCAGGACGCTCCACATAGGCCAGCTGGATTTTTTGATTGCGCCCAAAGGTCGAGCAACCGCTGAACATAAGCCCCACGATAAACACAGCAATTGCGGGGCGCAATATGCGTACAGAGTTAGGAATAAATTTCCCAATGTTAGAAATAAACTTCATAGTACGGCTTTCGTTCATTTGCCTGCTCATTTACGCATTCCGACTCGCAGATTACACGCAATAGGTCAAACAAAATAGCATTAAGATTACGAAAGACAGCTCTTACAAGGGTGATACCGTCTCTTCAAGCCCAGAAACACCTTCCAGCCCAGAAACACTTTCCAACTTAGTCTTGGGCATTTTTTGCGCGGTTGCAAGATGGGTGAATTTCCAAGCCTTCGAGTCGGCAAACAGGGCCAGCAATAATTGATGGTTAAGAGCATGGCCGCCGCGAATGGTGGTAACACGCCCGAGTAGCGGCCCGCCAATATACATATCTCCCAATAAATCCAATGCTTTATGGCGAACAAATTCGTCAGCAAACCGCAAGCCGCCGGGATTTAAAACCTTGCTGCCATCAACAACGATCGCGTTGTCATAAGAACCACCGAGGCTAAGTCCGGCTTCGCGCAGCGCAACAACCTCGTGGGCGCGGGCAAATGTCCTAGCAGACGCCATACGCTCCCTAAAGGTTTTTACATCTGGTTCTATTTCAATGCGTTGCAGACCAATAGCCGCTTCGGTAAAATTAATGGTCACATCCAGATATAAGCAAGAATATGGATCAATTCGGGCATAGGCATCACCGATTTGGACCTCTACAGGCTTCAAAACCTTGATGTAGCGCCTAGGTTCTGGTTGAGATACAATCCCTGCTTGCTCGATCAATCTTAAAAATGGCTCCGCGCTTCCGTCCAACGCAGGAAGTTCAGGCCCGTCAATTTCGATAGTAAGATTATCAATACCAACGGCAGAAAAAGCCGCCATCAAATGTTCTATTGTGGAGACCTGTATACCAGCCATATTGCTGATCGTCGTGCAACGTTTTACATCAGTGACCGCATCAGCACGCACGGCAATATGGTTTTCAATACAACTCACATCTACCCGGACAAAGACAATACCAGTGTTAACGGGTGCGGGCTTGAGGACAAGACGGACATTTTGCCCGCCGTGCAAAGAAACACCCTCGCATTCTATCGACCTGCTTAATGTCGCTTGTCTTTGTACGGGAATAACTGACACATCAATTGTCATAAGCATAGAACTCCTGGTACAAGGAAGTCTATGGCTATAAGAAAACGTATTGGCATGGGTAAGCGCTCATTTTTCAATTTATTTTATGACTATAGCGCAACAAAACCGACCGAGAAACTAAAACCCTGTTACAGAATGTTTCAGTATGTGAACGGATTTTAATGTTAATACTTACAAAGGTTTAATACTTCCAATACGCTTTTAAGGAAACCTAAAACACACCTTATCTAAGCTGCTAAATTGTCCAATCAATCAGGACCACCTCATACATAGACAGACAAGCGAGTTTAAATGAATGCTAAGTTATTATTGGCAAGTTATTGGCAATATTTATTTATTTTGGCGGCGCAAGAAAGACGGGATTTCCAATTCATCATCCACGTCTCCCCCAAATAAATCACCGGTTCCACCTGATGAGGTTTGCGGAATATTCTTGGGCGCAACAGGTTTGGTCTTTTTTCGGCCAAAGAAACCAAAGGGACGCTTGACGACTGTTGGCGTTTCTACAGGTGACATGATTTCTTCGCTTATATCATTATCAGACATAGCCTGTGAGGTATCGGAGATGCCTAATTTAGGGCGCTTATATTTATAATGTGCTAGTTCATTTGGCCGGATGACATCTTCATTTTCGTTGGCCCATACATCCTTCGAAAGAGCATCCTCAGATACAGAGTTTCCGATTATATCAGTGGCTTCTACATCAAGTATGTCATCAGACGGGATCGCACCATTGCCGATTGACTGTTTATTTCGCCCAAACTCTTCCGGTATTTCGTCCACTTCCCCTGTATTCTCTAACTCTACGGCAGTTTCAGTAATTATCGGCGTGAAAACCTCTGAGCTATCTACCCCTGTGGCCACAACTGAAATTCTTACAATTCCGTCTAAATCCTTATCAAGCGCAGAACCAATAATGATATTGGCATTTGGATCAACCTGTCCGCGAATTAAACTTGCCGCTTCGTCTACCTCATAGAGCGTCAAGTCGGAACCGCCCGTAATGTTGATCAATACACCTTTTGCACCTTTTAAGGAAACATCATCCAAAAGCGGGTTGGCAATTGCGCTTTCTGCGGCCTCAATGGCACGGCGTTCACCTGTTGCTTCGCCTGTTCCCATCATTGCCTTGCCCATTTCGTCCATCACAGTGCGAACATCAGCAAAATCCAAATTGATCAGACCTGGCACAACCATCAAATCGGTTATGCTGCGAACGCCGGAGTTCAACACCTCGTCCGCCATTGCAAATGCATCAGCCATAGTCGTGCTTTCGGTTGCAATACGAAACAGATTCTGGTTCGGGATTACAATCAAAGTATCGACACAATTATAAAGGGTTTCAATACCGGCCTCAGCCAGTGCCATGCGCTTTGAGCCTTCAAACTGAAATGGTTTGGTAACGATAGCGACAGTCAATATGCCGCGCTCTCGAGCCGCTTTCGCGATGACCGGTGCAGCGCCTGTTCCCGTGCCACCGCCCATGCCWGCGGCAACAAATAACATATTGGCACCTTCAAGATGCTCCATAATTTCCGGCAAAGAACTTTCCGCCGCCTCCTCGCCGACTTCCGGACGCATGCCTGCGCCCAGGCCTTGGGTGATTGTACCGCCCATCTGAATGCGCCGCTCGGCTTTTGACAGGGCAATGGCCTGGGCATCCGTATTGGCGACCAGGAAATCCACCCCGTCCAAGCCGGAATTGATCATATTATTGACGGCATTGCCGCCAGCTCCTCCTACCCCAATAACGACAATACGGGGTTTGAGTTCTGGGGACTTCGGTATGGATATATTGATGCTCATGAGTTCGCCTACATTTTATGGTTTGCAAATTGTTAATGTAAAATGCGAGCAAATCCTTTCACATCCGTTAATAAACTAAAGAATGAGACGGTGAACCAAACACCAAATCAAGCACAGACCATATAGCTTTCGAGAAATATTTAGGCCTTGGTTTTCTGAGAAACGCAAAACTCTTTGTCGTTAAATTTTAAAAATGAATAACGTTTTTCATGGTTTAAAAGTTATCTTTAAACCACCTTAAAGACCGTAAAACGCTTCCGCCCGCATAGCGACGTTGACGGATACGCCGACCTGACAGATCCGGCGGCCCGGTTATGGCTTCCGTTTTATCTTGAAAAACTTGCTTCATCAGTCCGGCGGCGACGGCAAAATCTGGCCCAACCATTGTCTCTGGCAAGCCGAGTAATCCGTGGGGAGCACCGATTCGCACACGCTTTGCAAAGATATGTTCAGCTAACGGAACGGCTCCGGTTAATTGTGCCGCGCCTCCAGTCAGCACAATCCGGCGTCCTGCAAAATCTCCAATGCCTGCGTCATTAAAACGGTTGCGCAGGATTTCAAATGTCTCTTCAATTCGAGACCGAACAATCCCGGTTAAAGATGACAATGGCTCATGGTGCAATTCGTCTTCGGCGCCCATAGGCGGACAAGGTACCATTTGACTATCGTCGTTCTGGCTTTCCATAGCCGACCCGTAAATGGCCTTAATGCGCTCCGCCGCTTCCCACGGCGTGGTCAGACCACGGGCAATATCGCTTGTCATATTTTTACCACCAACCCCTACCGTAGCAACGAAAGCCAGGGTCCGGTCCCGAAAGACGGCGGCCGTAGTAATGCCTGCCCCCATATCAATCAAAGTGACCCCAAGATCCAATTCATCGTCGACCAAAACCGCTTCCCCGGCAGCATAGGGTGAAGCGACCATGCCCTCAATGCGTAAATGACAACGCTCTATACAATGGGAAAGATTGCGCAAAACCCCAACATTTGCTGTCACAAAATGCATGCCAACCCCCAAATTACTCCCATACATGCCTCTAGGGTCGCGAATGCCTCGCTCACCATCCAATGTCCAGTTTAATGGCAAGGCGTGCAGTATAGCCTGGTCCGGCTCGGCAAATTCGGCCATGGCCATTTCAATCACCCGCCGCAAATTTTTGTCGGCTATTTCGGCGCTTGAAAATTTGCTTTCCACATTAATGTGGTGGGAGGTTAGAGAGCGAGAGGAAATATTGACAATTACCGACTGGATGGCAAAGCCAGCGGCCCGCTCCGCCTTCTCAACGGCATGTCTGATGGTGTATTCTGCAGCTTCCATATCAATGACTGCCCCGGCCTTCAGACCTGCACTGGCGTGAAAGCCAGCGCCAAGTATGCGTACATCTGTGCCGGCTTCCTGCTGACCAATAAAACACACAACTTTACTGGAACCTATATCAAGAATAGCAAAAATTTTGGGTTGCTGAGCACCTAGAGCGCCGGAAAACAGAGCCATGATTTATGCCCTCTGGTGCTTTTGTTTGGGCTTAACCGCTTGGTTTGATTTCAAAACCAGACGGCCACTTACCCGCATATCAATATGGTGCAAGTTCAAATCCAGAAGGCCGTGTTGCCGGTGATATGTAGCAAGCCGTTGCAGAGCCGATGCAGGCCTCAACTCTGGTAGCAATATACGCGTTCCGTTTTTCAACACGATGTCCCAACGCCTGCCACCGACAAAAACCATTGCTTCGGTTCTGTTTTGCACATCAGGCCGAGTGCTAAGCATGGTCCATATTGACTGAACATGGTCTGCAGCACCAGGGCCGACGACAAATGGCAGGTTGGCAAATTCCCGTGGGTCTGCCGGAAAAACAATTGTACCCGTATGGTCAACCACATGTATATTTTGGTTGTTTTGCCACAAAGCATAGGGTCGACGCTCATTTATATGCACAACTATACCGTCCGGCCATAACCGCCGCACAACAACCGTTTCCACCCAGCTTAGAGATTGAATGCGTTCCTGGGCACTTTCAATATCCATATCAAACAGGTAATCGCCCGGCCTGACACCCAGCATTTGGCGGACTTTATCAGCTTGAACCCGACCTTCACCGACAACTTCCACATATTTTACCACAAAGCCCATATTGACTAGTCTTTGTTTCTTGAACTGGTCTATATTAGCCGATATTTGCGGCAAAAACCCGCCGAGCCATAACCCACTCCAAACAACCCCGAAAACCAAAACCAGAGCGGCAATCAATAAACGGTTAAATTTACGGCGGGAATAACTGGCACTGCGGATTTGCGCTGTAGCCCAATTTCGCGCCCCGCGCAATCCCGGCTTGAGCGGACTTACGCGCCGCGTACCAGCAAATTTCGCGGTTCTCCCCGGCTTACCAGCCCGACCTCTATTTCCTACCTTGGCCATGTAGCGTCCTCAACTATCCAGCGGCAAAGCTGGCGAAAATCCATCCCCATCACATCCGCTTGCTCAGGCGCAAGTGAATTTGGGGTCATTCCCGGTTGAGTATTAAGTTCAAGCATTACGATTTTGTTTACTATGTCTTTTTTTCTGGGTTTTTCTATCACTTTTTCATCATCATAGCGAAAATCCGAACGGGTCAACCCCTTACATCCCAAAGCATGGTGAGCGGTTTGCGCCCAATCCATGCAAATCTCTGCGACCGCTTCAGGGATCTTGGCCGGGACAATATGGCTTGAGCCACCATCTGCATATTTGGCCTTATAATCATAAAATTCCGTATGGGCGATTATTTCTGTCACACACAAAGCTTTGCCGTTCATCACACTTACGGTCAACTCCCGCCCCGGAGCAAACCGTTCCGCCAGCACCATATCGCCCATTTTTTCSWTMWYRGMKRWWWMWWKYGGCGGYCSGTTKGCSYCTTYRKGSACSAKATARAYGCCGACRSWRGAGCCTTSRKYRTTGGGTTTGACCACATAGGGCGGTCGCATCACGTGTTTTTGCGCCGCAAGTTTGCGCGCCACCAACTTACCAACAGGCACGCGAATACCCGCCGCTTTCAAGACAATTTTTGCCCGGTGTTTATCCATAGCCAGTGCCGATGCCAACACACCACTATGGGTGTAAGGCTTGCCAAATAAATCCAGCAGGCCTTGAACCCGGCCATCTTCCCCCCATTCGCCGTGCAAACAATTGACAATTACATCCGGGTTGATGCGGGCCAATTGCGTCCATAAATCCCGTCCCACATCAATAGTCACCGTTTTAAAACCTTGCACCAACAAGGCTTTTTCTACCGCACGACCTGAAACCAAAGACACTTCCCGCTCCGCCGATATGCCGCCCATGAGTACCGCGATTTTTTCAACCATGATATATCCGCCTGACACCAATACGCCGGATTTCCCAGGCCAGATTTATATTTTCGGATATGAGGACTTTGGCGCGAATGGTCTCACCAAGTTCCTCCAGATCAGCTGCACTGGCATCTTGTTTATTGATCATAAAATTACAATGTTTCTCGGACATTTGCGCACCGCCAACTTCAAAACCCCGACCGCCAGCCGCATCAATCAACTGCCAGGCACCGCGATCACCCGAAAGTGCCGGGTCCGGGTTTTTAAAGGTCGACCCACCGGTTTTTTCGCGTAAAGGTTGCGACAATTCCCGGTCGGATTTAATTTCTTTCATGCGGGTAAAAATATGGCTTGGATGCTTCTCATAGCCTTGAAATATTGCTTCAACGAAAATCAAATCTTCAGGGACATCGCTGTGCCGATAGGCATAACCCATTTCGCGCACCGATATGATTTGCCGCCGCCCGCGCCTGTCCAGTGCAATCACCTCTAATAACACACTATTGGTGTCCCCGCCGTAACAGCCGGCATTCATGCGCAAAGCCCCGCCAACTGTTCCGGGAATGCCGACAAAAAACTCCAAGCCGCCAATGCCCGATGCCCCGGCATGTTTTGCCAATACGGAATCAAGGCACGCCGCGCCAGCCCGTATTCTATATTCACCTAGTAATTCCACTTTCCCGAAATTTGGGCCAAGCCGAACAACCACACCCGGCACCCCGCCGTCTCGTACCAGTGTATTGGAAGCAACGCCCAAGACATGTACCGGAATTTCCGCAGGCGTCCCGGCCAAAAACAAGGCCAAGTCGGCTTCATCTTCGGGGATAAACAAAACTTGCGCCACCCCCCCAACCCTAAACCAAGTATAGGGGGCCAGAGGCACATTTTCTTTTAACCGCCCGCGCACTTCTGGCAATTTGTCAAGAATAGAGGGGAAGGTCATATCTACGCCTCCGCCAGTTTTTCTGCAAGTTCGGCGGCCCACACTGTAATATCGCCCGCACCAAGATAGAGAACATAATCGCCGGGCTCTAGTGCAGGTTTCAAGACTTGCGCCAATGTTTTGCGGTTAACTGAACGTACATTTTTGTGGCCATGACGTCGTAATCCTTCCACAAGTGCCGGGCCGTCTATACCGTCTATGGACGCTTCTCCAGCCTCGTATACATCAGTGACATAAACCCCGTCAGCATCATTAAAACAGGTACAAAATTCTTCAAACAAATCCTGCAAACGCGAATATCTGTGCGGTTGAACGACCGCATGTATTTTCCCTTCACTTACCTGCCGGGCCGCCTTCAGCACGGCGGAAATTTCAACCGGGTGATGGGCGTAATCATCAATGATGCTGACACCATTCCAACTCCCGACATGGGAAAAGCGGCGTTTGACACCGCCAAAACCGTTCAGCCCCGCCCGGACTTGCGCCTGATTTATGCCAAGCTCATAGGCGACTGCGATGGCTGCCAAAGCATTTTGCGCATTGTGGTCTCCGGCCATTGGCAACACCAAATCAGCCCACCTGATTTCGGCTATTTCTCCGCGCGAACGAAATACTGCATCAAATACGGCGCTTGCCTTTTCATAGCGCAGGTTTTCAATGCGAATATCAGCCTGCGCGTTAAATCCGTATGTGACCACTTTGCGGTCAGTGACCCGGCTGACCAAGGCCTGCACTTCGGGATGGTCTATGCACAAAACCGCAAACCCGTAAAACGGTAGGTTTTCGACAAATTTGTCAAAGGCGGCCCGTAGATTATCAAAATGCCCGTAATGCTCCATATGTTCTGGATCAATATTAGTCACAATTGCCACGGTCGGAAACAGTTTTAAGAAAGAACCATCAGATTCGTCCGCCTCCACCACCATCCATTTGCCCGCGCCCAATTTGGCATTGGCACCATAAGCATTGATGATGCCGCCGTTGATCACCGTCGGGTCAAGCCCGCCCCCGTCCAAAAGCGCCGCTACCATAGATGTGGTCGTGGTTTTACCGTGGGTACCGCCGACAGCCACGGCCCATTTGAGCCGCATCAATTCGGCCAGCATTTCAGCCCGGCGCACAACCGGAATAGCACGGGCGCGGGCTTCAACCAGCTCTACATTATCTTGCGCGATCGCCGTGGAGACCACAAGTGCCCCTGCCCCGTGAACCTGATCACTTTTTTGTCCGATGAAAACTGTAGCGCCCAAACGCTTGAGCCGCTTGACTATATCGCTGTCCTTGATATCCGAGCCTTGCACTTGATAGCCCAGATTGAGCATAACCTCGGCGATGCCGCTCATGCCGCTGCCGCCTATGCCGACAAAATGAATGGGCCCAATTTCAAACGGCATCTGTTCAAATGGCATTTGGGTTTGCATATTTTCCTTTCCGTTATTGCGCGGCGATACGAGTAACGCATTTCGCCAAATCAGTGGTGGCACCCAGTTTGGCCGCTGAGCGGGCCGCACCAGATGCGGTTTCGAGCCAGGACGAATCATTCAACCTCTCCGTAAGAATAGATTTAACTCTGTCCGGCGTAAACTCGAATTCAGGCAAAATATCGGCAGCGCCAAGGTTTTTTAGGGGCAAAGCATTTACGGTCTGGTGATCATCCATTGCAATTTTCAATGGTACCAATAGGGACGGTAATCCCATAGCCATAATTTCCGAAACACTTGATGCGCCAGCCCGGGCAATAATGTAGTGGGCTTTGGCAAGATGGGTTTCAATGTCCGAGAAAAAAGGTTCGCATATGGCCCGAACCCCTGCTTTCGCATATATCTCTCTGGCCAAATCCAGGCTTTCTGGTCGGGTTTGCTGGACAATTGACAGCCGCTTACGCATCTCGTCTGAAAGCAAAGCCACCGCTTTTGGCACTGTCTCGCAAAGTAATCTCGCGCCCAAACTGCCCCCGACAATCAATAAATTTATCTGATCCCCCGGTGGCTGATAAACCCGCTGGCTTGCCGCTAATATATTTGCCCGCAGCGGATTGCCCAACACTTGCCAATGGACATTTTTTTTAATTCCGGCGGGTAATTTCTCCAATATATCAAAACCGGAAATCACCATATTGGCCTTGCGGGCAAACACCCGGTTGACCCGGCCCAGCACGGCATTTTGGTCATGCAAAATCGTCGGTATTTTCATGGCTTGCGCCGCTTTCAGTGCCGGAAAGGCCGGATAACCGCCAAACCCGACCACCACATCCGGTTGCCAATCTTTGATAAAAGCCTTGGCCGTGCCCACCCCTTGCATCAACTTCCACATCCCGCCAATGGCACGGACAGGGCGGCGCGGAGATATAGTGGCCGCTTGCACCTCTATAACCGGATCAGCCGGAATATTGCCCACATGCTTGCGTCCACGGGCATCGGTCATCATGGCAATCTGCCAGCCATCATTTTTTAGGCATTCCGCTAAAGCCTGGGCTGGAAACATATGTCCGCCTGTTCCCCCTGCCGCCAGTAATATTCGTTTGCTCATAATGCTAATCTATAGTGCTAATCTATTCCGTACCCATATGCCCCCGGACGTTTGCGCGAAAAGGCGAGAATCAGTCCGACAGAAAAACTCAACGCCAGCATGGACGAACCTCCGTAGGAAATAAACGGTAAAGTCATACCGGTAGCCGGAGCAATATTGAGGTTTACGGCAAGATTGATCATGGTTTGCAAGCCGATCATTGTCGCCAGTCCGGCAACCGCCAACTGGGAAAAATAATCGTTTAAGTGCACTGCATTTCTAAAACAACGAGCTACAAATGCCGCGAGCAATAAAATAAGTCCGCCCGAYATTAAAAACCCGAACTCCTCAACCGCCACCGCAAATATAAAATCCGTATGGGGGTCAGGTAAATTGTATTTGGCGCTTCCCTCACCTGGGCCAACCCCAAAAAGCCCGCCGTTAGCAATGGTCTGAAGCGCCTTACCCGTTTGCGTAGTCTCTATATTCTCAGGGTAAAGAAAACTAATGATACGGTCACGCATATGGGAAAGAAATTGAAAAGCAATAATGCCGCCAACAACAGATGCCCCGAACAGAATCCCGATAAGCTTCATAGGCAAGCCAGCATAAAACACCACCGAAGCCAGGCACAGGGTCAATAAAATAGACTGTCCTACATCTGGCTGGTTGATCAACATAAATATCAACACGCCAAACACCATAAACAAAATAATTATTCCTGRRWMTWMWRGRWKWRYWKKGMRCAYWGRAAWYRTCCAGGCGGCAAAAACCACAAGCCCCGGTTTGACAAATTCAGATGGCTGCAACAACAGTGGCCCGATTTTAATCCAGCGCTTCGACCCCTTGACACTATGACCAAGCTCCGGCAAAACCGCCAGCACAACCATCCCGCCGACAAGCGCCAAAACCCCCAAACGGCGGGCATTGTTTATTGGTAACATCGAGACTATAATAGCGCTAACGAGCCCCACGGCGACAAAAACCCCGTGACGGTTTAAAAAATAAAACGGCTTATCTTCATAAAAACTATAGGTTTTAGATAAACGGAATGTTGCCGCCGGGCTGGCGGCCATGGACAATACAAGACCAACAATCAACAAGGCCACAAACAAGCCCAATGTGACCCGGTCAATACTTCGCCACCATTCCAAAAGGACGAAACGGTTAGTGCGCGAACGCCCTATCATGGGGCATTTTTTTTGAGGTTGGCACCAAGCCCGAAATTGGCTTTCTCACGTTCGAACAGCTCAATAATTTCAAGACTAAGCTTGCGAAATTCGTCGCCGCGTGCTTCGAAATCCTTAAACTGGTCAAAGCTGGCACAGGCCGGGGACAACAAAACCACCGGGTTGGGCGCCCGTGAAGCCAGCGCATCTTTGGTGGCGCACATGATGGCCAGTTTCAGCTCTTTAGACACCTTGGCCGCAACTTTACCGGATTTTAAACTTCGCTCAAAATCACGTGCGGCGTCCCCGATCAAATAGGCACGGGTAATATTGCCAAAATACGGGGCCAGTGCATCTATACCGCCATCTTTAGCCTGATTTTGCTTGGCCTGATCTTGCTTAGCTTGGCCACCGGCAATCCAGTAAATATTATCATAGGTTTTCAGTGCCTGCAAAGCCGCATCCATATTTGTCGCCTTGCTATCATTTACATATTTCACCGGCCCGGCATGGCCGATGTTTTCCAGCCGGTGTTCAAGGCCCGGAAAATTGAGAATGGCAGTGGCGATGGTTGCGGGCTTTAGCCCCAAAGCGCGCACGGCGCTATAGGCGGCGGCGGCATTTTGCCAATTATGCTCACCGTCAAGCCCTTGTGCTTCGTGCAAATTTGCAACCAGTTCACAACGCCCGTCCATCATGGAATAGAGCTTGCCCTTAATGACACAAACCCCGCGCCCCAATGAGCGTTTGCCAGATATGGGCAAAACCCGGCGACCATTTTGTGCTTTCAGGCGTGAACAGATGCGTTTGCCTTGGGGTCCGTCTACGCCTATTATCGCCGCATCCTCATTTGTCTGATTGGCAAAAATCCGTAATTTAGCCTGCTCATAGGCTTTCATATCGCCGTGACGATCCAAATGGTCTGGTGTCAGGTTCAGAAAAATCGCGGCATCGGGTTTCAGGCTGAATGTGCGCTCTAATTGGTAAGACGATAACTCCAGCACATAATTCGCACCGTCATAAATATCCTCCAAATCAAGTACCCCGCGCCCGATATTGCCGCCGACTTGTGAATCGCGCCCGGCCTGCTCCAAAATATGCCCTATGAGGGCCGTGGTGGTGGATTTACCATTGGTGCCAGTAATGGCGATGATATTGGGGCGGCGTTCCGGGGCACGGGCCATAACTTCACGGGCAAATATTTCTATATCGCAAATGATAGGCACGCCCGCAGCCTTGGCCTTAATCGCGCTCCAATGAGCTGTCGGGAGTGCGTGAGGCACGCCGGGTGACAAGACAAGTTCATCGATTTTGTCCCAATTGGCTTTGCTTAAATCCTTGACGCAAACGCCTAGGTCTTTGGCCGTTTTCCGACTGGCTTTATTGTCGTCCCAGGCAAGAACATTGGCACCACCTTTTTGCAAGGACAGTGCCGCCGTGACACCACTGCGGCCCAGCCCGAAAACGGCGATGGTTTTTCCTTTAAATGTGCCTGCCTCGATCATAGTCCTTGGCCTTCCCTATCTCAGTTTTAATGTTGAAAGACCGATCATGGCCAGAATAACCGCGATGATCCAAAAACGAATGACAATAGTGGGTTCGGCCCAGCCTTTTTTCTCAAAATGGTGATGAATGGGCGCCATACGAAACACCCGCTTGCCCGTAAGTTTAAACGATGCCACCTGCACAATAACCGATACCATTTCTAGGACAAACAAGCCGCCAATAATCGCCAATACGATTTCGTGCTTGGTCGCCACTGCCGCAGCCCCCAACGCCCCGCCCAAAGCCAATGATCCGGTATCGCCCATAAATATCATGGCCGGCGGCGCATTATACCAAAGAAACCCTAGCCCCGCGCCCAGCAATGAGCCCAAAACGATGGTAATCTCGGCACTGCCCGGCACATAGGGAACCCCCAAATAAGGCGCATAAACCGCATTACCAACCAGATAGGCTATGGCCGAAAAACTGGCCGCGGCAATCATCACAGGCACAATCGCCAGCCCGTCCAGACCGTCCGTCATATTGACCGCATTGGAGGCCCCGACAATTACAATACAGCCAAACGGAATGAAGAAAATCCCCAGATTAAACAAAGTATCCTTGAGAAAAGGCACGGCAAGCCCGGTACCAAAATGCGATGGCTCCCCTGGCGAAACCCGCGATACGGCGTAAACGGCGACGGCGGCAATGGCAAATTCTATCACCAGTTTGATTTTTCCGTCCAGCCCTTTTGGCGTTTGTCTGGACACCTTTAAATAGTCATCCGCAAATCCAACCGCGCCAAAACCTATTGTCACCAAAAGCACAATCCATAAATACGGATTACCCATATCGCCCCACAGCAAGGTAGAGATCACCATGGAGACTAAAATCAATAAACCGCCCATGGTTGGTGTTCCGGCCTTGGCAACAATATGGCTCTGCGGGCCATCGTCACGGATCGGTTGGCCCTTGCCTTGTTTCATACGCAAAACCCGGATCAGTTTTGGCCCGAAAATAAAAGCGATGAGCATGGAGGTCATCACGGCACCGCCGACCCGAAATGTGATATAATTGAACAGATTAAATACCTGGAATTGATCGGCGTAAGGTGCCAGCCATTCATAAAACATGAGCATTATCCTTTTTATTATTGTTATTATCTGCGTGTGTTTGTTGTTTTAAAGCCGCAACCAGTTTTCCCATGCCCGATGCATTTGATCCCTTGACCATCAATATATCGCCATGTTTCAGCAGTGCTTTAAGTCCGTCAAAGCACGAAATATCATCTGTGTACCAGCCGCCGTTCATAGGGCCTGGCAAAACACTTTCCAGGTTTTTCATTCGCTCACCGCAAGTCATAACTAAATCTATTTTGGCGTCCTGCAAGGGCTCAAGCAAGTCGGCATGTAGCTGCGCCTCGGCGGGGCCAAGCTCCAGCATATCGCCAAGCACCGCTATTTTACGCCCCTCGTTCAGGCCCAATGTGGCAATGGCCGCGTTCATACTCTGGGGGTTGGCGTTATAACTTTCGTCTATGAGGGTGACGGTTTTATTATCAAACCTAAGGGTGAAAACCTCACCTCGTCCGGGTAGTTTATCTATAATTTTCAATGCTTTAATAACGCCGTTTAATTCTATTCCTGCACTGTAGGCCACCAATAAAGCGCAGGCGGTATTCTCGACCCAATGCCGACCTGGTAGGGGAAGCTCCACTTCAATATTTCGCCCGGCTATACAAATGACCGAGCGGCTCCCTGTCGGGCTTAATGTTGTCTCGACGATGCGCGCATTGGCTTTTTCGTGCCAGCCAAATGATAAGACACGGTTTGCTTGCCCGGCGAGCAGTTCGTAATATTCGCTATCTCTTGGCAATATGGCAATGCCGTCTTTGGTGAGCCCTGATAGAATTTCCGCCTTTGCAAATGCTATGGCTTTAACCGATTTAAAATGCGCCAAATGCGCCGCAGCGATTTTGGTGATGACGGCGATATTTGGCCGGACAATTTTGGTTAAAGCTTGCAACTCACCTGCATGGTTCATACCCATTTCAAAAATTCCGTATTTGGTATTCTCTGGCATGCTGGCCAAGGTCAGAGGCACACCCCAGTGATTATTATAAGATTTGATTGAGGCATGGGTTGGATCGGAGGTTTGGCAAATCACCGAAATCAATTCCTTGACACTGGTCTTTCCGACACTGCCCGTAACCGCAATACGAACAGCATTTGAACGCTGGCGAGCGGCAATGGCTAAATCCTCCAGCGCTTGCAAATTGTCAGGCACGATCAAGGCGGGGTTGTCTGTAATCGGATGCTCAGAAATCACCGCCCCCGCACCTTTCGCGTAAGCCGCAGGGATGAAGCCGTGCCCGTCCCTTATATCCTTGAGCGGTACAAATAATTGCCCAGGCTCCAAAGTTCGGGTATCTATGGACAGACCACTGACCTCCCACTCCCCCACCGCTTGTCCGCCTGTCGCCGCCTGCGCCGTTTTATGTGTCCACAAGGCGGTCATAACAAAGCCTCACGCGCCACAGCAACATCGCTGAACGGAATAGTTTTATCACCAATAATCTGGCCAGTCTCGTGGCCTTTGCCAGCAATGACCAGACAATCATTCTTTTGCAACTGAGAAATACCGTATTTGATGGCTTCACCCCGATCGGCAATTTCCTGCGCATCGGGACAACCCGCCAGCACGGCTGCACGTATATCCGCAGGTATTTCTGTGCGCGGATTGTCGTCCGTGACAATCACCAGCTCTGCCAACTTATTGGCAATCTTCCCCATTTTTGGACGCTTGTCCGGATCACGGTCGCCCCCGCAACCAAATACGATAATGATCCGCCCCATGGTATGGGGCCGCACGCCGCGCAACAGTTTTTCCAACCCGTCTGGCGTGTGGGCAAAATCGACAAATACGGGCGCACCCGCATTCGTATGCCCCGCCAACTGCATACGTCCCGCCACACCGTGCAAATGCTCCAATGCTTCAAGTGCCACTGCTTTTGCCACCCCGGTTTTAACCGCTAAACCCAAGGCGCTCACCGCGTTCAGGGCTTGAAACTCTCCCGCCAATGGCAAGTTAATTTTAGTGCGCTTGCCCCCCCACATCAATTGCAAGCTTTGACTTGAAGCACGTGGGGTCAACTCGGCAATGCGGATATGTTCGCCGCTCCAACCAACGCTCATCACCTCAAGCCCTGCCTTTGCGGCTAGCTTGGCCATACGGCGTCCATAATCGCCGTCGACATTGATAATGGCTGGTATTTTCTTCGGTGCCAATTGCGTAAATAAACGTGATTTGGCCAGGAAGTAATCTTCCATATTGTCGTGATAATCAAAATGGTCTTGGGTCAAATTGGTAAATCCGACCGCCGCTAATGTCACACCGTCAAGCCTATATTGCTCAAGCCCGTGGGAAGAGGCCTCCATGCCTGCGTGACTAATACCGGTCTCGGCCAGACCAGCTAGGGTTTGGTGTAAGGCAACAGCGTCCGGCGTGGTATGTTTTAACGGCAACACACCCTGTTTACTGGTGACACCGAGCGTCCCAAAGCAAGCCGCATTAAACCCGGCATAGTCCCAGATTTGTCGCAAAAATTCTATGGTCGAACTTTTACCATTTGTACCCGTCAGTGCCACCACTGTATCTGGCTGTCCGGGATATAGCTTGGCGGCGATATTCGCATACAGACGGCGGGGATTATCAAGGCCAATATGTGGCACAGGTATATCCGCAAGGCCCGAGGTCGACAGAACGGCAGCCGCGCCGTTTCCCAACGCGCTTTCAATAAAATCGCGCCCGTCCGCCAACCTGCCGGGTAGAGCGGCAAATAAATATCCTCCCCGCACAGCACGGCTATCCGAACTAAGGCCCGTAATATTAACATCCGGCCCGTTTAAGATTTGCGGGGCAATCAGTTTGGACAACATCATTGCATGCCCCCATTTACTGTCCCATTTAACCCCTTGTGCAATGCACTGGTCTCCACGATTTTCTTGACACCCAGTAATGGTGCAATGCGCTCGGTCACAGCCCGGGCCGTCAGTGCCGCATTCCAGCCTGCGGTCGCATACCCCGAACTGCCTGCGTAAGCCTTGGGTTCGTCGTAAACGATAAACACCAGGTATTGCGGATCGGAATAAGGAAATGCGGCCACGAAAGATGTCACCAAACGGTTTTTGACATATTTGCCATTTATAAGCTTTTCCGCAGTCCCGGTTTTGCCCATAACTTCATACCCTTTAACGGCRGCATTTCGCCCCGTACCGTCTGTGACAACATATCGCATCATACGGATAATATGCTTGGAGGTCTGGACCGACACTGCGCGTTGGGAACGGACCGCTTTACCCAAGCGGTGTTTTTCAATGGTCGGCTCCACATATACCCCGCCGTTCAGCAAAGTCGCCAGCGCTGACGCCAACGCCAAAGGGGTCACGGAAATACCGTGTCCGTAGGCCACGGTCGCCGTGGTGATGTCCTGCCATTCCTCTGCCACCAACGGCGCGGCGCTTTCGTGCAATTCTATGGGTACACGCGAAAACAGCCCAAGACGCCTGAGCAAATCCTGTTGTGCCTCGGCTCCGGAGCGAAGAGCAAGGAGCGCCACCCCCCGGTTTGATGATTGCGCCAAAATATCATAGGCTCCCAAAGCCACAGGGCTGGGGTGATCATCTGTGATCGATTTGGATTGTATGACCAATTTATCTTGCACGTCCAGTTTCTCTTCGTCTCTCATTACCCCGGTCTCGTGGGCCAACGCCATGGTGATCGGTTTGAAAGTTGAACCAAGCTCATACAAGGACATTGAGGCACGGTTGAGGCGATTTTGGGGCAATGTGTCGCCAAAACGATTTGGGTTAAAGTCCGGCATTGAGGCCATGGCAAGAATTTCGCCGGTCTTGATATTCATCACAATACCAGAGGCCGCATCGGCCTGGAATTTTTTCATACCGGCTCTCAATTCGTCTTCCACAGAGAACTGCACACCCATATCCAAAGACAAGCGTTTTGCCGGGGCATTCTCTTTAAAAAGCTGTTCGTCAAACACGCGCTCCACGCCGGCAGTGCCGTTTTGGTCAATATCCGTAAACCCTAGAATATGAGACGCCAATCTGCCGCGTGGATATACACGCTTTGGCTCAACCCTAAACTCCAACTCCGGCAATCCGAGGGAAAACACTGCATGGCGTTGTTTGGGCGTGAGATTGCGGCGCAACCAGATAAATGATTTATTTGACGACAATCTGCCCTCAACCACTGCCGGATCAAGACCCGGAAGCGCTGATATAATGGCCTCCGTAGAAGCTACGGGATCCCACACTTTTCTCGGATCGGCGCCCAAAGAGTATGTCATCAAACTTGTGGCCAATAACTCACCATTGCGGTCAACAATATCGGCACGGGATTTGACAGTATTAACGGTCATCCCAGATACGGCTTTCGGTGCACGCAGCAAGGATATTTCTGCCAAACGTGACACCAAAATCATGAAAAACAACCCAAATACCAACATGCCCATAATAATGCGCACTCTGGTTTGGCGGACAAGTTTCAACTCTTCGTCCAACACATTCAAAGTTGGTGCAGACGCCATAAACCCGTGTTTGTCCGATAGTTCTGGTAACGCATTTTGGGTCAGCTTGCTCATTGGGTACCCACTTTGGCCTTAAGGGACTTCTCGCGCAATTCTTGCACCGCAACTTCCAATGTCAATGTCCGCTCAATTGGCGTTGGCTGCAGACCAAGCTGCTGCGCCGCCAATGTTCGCAAACGGCTTGGGCGACCCAAATGGGCCACCTCCGCCTCCAAGACATGAACGGCCTGTTTCTCATCGACCAGTTTTCGCTCCAGAGCATCAACCCTGACCATTGCAGCCAGTGTTTTGGATTTGAGCGAATACAATACAACCACCATGCCGACACCGAGCAACATCAATAAAATCCAGCCAGGCTTGCTGGTGCGCGGCGCTACGGAACTGCGATATCTCATGGGATCAACCCCGCAAGAACATCCAGCCCCGGTACATTTGGCAGCAAATCATCCTCAACAGGCCACGGCTTTGCACTGGTGCGCACACCGACACGCAACCGGGCCGAACGGGCGCGGGGATTTGCCTGTAATTCGCCCTTACCCGCGCTGGCAGATGAGCGGCTGGCCAGAACAAATGACGGGGCATTTTCATTGGCGATTGGGGGGGGAAGATACCGCGAACCACCTTTAACCTCACCGCTCCTGCGGCGTAGAAAAAGCTTGACGATCCGGTCTTCCAAAGAATGGAAACTGACCACGACCAAACGCCCGCCTGGCTTTAAAACCCGCTCCGCAGCCAGCAGGCCGCGCACCAGTTGGCCGAGCTCGTCATTGATAAAAATTCGCAGGGCCTGAAACACCCGCGTTGCCGGATGGCGCTTGCCGGATTGCCCCAAAGCAGATGTAATTATTTGTGCCAGCGTACCCGTCGTCTCGACCGGATTGTCGTCCCTCGCCCGGACAATAAAATCCGCACATCTACGCGCCCGGCGTTCTTCGCCGTATACTTTAAATATCCGCTGCAAGTCATTGTGAGACATATGCTTTATGGCATCCGCCGCACTAGGCCCAGAGCTTGACATGCGCATATCCAAAGGCCCGTCGCGCATGAAGGAAAACCCGCGTAAATCTTCATCCAACTGCATGGACGACACACCTATATCCAAGACCACGCCGTCCACCATCTCACCATTTGCGACTTGATCCAGATTGGAAAATTCGATCTGGACAAACCTAAACCGCGCGCCGAATTTGGCGGACAATCGTTCCACATGAGGCCGAACCCGTGGGTCACGATCAAGACCGATTAAACTGCAACTTGCGGCTTGCAAAATAGCTTCGCTATACCCGCCAGCTCCGAATGTGCCGTCAATAATTGTTTCGCCGTCCACGGGCGACAACACCTCCAACACTTCGCCTAGCATGACGGGGATATGGCTCATCTCGACCCTGCGCTATCTTGCGAAGCGGGCTTGCCACCCAATCTCAATCGGTGCGGGTTTTGTTGCACCTTGGCGCGGGCTTGCTGAAATTTAGTTTCACAGTCTTTCGGGTTCAATATTTCAAACCGACGCCCCAAACCAACAAATGTCACCTGCTTGTCCAGACCTGCATATACTGCCAAATCTTTTGGCAAGGACACCCGCCCATTGGCATCAAAAGCCAAACGGCGGCCCTCCCCAAATATGGTACGCTCAAAAACTATGCGGTCATCATCAAAGGGGTCCATATTATCGAGCAAATCCTGATACTCCCGCATCAAAGCAATACCGCCGCCCTCAAGCCATGGGCCACTTAGGCTAGGCCAAACAATAATGCCGTCAAAATTCCCCGACGCCCTGTCACTGGAAATAACGGCGCGAAAATCCGCAGGTACGGAAACCCGCCCCTTGGCATCCAGCGCATTCGTTACACGTGACAAAAACATTATGTCCCCCATAGCAAGGCATTCGCTATCTTATAAATGGGATAACATAGGATAGAGTGGGACACAATGCCATTTTATCATTTTATTAAGTATAAATTAGTGATTTCAGGCGAAATTTTCACCGCCGCCATGAACATAAAATGAACATTCATCAATGTACCACGCTAATGAAAATATCTGAACAATTTGTTGATATGAGCAAATACATAGAGGCGAGTATGCTTACAGGTAGCTTTGCTGGATAGGGATATCGCTGGCACGGGTTCGGCCATTATAGATTAGCAGTATATCGAGGTCAAAACAGGTGCAGAGCTTACCGGGATTACCCATACAACGGGCGCGGGCAACGGGCGCGGGCAACGGGCGCGGGCAWYKKSSSMRRSYWTWCKTWWAWRSYYKWMSTYWKMRMKRCWMTTYKMRMYKMRRSCCTAATGCACCCGCTCATAGGGCYTKGCRACKGCKCGGACAAAYCCTTCTACCGTTTCGTCAAGCTTGAAATGTACCAGATCTTTGCGACGAAAAGTTTTGCGCGCCCCCATATTTCTCATCACCCGACCAAGAGCGGCTTTGGCGACTTTTTCAGGGGCGGACGCATTAACCCAGCTTGGGTTACGTCCGTATTTGCGGCGTAACACGCCGTTGGCAAACATGCCCGCATTGGTAAATGCACTGCGCGTTGTGGAAAATTCCATCACCATGGACACACAAAAACTGACATTTTCTACCCGGTGCGGTGAACGGTGCGGCCAGGTTACCATTTCTCCGCCCGTCAAGTCTGCACCCGCAACTACAGCATCCTTATCCATGGCATAGTTAAACGGCATATCCTCATCCACCTGGCCCAGCACAATACTTTCATAATGTTTGTCAGGTAAAAAACCTTGGGTCTTTGGGTAGACCCAGGCTTTTTTGTGACCGCGTATGTGCCATAAATGGGTCATGGTCGGATCGGAATGATAGGGCGTCGCCGCCGTAGCTGAGGAGATCAATATCCCGCCCCGACAATTGCGCCGATCTGCATTTTTTCCTGTATGGGATTCTAATTCTTCATGTAATTGATCTAGGATTTTTTTATATTCCGGCCTCTGGTTCATGGCTTCGCGCACATTGATCCAGACTTTTCCCGATGACTTGGCCGCCTTGACCATGGTGGCGCCGTCGGCACCGCTAAAATCAACCGTTACTTGCTGGTCTGGATAGTCGGGATTATCCGGTAAATGCTGGAAATCAATTAAATGGTTCGGATGTTCGTCCAGCATTGCCGCCAGAGCCTCGTCCGTAAACAAGCCTGTTTCGTTGAGCCTGTGTTCAACGACCATGACCTGCTTGCCGTAATTTACCCGGTTTTCTTTTGTCCAGTTTTGTATCAGTTGCATGTCCTTCTCCATTATTGCGGCGTCTCGGCTTGCGGGCCTGCATTTTCGCCTGCTACTTCCCAAGAGTGAAACACTCTCATAAATGTCCTAATATTCATGCAAATTTACCGCCTAAACCCAAGGGTGCGCGGTCTTGTCGCAGGTCATGAAGAGCAAAACAAAGTGACAAACCGCCTTATATTTTCCATTTAATGTTTTGCATTTGTGTGCTAAAATTTACATGTAACCGAATAAGAAAATACAGATCAGGGGGGCCTCGTGTCTAAAAATGTGTCTATTATAAAAAAGGCCAATGGTGCCATATTACCCATTGGTCTAATTTGCGTCATTGGTTTTATCTGGGCCGTTATGGTGGCCGCACGCGGGGTTGACCCGGTGATCAAACCCCATGCCTATATGTTTATGTTCGCTTTTGCAGTGGCCATCATTGCTTTGGTTTACGGTTTCACAAAAGACAAATTTGTCTACAACCCCTATGAATATGACGACGGCGTTATCAAAGCTGGGGTTATTGCCACGATTTTTTGGGGCGTTGCCGGCATGTTGGTCGGCGTGGTTATCGCGCTACAACTGGCTTTTCCAAATTTGATGTATTCTGTCGGGCTAGATTGGCTTAATTTTGGCCGCTTGCGCCCCCTACACACATCGGGCGTTATTTTCGGATTTGGCGGCAATGCCTTGTTCGCAACCTCGTTTTATGTGGTTCAACGCACCAGCCGCACTAGATTAGCCGGCGGTATGTGGCCGTGGTTCGTGTTTTGGGGCTATCAGCTATTTTTGCTCATCGCTGGCACCGGCTATCTTATGGGCATCACCCACTCCAAAGAATATGCCGAACCTGAATGGTATGTAGACATYTGGTTGACBATTGTYTGGGTKGCCTATCTRGCYRTWTTTATGATGACYTTGGTYAAGCGTAARGAAAARCAYATYTATGTGKCCAACTGGTTYTAYCTRTCCTTTATYGTYACGRTTGCCWTGYTRCAYATCGTCAACAATYTAKCMCTRCCMRTCRRYTGGCTTGGKKCWAAAAGYTAYTCMYTGTCCAGCGGCGTACAAAGCGCCATGACCCAGTGGTGGTACGGGCATAATGCGGTTGGGTTCTTCCTGACCACCGGATTTTTGGGCATGATGTATTACTTTATCCCAAAGCGAGCCGAGCGACCGGTTTATTCCTACCGCCTGTCGATTGTGCATTTTTGGACAATTATCTTTATCTATATCTGGGCCGGGCCGCATCATTTGCACTTTACCGCTTTGCCGCAATGGACGCAAACTTTGGGCATGGTATTTTCGATCATGCTGTGGATGCCAAGTTGGGGCGGCATGATCAACGGCCTGATGACCTTATCAGGCGCTTGGGAYAAATTACGCACCGACCCGGTATTGCGCATGTTGGCCGTATCGGTTGCGTTTTACGGCATGGCGACCTTCGAAGGCCCGCTGATGTCCATTCGCACGGTCAATGCCCTGTCCCATTATACGGACTGGACAATTGGCCATGTTCATGCGGGTGCGCTGGGCTGGAACGGGCTCGTGACATTCGGTGCGCTTTACTGCCTGGTGCCGTGGCTGTGGAAGAAAAAGGAAATGTATAGCGTGCGTATGATCGAATGGCATTTCTGGCTGTCGACCATTGGTATCTTGTTCTATATTACCGCCATGTGGGTATCAGGCATTATGCAAGGCCTGATGTGGCGTGCCTATACGGATTTCGGCTTTTTGGAATATTCTTTCATCGAAACCGTCAAGGCCATGCACCCTTATTATGTAATTCGGGCATTGGGGGGCACATTGTTCTTTTTAGGCATGTTCCTGATGGCATGGAATGTCTGGTTAACCGTCAAAGGCAAGGGTGGTGCCCACGCATTGGACGACGACACACCGCCAGCGAAAAAACCATCAGTATCGGCAATCCCCGGATTGGCGCTTGAGCAGAAGCAAGGAGCATAGTGATGAATAGTCTTCATGATTTTATGGAAAAACGCGCTTTCGCCCTCATGGTCGGCATATTGCTTACTGTGATGGTCGGCGGCATTGTGCAAATCGCGCCTTTGTATTATATCGACAGTACAATCGAAGAAGTAGACGGCATGCGCCCCTACTCCCCGCTGGAACTGGCCGGGCAGGACATTTATGTTCGCGAGGGCTGTTATACCTGTCATTCGCAAATGATCCGCCCCTTGCGCGACGARATTGAACGCTAYGGCCATTATTCCTTGGCCGCAGAAAGCATGTATGACAGGCCGTTTCTTTGGGGCTCCAAACGTACAGGGCCAGATCTGGCTAGGGTTGGCGGCAAATACACCGATGATTGGCATGTCATGCATATGAGCGATCCGCGCAAAGCCGTACCAGACTCGGTCATGCCGCCCTATGCTTTTTTGGCGACCACCAAACTGGACTATGCCAATTTTGGCGCTCATCTAAAAACCCAAAAAACCTTGCGTGTTCCCTATACGGACGAAATGGTGCGGCTCGCCGTGTCCGATATAGAGACCCAGGTCAATCCGGACGCCGATGATGTTGATGCGTTTTTGGCCCGCTATCCGAAAGCCCAGGTGCGCAATTTCGACGGTCAGGTTGAAATCACAGAAATGGACGCTTTGATTGCCTATCTGCAAATACTCGGAACCATGGTGGATTTTGATGAATATGAAGCCAATATCAAAGACAACTCAAGATAGAAGGACAAAATAGCTATGAGTTATGAACAAATTGCATTTGCAGCCAAATACGGCGGTACGCTGTTTTTCTTTGTGTTTTTCCTATGTGTGCTTGTCTACGTATTTTGGCCCGGCGGCGGCAAACGCGCAAAAGAAGCGGCCGGCGTCCTGTTTCAAGATGATCACCCAATTGTTGAGGCTACGGAGAATGAGGAACAATCATGAGTGACGATGTAAATAATGACAATGTAAACATTGACGCCCACACAGGCACACCAACCACCAGCCATGAATGGGACGGGGTCAAGGAGCTTAACACACCCATGCCAAAATGGTGGATTGGCATTTTTTATATCAGCATATTATGGGCCGTTGGCTATGCGATCGTCATGCCGTCTATCCCGCTGATCAACGGCTATACCAAAGGACTGTTTGGCTGGTCTGACCGGGTTAAAGTCGCCGAAGCAATAGAGGAAATGCACGCGGAGCGGGCCGTAAATGCAAAGGCGCTTATTGGGGCCAGCATCACGCAAATTGAAAATGATCCGGAACTGCTGCGGTTCGCCACCGAACAGGGCAAGGCATTATTCGGAGATAATTGCGAAACCTGTCACGGCCAGCGCGGCCTTGGTGTGGTTGGCTACCCTAATCTTAACGACGACATCTGGATTTGGGGCGGCAGTTTCGAGGATATTAAATATTCGATCAATTACGGTATTCGCGCCGAACATGACGATACCCGCCTAAGCGCAATGATGGCCTATGGCCGCGACGAAATATTGGAAAAACCGCAAATTGATGATCTCGTGCAATATGTGTTGCAACTATCCGGACAAGCCTCGGACGGGACCGGAGCCATGCGCGGCGAGACTTTGTTTGCTGAAAATTGTACGAGCTGTCACGCAGTGGACGGCACAGGCTCGCGCGAAAACGGCGCACCAAATTTGACCGATGCAGAATGGCTCTATGCTGGTGATGCAAAAACCATACGGGATTCCATATTTAATGGCCGGGCTGGCGTTATGCCAAATTGGAATGAACGCTTGCGCGAAGAGCAAATTGCTGCACTAACCTTCTATGTCCACTCAGACCTAGGCGGCGGCGAGTAAATTTGGTATATAGGGGACTTTCTATAGCCTCCTATGTATTTTTTTGGCCGCAAGCAAGGAAACGGAATAATTCTAATGTCTGAAAGCGACAAAAAACCAAAGCACCGCGAAGCCGCCCCCGGAATACGTAAGTCCCGATGGAAAGCCATTACCAAGTCGACAAAATCCAATACGGACAGCCTGTATAAAACCAGAACCAAAATATTTCCAAAACGGGTTAAAGGTACATTTAGGCGCATCAAATGGATTGCCCTGATCATCATGTTGGCTATCTATTATTTTGTGCCGTTCATCCGCTGGGACCGAGGCCCCGGCGCACCAGACCAAGCCGTATTGATCGACTTTGTCAATGCCCGCTTCTATTTCTTCTTTATCGAAATTTGGCCCCAGGAAGTCTATTATATTACCGGCCTGTTGATCTTCGCGTCCATCGCATTGTTTTTGGCATCAGCTTTATTTGGCCGCCTATGGTGCGGTTTTGCTTGCCCGCAAACCATTTGGACGGATTTATTTATTGAGGTTGAACGGTTTTTTGAGGGCGACCGTAATGCCCGCATCAAGCTTGAAAAATCCAAATGGACTGCTTCAAAAATCCTCAAGAAAACCGGAAAGCATATTGTCTGGATTTTGATTGCTATGGCCACGGGCGGTGCGTGGATATTGTATTTCCATGATGCGCCGGATGTACTTCGACATTTTTTTACCGGCGGCTCCCCCCTTACCGCCTATGTTTTTGTTGCCATGCTCACGGCCTCGACATATTTACTGGCCGGGTTTATGCGCGAGCAGGTCTGTATCTATATGTGTCCCTGGCCACGCATTCAAGCCGCCATGACTGATGTGGAAGCCTTAAATGTCACATACCGTAGCGATAGAGGCGAACCACGCGGCCCCCATAAAAAAGGCGCGACATGGGAAGGTCGAGGCGACTGTATTGATTGTCGCCAATGTATTGCCGTCTGCCCGACCGGAATTGATATCAGGGACGGATTGCAGCTTGAATGTATTGGCTGTTCTCTATGCATAGATGCRTGTGACAATATTATGGTAAAGGTTGGCCGTCCCAAAGGTCTGATCGCCTATGATACGGACGAGAACATAACCCGGCGCTTAGACGGAAAGAAAAGCCGTTACCGCCCCATACGGGCGCGGACAATTGCCTATACAATCATATTGTTAGCGGTCGGTGCCGTGATGCTGTGGGGCATGGCGCACCGCTCGGTATTGGATATGAATGTACTGCGTGACCGCATTCCCAATTATGTGCGCTTGTCTGATGGGTCAGTGCGCAATGGGTATACGGTAAAAATATTGAATAAAAGACCGGAAATTCGCCATTTGAAACTGGAAGTCGCAGGTCTTGATAGCACGGGGGTCGGGGTGAATATTTCCGTCGTCGGCCTTAAAAAACAAGACGGGTATTATATATTGGAAGTGCCAGCCGACGAGACCTGGAATTACAAAATATATGTTGCACTTGCCGATACCGGCAAGCTTTCCCAACGAGAAGACTTCACTTTTCGCCTCACCGATATGGACGACGGACAAAGCACACAAACCCCTAGCGTATTTGTGACGGGCCAATAGAAATTAAGGAACAGCATTATGACGGCGCAGAGCAAAAAACAGGCCAAAAAATTGACAGGCAAACATGTCCTGCTGATGATATGCGCGTTTTTCGGGGTTATATTTATCGTTAATGCCATCATGTTTTACTGGGCGTTCGGCACATTTCGCGGCGAGGACACCGAGCGGTCATATCGTCAGGGCCTTGCCTATAATCAAACCATTGAGAAACGCGCCGCGCAAATCGCCAGCGGTTGGCGAGCCGATATCACCATCAATCCTGATTATACCATCAATCTGAGAATAACCGACCATGAAGGCGAAACCGTACGCGGGCTAGCGGTAAAAGGCYTGCTCAAACACCCCGCAGAAACCGATCTGGATGTGAAGCTAAAATTTGCCCAAGCTGCGGACGGCAGTTATCTTGCCAGATTAGGCAAGGCGCAGTTCGGCGCKGGTGACGGCAAGCAATGGCGCATTCTCACTACTGCACGAGAAGCGACCCAAAAACCGGGTGGAACAAGCTTTAACACAAACAATGAAATATGGCTGAAGCAATAACAATAAAAGACACTGAGTTCTGTCCGAGCGGGCAAACAACCGCCCAAGACCTGGCCCGGATGAGTTCCGGAAAAGCTCTGGGCGCGGATGCGCTTACGCCCTATGTGCAAACGAAATCCGGCGGTGAAAAATCTCTCGACCTGATGATTAGCGGTGCCCACTGCTCCGGCTGTATGGCCAAGATTGAGCGCGAAACCGCCGCCCTGCCCGGCATTSTTCTGKCCCGGATGAATTTATCGACCATGCGCCTAAATGTACAATGGCGCGGCAATGACGAAGAAGCCGAAACCATCGTCGCAAAACTGGAACAACTGGGATACGGGGCCAAGCCGTTTAATATGGAGCTGGAACCTTTGGCGCAAAAAAGGCGGGTTAATTTCCTGCTAAAAGCCATGGCCGTAGCCGGGTTTGCCATGGTCAATGTCATGATGTTATCCATCGGGGTTTGGGACGGCGGCGAAATGACCGGCTCTGAACGCAAAATAATGCACTGGATTTCCGCAGCAATCGCCATCCCTGCCGCAGCCTATGCGGGGCAGCCGTTTTTTCGTTCCGCTTGGGCCGCGCTTAAAAACAAACATACCAATATGGATGTGCCTATATCTCTCGCGGTAATTTTGGCCATCAGCCTGTCGATCTATGAGACCATTCACAATAACCAGCATGTCTATTTCGACGCCGCTATGATGTTGTTATTCCTGTTGTTAATCGGGCGTTATCTCGACAAWCGCTTGCGTCTTAAAACCGGAGAAGCGGCCCAACGTCTGGCCGCCATGCAAGCCAGCACCGCATCTCTTGTCAACAAGGACGGAACCATCATGTCCGTGCCCGCCTCTATGATAAAACCGGATGATCATCTTTTGATCGCGGCAGGTGAGCGCATTCCAGTGGACGGCGTAATCATCAAGGGCCGCTCCGATATTGATACCTCCATCGCCACTGGCGAGACCTTGCCTTTGGCGGCCAAAACCGGTGACAAACTATATTCCGGCATGATCAATCTATCCGCACCCTTGACCATGAAAGCACTGGCCGTGTCTGGTGACAGCTTCTTGTCGGAAATCTCCAAACTGGTGGAAGCTGGTGAGCAGAAGAAAAGTAAATTTGTCCGCATAGCCGACCGGGCCGCGCAGCTTTATGTCCCTGTCGTGCATTCTCTGGCGGCACTGACTTTTATTGGCTGGCTGTTGGTCGGCGGTGATTTGCGCACCGCATCTCTGAATGCCATTGCCGTGTTGATCATCACCTGCCCATGCGCCCTCGGACTGGCGGTTCCCGCCGTACAGGTCGTGGCCTCAGGGCGGTTGTTTAAAAAAGGCGTGCTGATAAAATCAGGGGATGCGCTGGAGCGTCTGGCCAAGGTGGATTATATTGTGTTTGACAAAACCGGGACCTTGACCCTGGGCAGTTTACAACTTTCCAATACTGCAAACATACCAGCCAAGGCCTTGGAGAGCGCTGCAATGCTGGCCCGTGCCTCGCGCCATCCCATTGCCCGCGCCGTAGCAAAGGCGGCTGGATCTGGCCCGGCCGCCGATAATATTCGTGAAATTGCTGGACAAGGCGTGGAGGCCGTCATTGACGGCAAAACCGTCAAATTTGGCTCGGCCAGCTTTGTTGGTGTTAAGAAGCCGGGGGCGGGAACCGAGAGTTGGCTACGAACCGGAAAAAACAAACCGCTATGTTTCAAGTTCAAGGACACACCGCGCATGGATGCCCGCACCACCATAGAGGAACTTAAAAAACGAGGGTTTGGTATTGAGCTTCTTACGGGCGATAAAAAGGAAATCGCGTCGGAGACCGCCAAACTGCTCGCCGTAGATACATGGCAGGCCGAAATCAGCCCCCAGGACAAATTGGCCCGACTGGATGAGCTCAAGGCGCAAGGCCATCTCACCTTGATGATCGGCGACGGCATTAACGATGCCCCTGCTCTCGCATCCGCCTATGCCTCTGCCTCCCCTGCGGACGCCGCCGATATATCACGGGCCGCTGCTGACATAATTTTGCAAGGCAATAAACTGTCGGGTCTGATCACCGCGCTGGCCACATCAAAGAGCGCCGGGCGGCGGGTGTTTGAAAATCTAAGTCTGGCGGTTGTCTATAATATGATCGCCGTGCCTTTAGCCGTATTTGGTTTCGTCACACCGCTCATCGCCGCTGTGGCCATGTCCGGCTCGTCCATGTTGGTGACCCTCAATGCCCTTAGGGTCAGGCGCTGACATGGAGGCCCTGCTTTACCTTATCCCCATAGCTATAGGGCTTGGCGTCGTTGGTCTGACCGCCTTTTTCTGGACATTACGCTCTGGCCAATACGAAGACCCGAAAGGTGACGCCGCACGGATATTGCACTCGGAAGACAAACCAATTGTCGATGCGGATGATGTCTAGAGCGCTCTACTTTGCTGTGGGAGATTTTTAAAAAACCTATCCATGATGTTTTATCTCCTCCCATAGTGTGGCCATGATAGAACGAAACTTAAAGCACAAACCCATATATTTGGTCCCCATAGAAGAAACCAATTCTGGATTTGATCCCCATATCAACACAGAACTTTTGGTGCAGCGCATCAATGCTTTGCTGGAATATTTAAGTGGTGTGAAAGGTGAGGTCACCGCGCAAAACCATGCCCGTGAACTTTCCAGTCATATAAAAAACATCAAGGATGCAGACGCCTATAATAAAATTATTGCAGAGACAAACCAATTGAACAATCAAGATTATAGCCACGCGGAAAAAGAAGTTTTAGCGGCTGAATTGGCCGAGCTGATTTTCCAAAACGGGGGCATAATTTGACCCAAGCGGAATTGGAGATAATCCTCATACATTTGGGCGACACTGCATTAGACCACCATATTCAAAGACTTTCCACTTGGCAAAAAATCCGCCGTAAAGACCAGACCCCACCGCCGGGAGATTGGCTAATCTGGTTGTTACTTGGTGGACGCGGCGCCGGAAAAACCCGCGCAGGTGCAGAATGGATACGCCAGCAAGTCACAGACGGTGCCAAACGTATCGCACTGGTGGCTCCGTCCTATAATGAAGCCCGCGAGGTCATGGTCGAGGGGGAAAGCGGGCTCCTCAACATTGGCGAACCCCACAAACGCCCCGCCTACATATCGTCTAGGCGGCGGCTGGAATGGCCTTGCGGAGCTGTGGCACATGTGTTTTCTGCCGAAGACCCGGACGGACTGCGCGGGCCGCAATTTGATTGTGCCTGGGCCGACGAGTTTTGCGCATGGGCCTACCCGCAAGATACATTGTCAAATTTACGCTTGACTTTGCGGCTTGGCAAAACACCTCGACTGGTGATTACGACAACACCAAAACCATTACCCGCCTTAAAAAATCTTATGGCCGAACCAGGAGTTGTCATCAGCAAGGCGACGACCAAAGACAATGAGAAAAACCTGTCCCCGGCATTCATCCGTTCCATCTATGAAATTTACGGCGGCACAAGATTAGGCCGCCAGGAGTTGAACGGCGAAATACTGGAAGACCTGGAGGGCGCACTTTGGAGCCGCGCCCTGATTGAGCGGTCTTTGGTGGACGACGCTCCGAAACGGCTGGATAAAACCGTCATTGCTATTGACCCGCCCGCCAGCTCAGGCGCAAGCGCAGATGCGTGTGGCTTGATTGTAGCTGCACGTTCAGGTTTCGGCGCCCAAGCGGTCGTGTATGTGCTGCACGATGCCACGGTGCAGGGGTTGAAACCGGTTGAATGGGCGGCGTTGGCGGTCGAGCTATGGCGTGACTGGGACGCAGATTATTTACTGGCCGAAATCAACCAAGGCGGCGAAATGGTCGATGCGGTTCTCAATGCCATTGAAAGCGAAGCCCCCCTGCGCACGGTTTATGCATCTAAATCCAAGACCGCACGGGCCGAACCTGTGGCGGCTCTTTACGAACGCGGCAAGGTTAAACACTTGCGCGGGTTAGCGGAATTGGAAGATGAGTTATGCACACTTGGCGCATTTGAAGGCCCGAAGAAAAGCCCCGACCGGGCCGACGCATTGGTCTGGGCGGTGACGGATCTATTGCTTAAACCAAGACCTCTTCCAAAAGTGCGCCGGTTATAGCTAACAAACTTCAATTTCGACCAATAATTGATCTTGTTAATTAAGGGCTCTTTAACCATAATTATTCATAGTGACTATGTATATTACATTGGCGGAGCGAATAATGGCAATCGTGAATAAATTAACCTTACGGCGCGAACACAAATCGGCGACCGTGGAATTGGCAAGTCTTAACCGCGAAATGGCCTTGCGCATGATCACTCTGGCTAATGAAACCGGTGAAATCATGCCTTTAATCAAGGCCGTAAAAGCCATGCGCAGCGCTGAGGAATTTTATTCCCCTGATACGGCCCAAATTGAAGACGCCCGCGTTCAAAAAAAACTTGGCGATGTGTTACTGAACATTGGTAAAAACGAAGACGATTTGTCCGCATTGGAAGCAGCAATTTCTGCCTACCGCAGCGCCATTACCATATCGTCCATGCTCGGCGCACATAAATTGCGCACGGAAACCCGCAAAAGTTACGCCTTGGCACTAAATTACGCGGGAAAAGGTCAACACGACCAGAGTGTATCCTTGATGGGCGCGGCATAAACCTCTGATAAATCAAACATATACCACAATAATCTAGAGATATTTCCACGGCCCCGCAAGTTGCGGTAGATTTCATCCATGGTCAGAAATTGCACTTGTCAAACAAAGTGCCGTTTTGAGCCAGAGACATCAGCTCTTCGAAATCTTATAAAAATGGATATCCTATGAAAACCTGGCTGCGGACGGCATTTGCCCGACCCCCTCACACTAAAGCTCACGCCGTTACCGGAGGCCCTTTGGTGGCATTACAGTTGTCCGGCCAAGCTAGTTGGACATTCCAAAATTATAATTCACTGGCCCGCGAGGGTTATCAAGGCAATGCGGTGGCTTATAGATGTATTCGGTTGATTGCCGAAACGGCTGCATCAGTACCGTTTTGTGTCAGACGAGATCGTGCATGTCCCTCGCAAGACCCGGTTACGGAATTATTACGCGCTCCCAATCCGAAAATGTCCCGGGCTGAGTTTTTTGAAAGCGTTTACGGATATTTGCAATTGGGCGGAGACAGCTTCATGGAAGCCGTACTTATTGATGACATGCCTGCCGCATTATTTACCCTGCGCCCTGACCGGATGCGGGCCGTAACAGATGCAACCGGGTGGCCAATAGCCTGGGACTATGAAGTTGCAGGCAAAAGACGCCGCTTCACCCCTGCCCCAAATTCAGGTCTGCTGGCGGTTCACCATATGCGCCTGTTTCACCCGCTTGATGACATTCGCGGCTTCTCCCCTCTTGAGGCCACTGCCAAGGCCGTCGATATACACAATGCTGGCAGTGTCTGGACAAAGGCATTGCTTGACAATTCCGCCCGGCCAAGCGGGGCTTTGATCTATAAGGGGAGCGCTGGCGCGGAGAATTTAAGCGACGAGCAATTTGAGCGCTTGAAAMCCGAACTGGAAAACAAACATTCTGGCGCCAATTCGGCCGGGCGGCCACTTTTACTGGAGGGCGGACTTGACTGGAAGGCCATGAGCCTGAGCCCTAGCGATATGGATTTTATCAATGCCAAACGCGAAGCAGCCCGGGAAATCGCGTTGGCATTCGGGGTGCCACCTATGCTGCTTGGTATTCCCGGCGATAATACCTACGCCAATTACAAAGAAGCCAATCTGGCTTTTTGGCGACAAACCATCCTGCCATTGGTGCGTAAAACTGGCGATAGCCTGGCAATCTGGTTGTCCGACTGGTTCGGAGATGATTTACGCATCTATCCAGACGAAAACAATATCCCGGCGCTGACTATGGAGAGAAGCGCACTTTTGAACGCGCTCAACGATATTGACTTTATGAGCGTGGACGAAAAACGCGAGCGCGCCGGATTACCGCGAACCACGGCATCGACACTATGAGCGGTTTCAAACTAGACCGCAGCATCAGTATCGGCATTATCGTAACTTTGGCCTTTCAAAGCGCCGGCGTGCTTATGTGGGGCGGAGCGGCGGAAGCTCGATTACAAAGTTTGGAAAAAACAACTTACGCTAGCCCGCTTCTGGTTGAACGCATGGCACGCCTGGAAGAACAAATGATCATGGCACGCCAGTCATTGGCAAGAATTGAACGCCGGCTCGACGAAGAAAAACTCAAATAGAAATCAAAACATGACCACATACCATACGGCGCATACCGGACTTATGCGTATATCCGGCTATGCCAGCCTGTTTGGCCAAAAAGACCTGGGCGGAGATATTGTCCACCGAGGTGCTTTTGCCAGCAGCATTTTATCGCTCAAAGACGGCACATTACCCATGCTTTTTGCCCACGAAACCAAAAAGCCGATCGGGGTCTGGAACCGAATGTTCGAAGACGCCACAGGATTATTTGTCTGCGGCGATATTTACCTTGGAACCAAACACACTGACCGCACGGCCAGACTGGTGCGCGGCGGAGCGCTTACAGGCCTGTCCATTGGTTACAGAACACTTCGAAGCCGGCCACTCAATCCTGGCCGGGCCTTAATTGAATTAGAGCTTTGGGAGGTCTCCATCGTCGCCTTCCCAATGTTGCGTGCCGCACGCATCACCCAAATCGACGCCCAAATCGATGACCAAGTCGATAAAAAGTTCACTTATGAACACCCAATTTCACACAGGAGAACAATGTGAGAAACCTCAAAACCACCCCCAAGAAAACAACCAACCAAAAGGAAATAAAAATGGTCAAATCGGTCGAATTACGGACTGCACAAGCAGATTTTTCCGCTACATTTGCCGCTTTCAAAGACGCCAATGATCAGCGCCTGGCCGAAATAGAAGCCAAGCAATCGGCAGATATCCTGCTCACGGAAAAAGTCGACCGCTTGAACACGGCACTGGATCAACAAACCAGCAAAATCGAACGTCTGGCCATCAAAACCGCCCAGCCCCATATTGGCGAATCCCCGCAAAACTGCGAAGCCAAAACCGCATGGTCATCCTATATCCGCACAGGTGATGTGCAGGCCCTGAGTGCTCTGAATTCACTTGAAGGCAAGGCCCTAACCGCAGGTGTTGGCGCGGAGGGCGGCTATGTCGCCCCGGCTGAAACAGAAAGCCGCATTGACCGGGCATTGGTCGAGGCATCGCCGTTTCGGACAATTGCAACGACCCGCTCTATCGGCGCGGTTAGCTTTAAGAAACCGATAAGCATTGGCGGCGCGGCCTCCGGTTGGGCTGGCGAAACTTCCGCCAGACCAGAAACGACGGCCCCGCAGATGGATCTTCTGGATTTCCCGACAGGCGAACTTTACGCCATGCCTGCCGCTACGCAAATCTTGCTGGACGACGGTGTAGCTGATGTGGACCAATGGTTGGCGGACGAAGTTCGCGATGTATTTGCCGCCCAGGAAACCGCCGCATTCACATCCGGTGACGGTATCAATAAACCAAGCGGATTGCTGAACTATACGGCGGTTGCCAATGCATCCCATACGTGGGGAAATGTCGGCTATATTGCGACAGGTGCCGCCGGCGCATTTGCTTCTAGCGCACCCATTGATGCCTTGATTGATTTGATCTATGCACCCCAAGCCCGCTATCGTTCCGGTGCCAGCTTCGTCATGAACCGGCGCACGGTTGGCGCTCTTCGCAAGTTCAAGGACGCCGACGGTAATTATATCTGGCAACCCACCGCCGCTGCTGGCCAACCTTCATCTCTATTGGGCTATCCCTTGGTCGAAATTGAAGACATGCCAGATATCGACGCTGACAGCACCTCCATTGCCTTTGGTGATTTTCGGCGCGGCTATCTGATTGTTGACCGCCAGGGCGTAAGAGTTTTGCGCGATCCATATTCTGCAAAACCCTATGTGTTGTTTTACACAACCAAACGGGTCGGCGGCGGCATTCAGGATTTCAGTGCCATCAAACTTCTCAAATTCGCGGTGAGCTAACCCCCTCACAAGCGAATGGCTGCCCCCATCCCCCTTGTGGGGGCAGCCACCTAAGTTCTGCGTACCCCCGCTAGTTTCCGCCCAATTTTACTTCGAGAAATATTATGCCCCTTATAGATTTGGCACCACCTTTGGTCGAGCCCATTGACCTTGCCTATGCGAAGCTTTTCATGCGCGTCGACGGGACGTCAGAAGATACGCTGATAGAAAACCTGATCAAAACCGCCCGCCATCAGGTGGAAAACAGCATTGGCCGTACTTTGGTCCGCCGCTCATTCATTTATAAAACTTCAATACCCCACGCCAGGCATATTTGCCTACCGCGTCCGCCGTTAGTTTCGGTTGTCAGAATGACCTTGATTGCAGAAAATGACCAAGCGGTTGATATTCCCCAAAGCGACTACACCGTAACCACAAAAACGGAGCCCGGTGAAATCCGGCTTAATCCCGACAAAAACTGGACGGATTATCTTGCCGAATTTACAATATTGGAAATCCAATTTGAAGCCGGCTACGGCGATACGCCTGACGATATACCCTTGCCAATCAGACAAGCTATTGTTCTGCTCGTGACCCACGCTTTCGAATTTCGCGAGGCCGCGCAAGCACCAGCCATACCCGCTATCATCGAAGCCCTGCTGGCCCCCTACAAGACGGTGCGGCTATGATCGGAAATTTACGCACCAGGCTCGGCATTTATATACCGCAATCAACGCCGGACGAATTTGGCGGTGTGCAAAAAACCTGGGTTTTATTTGGCCAGGCCTGGGCCCATATCAAACCAAAGACATTGAACGAACGGGCGCAGAACGGCCGGGCTGCCATTACCAAAACCTATCTTGTAACCGTGCGCTGGCAACGTGACTTTCCCGTGCGTGCCCGCCTGCTGTGGGACGATCGGACATTGCGGGTCCTCACTGCGTCCGATCCGGACAACCGCCGTGAACGTCTGCATCTGATCTGCGAGGAGGAACAACAATGAACGATACTAATCAGGCGCAAGCCCTGGCAAAGGCCGTACATTTAGCCCTAGGCACAGACATAGGGGTACAAAACCTGCTGGGGGCAAACCCAAGACTATATGACCATGTGCCCGAAGATCCGGTCTATCCCTATCTCACATATGGGCCACAGCGCAGCGCAGATGTGAGCGGTGATAACTTACAACTCACCGCCCATAATATGACATTGCATCTATGGTCACGGTATGGTGGCCGCGCCGAAATCATGGCGTTGACCAATGCCGTATCGGAAGTGCTGGAGAACGGTAACTGGCAATTGTCCGAAGGGAAATTGATCAACGCCAATGTGATTTTCACCGACAACTTTCGCGCCCCGGACGGGCGCACCCTCCACGGCGTTATCCGGTTTAACGCCACAACCCAACCCTCATAACAGGAGGTCAATAATGGCTGCACAACGCGGGCGAGATATGCTCATTAAAATCAGGAACGACCAAAATGCTTTTGTCACGGTCGCCGGGCTTCGGACCAAGAGTTTGAAATTCGGGGCCAAAACCATCGACATTACCGATTCAGGGAGCGAGGAAGCCTGGCGCGAACTTTTGCCAGGAGCTGGCATAAAATCAATTGAGATTAGCGGTGCCGGTATTTTTAAAGATGGAGCCTCTGATGCCTTGGTGCGCACCAGTTTTTTTAACCAAACGGCTGAAACTTACGAGATCATCATTCCGGATTTCGGCACGATTACCGGATTGTTCCTGATCTCTGCTTTGAATTATGCCGGTAGCTACCAAGGTGAGGCCAGCTATGAACTGGTATTGGTATCGGCAGGCAAACCCGTATTTGCAGCTTTGTAATGCCATATTTTCAAAAAGGCACTGGGTTTCAAAAGGGGGATGTGGCCTTTCAAATCGAAGGCCGCACATATCGTTTGCGTTTAACGCTTGGCTCTTTGGCCCATATGGAGAGCCGTCTCGGGGTCAGGGGGCCGCTGGAGCTTGCCCAAAAAATCAGGAATTTTGCCAATTGCAAGCACAACCCATCCGAAGTGCTTGCTTTGTTGGAATGCATGTTGTGCGCCGAAGACCACACCGGAACAACGCGCATTCCGGCCATGATCAAACGGGCCAAGCCCGGTGAATATATGCCAGCCTTGGCCCGCTTGTTTGAGGAGACGTTCTCATGAACCAATGGCCATTTGACATGTGGTTAAAAACTGCCGTGCGCGGGTTTGGCCTGTCCCCTGCCGAGTTTTGGCAAATGTCGGTGCGCGATTGGCTGGTGTTGATTTCCGGTACGGGCAAGCCCGGCATTGCTCACGACAAATTTGATGATTTGATGAACACTTACCCTGATGAGGTTAAAGATGAGTGATATAGAAAAAGCTGGCAAAGTGTTGGCGGATTTTGCCCAAGGCCCGGCCAAAGATGCTGCCGATTTGGCAGCCCAAAGTTTTGAGCAGGCCGGCGAACGGATTGCGCTGGCTTTGGAACGGGCCGCCAGACGCGGCGAGTTTTCCTTTCGCGATATGGCCGCCGCCATCACCCGAGATTTGGCCAGCTTGGCCATTCAAGAATTGGTAATTGACCCGTTAAGTGCGGCCCTGTCTGGGGGCAAGGCGGGCGGCGCGTCGCAAACCGTAAATCCGCTCAATATCGTCATGAATATCACCGGCGTAAACGACGCAAGCAGTTTCCAAAAATCCCAAGGCCAGATATCCGCGTCTTTGGTCAGGGCAGTGGCCCAAGGTCAGAAATTTATTTGATTGTTTCATTCCTGCCTTTTGCGGGGGAAGTGCCGGAGCTCTTGCGCAGGCGGTGGGGGCCTGCCGCTCTTGCGGCCTTGCGTAGCAAAGTGGATACCGAAAATTCAGAAGAGCACAAGAGGTGCGCACCCCCATCGAGCGCCAAGAGGCGCCCACTTCCCCCGTAAAAACGGAGGAAGGAAGAAAAGGAACAAAAACTATGTCTTCATTTCACGATGTCAGCTTTCCGTTGTCACTGGCTTTCGGGGCTAGCGGTGGGCCGGTACGCCAGACGGAAATCATTACTTTAGCCAGTGGTCACGAACAGCGTAATACGGCACAAGCGAATTCACGGCGTAAATATGATGCGGGGGTTGGCATTAAAAACTTGGGCGATATGCAGATTTTAATCGCGTTTTTTGAAGCTCGGCGCGGGCAATTATATAGCTTTCGGTTTCGTGATCCCGTGGATTTCACCGCTGATAACAATATTGGTATTGGTGATGGGCAGACAACAGAATTCCAGCTTAGTAAGGCCTATGAAGATCAGGCCGGATCGTGGCAACGCATGATCACCAAGCCTGTGCTCGGAAGCCTGGCCATGCGTTTGAATGCACAATCAACCACGGATTTTAGCATTGATTACACTACCGGTCTGGTGACATTTGATACGGCTCCAGCAAACGGTGTCGTGATCTCTGCCAGCTTTGAATTTGATGTGCCGGTGCGATTTGACATTGCGCATTTAAACACATCTCTGGAAGCGTTCGGCGCGGGCGGCGCGGTCAATATACCTCTGATAGAGGTGCTGGCCCATGCGTGAATTTTCTCCTGAATTTCAAGCCCATATTGAAGGCGCAACCACGAGTTTGTGTTGGGTTTGGAAACTGACCAGACGCGATGATATGGTGCTGGGCTTTACCGACCATGACCGGGATTTGGTTGTGGACGGCGTTAGCTATCAAGCCGCGTCCGGGTTTAGCCCGTCTGATATTGATGCCCGTCTCGGCTTTGCCCTAGATAACTCTGCCGTGCAGGGACTTCTCAGCTCTGATGTGATTACCAAGGCCGATATCCGCGCCGGACTGTATGACAGTGCGCAGGTTGAAATTCGCCGTGTTAACTGGATGCAACCAAGCGAGAATGGCCTGATCTGGAGCGGTAAACTTGGGGATATCCACATGCGCGATGGCCAGTTTGAAGCCGAATTGGTGGGCCGTGCCGCCGTGCTTGAACGCTCGACAGGGCGGGTATTTGCAAAATCCTGCGATGCCAGCTTTGCAGACACCAGATGCGGTCTGGATGCGGGCAATTTTCCCGGTAGCACCACATGCCCGCGCACCTACGAAGCCTGTAGACAATTTCAAAACACCACCAACTTTCGCGGTTTCCCATATTTGATCGGGGAAGACGCTGCTTTCAGCGCCCCGCGTGCCACTGACACCAAAGACGGTTCGTCCCGGTATTCCTGATGTTAAAAACCATACCCAGACAAGCTATTATTGACGAAGCCCTAAGCTGGGTTGGCACACCTTATCAGCACCAATACTCTACCAAAGATGCGGGCTGTGATTGCCTGGGCTTGGTGCGCGGCATATGGCGCAAGCTGTATGGGTGCGAGCCAGCCAAACTGCCACCCTATACGCCGGACTGGGCCGAGGCAGGTGAAAATGAGATATTAAAGACGGCCTGCGACCATCATCTTGACCCGGTCACCCTGAGCGATGCCCGCCCCGCAGACATATTGTTATTTCGAATGCAGGCCGGAGTGCAGGCCAAACATATGGCGGTGCTGATCGAGCCTGACCTTATTGTTCATGCCTATTGGGGTCGGGCGGTGACGCGCTCATTCCTGGCCCCGTACTGGTTACGGCGGCGTGCCTATGCCTATTCATTTCCAAATTTGAGTTCCTGATATGACCACACTCGTTTTAACCGCCGTCAAAAATTTTGGCAGTACATTATTGCAGACCGCAGGCCGCATCGGTGTTGCCTATGCCGGACAAGCCATTACCAATGCGCTGGACAACCGGGTGTTTGAAGGGCCGCGCTTGCAAACTTTGCATATTCAAGGTTCAAGCGACGGTGCGCCTATGGCCCGGGTTTATGGTCGGGTGCGGATTGCCGGTCAGGTGATCTGGGCCGCAGAGGTCAAGGAACACAAACGCCAGGAAAAACGCGGCGGCAAAGGCGGCGGCCCGCGCACCAATAGTTATAGTTACACCCTTAGTTTTGCAGTTGGTTTGTGCGAGGGCGAGATCCTGGAGGTTGGGCAAATTTGGGCCAATGGCCAGCCATTGCAAAGCAAGGATTTGAACATCCGACTTTACAAGGGCAGCGAAGACCAAGCCCCCGACCCGTTAATCGCGGAGATAGAAGGCACACAAGTCCCGGCCTTTCGCGGCACCGCCTATATGGTGTTTGAGGACATGCCGCTGGATGATTTCGGGGCGCGCCTGCCGCAGCTTAACTTTGAAATTGCCCGCGCGCCCAAGCGCACCAATCAGGCACCGCGTATGGAAGATTTAATCGCGGGTGTTGATTTGATCCCCGGTTCCGGCGAATTTGCTTACGGCACCACCATCACCGAAGAAAGGCTCGGCCCCGGCACTTCTCGCCCGGTTAATATGAACAATCTTACGGGCCGCGCCGATATGGATGCAGCTCTTGACCAGCTACAATCCGGCCTACCAAATTGCACCCATGTGACCTTGATCGTTAGCTGGTTCGGGGATGATTTGCGGCTTAGCGAATGTCAGCTTAGACCCGGAGTCGAAAGCTGTGACCGGATTGACAAGCCGGGCAATTGGCAAGTGGGCAGTGATACCCGCGCCAGTGCCTATCTAATCTCGAAAATAGACGATCGGCCAGTTTACGGCGGCACACCGAGCGATGCATCGGTTGTCGAAGCTATACAGGCGATTAAATCCCGTGGCCTGACCGCCAGCCTATATCCGTTTATCCTGATGGACATTGTAGAGGGCAATACCTTGCCCAACCCTTACGGCGGTAATAGTCAGCCGGTGTTTCCGTGGCGCGGGCGCATTACTTGTAATCCGGCCGCCGGGCAGATTGGCACGGTTGATAAAACCGCAGGCGGAACCTCACAAGTGCAGGACTTTTTCGGCAGCGCAAATATATCCGATTTTTCGGTATCGGGCGGGGTGGTGTCATATAGCGGAGCGAGCGAATATAAATATCGCCGCATGATACTGCACTATGCCCATTTGATGGCGGCGGCAGGCGGGGTGGATGCGTTTATTATCGGCTCGGAAATGCGCGGCATGACTACGGTACGCGGAGCAGGTTCCAATTATCCAGCGGTCAGCGCATTGCAAGTATTGGCCGCAGATGTGCGCTTGGTACTGGGGACGGGCACCAAATTAAGTTATGCCGCCGACTGGTCGGAGTATTTCGGGCATCATGATAGCTCCGGTGATATACGCTTTCATCTCGACCCGCTATGGGCCGACAACAATATTGATGCGGTCGGCATAGACGCCTATTTTCCCCTGTCCGACTGGCGCGATAATGTCGATCATATCGACGGGCAAAATTATGAGCGCATTTATGATGCGGATTATCTGAGCTCTAACATGGAAGGCGGCGAGGGTTATGACTGGTATTATACCAGTGGGACTGACCGCGACAGCCAGACCCGTACCCCGATCAGTGATGGGGTCTATAACAAGCCGTGGGTGTTTCGTTATAAAGACGTCAAAGGTTGGTGGGCCAATCCCCATTATGACAGAATTGGCGGCGTCGAGCAGGCCAGCGCCAGCCCGTGGGTACCGCAGTCAAAACCGATCTGGTTTACCGAAATCGGTTGCCCGGCCATTGATAAAGGTGCCAACCAACCCAATGTGTTTTGGGATCCAAAATCATCCGAAAGCTATGCGCCTTATTATTCCAATGCCGCTCGCGACGATTTAATCCAGCGCCGATATATCGAGGCTTTCCTTGGTTATTGGCAAGAAGACAACAACAAAAACCCGGTGTCCAGCGTGTACGGCCTGCCCATGGTGGATCTATCTCGCGCCCATATTTGGTGTTGGGACGCCAGACCGTTTCCGGATTTCCCGGCCAGGCTTGATGTCTGGTCAGACGGCGGCAATTGGCGCACCGGACACTGGATAAACGGGCGTACTGGACTGGTTAGTCTGGCCGATATTGTTAGTGATATTGTGCTGTCAAGCGGCGCAGATGCGCCCGATGTCAGCAAGGTTCTGGGCATGGTTAGCGGTTATGTTCTGGACAGACCCATGAGTGCGCGGGCCGCCTTGACGCCGCTGTCACGTCTGTACGGTTTTGATTTGATTGAGCGGGCTGAGGGCTTGAGTTTTGCTTCACGCGGGACGCAAGCCTTGTTCAATATCGCCCCCGAAAATTTGATCTATAACAAAGACCAACCAAGCTTGAGTATTAAACGCGCCGACGGCGAAACCCGCATCAAAGACGTACGCATCAGCTTTATCGACCAGGCCAGAGATTATCAGGCGGGATCGGCCATGGCCCGGGATTTATATGCTCAGACCGAACGTATTGTGGATATTTTTGCCCCCTTGGTGCTGGACACCGGGCAGGCTAAAACCATTGCTGACATATTACTTGAACAGGTTTTACGGGAAAATGAAAGCCTGGATTTCGCGGTGCCGCCGTCCTTGCTTGGGCTGGAGGCGGGCGATATTGTCCGGCTCGTCCAAACGGACGGCGACTGGCAAATCACGGCTTTGGACGGTCTGGGCGGGCGCACCGCCCAGGCAAGGCGTATCCATGTCGGTGCGGTTAATCTGTCCAGCGGTAGCGAGCCGGGCGTCACCACCGCACCAGTTTGGGTCTCTGCGCCGGAAGGCTACGGGCTAGATATCACGGACTTTACCGGCAATGGCACCCGCACTGGCCCACTGGTCGGGGTTGTGGTTAGTCCGTTCGCGGATACTGTGATTGCCAGCGCCAGCGGTGATAAAATCACTATCGACGAGCCGATTGTTATTGGCACACTGCTGACAGATTTACCTCCCGGCCCGGTCGGACGGTTTGATATGGCCGGGCAGGTGGATATCTTCATGCCGGGTGTTGCTCTTGCGTCGCTATCTGATGCAGATGTGTTTGTCGGCGGCAATATGCTGGCTGTGGAAACCGCCTTGGGTTGGGAAATCCTGCAAGCTGCAATTGTCGAATTGGTTGCGCCCGACACCTACCGGATCAACAAGTTTTTGCGTGGCCAGTTCGGCACCGATTATGTGCTCGGCACCACAGTCCCCGCTGGGGCCCGCGTCATCTATCTGGGCCAAGGCTGGCAAGATCTGTCCACAAGCCCGGAACTACGCGGCAGCGAATTGAGCTTCACCGCAACAACAAATGGCCGCGAGCAGGCGGAAAAGTTCACCCTGGACTATCAGGCAAACCACCTGCGCCCGCTCTCTCCGGTTCACATAAAAGTGAAACGTGGCGGCATCAATATAAACATAAGCTGGATTCGCCGCACCCGTGTCGGCGGCGACAACTGGGCCGCGCTCGATGTGCCGCTCGGCGAGGACAGCGAACGCTACGTGGTCGAGTTTTTGGACGCGGGCGGGGTGTTGGTGTTGACGAAAGAAACCCTGGTGCCGTTCCTGCAAATCCCGGTGGCGGAGCTTGAAACGACACTGGGAAGTCAGCTAACAGAAATATCGGTCAAAATTTACCAGATGTCGCAGAGTTATGGGCGGGGTGCTACGCAATTTGAATACCTGGAACTATAGTGTTTTTTGCTTTTCCTTCCTCCGTTTTTCACGGGGGAAGTGGGCGCTTCTTGGCGCTCGATGGGCGCGCGCACCTCTTGTGCGCTTCTAAACTTTCGTCMCTCACTATTGCCTCACGACGCCGCAAGAGCGTCGGCCCCCATCGCCTACGCAAGAGCTCCGGCACTTCCCCCGTGAAAAACGGAGGAAGGAAAGAACGCTCCCCTAAATCAGCCCCGCCAACGGCGAACTTGGATCGGCGTATTTTTTGCGGGGCATTCTTCCGGCCAGGTACGCCTCCCGGCCTGCGATTACCGCGTGTTTCATGGCGCGGGCCATCTGAACCGGGTGTTGGGCTTCGGCGATTGCGGTGTTCATCAGGACGCCGTCGCAGCCTAGCTCCATGGCGATTGTGGCATCGGACGCCGTACCTACGCCTGCATCGACAATGACGGGGACGCTGGATTGTTCTACGATGAGGCGGATATTGACGCGGTTTTGAATGCCCAGGCCGGAGCCAATGGGTGCACCCAGCGGCATGATGGCGGCGCAGCCTAAATCTTCCAATTTTCGGGCAAATACCGGGTCGTCCGAGCAATAGACCATGACCTCAAACCCGTCTTCGATCAGCAGTTTTGCCGCCCGCATGGTTTCTTCCATGTCCGGGTACAGATGCTTGGGATCGGACAAAACTTCCAGCTTGACCAAATCCCAACCTCCAGCCTCACGGGCCAGGCGTAGTGTACGCACGGCTGCCTCTCCGGTGAAACATCCGGCTGTATTGGGCAAATACACCGTCTTTTTCGGATCGATATAATCCACCAATAATGGCTCATCCGGATTGGTCAGATTTACCCGGCGCACAGCTACGGTGACAATTTCAGCACCCGAGACCGCCAAAGCATCGGCGTTTTGTTGGTAGGTTTCGTACTTGCCCGTACCAATGATCAAGCGCGAGGAAAATTTCCGCCCGGCTATGATCAATTTGCCACTATCTGTCGCCACTAGCCACCTCCAATAAATGTAATAATTTCCAGCACATCGCCGTCGTGTAAGGCAATATTTTTATAGCCCGATTTTGGCACAATCTCGCGGTTCCGCTCTACGGCGATTTTCTTTTCGTGCAGACCCAAATGCGCCAGCAAACCAGACACACTCATGCCTTTGGTCAAGTCCGCATATTGTTCGCCGTTAATGGTTATCGTTATCTGCATAAATTAAGTCTTTGCCTAGCCTGATTGCTTTGCTAACAAACACATTACTAAGCGGGGCTGGAAAGGGACACAATATTTATTATGGCCAATACCATATATATTCTCAATGGGCCAAACCTCAATCTCCTGGGCACACGCGAACCTGAAATTTACGGCAACGCCACCCTTGCGGACATAAAAACCGCCTGTGCGGCCCGCTGTAAAAGCCGTGGCTATGGCATGTCATTTCACCAAAGTAATATTGAGGGCGAAATTGTCGAGCACATACAAGAAGCCGGGTGCAAAGCTGCCGCCGTCATCATCAACGCCGCCGCCTATACCCATACCTCCGTGGCGCTTTATGACAGCCTTAAAGCCTTGAGCATTCCGGTTATTGAAGTCCATATTTCCCAGCCTGCCGCCCGCGAGGCCTTTCGGGGGACATCCTATATTGCACCCGTAGCAACCGGCAGTATTAGCGGTTTTGGTACGAATAGCTATTTACTGGCAATAGACGCCGCTATAGATACACTCTTATAATCACAAGTCGGAAGTCTAATAGAGGGACAATCACATGTCAAAAAAACCCACAAAAAACCACTCTCCTGAAACCAAAATTATTCGGGAATTGGCCAGAATACTCGACGATGAGAACCTCTCGGCAATAGAAATGGAAAAAGGCGATTTACGCCTACGGGTCACACGGCAATTGAGCGGCGGCGTCCCTGTCGCAGCCCTTGCTGCCCCTTCCCTAGCTCAACCTGTTGCCGCCGCGCCTCCACTTGAAACCAAAGACACCAACCCGGCTGATGAAGCCGGAGCCGTGACCTCCCCTATGGTCGGCACGGTTTATGTGCGCTCAAGCCCTGACGCAGACGCATTTTTCAATGTCGGCGATACTATTAAGGCCGGTGAAACCGTGTTGTTGATCGAGGCCATGAAAACTTTTAACCCGATCAAAGCACCCAATGGGGGCACATTGACCAAAATATTGGTGGAAGACGGCCAACCGGTTGAATTCGGCGAAGCATTGCTGGTTATCTCATGATTTCAAAAGTCCTTATTGCCAACCGGGGCGAAATCGCCCTGCGTATTCACCGGGCCTGCAAGGAAATGGGCATTGCCACGGTCGCCGTGCATTCTGAAGCCGACCGCAGTGCCATGCATGTGCGCCTCGCCGACGAAAGTGTCTGTATTGGCCCTAATGCTTCGTCTGAAAGCTATCTCAATATTCCTGCCATAATTGCCGCTTGTGAAATTACCGGGGCCGATGCCGTACATCCGGGCTATGGATTTTTATCTGAGAACGCCCGTTTTGCCGAAATAGTCGAAGCTCACGGCATGGTGTTTATTGGCCCGACGGCGGCACATATTAAACTCATGGGCGACAAAATCGCCGCCAAGGACGCGGTCGCCAAAGTCGGTATTCCGGTGGTGCCGGGATCGGACGGCGGGGTCGAAGATTACGCCGAAGCCAAAGAAGTTGCGAAATCAGTTGGTTTCCCTTTGCTGGTCAAAGCCGCCGCAGGTGGTGGTGGGCGCGGTATGCGCCTGTCCAAAACTGCCGCGGATCTGGAGGAAGCCTTTAACGGCGCCCGCCAGGAAGCCTTGGCGGCATTTGGAGACGGTGCCGTCTATCTTGAACGTTATCTTGAAAAACCGCGCCATATTGAAATACAAATTCTGGCCGACAGCCACGGCAATGTTGTGCATTTGGGCGAGCGGGATTGCTCTTTGCAACGCCGCCACCAAAAAATACTGGAAGAAGCCCCCTCACCTGCCCTGAACGAAGCTCAAAGAGCCAAAATTGGTGAAGTTGTCCGCGAAGCGATTGCCAAAATTGGCTATCGGGGTGTCGGCACAATTGAGTTTTTGTATGAGAACGGTGAGTTTTTCTTCATCGAAATGAACACGCGTTTGCAAGTCGAGCATCCTGTCACCGAAATGATCACCGATATTGATCTGGTGCGTGAGCAAATCCGGGTCGCTGCCGGCGAGGAGTTAGGCTATACCCAAGACGACATTAAATTCTCCGGTCATGCACTGGAATGCCGGATCAATGCCGAGCATCCACGCACATTTGCGCCGTCTCCAGGCACGGTGCGCGAATTTCATGCGCCGGGCGGGCTTAATGTCCGTCTTGATAGTGCGCTATACGCCGGATATTCTATTCCACCCTATTATGACAGCCTGATTGGCAAACTAATCGTTCACGGTAAAACCCGCGAAGGGGCGTTGATGCGTCTGCGCCGGGCTTTAGGGGAAATCGTTATCACCGGGGTTGAAACAACTACGCCATTATTTGAAGACTTGCTGGACGAGCCCGATTTTATCAACGGTGATTACGACATTCACTGGCTGGAGCGCTGGCTCGATGGCCAAGACGCTTCCCAAGACGCTGACGAATAAAGTCCCCAAAGCATGAGTGGGCCATGACAGGGTTTGGCCCGCTTGACCTGCTGGGTCTATACGCAAATGGCGTATTTCCCATGGCTGATTCCCGGGACAGCGATGATGTGTTTATTGTTGACCCTGATGAGCGGGGCGTATTTGCGCTGGACGGGCTTAAAATCAGTAAATCATTGGCCAAGACCGTGCGCTCCAGACGGTTTGAAATTCGTATAAATAGCGCATTTGTCGATGTTGTTGCCGCCTGTGCAGCCCCGCGTGCCAAAGAAGCTGGGACATGGATCAACGGAAATATTGAATATCTCTATGCCCAATTACACGATCTCGGTCGTGCCCATAGTGTGGAATGTTGGCAAGCGGACAAATTGGTTGGCGGCCTGTACGGTGTACATTTGGGCGCGGCGTTTTTCGGCGAAAGCATGTTTTCACAAAAAACAAATGCGTCCAAAGTAGCATTGGTGCATTTGGTTGGGCGGCTCAATGCCGGTGGATTTAGCTTGTTGGACACACAGTTTATCACGCCGCATTTACGCACATTAGGGGCTGTGGAAATCAGCCGGGCCGAATACCACGAACGTCTGGAAACTGCATTGGCTTTGGTGGGCACGTTTGAACCTTACGGGTTTTCTGATCCAAAGTTTGCAATATCTGTCTGGACATCTGGTTCAGGCGTGATGCAGTCCAGCACCCAAATATCATAGACGGGGTGATCCAGAGCCGACAGGGCTGGGCTGGAAGCAAACATCCAGCCAGAAAATAATTTATCGGCTTTGCCTTCCCCGCCGTGGCCACCCATGCGCATATCAGTAATTTGCAAGAAAACAAAAACTTCGGGGGTTTCTTCAGGCGGACGTTTCTCGCAGTGCTGTACTTTGATTTCAAGCGAGCCGTATTTTAAACTATTGCCGACAATCACGGTATAATCTTCGGTGGTTGCCGTTACTTTATCGAGTACACGCAACACCACTTTATCACCGATTAAATTGACGGCACTGGCAGCCGGAACCAATAATAGGATAGCCAATAAAAAAAAAATAAGAAATTTAGGCATCTGGAGACCAGGCCTCATAATCGCTGGCGGTTTTATCGCGCTTGCCGCCGCGCCACAGACTGCCTTTGGGTCGCCAGGCAAATACGGTTCCGGTCATATTTGGCCGATGTTGTTTTTCAAAATTTTGGCGTTCCAACGGCTGTTCATTGGGGCGTTGATCATACATATGGTGCAACCAGCCATGCCATTCAGACGGGACTTTCGAGGCATCCGCATAGCCCTTATAAGTTACCCAGCGCCGCTTGCGCCCGTCATAGGTGACTTTTTTTTCTTCGTAATATTTATTGCCAAACTCGTCTTCAAAAACAAATTTACCCCGGCGCTTCACGGCCAGCAAAGTCCCCAAAGTCGCCCCGTCCCACCAAGCAAAAAGACGTTTGATAAATTTAAACATAATAAACCCGTTCATAAATTTCGCAGTCAATATGGCCCTATGCATACGAATCGTCCAGCCCTATTTCACACTAATATTTTGATAAAATGGCAAAAATACGACAAGATGTCATAAATTTGGCGTTAAGCAGAGATGCTAAATGAAACAGTATCAGTCCAGGTTTTTCAAATTATTCAACTTCGGTTTGCCTAGCAGTATGAGCAAACCCCTTCGTCCGGCTTTAAGAATGGGATACAAAAACTTGGACAGTGTTTTGGATTTGAAAATCCGGTAGTTAAGGCGATTGAAAACACCTGTGCGTGTACTCAAAAGCGCCAGTGAATGTATGGCGTCAGCGCCGTGATAAAATTCCTCACCTATCTTTAAAACGAACCCTTGGTCCATATCTATGCCCAGCCTATTAATATCCTCCATGATTGGGGGGTTATCACGGGCATTCAATATGGTCATGTTTCCAGCAGCTTTTCTAATACTCACCACGCGACAATAACTATGACAAACCGGACAATCATGATCATAAACAAGTATTATGTTCGGTGATTTCATATTTTATAGTCAACTTTACCAAGATATTTTTCCCCGCAAATTTCGCCCATATATGTGAATTTGTCTTGCTTGGGCCACCGGACATCTACGGTTGAATAAGTAACCCTTTTCACACCCACGGGCCTACGCGAAAACACGCGCTCTCTAAGGATGAATTTTAGGTCAGTATTTACCAAGTGTGGGTTGTCTTTGAAAAACACCATCAATGCGGCCTCGCTGAATTTGCGACACCTGAAAACATACCGTAAATTCGCATTGCGAAAATTCCTAGTTTTATAGTTGCTTCTCACCATGAGTTTGGGTTTAGAACTGATGTCATAAATTCGCAATTTTGCCTTGTAATCCGGCAAGGTATACATGCCGTACCCCCCCAATTTCCACGGATTTATTTGCCCCCTGGACACCAGATTAAGGTGGGTAATTATCCATCCCGTATGCACAACCAAAAGTCCGATGATAACAATATGTCGAACTGACAATTCCTTGAGTTTTACGCGGGTGAATTTAAATGACATGTCGGATAAACTCCCCTATTCCGTGCATGTCTATCAGCAATAAAGCCACACATATAGCAAATAACCGATAAGACATGCCGACCCGAAACGCTACGCAAAGCAGGGCAATATTCAACACCTGGAAATTCATTTCGTCTGCATATAATCCCGCGCCGAGCAAGAAACTGATTTCCACAAACAAAAACAACAATGAGCGCACCCCCATCAACAACAAAACGCCAACGGCAAATTGCCAGGCCAGCAAGAATATGCCAATAAAACGGTGCCAGCCACACGGAATTTGCAGGGTTGCATCTGAACAAAAAAACTGAAACATGTTTTCAGTGGTGCTGCCGTAATGGCTTAAATAAGCGATATATGAGCCGTCCCAATAGGTGCCGGCCAATATTTTTTGCGCAAAAGCACCGAGCATTACCACGCCAAGTGTTATCCTGATATAATCGGAGAAAAGCGGTGCTTTCCAGAACTTTGCAAACAAAAGTCCCACAGGAATTGTCCATACAGCCAACCAACTATGGTTGGCATAGGTAACCCAATCTTTGAAAATTGATGGTAATAACAACAAAACAAACAACAATATAGCGGTTCGGCTATATTTCTCCACCAATACAAAAGGCAGGGTCAGAAACATGCCAATTAAAAATACAATTGGTTCGTATCCGTAGTCGGTATTATAATTAGAAAGTCTTCCAGCTTTTTCAAAGCAAACCGACAGCATAGCCGTCATCAGCGCCAGACGCATTAAATGCCCCCTAGCGCTCTCCGACATCGCATCACCGGAGGGCCAAAGAAAATTTGATATTCTAGGTGCGATACTTGTTAGCGCGACCATTATTTAACGTGACTGAACGTTACTGTATTCATCAAATACCCACCAATTTACCCAATCTCAATATTACCTATCTTGATTAAGAAACAATAAATCGCGCCGAGAAACCATGTCCTACAGGTTCAAACACGGTAATATTGGGCGCCGCAAATTTGACTGCCATGAGACTATCTGATGAACAATACAGTGTGCGTGAAAGGCAAGAACAAAGCGAGTTTCCGTGTGATCAATGGAAATATGGTGCGGGCGGCCGGACTTGAACCGGCACTTCCTTACGGAAACAAGATTTTAAGTCTTGCGTGTCTACCGATTCCACCACGCCCGCATTGTGCGCTTTATGTGTTTGCTCGGTTTGGCGGCAATATGGCTAATAATTTCTTGAATACCAGTTAAAAATTGCACCTGTGTGATTTTTTCCGCATATAGCCCAAATGAAATTTGCCGCTCCCCTACTCGAAGGTCGTCTGATTAACCGCTATAAGCGGTTTTTCGCCGATATTGAGCTTGAGGACGGCACACTGGTGACGGCCCATTGTGCAAATACTGGTTCTATGGCTGGCCTGAAACAGCCCGGATCGCGGGTGTGGGTATCGCGTGCGGACAATCCGAAACGCAAATTACAATATGACTGGCGCATTGTTGAGGTCGGCCAAGTAACAGAAAAAACTTTGGTCGGCGTGCATACGGCCTGGCCCAACAAAATCGTCGAAGAAGCCTTGCAAGCTGGCCTTATTCCCGAACTTGCGGGCTACGGCATTATCCGCCGCGAAGTGAAATACGGGGAAAATTCCCGGATTGACTTTCTGTTAGAGGATGAGGGTAAACCGTCCTGCTATGTGGAAGTAAAAAGCATCACGTTTTCACGGACATCCGGACTGGCGGAGTTTCCCGATAGCCCCAGTGTTCGCGCCGCCAAACATGTAGGCGAGTTGACCAATATGGTCAATGACGGCGCTCGGTCAGTTATGCTCTATGTAGTGCAAAGGGAAGATTGTGATCGGTTCCGCATTGCCAATGATGTCGATCCTAAATACTATGAAGCAGCAAAATTAGCCAAAACGGCAGGTGTAGAAAGCCTGTGTTATGCCTGTACGGTGACACCCGAAGAAATTACCCTGTCACACCCCGTCCAAATTATAGGCAATTACCAAATTATAGACAATTAAGAGTGTGGCATAAAAAAGAAACTATAGTATAGAACGCCCATGATGATGAATTATATACAGGCCGATTTGGCTGGCGACGCTCGCGACGGCGCGATTAAATTACACGGCCCCGAAGCCTTTGTCGGCATGCGCAAGGCCGGGAAACTGGCGGCGCAATGTCTGGATATATTGGTGCCTTTGGTYAARCCRGGYGTRACYACGGAARCRTTGGACGCGGCCGCCTTAGAATTTATTTTGGACAACGGYGCCGTGCCGGCCTGCCTTGGKTATCGGGGCTATAAGCACACGGTTTGCACRTCCGTAAATCATGTGGTCTGYCACGGCATCCCWGCCCCYAARCCGCTCAAAAACGGYGATATTGTCAATATTGATGTYACCGTCATCGTTGACGGTTGGCACGGAGATACRTCGCGTATGTATCCGGTCGGGCAGATCAACCGTAAAGCTGACCGGTTGATCAATATCACTTACGACGCGCTGATGCTCGGCATTGCCCAGGTCAAGCCGGGTAATACTGTGGGCGATATCGGCGCCGCCATTGCACAATTTGCCCACGGTGAGCGCTGCTCGGTGGTCGAGGATTTTTGTGGCCACGGCATTGGCCGTTTGTTCCATGACGCCCCCAATATCCTGCATTTGGGCAATCCCGGTGAGGGCGAGGAATTGCGCGAGGGCATGTTTTTTACAATAGAGCCGATGATCAATCTTGGCCGGCCCCACACCAAAGTTCTGGCGGACGGCTGGACGGCGGTGACCCGCGACAAAAAATTGACGGCCCAATTTGAACATTCCCTTGGCGTTACGGCGACGGGGGTCGAGATATTCACTAAATCGCCGGCCGGTTTTGACCGTCCTCCATATACCCTTTCTGGTGATGACTAAACCTGCGCCAAAACCAAAGCCGCATTATCACGGCCACCGTGACCGCTTGCGGGCACGGTTTTTGGAAAACGGTACAGACGCTCTAGCCGATTATGAACTCCTGGAACTGTATCTGTTTCGCTCCCTGCCGCGCCGGGATGTCAAACCTGTCGCCAAGGATTTAATCGCCAAATTTGGCAGTTTTGCCGAAACCATTTCCGCCCCCGTACACTTATTGGTCGAGGTTAAAGGCATTAGTGAAAAATCCGCGCTCGACATAAAAATACTGCAAGCAGGTGCTTTGCGACTAGCCCAGGAAAGCGTTTTGTCCCGCCCGGTCTTATCCTCATGGTCTGCCCTTTTGGACTATTGCCGCTCGGCCATGCAATTTGAGGGTAATGAGCAATTWCGGGTTTTGTTTCTGGACAAGAAAAACCGTTTGATCGCAGACGAAATTCTTGGGCACGGCACAGTAGACCGTGCGCCGGTTTACCCACGCGAAGTTATCAAACGCGCTCTTGAATTATCTGCCACAGCCATCATACTGGCCCACAACCATCCATCGGGAGATCCGACACCTAGCCAAAACGATATAGACTTGACGAACCAAATTATCACCGCCGCCAAAGCCCTTGGCGTCACGGTACACGATCACCTCATTATAGGGCGCAATAATATAGTGAGTTTCAAAACTTTGGGGCTCATGTAAAATAATAAAAACGGGGAAGACCATGAAACCGAACAACAAACGCACGTTTGTGCTGCTGCTCCTGACGCTCATCTATGCGTTTAACTTTATTGATCGTCAAATCATCGGGATATTGTCGCCGTTTATTCAAAAAGATTTGGGTCTGACCAACACCGAACTCGGCATGCTCAAGGGTATTGTCTTTGCATTGTTCTATAYCATCATCGCCATTCCCATCGCTTGGCTAGCTGACCGTTATAATAGAGTGACCATCGTCTCTACGTCCTTGGCGGTCTGGAGTGCCTTTACGGCTTTAACCGGTATGGCGGGCAGTTTCCTACAGATCGGATTGGCCCGTATTGGCGTAGGTGTTGGCGAGGCCGGCGGTAGCCCACCCTCACATTCTATCATCTCCGACCTATATCCAAAGGAAGAACGCTCCGGCGCCTTGGCTATTTACGCCCTCGGAATCCCCATTGGCCTTGGTTTTGCCTATTTCATCTCAGGCATCGCTCTGGGCAACCCTGAATCGGATTTTGACTGGCGACAACTTTTAATCGGGCTTGGTGTGGCAGGCGTGGTTTTGGCCATCATCACCCGGCTTGTCATCCGCGAACCAGAGCGCGGTGCTCAGGAAACAAACGACACAGGGGAAAAACCTGCTGCGCCGCCGTTTAAAGAAGCTTTAAACATACTCCTGTCAATTCCGTCTTGGTGGGCCATGTGTTTTGGTGTCGCCTTTGCTTCATTTGCTGGCTATGCGTTTTCCGCATGGCAAATTGATTATTTGCTGCCCTTTGATGGCCAGGCCGACAAACCTGTCGGCTTTCAAAACATGATGTTTGCTCTTGGGTTTATCAATATGCTGGCCTACGGGTTTGGCACTTGGTTCGGCGGTTATTTGGCTGATAAATTTGCCAAACGCTATGATAATGTACGGGCTTATGCGCTGGTGCCTGCCGTTACAGCTATGTGCGCATTGCCCTTGGCGGTGTTGTCTTTTTGGGTGCCGACAGTCTGGGGGCATATGGCCGTTGTTTCTGTGTTTGTAATTTTTCTGGGCATGTATCTTGGCCCATCATTTGCCATTGCGCAAACGCTCGCACCGATCAATATGCGCGCCATGTCCACGGCCCTGTTCTTTTTAATTCTCAATCTCATTGCTCTAGGCGGTGGCCCAACAATTGTCGGCATTTTGGTTGATGTTTTCGAACCTGCGAGCGGCAAAGTCCATGCCATTCGAATTTCCATGACATGGGTCAGCATTGTCTTTGCTATTTCGGCCATCAGCTTCCTAGTCGCTGCTAAACACTTGCCCAAAGACTGGGCCGATGCGGAAAAACGTAATGAAGCGGTTGCGTCTGATTAAATAAAGCATATGTAGGGCGTAGCACTTAGAGAGAGACACTATGATTCCCCGTTATGCCCGCCCTGATATGGTTGAGATTTGGTCCCAGGAGACCAAGTTTCGAATTTGGTTCGAGATTGAAGCTCATGCCTGTACGGCGATGGCCGAGCTTGGGGTGCTCCCCAAAGCATCTGCCCAAAATATCTGGGACAAGGGCAATGCGGCTGAGTTTTCTGTCGAGGCTATCGACGAGATTGAGCGCGAAGTCAAACATGATGTTATCGCGTTCCTGACCCATCTGGCGACATTTATAGGTGACGACTCGCGCTTTGTCCACCAAGGCATGACATCGTCGGATGTGCTGGACACCACTCTGTCCGTGCAATTGGCCCGCGCCAGTGATCTGCTCCTAGAGGGCATGGACAAGGTTTTGGCGGCGCTAAAAGCCCAAGCCTTAGAGCATAAATTCACCCCGACCATTGGCCGCTCCCATGCCATCCACGCCGAGCCGACCACATTTGGCTTAAAAATGGCGCAAGCCTACGCCGAATTTTCCCGCTGTCGGGAACGACTAGTCACGGCGCGAGCCGAAATCGCCACCTGCGCCATATCAGGGGCCGTAGGAACATTCGCCAATATCGACCCGCGAGTTGAAGCTTATGTAGCCGACAAGCTCGGCCTTGAAGTCGAGCCAATCTCGACACAAGTCATACCCCGTGACCGCCACGCCGCCTATTTCGCGACGCTCGGCGTTATCGCCAGCTCTATTGAGCGCCTAGCCACGGAAATCCGGCATTTACAGCGCACCGAAGTTCTGGAGGTGGAAGAATTTTTCTCCAAGGGCCAAAAAGGCTCCAGCGCTATGCCCCACAAACGCAACCCTATCCTGACCGAAAACCTGACCGGACTGGCCCGTTTGGTGCGTTCCGCCGTCACCCCTGCCCTTGAAAATGTGGCTTTGTGGCATGAGCGCGACATTTCCCATTCATCGGTCGAACGCGGCATTGCGCCGGACGCCACCGCTCATTTGCACTTTGCCCTGTACCGACTGGCTAGCGTTATGGAGAAGCTGGTGGTTTATCCTGAAAATATGCTGACCAATCTAAACAAACTTGGCGGTCTGCACAATTCCCAGCGCATCATGCTGGCCCTGACCCAAAAAGGCATGAGCCGCGAAGACGCATATGCTGCCGTTCAGACTAGTGCCATGGCCGCATGGCGGGGTGAAGGTGAGTTTCAGGCCCTGCTCAACGCCGATCCATTGGTGAGCGGGCATTTAAATTCGGACGAAATTGGCGAGATGTTTGACCTTGCATATCATTTCAAAAAAGTAGATGAAATTTTTTCAAGAATTTTTCCTAAATAAATTACACAACTTAGTCTCATATGAGCCCGAAAAACCCTCATGGTAAATGAAGCGTTAGCGGCGTGTTTGCCAATAAATAACCATTGCAGTGTATCAATCCGGACATGATAAAAATGGTTTGACTTCAAGAGATTAGGATTGAGACAATGAAAAAACTAACCGCTATTTTGAGTACGGCCCTGTTGGGGTTAATCGCCGTAACAGCCAGTGCGACTGAACGACCTGACATATATGTGGTCAAATTCAGGGCCGATGATTGCGCCACTTGCGGCCTTATGGAAACCCAGTTGGACACCGCTATGAAAATGGTATCAGGCTCGAAAGTGGAGCTGGTTACCATTGATACCACCAATCTGTTGCAGTGGGAAAAAAGTGCACATACGGCCTTTGACCGCGATTTCGTTCCCCAATTTAACAAATGGGTTGGCCTGACCGGGTTTGTCGCCGTCATTGATCGCCGTAGCCGCCGGACGATTGGCTGCGTTAGTGACAAGCAAAATGCCTACAAAATGGCCAATCTGATTAAATCAGCGGCGGGACTGCCACACGACCAGGCAATTTCCAACCGCACGACACAATTCAAATGCCCTGCAACACTAAATGTTGACCCAGGTAAGTAATACAGGGAAAATAATTACTCCCCAATAACGATCACTCAGGCCCGGTTCGCCCGGGCCTTTTTTTCGCGTCCCTTTTTGTTCGCGTCTTTGGCGTATCACGGAAAATTTACACACCGCTGTGTATAAACTAGGTGATAAACCAAGATAAATCTGCGTAAGGACTGAAATATGATACAGTTATTCAAATTATTGAGTGTGTTGGCAGTCATTGGTTTAGGTTTAAGCTTTACTGCCAAAGCCCAACAGCGTCCGGATATGTATGTTGTGATGTTCAGGGCTGACTGGTGTACGCCGTGTAAAGTTGTCGAACCAAATTTACAGCAGGCCTTAACAACGCTTGGTGACCCAGGCATTCAGTATATAAATATCGATGTCACRGACTCCTTACGCTCGGAACGTAGCGCCCACATGGCTTTTGATGCGGCCATTTCTAGCCAGTATAATCAATGGTACGGTCTCACCGGTTTTGCCGCCATGATAGATGCGGATACAAAAAACACACTTGGATGCGTCACGATTATATATGATGCAGCCACCATGGCCAGACACATAAAAAACCTGAAATCCTATGCACTCGCCAACCAGCCAAATTTTGACATTACCTGTCCTGCGCCGATTAGAGTTGGGAAATGACGATCGCAAACGCCTAGAGGGTGTCGAAACTTTCTAACTAAGCTTCGTCTATGATCTGCGCCCGCGCTTCAGTCATTAGAACATCCATGCGTTGGCGAATTTCTATGTCGGACATCTCGATACCATGTGCGATCAGGTCTTGCTTAACCTTGCGAAACACATCTTCATCACCGGGCTCTTCCATGTCGGAAACAACCACCTCAACCGCATAGGCGTCCGCATCCTTGCCGGATTTGCCAATCAGTTCTGCGACCCAGAGCCCGAGCAATTTATTGCGCCGGGCATCGAGTTTAAATTCCTGTTCGGCACTCAAAACAAATTTCTGCTCCGCTGCCCGCTTACGGTCGTCAAAAGATGACATATTTACCTCCAAAGAATTGATTCCAGATTTGCCATTTACCAAGTCTGGAAGCAAACACCAACATAAATCGAAATATTATGCACATATAATTTCTTTTTCATCTACGCGGCCTTGTAGTGAAGCATTGCCTGCGATAAATTCCCTCTCCCAGTTCGAATCGGTACAAAGCGCGAATCGGCACAAAAATGGCAGAGCAATATGTCACGACGAGAAAAAATCTACGAAGGCAAGGCAAAAATTTTATACAAAGGCCCTAAGCCCGGCACGCTTGTGCAATATTTCAAAGATGATGCCACTGCCTTTAATGCCAAGAAAAAAGCCACACTCAACGGCAAGGGCGTCCTAAACAACCGTATTTCCGAACATATCATGCTAAGTTTGGGCAATATCGGCATCCCGACCCATTTCATCAAACGCCTTAACATGCGCGAACAATTGATCAAGGAAGTGGAAATTATCCCGCTAGAAGTGATTTGCCGCAATATTGCGGCTGGCTCTATTTGTAAAATGCTCGGCCTGGAGGAAGGCAGTCCCCTACCCCGTTCCATCATCGAATTTTGCTATAAAAAGGACGAGCTGGGCGATCCGGTGGTGGCGGAAGAACATATTTTGGCCTTTGGCTGGGCCAGCTCTGCCGAACTTGACGAGRTGACGGCGCTGACCTTGCGTATCAATGATTTTCTGTGCGGTTTATTTGTCGGGGTCGGCATTCAACTGGTCGATTTTAAAATCGAATTTGGCCGTTTTACCGACGAAAATGGTGACCAGATGATTTTGCTAGCAGACGAGATCAGCCCGGATTCCTGTCGTCTCTGGGACAGTGTTACCAAAAAGAAACTGGACAAAGACCGCTTTAGGCGTGACCTTGGAGATGTAGTCGATGCCTATACCGAAGTTGCGACCCGGCTTGGCATACTCAAGCAAAACCCCGGAACACCGCCCAAGCTCTCCATTGTTTCAAATGAAGATGTTTCTAATGAGGATGAATAAATGAAAGCCGTCATACATATCGAACTTAAACCCGGCGTACTCGACCCCCAGGGCCGCACCATTGCCCGTTCACTGGCCCATATGGGGTTTGGCGGTGTCACAAGCGCCCGCCAAGGCAAAACCATAGAGCTGGAGCTTGATACGGAAGATGCAGGCCAGGCCAGAATAGATGTCGAAAAAATGTGCAACCAATTATTGGCAAATGTGGTTATTGAAGACTACCAAATCGAAATAATCGACAAGAAAATTGACGAAAACACCGAAAAATCAACCGAATAGGAACAGGCTTTATGCAAAGTGCAGTGATTGTCTTTCCGGCTTCCAATTGTGACCGCGATGCTGCTGTCGCCTTGGAGAAGATCACGGGGCGCAAGCCGCTTATGGTCTGGCACCAGGAGACCAGCCTACCAAAGATGGATTTTGTCGTCATTCCCGGCGGGTTTTCTTATGGTGATTATTTGCGTTCCGGGGCCATAGCGGCGCGCTCACCCATTCTCAAAGACATCATAAAAAAGGCTAAAGCCGGCCTGCCCGTGGCCGGGTTTTGCAACGGGTTTCAAATTYTGGCAGAGGCCGGGCTTTTACCAGGCGCCTTGATACGCAATAAAGGATTGCGCTTTGTCTGTCGTCCGCAAAGATTAAAAATCGTCAATAGGGATACTCTATTCACAAGCGCCTATAAGGACACACCCGAAATTACAATACCCATCGCCCATTTTGACGGTAATTATTTTGCCGATCCCGAGACGTTGAACACGCTAAGAAGTTCGGGGCAAATCCTGTTTAAATWTATAGACAATCCCAATGGTTCCGCAAATGACATCGCCGGTATTTGMAACAAAGCCGGCAATGTGCTGGGCATGATGCCCCATCCCGAGCGGGCCGTTGACCCGCTCACGGGCGGCACGGACGGTATTGGCCTGTTTAAAAGCGTGCTGGAGGCCATAAGGTGAAAAAAATGCCCCAAAAAACCTCCAAAGTCACACCCGAAGTCGTGGAAGAACACGGGCTTTCTGTCTCCGAATACGAAATTATTTGCGAACKATTAGGACGTACACCCAATATCACAGAGCTTGGGATTTTCTCTGTGATGTGGTCGGAGCATTGTTCTTATAAGTCCTCAAGGCGACATTTGAAGAAAATGCTGACCAMRGSMMMWWGGGTKRTCYRMGGKCCSGGCGAAAATGCCGGCRTMATMGAYATYGRCGAYGRCGAYGYSATYRTYTTCAAGATGGAAAGCCAYAAYCACCCCWSCTAYATYGAACCKTWTCAGGGCGCKGCAACMGGYGTCGGCGGCATYATGCGYGACGTRTTYACCATGGGTGCRCGSCCCATMGCCAAYCTYAACGCSCTGCGSTTTGGSGWKCCSKMSCATSCMAAAACCMRKSMTTTRKTKSMKGGYGTSGTSSASGGMATMGGCRGYTACGGCAAYTGYRTSGGYGTRCCRACGGTKGGYGGCGAAACCAATTTCCATGCSGGGTATAATGACAATATCCTGGTCAACGCCATGTGTGTCGGTCTGGCCAAAGCGGACAAAGTGTTTTATTCCGCTGCAAAAGGTGTCGGCAATCCAATTTTTTATGTGGGGTCAAAAACCGGGCGCGACGGCATTCACGGCGCCACCATGGCATCGGCGGAATTTGATGATGATAGCGAGGAAAAACGCCCGACCGTACAAGTCGGCGACCCATTTACCGAAAAACTCCTGATCGAAGCTTGTATGGAGTTGATGGCCACCGATGCCATTATCGCCATTCAGGACATGGGGGCTGCTGGCCTGACCTCATCTTCCATTGAAATGGCCGACAAGGGCGGGGTCGGCGTTAAAATTTTCCTGGACAAAGTGCCGCAACGCGAAACCGGCATGACCCCTTACGAAATGATGCTGTCGGAAAGTCAAGAACGCATGCTCATGGTCTTGAAACCAGGCAAAGAACAAATCGCTATTGATATTTTCAATAAATGGGATCTGGATGTGGCAGAAATCGGGGTCACTACGGATACCGGACATCTGGTTTTGCGCCATAAAGGTAAAACCGTGTGCGACATTCCCATAGCACCTCTGGGCGATGATGCGCCAAATCTCGATCGGCCTTATTCGGCGCCCAAAAATCTGGATATTCTTCATAATGACATGGTGAATGATCCGCTGACGCGCGGCACGACATATGATGCCGTTGTCATAACCTTAATCACCAGCCCGGACATTGCCTCCAAACGCTGGATATGGGAGCAATATGACCGTAGTGTCATGGGCGATACTGTCGATAGTTCCAGCTCGGGCGGCGATGCGGCAATCGTGCGTATTCACGGCACCAATAAAGCCGTCGCCATCACCACAGACTGTACCCCCAGATATGTAGCTGCTGATGCTTTTGAAGGCGGCAAACAAGCCGTAGCTGAAACATGGCGCAATTTATCCTGCACCGGGGCCGAACCTATCGCCATCACCGATTGTCTGAATTTCGGCAATCCGGAACGTGAAGATGTCATGGGGCAATTTGTCCGGGCTATTGAAGGGATTAACGCAGCCTGCCGGGCGCTAAAATACCCGGTGGTTTCAGGCAATGTCTCCCTTTATAACGAGACCAATGGTAAAGCCATTCCGCCGACCCCGTGCATCGGAGGCGTCGGCCTGATCAAGGATTTGAGCCGCTTTAACACTTTGAAAGGCGCTAAAGCAGGTGATCATCTTGTGCTTTTGGGCGAGACTGAAGGCTGGCTCGGCTCGTCCCTCTATGCCCATCTGATCCTTGGTCATGACAGGCCGGATGCACCTGTTTACGCCCCTCCGCCCGTTGATCTGGCGGCAGAAAAAGCGGTCGGCGAATATGTAAGACGCTTGGTTCGCGACCGCCGCCTTCAGGCTGTCCACGATTTGTCAGACGGTGGGCTGGCCATCTGCGCCGTAGAAATGGCATTTGCCTGCGGGTTGGGCTTTACCCTGAAACATGCAGGTGAAGTCCCGCTATATGCTTGGCTGTTTGGAGAAGATCAGGGGCGTTATCTGCTGGCAGTAGACAATAATAGTTTAAATCCGATCATTAGCACGGCGCGCACACTTAATATTCCCGCGCAAAAAGTGGGCATGGTGGGCGGAGACAGGCTTATTGCCAACGGCGCATTTGACTTATCCTTGCAAGACACCCATATGCAGTATGAAAACTGGCTACCCGCATATATGGATGCCTAATACACTTTTTGGAGACCCTTATGGCTATGCAGGCCAGTGACATTATTGACATGATTAAAAGCAATTTGCCGGATGCGAGCGTCGAATTGGTTGATCTGGCTGGGGATGGAGATCATTATAAAGCCGTGATTACCAGCTCTGCATTTGCAGGACTATCACGGATCGCCCAACATCAACTCGTATACGGGGCGCTAAAAGGGAAAATGGGCGGTGAACTTCACGCCCTGGCGCTCGAAACCAAAGCAGAATAACCATTTATTTCAAGGAAAAATTATGACAGATACAGCCGCAAATTCCGCTCAAGACCGGATTAAAAACACCGTCACCAGCAATGAAATTGTACTTTATATGAAAGGCACTCCGGATTTCCCACAATGCGGATTTTCGTCAACAGTTGTTCAGATTTTTGATTATCTGGGTGCAAAATACGAAACTGTGAATGTGTTGGACGACCCGGACATCCGCCAAGGCATCAAAGATTTCAATAATTGGCCGACAATTCCGCAAATTTTCGTTAAAGGGGAATTTGTTGGCGGTTGTGATATTGTGCGCGAAATGTTCGAAACTGGCGAGCTGAAAACCTTACTTAGCGACAATAAAATATCCATTTCATAAATTTTTATACTACAAGTTGAGTATTTACCTTTTCTAAATCCAACTACGTTAATAATACGCCACGATTTACATAATGGGCGGTATTACAGAAGCATGTTGTTAAGATTTAGCAAAAAAAACCGGGAGCGGAGTTGGACACAAATTCTGATTGAAGAATCAGAGAACAGTCTTCTGCACCGTAAAGCCAAACGAAAGCACACATTTCGCCGCATGTATCTAAGTGTTTTCGTTGCCTTTACCGCTAGCTTTGCACTTTATAGTAGCCTTTTTTATGTTGGAGCCTTCCTTGATGTCGGTAAAATTGTCGGGATCAGCCAATCTGTTCGAGCGGAAAACACGCAAAAGAATGTAAAAAGCATGACCCGAGCTAAACCTCGCACCATACTTTCACCCTTTTTGGATGCATTATCCACGAACCGTATTTACATGCGCCAGGGTCAAACTATTCAAGCAACATATTCCTTGCCAAAAAATTCCAAGCTGGTTTTAAATATAAAACAATGCAAATCCAAACCAGTGTTTGAAATTTTTGAATGCAATGCCGTCGGCCAACAAACCATAGAAATCAAGAAACGTACGACCGGATCCATCAATTTTACCGTTTCAGAATCCGGGTTTTACTATTTCAATGACCAGGTCACAAGGCCTCCAAGTACAGGTTTGAAGGCCTTTCATGACTACCGGATTGTATGGCAACGCGGCGGAAAAAAGGCGCCGATAGTACGCTCCCTGAGTAGTTTGCGTTAAAAGCGTAGTTTGCGTTAAACGCCTTCAAAATTTAAGTCAAATTTTCAGGGTGTTTTTAAGCTTAGCGGGAATAGAACTCGACCGTAAGATTTGGCTCCATGATCACCGGATACGGAACTTCATCAAATGATGGTACACGTACATAGGTCACTTTCATAATTTTCGGATCCAGATCCAGATATTCAGGGATTTCGCGCTCTGAACTTTCAAGAGCTTCCAGAACAATCGCCATTGTGCGGGATTTTTCGCGCACTTCAATAACATCACCAGCCTTACAGCGATAAGACGGAATATTGACGCGCTTGCCATTGACCATAACATGGCCGTGATTGACGAACTGACGCGCCGCAAACACGGTTGGGACAAATTTCGTCCGGTACACCACGGCGTCCAAACGGGATTCCAGCAAACCGATGAGGTTTTCAGATGTATCGCCGCGCATCTTATCGGCGGTTTTATAAATGCTACGAAACTGCTTCTCGGTGATATTGCCGTAATAGCCTTTTAGCTTTTGCTTGGCGCGCAATTGCGTACCGTAATCAGAAAGTTTGCCCCGGCGGTTCTGGCCGTGTTGTCCTGGCGGAAATGGGCGTTTGTTAACCGGAGACTTTGGACGGCCCCAGATATTTTCGCCGACACGGCGATCAATTTTATATTTAGCGGAATGACGTTTTGACATGCGAGTAGCACCTTTTTCGCGACGTGGCCCGGCTCCGAGGCCAATCCCCGATGCGATAAAAACGGCGGCACCACACCAACCCGTAAACCTCGTATTTGTGAAGTTGCGCGTGTATTATATGGGTAGGGAATAATGTCAAGCGCGGGTTTGAGTGGAAACGTGTAAAATATTGTGCATTTAATAAATTGCTCAAACACAAACAATTGCTTAATGTTAGACTCGACGCTTTTTCTTCTTACAAAAACAGGTGACATAATGTTGAAAAAAACCACCATAGCTTTGATGATTTCAGTTTTGTTTTTCGCCACTGCCCTGGCAGACGATAAAACGGAAAGGGCAATTGTAAATGCGGTCGAGCAAAATATGCCGACTGCTCTCGCCACTCTTGAGAGATCCGTCAATATTAACAGCGACACCAAAAACTTTGCCGGCGTAAAACAAGTAGGTGAAATATATGGTGCAGAGCTTAAAGCCTTGGGTTTTGATGTCCAATGGATTGATGGTGCTGATTTCAATCGGGCCGGGCACTTGGTCGCGGACCGTGGTATACAGAAGCCAAAAATGGGGCTAAAAATATTGCTGATTGGCCATCTGGACACGGTATTTGCAAAGTCCGATAACTTTCAGACTTACGAAAAATTGCCGGGCGGCAATGTCAAGGGCCCGGGCATTACAGATATGAAAGGCGGCGATGTTATCATCATCGCGGCTGTTCGCGCCTTAAAGGTCGCGGGGGTATTGGATAATATTAGCCTCAAAATTGTCATGACAGGCGACGAGGAAAGTAGCGGTAGACCATTGTCCAAATCAAAAGCCGCCCTGATCGAGGCTGCAATTTGGGCAGACATTGCCTTGGGATTTGAAGATGGTGACGGTAATATCAAAACCGCTGTGACCTCACGTCGCGGCAGCGTTGACTGGCATTTAACCGTCACGGGCCGGGCTGCCCACAGTTCACAAATTTTTACTAGCGATGTGGGTTACGGCGCCGTTTTGGAAGCGGCACGTATATTAAATGCCTACCGCGAACAATTATCAGACATCCCGAACCTTAGTTTCAATCCAGGCCGTATTGTCGGCGGCACGCAGATTACCCATGAAAAAGGTAAAAGCACAAGCACAACTTTTGGGAAAAACAATGTGGTCGCACAAACTCTCATGGTCACGGGCGGAATTCGCGCCATCTCGCCAAAACAGCTGGCAGATGCGAAAGCAAAAATGCAGGCAATCACCAAAAACAATCTGCACCATACATCGGCGGTCCTCACGTTTAGAGACGGGTATCCGCCCATGGCACCGACCGACGGAAATGCTAAATTACTGGCACTGTATAGCGACATTAGCCAGTCCCTTGGCTACGGAAAAATTGTTGCGGTTGACCCGCGCCGCGCCGGGGCGGCAGATATCTCATTCACTGCCAAATATGTCGACGGCGCCTTAGACGGTCTGGGCCTCATGGGGACGGGTGGTCATACCAAAGACGAAACCGCAGATATGACGAGCTTCCAGAAAAACACAGAAAAAGCTGCAATACTGATTTACCGATTATCCCTTGAGGATTGATGTTTGGGCGGTGACCACATCAAAAGAACGGGCCGACCAAGAGTTTGTGGCATGGCCTTTCGGCTGGTTTTGCGGCAGGAAGGGGCATAAACAAATGCATCCAAATTGTTTTTCCGTGGTTGAAGTCTTGTTGTGCCAATATGAAGCACTTACTTAAAAACATGAACCCGAGCGAGAGTTTTGGCCTGATTCAACAAAGGAGACTACATGGAACGCGTGTTAATTGTCGGTGCTGCTGGACGTATTGGACGAATACTTAGAAAAGGCCTTCGTGCGCCAAATCGAATTTTGCGCTTGGTTGACATTGCTGACCTCGGAGAAAAAAGGGAAAGTGAAGAGATATACGAAATCGATGCAACAAACCTTTCCGCAATGAAAGAGGCGATGCGTGATGTAGATGTTGTCGTACATCTAGCCGCCTATCCCGAGGAAGCCTCTTGGGAAACAATTTTCCCTCTAAACTACCAGCTTGCCTACACGATGTTTGAGGCCGCACGCCGCTCTGGAGTAAAGAGAGTGGTTTTTGCGAGCTCTATCCAAGCTGTTGGTTTTCACTCGCTTGAAAGAACGATTACTGATGATGTGCGTCTAAAACCTAGCGGGTTTTATGGTGTTTCAAAGGCCTGTGGTGAGGCGCTCGGTAGCCTTTACGCGGACAAGTATGGGTTGTCCGTGGGGTGTTTAAGGATAGCGTCCTTTGAAAACAAACCTACTGATAAGAGAATGCTCTCGACGTGGTTAAGCTTCGAGGATGGGGTTCACCTCTTCGAGCGTGCCATTCAGGCTCCACCACATCATTTTTACCGCATATTTGGCGTTTCAAACAATACGCGTTCCAGAGTTGATAATTCTCACATTTCTTGGCTTGGCTATGAACCAAAATCAAATGCCGAAGATTATTTGGACGACATCATTAAAAATAGCCCGGCGCTCGGTCCTCTTGCAGGAAGAACGCAAGGTGGCGGTGCGTGTGATATTGGGTTTTCCGGTGATATTGATGCAGCCCTTTCAGCGGAATGATGCTGTGTAATTTCTACCGTTTCTATCGTTTCGTAGTACTGCCCGTAGTCTTCCCACTTATATCTAAACGCAAACAACCACGTTACACCCCATATCCTGTAACAGTCTGCAATATTTAGTTCCCAGCACAATTCAAGGATTTTCTGGTGTCTGGGCATAATGTGTGACAAGCGGAGTTTATGAAAAAATCTGTACCACTTAGCACCGCCCAATACGGGCTTCTAGCCGGTATTGCCGCCTATGTGATGTGGGGGTTTTTCCCGGTGTACTTCAAAATCACCCAGGACGTGTCCCCATTAGAAATTTTGGCGCACCGGGTGGTCTGGAGCCTGCCCTTTGCAGGCGTCATTATTTATTTCCGTGGCCAGTGGACGCAGACATGGCTAGCTATTCGTACCCTTAAAACCCTCGCCGCACTCACTTTGGCCGCAATCCTCATAGCTGGCAACTGGGGGCTATATATTTGGGCCGTGCAGGATGGCCAAATTTTTCAGGCCAGTTTGGGTTATTATATCAATCCGTTGATTTTTGTGCTGGTCGGCGTGGTGTTCCTCAAGGAAAAATTAAGCCGCTTGCAAATTGCCGCCGTTGCCATCGCGGCGATTGGTGTTGCGCTATTGACATTTTACGGCGGGCAATTCCCGTGGATTGCCCTAAGTCTGGCCGCGAGTTTCACCATTTACGGCATCATCCGCAAACAGGTCAAAATCGGGGCGGTGCCAGGACTATTCATTGAAATCACCGTGCTGTTTATTCCGGCACTCGCCTATCTCATCTACTTGTCCCGGCAAGGTGAAATGAGCTTCTTAAACGGCGATGTGCAAATGGACACATTACTCATCCTGGCTGGCCCGCTCACCGTCCTGCCCCTCGTCGCCTTCGCCTACGCCGCCCGCCGCCTGCGCTTGTCAACATTAGGCTTCCTACAATTCATCGGCCCCAGCCTACAATTCCTTATGGCCGTGTATTACGGCGAAAAACTAACCCCGGCCTATCTGCTCTGCTTCGCCTTCATCTGGCTGGCAGTAGCTATATTCATCTGGGACGCCGTGCGTAAACATAGAGGACGGGATACCAAAACTTGAAATAGCTACGTTTAATCTGGATCACTTCCCCTCAATGTCATCCCGGGTCAAGCCCGGGATGACATTGAGGGATGGTTTTTTTTCGCGAAGACCATAAGTAAAGGTCTGGTGCATAAATCGCTCTACTGCCCCCTGCCCCGACCAACCGCCAGCGCCTTAATCATGCCCCTCATCGTTCGGACTTCTTGTTCGGTCATTTTTGCGCGCATGAAGGGTGCGCGAATATTGCGTTTCATTAGGAGCATTTTATCTTTGGGGTAGAAAAATCCGGATTTTTCCAACTCGGTCTCCAGATGCTCGAACATGCGCACCAAATCTTCGCGGTTGGCTGATAGTGATTCGGTATCAGTAAACACCGGGGGTAAACCATCGCCGTCGCTAGCCGCCCACATATAGGCAAWCACGCCGACCGCTTGCGCCAAATTCAGGCTTTGGAAAGCCGGATTTATAGGGTATGTCAAAATTGCGTCGGCCAGCACCACATCATCATTGGTCAGGCCGGCTTTTTCAGGGCCAAACATAATTCCGCATTTGTGCCCGCTTGCCATATGGCCACGCATTTTTGCGCCGATAGCATTGGTGCCAACCACAGGAATTTCCAAATCCCGCCTGCGCGCCGTTGTCGCTGCTACATAGTTTAAATCCGCTACGGCATCTTCGGTTGTCGCATAGATTTTAGCTTGTTCCAAAACCGGCAATGCCCCCGCCGCCATAGCATCGGCGTCCGGGTTGGGCCAACCGTCTCGCGGGGCCACCAAACGAAGCTCATCAAGGCCAAAATTCAGCATACCGCGCACCGACGCCCCAATATTCTCACCGAGTTGCGGGCGCACCAATATCACTGCTGGTTTGTCCATAGCATGAGGGGGCGTGACAATTCGCCCAAGTTGGTCTTTCGTAGTTTTTCCCATATACTTTCTTTTCAAATCAGATTATGAAGCGGCAAATATCTAACCCGTTTTTCAGGAAACTAACAGAGGCAATTATGGCAAAAATCAAAGTAGCAAACCCAGTCGTCGAACTTGACGGTGACGAAATGACCCGCATTATTTGGGACATGATCAAAGAACGTTTAATTCTGCCTTACCTGGACATTGATTTACACTATTATGACCTCGGCATAGAAAGCCGCGACGCAACCGATGACCAGATCACCATCGACGCCGCCAATGCTATCAAGAAATACAATGTCGGCATTAAATGCGCTACCATCACCCCGGACGAAGAACGGGTGGAGGAATTTGGCCTCAAGAAAATGTGGAAATCGCCTAACGGTACGATCCGCAACATCTTGGGCGGTGTGATTTTTCGCGAACCAATTGTCTGTAATAATGTGCCGCGCCTTGTCCCCGGCTGGACACAACCCATCGTTATTGCCCGCCATGCTTACGGCGACCAGTATAAAGCCACAGATTTCCTGGTCCCCGGCAAGGGCAAAATGACCATGAAATGGGAAGGCGAAAACGGCGACGTAATCGAGAAAGAAATTTTCGACTTCCCGTCGTCGGGTGTGGCCATGGGCATGTATAATCTCGATGATAAAATCGCCGATTTTGCCCGCGCCGTGTTCAATTACGGTGTGACCCGCAAATGGCCAGTTTATCTCTCGACCAAAAACACAATTATGAAAGTTTACGACGGGCGTTTCAAAGACACATTCCAGGAAATCTACGAAGCAGAATTCGCCGAAAAATTCGCCGAATTCGGCGGTGAATACCAACACCGTTTAATCGACGATATGGTGGCCTGCGCTATGAAATGGAACGGCGGCTATATTTGGGCCTGTAAAAACTATGACGGCGATGTCCAGTCCGATACGGTTGCCCAAGGCTTTGGCTCGCTCGGCCTAATGACCAGTTTCCTAATGACCCCAGACGGAAAAACCATGGAATCCGAGGCCGCCCACGGCACCGTAACCCGCCATTACCGCAATCACCAAAACGGCCAATCCACCTCGACCAATTCAACCGCCTCCATCTTCGCTTGGACACGCGGACTTGCTCACCGTGGCAAGTTAGACGACAACCAAGCCCTGGTAGATTTCGCCGAAGGCCTGGAACGCACCACAATCGCCACGGTCGAAGCCGGACAAATGACCAAAGATCTGGCATTACTGGTAGGCGACAAACAAGGCTGGCTGTCCACCTCGGGTTATTTGGAAGCGATTGCGGAGAACTTTGAGCGGGCTATGGCGTAGGCAGAAGTCTGAATTACGGAAAGTGACATGGCACATTTTTTTTAACTTTCTTGCACAAACCAATATTCTTTGGGCAACTTTCCTCGCAACGATTATTTTGACGATAAGCTTTGGCCTAACCATGTATATATGGGATTTTGGCATCATAGACGAAATGTATAAACCCGATCAAATCATTGCCCATATTGACGCACTGACGCCAGTGCAACGCAAAGCCCATGCCTGGATGACGGGCACACTTGACGTGGTATATCCTTTTGCATACGGAAGCTTTTTCATTGGAATGGCGAAGCGCCATTTTATAAAGCACGGAAACTGGCTCGCAATCCCTAGCGTTTTAGTAATCCCATTTGATCTTTTTGAGGGCCTTACACAAATCATTCTTTTAAACGGAAACTATAGCGTCGTCGGCCTCAAACAAATTTTCACTCCGGTAAAATTGGGCCTTTTTAGTATAGGCCTTGCCATAGCCTTGGCCGCAATAATTATAACAATTTACCGATTTATATCTGGTAGAAAAACATAAACATGACCAAGAGCCCCTATAATCTCCGCTTCAATCAGGTAACGCTTGGTGCGCCTGATATGGCGGCGAGTATTGTGTTTTACCAAAGTCTCGGTCTCACTCTGATTGTCGATAGTGCGCCGCGTTATGTGCGGTTTGAGTTTCCGAAGACGAGCCACGGCGAACCCGCCACACTATCTTTGCATGAGGTCAAACTTGATTGGATGCCTACCGACTGGCCCTTGATTTATTTTGAGGTTGATGATCTGGATGCCTACCTCAAAGATTTAAAACTAACACCCCTTGCACCGCCCAAAATCCAAACCTATCTCTGGCGCGAGGCCGACCTTCTCGATCCGGCAGGTAATAAAATCAGGCTTTATCAGGCCGGCGAAAACAGGCGGTATCCGCCGTGGCGCGTGGACTAATTCCTATACCGCTAAACATCCGCAACAACAATTTTGCTTTCCTAGGCATGAATAAAGTGTAATTTTATAATTATTGCGTCTCCAACCTCCTTCATTATCATAGCCATAGTCAAATTTGGGGAGTACGGCATGCATGTGAAGAAATTATTTTTGCATTTAACTTTTGCAATATTTTTTAGTTTTGCCTTAACAAGTTGCAAAGCTCAAACCCCTCCCGCGTACAAAGTTCCAATCAAACCAATCTCAGAATATCAGCAAAATATTGAGACGGTCACCAACGCACTGTGTGGTAAGCAGATTGTACTGCTTGGTGAGAACGGTTTTCATGGCGATGGAAAAACCATTGCTTACAAAAGCGACCTCGTGAAAAGCTTGGTAAAAAAGTGTGACTTCAATGCCGTGTTCTTTGAATCCAGTTTTTATGATTTCCAAGCAATTAGTATGAAAGCCGACAATCAAGAAACAATTACGCCCGAAATGGTCGCTTCATCTATGGGATGGATCAGAAACCAATACCAAGAAATTTTCCCCCTCATTTTGTTCCTTTATGAAGGCATCTTATCTGGAGAACTGACAGTAGGCGGTATAGACGATCAGCCTGGAAGCCGAGGGTCTTTTTATGCGTTAGAGCAGATGATTATTGAACTTACTGATCCACTTCCAAGTGATCGACAAGAGCGATGCAAAACCCTGTTAAAACAACTTATTTGGTCGTCCCATCCAAAAACTTCGCCATATAATTATGAAAACCGTGCACGGACAAAGCTATGTTTGCGAGAAATTCGGGCAGAGTTTGGCAATATGCCCGAGCACAGCATCAAGCAAATGGAAATGACGAGTAACCTTGACCGATTCATGGACAGAGATTTCACCAGCACGGAAGTCTCGGTTTATCAACGAGATTATTCTATGTTCCTTAACCTAGAATGGCTTATCCAACAGGCGCCACAAAATAGTAAATTCATTGTCTGGACAGCCAATTCCCACGCTGCAAAAAACACCAGCATTTCATCTGTCGAAGGAAAAAACTTAGGCGCATATGTAAGGAAAAAATATGGCGACAAATCATATGCGCTCGGTTTCTCCGCAGCAGGCGGCACATATATGTGGGGGAGTACAAAAACTAAAATCATACCGCAAGCCCCAACAAACTCGCTTGAAGCCAAGGCTTTAAGCACAGAAAATGGGGAAATAGCTTTTATCAATGCTCGCCAAATGGTGGCATTAGGAAAAATACCAAGCTCCGTCTTTGGCCATAAATTCAGGGAGAGTAATTGGCATACTATATTTGACGGCATTGTTATTTTTCGTGAAGAACAACCACCAAAAAAAATAGCACCTTAATTCCCCCTAACCCCTAAACCCCTAACAGGCCTATGCACCCAAGCTACCAATACAAAACTGATCAACATCAAGAGAAACCATGACCCCAGCTTAGCTGGGGACACCATATGCCACTGGCCTTCTTGTCCGGGATAACTCCAGGCTCTCGCAAATGTGCCGAAATTTTCCGCAAACCAGATAAACAAAGCCACCAAAAACAACCCTATTATCAAAGGCATAGGCCGGTGCTCTTCGTCCGCCTTGAACCAGATAATACTCGGCGTATATAACACGGCAGCACCAGCGAACAATGCCCAGCGGATATCGACAATATAGTGGTGAGCGAAGAAATTCACATAGGCAAGACCAGCCAGCAATGCCTGCCATTTCATTGCCGGAAATCGGTCAAACCGAAAATCAAATATCCGCCAGACGCGGGCGATATAACTGCCAACGGCAGCGTACATAAAGCCAGAAAACAATGGCACGCCCATGATTTGTAATACGCTAGGTTCGGGATACACCCATGACCCCATATGGGTTTTAAAAATTTCCATCACTGTGCCGACAACATGAAAAACCAATATGATCCGCGCTTCTTCCCATGTCTCCAAACGGGTCAGCAACAACACCGCCTGAATAAGTACCGCCGTTAGCGTTATAAAATCATACCGCGCCAGCCAGACATCGTCCGGATAGAAAAAATACGTACCCAATAAAAGCACGACCATCAAGCCGCCGAACAAACAGGCCCAAGCTTGTTTGAACCCAAAACTGATGAACTCGAATACAAATTGACTGGCAGGCCCATGTACAAATCGGATGTGTAAACGGGCACGTTGGCGGTGTAAAAATTGCCTGGGATTGCTAAACTTCATAGGCTCACTCTATAGAAAATATTGCCAAGCGTGTGACTTTACTATGACATTTTCACGCTTATTGGGGTCACTCCATACTGCAAGTTCATTGCCCCCTTAGCGGATGGGTTAATTCCCCTTGGTGCGCGCCGCACCCAACTTCATTTGTACGCACAACCCGTTCCATTCCATATGATTTTTTGCCACTTCGGCGAATGTAGTTATGCGAGCAGTTTCGTTAGTACATTCTATTTTCAAATCCTTTTTAACCATTTCAGAAAGCGGCGGGCTGATACCGTCATCAAACATGTAGAATGCTTTGGCTGACTGCCCTGTCCGGTTTGCGAGCGGATAGAAAAGACGCAGCGCGTCGAGCGCAGCCGGATGATAAATAGAGCCGTGATCCTCAAGGTCGCGCCTGTCAATATAGCTCCATTTTAGGCCATCCGGCGCGCCTTGCTCCAAATTTTCAATGAGAATGTCGAGGCCCTTTTGCATGTTCCAACCTTCATTCCCCATGGTCAGATACAATTGCTGCTCACCATATGGAAAACTCGTAAAGGCATCTTTGGATGATTTGGCAACATCCATATTCTCCCACCAAAGGCTCGGGCTGACGGCGGCGTATTTGGTGAACATATCTGGCTCTTTAAGCAGGGTTTCGACAACCCAAAGCCCCGCCAGGCTCTCCCCCATAACCATGCGGTCATCCGAAACACGGTAATTCGTCTCTACCCACGGCATCACGTCTTTGCGGATAAAATCACGAAGTTCTTGCGAGCCGCCCAGTTTACTGCCCATAGCCTCCGCGTAGCGCGGGTCATTGCTTGGCGGGCTAACTTCATAACGGCGGTTGACGGTCTCAACGCCCACAAGAATGATCGGCTCCAACGTCCAGTTAATATCAATAGATTGCAACATGCCCGCAATGTGCGGAAAGTCCTGCTCCGGCCCGCCGTCAATCAGGTACAGCACGGGGAAGTTTTCACTTTCGGTTTTGGTATATTGGATAGGAAGTTTAACGGAAATACGTCGCTGCATTCCGTAAACGCTGGACGGAATACTATGGGTCGTGCCCAGCGTCACAGGCACGCCAGCATGGTCTTGTGCAGTAGCTGCAACATCACTGACATTTTGCGCTGGAGCGCAGTTCATTAAAGCCAAAATTGCAACGGGTATTAAAGACGATTTTAGCATAAAGGCCCTTTAATTTATGAGGCCCCTGCCTAGCCTACTGAGATCATGCAAGCAAATAAATACCGTGGGGCATTATTCCTCTATCACCCAAACCGCCAGTTCATTACCGCTTGGGTCGGTGAAATGGAAGCGGCGACCGCCAGGGAATGCGAATATTGGCACGGTGATTTTGCCGCCTGCGACTTCGACTGCGGCCTGGGCAACTTCCAAATCCTTGGTGTGGAGCACGACCAGTGCGCCGTTCTTACTTGGCTTGCGGTCGGACGCAGCGTCCATGCCGCCGTCTATACCTGCGCCCTCAAAAGACGCATATGTTGGCCCGTAATCAACATAACTCCAGCCAAATGCGGATGCGTAAAACGCCTTGCTCGCCGCCATGTCGGTAACGGGCAATTCTATATAGTTTATTTTGGTGGTGTTGGTCATGTCTGGTTCTTCACTTTCCTGCACAGCATTTGGCACACATCCCATTGATAATATCAAAACCAAAACTATCACCCAAATGCGCATTGCCATGCCCTTTTCCTAATCCTTGGTAATGATACTTAGCACACTAAACACCCATATGTGTCAGGAGAGTTGTTCCAATCCTATCTCCGCCTTAATCGCCGTCTTTATAGCGGTCAAGGCCACATCGGCATTCTCGACTTGTGTTCCACAGCAGACAAATCTTGATTTAAAGCACTATAAAAGCAGGACGAACGAACAAAGTGTGTCAATCAACATCCCTGCCATTTATTCCAAGTGGAGGTAGTGGACGGACAGTCAGAGCAGGGATCGGTTCGTTCGCTATTTTTTCTTCCAGATATGACACCGCGCGGGCCAATTGCTTATCGGCTCCCAGATATGTCGAGCGAGGTGGATTGCTGACAATTATATCAGGAGATATGCCGCGCCCCTCGATCAGCCAGCGCCCGTCTTCACCATATTGTGCATATTCAGCGACACGCGCTTGCCCGCCGTCGGCCAAGGGGTTGCGGTCAGACAGCCAAATCCCGGCACCGGCAGTACGCGTCCCGATCAGCGGAGCAATATTGAGCGCTTTAACACCGGCAGCAAATGTTTCGCCGTCCGAGTAAGTCCCCTCATTTATCAAGACAACCAGATGCCCACGGAAGGTTTGTTGCATATTCTTAGTTGGTGGGCCTCCGTGCGGGTTTTGCCAAAATGCCCAGGCGCGGCGAAGCAACGTCCCGATAATCCAACTATCAATATTACCGCCGCGATTACCGCGTACATCAATAATCAGTCCTTGTTTGTCGTGATGTTCGTAAAAGTCGCGGGCAAAGCTAGCAATGTCCCTTGATCCCATGGCGCGCAAATGAATGTATCCAATTTTGCCCCCTGCCTGGCTCGCAACGGTCTCGCGGTTGCTCTGCACCCAATGGTCATAGCGTAAAAATGCCACTTGCCGCCTGGAAACCGGAACGACGATTTCCCTTAAAACCTTGTTGTGGCTGTCGCGCGATCGAGTGAATTCGAGCAAGATTTCCTGTCCTACCTTCGTCGCAAGCTGGTTGGCGAGATCAGCTCGTGAGCGCACTTTTATACCGTCAACCGCGTTAATAACATCACCAATCGCGATGTTTTTACCTGGTTTGAGCAGAGGGCCGAGTGTGTGGGGGCGGTCGGCCTCACCTGAGTAGATCGAGGCTATTTCCAAGCCGTCTCCACGCTCTATATAGGTCGCACCCAAAAAACTTGGCTTGCCACTTTCAGTATCAGTCGGCACATCACCTGGCCTTATTTGGCTATGTAAAATGCCCAACTCCGCAGACATCTGGCCCAGCAGATCATCAGCTTCGGACCGATGCCCCAAGCGGTCCGCGAGAGGCACATAATGGTCGCGGACAGCATCCCAATCCACACCGCGCAAATTAGGGTCATAGGCAAAATCCCGGTGTAAGCGCCACGCATCCAGGATCATCTGTCGCCATTCATCTTTTGGGTCAATGGCAAGCGTCCAGTCGGTCAACCGCACGGCGATCGCGTTGGTGTCCGACGGAAAATCCTTATTTGCGCCCAAGATGAGAAACTTTGTGCCTTTTCCATTCCCTGTTTGAACAAATAGCTTGCTACCATCTGCGGAAAGCTCGAAACTTTCGATGCCGCTTGAAAAGTCGTTCAGCTTTGGCTTTTCGCGCACAATCTTGAGACGCTTAAGTGTCTTGCGTGCACCTGCATCAAGCACAAATATGTGTTTTTCATTTGCCGCCAGTGCGACAAAATCTCCCGGCGCGACAGGCACAGTCCAGAGACGGGCTGACAAACCGGCGGTGGTAATATCCGGCTCCTTTTCGGAAAGATTTTCATCGCTTTTCTCATCTTCGGAAGAGTTTTTGTTACTTTTTTCATCTTCACTAACATCTTCATCGTCATTTTCGTTGTTGGGAGCTTCGAAAAGTTCATTACGCGGTTCGAACGGAAACTCGGCATCCGGGCGAAGTTGAACAGCATATAATTGTCCGCGCGATGAAAACGCTGGCCCCATATTTCTGTCGCCCCACGGTGATCTGGGAGAGGCTTTAAAATTACGGTTCGAGATAAAATACAGCCAATCTGTATCGGTGGCAAAGGCGGGCGCGAAAGACTCATATTTCCCAGATGTCACGACCGTTTTCTTCTTGAGCTTGGTGTCATAGATTGCAACCTGAGACATGTCCCGTTGGTCATAGAATGTGTAAGCGATATAGCGTCCGCCGGACGACCAGGTGATATCTTGAAATGCAAAGTCATTTCCGCTCTTGGTCATATCTATCAGCGTCGATGTACCTGCGTCTGGATCCAGAAAATACAAGCGCCCGCGCTTATCGGTGTAGAGCAAGGCTTGGTCATGAGGTGATGGGTAAAGCCCCCAAATATAACTGTCTGACCCTGTGGTAAGCTGCTTGCGTTCGCCATAACCACTGCTTGGTATCTGCCAGATTTCACCAAATTCATCGCCGTCAAGAATGACATAGACGGCCTCTCCGTCGGCACGGTAAGCGGCTGACCTTGCCCGAACAGCTGCAGGTATTTGGTGGTCAACGCGGCGGCGTTTCCCGAGGAATGCAGATGCAACGCGGCCCCGTGCTGTGACCGCAACCGCATCTCCTTGTGCGCTTAGTCTAGCTTTTTCAAGATAGTCGAGCGGCGCTTTCAACCAGCGACGACGTTTATTGTCTCCGTCGCTCATTAGCTGGATTTCAATAAGCGATGTGGATTGTGTCTGGATATCAAATTTGAAGAGATCTGCGCCGCTTTGGAAGATGATTTCACCACCAAACAAATACGGCGATTTGATCTGCCACTTGTCTCGAGCCGTATGTTGGCGCGGGTCACCTCCGGATGTATCCATTGACCAAATGTTGTCTGCGCCAGATTTGTCACTGACAAAATAAATGCGTTCCGACCAATACATCGGACCCCTGATGGGCGCTCCAAATTCAAAGCCTAATCGTACCGCTTCTTCACCATTGTTCAAGTCCGCAGACCACAATTGCGCCATGCGCCCACCACGATAAAGAACGGCATTATCAGAAAAAATTGAGAGCCCGAACCGGGTGAAAAATAGTCGGTGGTTATTCCCGTCAAACGTCGCCGTATCTGCGTCCGCAAAGGGTATGTCAGCGGTAGAACGGGTCTGGTAATCTACCGTCCGAAGTTGTCTAGGGGTGGTCCCTGGAATGTTGGTTGACCTATAGAGAATACGGTTGTCGTCCATCCATCCTCTGACATTTACACCGCCGCCTTCATGTGTCAGTCGCATCGGCATGCCGCCCGCTATTGGCATGACATAAATTTCTCGTGGCCCGTCATAGCTTGCGAGGAATGCTATCTTACGCCCATCAGGTGAAATTGCTGGCTCGGACTCCACTTCAGGATGGCTGGTCAACCGCAATGCGGTTCCGCCATTTGCATCAACCCGCCACAAATCTCCTTCGCTGGAGAAAATCAGTGTGTCCTCATGCAAGGCGGGGGTTTGGTAATAGCCTTTGTTCTGTGCAGCAGCCGGGTTCTGCGCGGCGGCCGGAAACTGAGCTGCTAGAAAAACAAACGCGCCAATTGCGGCAAATAAAATCTTCATTGTAACCCCCGAAAAAACCATAACTTAAGCCTTAACGACAATTAGTGGAACATATGTCCACCGTCAAGTAGTGCGAAATTTGACCATTATTAGAGGTCTCTTTACCGCCTCCGGCTATAGAACCTGCACCATAGAAAGAGGGCCGAGTATGCACTGGATGGGGGGAAATGTTCATTGCCAAATAAAACACAACAATCTACCAAATCATGCCCGTAGAGTTACCCCTACCCTATCCCCACCTTTATAGCCATCAAGGCCGCATCAGCGTTCTCGACTTGAGTACCACCAGCTTGGGCCATGTCGGGGCGACCGCCGCCGCGACCGCCGACTTTTTCGGCGCCTAGATTGACCAAGACGGCAGCGTTATAATCCTTGGTCAAATCAGATGTGACCCCGACGGCCACAGCGACTTTGCCGCCTTCCACTGCGACAAATGCGACGATACCCGAACCCAGTTTTTGTTTTTGCTCCTCAATCATGGCGCGCAAATCCTTACCGCTGACGCCTTGCAAAACCTGGCCCATAAATTTGATGCCGCCGACCTCCTCAACCGAAGCCGCACCGCCGCCGCCACTGCCAGAAAGCGCCAATTCTTTCTTGAGTTTGGAGACTTGTTTTTCCAACTCGCGCTTTTCCTTGGTCAGTGACAAGACACGCTTTGGCACATCGGATATTTTAATCTTCAGAGCCGTAGACACCGCTTTGGCATACCCGGCCTGTTCTTCCAAAAAATTGCGCGCGGATTCGCCCGTAACCGCTTCGATACGGCGGATACCCGCAGCAATCGCAGCCTCAGAAATAATTTTAAACAGGCCGATATCGCCGGTGCGGGCAACGTGCGTGCCGCCGCATAGCTCGACCGAATAAGGGTGCTCTTCGCCTTCGGGGATATTGCCAAGCGAAAGCACCCGTACTTCGTCGCCATATTTTTCGCCAAATAGCGCCATAGCGCCCGCTTCAATCGCGGCATCGGGAGTCATGAGTTTTGTAGTCGCCTTAGTGTTAGCCAATATCTCATGATTGACTTGCCTTTCTATCGTGGCGATTTCATCAGGCGTCACGCCCTTACCATGGGAGAAGTCAAACCGTATATTTCGCCAATTTACCATCTGGCCTTTTTGGGTGACATGAGTGCCAAGCACGCGGCGCAAGGCTTCATGCAGCAAATGCGTGGCGGAGTGGTTGGCCGTAGTGGTGGTGCGACTGTTTTTAACAACAAACAACTTTATTTCATCACCAACTTTCAATGTTTCGTTCGCCACTTGACCATAGTGAACGTGTAAATCTCCTGCCTTTTTAGTGACACCGAGCATGACAATTCTTCCTTTGGTGCCAAAGGTTGCTTCTCCAAGGTCACCAGCTTGACCGCCACTTTCAGCGTAAAATGGCGTCTCTTTAGTTATGAAATATATCGTATCTTCATGCTCAGCAGTTCTACTTAAGCCTTGTTCATCAATGTAAATTGCACTTACGGTGCTTTTGCCTTCCAAGGTATCATAGCCCGTAAATTCAGTAGGCCCATGTTCTTCGCGTAAAGCAAGCCAGACTTCATCAGTCCCTGCATCGCCTGACCCGCTCCAACTAGCGCGGGCGGTGTCTTTCTGGATTTTCATGGCGGCGTCATAGCCTTCCACATCCACATCAATGCCTTTGGAACGCAAGGCGTCTTGGGTCAAATCAAGCGGAAAACCATATGTATCATAGAGTTTGAAAGCCACTGCGCCCGGCAAAGTGTCACCTTTGCCCAGTTTGGCAGTAGCGCTATCCAGCAATACCGTGCCGCGTCCCAGGGTTTTGCGGAAGCGTTCTTCCTCCTCAAGCATGGTGGTTTCAATATTTTCTTGGGCGCGCTTTAGCTCGCCGAACGCATCTCCCATTTCCGCCACCAATGCCGGCACTAATCTGTGCATAAGCGGGTCTTTCGCACCTAAAATATGGGCATGGCGCATGGCGCGGCGCATGATACGGCGCAGCACATAACCGCGCCCTTCGCGCGACGGGCCTACCCCGTCGGCGATTAGGAATGAGGCACAGCGCAAATGATCGGCTATGACCCGGTGAGAAAACATGGCGTCTCCTTGCGCCTTAACCTTGGTGGCCTCGACGCTGGCGGCGATCAGGTTTTGGAAAAGATCAATGTCGTAATTGTCGTGCTTGCCTTGTAAAATTGCGGCCATGCGTTCTAGCCCCATACCCGTATCAATGGACGGTTTGGGCAAGTCGGCCTGGGTGCCGTCTGCGAATTTTTCATGTTGCATGAATACGAGGTTCCAAATTTCGATAAAACGGTCACCGTCTTCATCGGGGCTACCCGGTGGCCCGCCGGGAATTTTATCGCCGTGGTCAAAAAAGATTTCCGAACACGGCCCGCACGGCCCGGTATCGCCCATGGCCCAAAAATYATCCGACGTGGCAATGTCTATGATCTGACTATCGCTAAACCCTGTAACTTTTTTCCAAATTTTGCGGGCTTCCGTGTCCGTGTGATACACCGTGATCAACAATTTGTCTTTGGGCAGCCCAAATTCCTTGGTCAGCAAATTCCAGGCAAATTTTATGGCATCGTCTTTGAAATAATCTCCAAAAGAAAAATTGCCGAGCATTTCGAAAAATGTGTGGTGGCGGGTAGTATAGCCGACATTATCCAGATCATTGTGTTTACCGCCAGCCCGCACACATTTTTGCGAAGTCACGGCGCGTTTAAAAGGCGGGGTTTCCGCGCCGGTGAAATAGTTTTTATACTGCACCATGCCGGCATTGACGAACAGCAAGGTCGGATCATTATCCGGTACCAAGGGCGAGGATTTTTGCACTGAATGGTTTTCGTTTTCAAAAAAACCTAGGAATTGTGACCGGATATCGCGTAGGGCTGTCATATATCTCTCTAATTATTACGCACCACATATAGAAAGAGCGCCCGGCAGTGCCAAGCGCTCTTTTAGGTTTTAGTCAAGTTTTGTAAGGTTTACGCTTCCAATTCCAGCTCATCATCACCTTTGCCGTCTTTCGGCATCAGTAAATCATCCTCGATCAACCCGGCATTGGCCCGAATTGTGTGTTCAATGTGCTCGGCAATATCAGGGTTTTCCAGCAAAAACGTGCGTACATTTTCGCGGCCCTGACCAATCCGTTCATCGCCGTAGGAATACCAGGAGCCGGATTTCTCAATCACGTCGGCAGTTACACCCAAATCAATCAATTCGCCGACTTTGGAAATACCGAGCCCGTACATGATATCAAATTCGACCTGACGGAACGGCGGTGCCACTTTGTTTTTGACCACTTTCACCCGGGTCTGGTTGCCGATCACCTCGTCGCGGTATTTAATCGCGCCAATGCGGCGAATATCAAGGCGAACCGACGCATAAAATTTCAGGGCATTGCCGCCCGTTGTCACTTCGGGAGAGCCGTACATCACCCCAATTTTATGGCGTATCTGGTTGATGAATATGACCATACAGCCGGACTTGGAAATGGAACCGGTGAGTTTACGCATGGCCTGGCTCATCAGGCGGGCTTGCAAGCCGGGCAGGCTGTCGCCCATATCGCCCTCAAGCTCAGCGCGCGGTGTCAAGGCGGCGACCGAATCGATCACCAAAACACTGACCGCACCGGAACGCACCAGCGTATCTGTAATCTCAAGCGCTTGCTCGCCCGTATCTGGCTGGGAGATCAAAAGCTCGTTGATATCCACACCGAGTTTGGCGGCATAGACCGGGTCTAGCGCGTGTTCGGCRTCGACAAAYGCGSMGRYRCCGCCKGYCTTTTGSGCYTCGGCGATSACATGCARSGCCAAKGTGGTYTTGCCRGARCTTTCCGGRCCRTAAAYYTCAACWACCCGNCCCNNTNGCAGGCMRSCMRYNNANNCCGAGCGCAAYATCMARACCSARRGAGCCSGTMGAAATCGCCYCWAYMTCYAYRKYWYKKKYMTKCYSRMSNNNCTTCATCACCGAGCCCTTRCCAAAGGCGCGRTCRATMTGGCTCAAGGCGGCTTCAAGTGCTGCGGCTTTCTGGTTGTCCGCAGCTTTGCCGACGACGGTGAGTTCTGGTCTTTTCTTGGCCATGACTGGCTCCTCTTGTAACAATAACCGGAGCCCCTCGGTTATTAAAAGTTCCAGGCTTCATTCCCAATCACACCGGACTGTCAAACCGGGGACTGCCAAATCGGACTGCCTAAGCCTTATGTGCCCTATTTGTTCTCATATAGCAAGTAAAAAGAACAAGAGCGGAACATTTATATGTGTATTTGAATACATTATAGCGTAGTTTTTAACGATAAAAGCCTTAATCCGCGCAGGTTTGCGGCTATTTGATGTTTTTTACAAATCCGTCAATAATTTTAGGGTTTTCACCTCATACTACACAGGATTTGTCCGTGACCTTTTCTTTGTGTCCTGCTATGTGCGCCGTATGAAAATAATAACAACCACTGATTCTCTCGCTAAATTTTGCAAAAATGCCCAATCTGCACCTTTTATTGCCCTAGATACCGAGTTTATGCGCGAGCGCACATTCTACTCGCAATTGTGTCTCATCCAGATGGCGACACCTGATGATGAATGTATAATCGACCCTATGGCAAGCGGGATAGATTTATCACCGTTTCTTGCCTTGCTCGCCGATGAACGCATCGAGAAGGTCATGCACGCCGCCCGCCAAGACATGGAAATATTTTATAAACTGCTCGGTAAAGTGCCCGCGCCGCTGTTCGACACCCAAATCGCGGCCATGGCTTTGGGGTTCGGCGAAAATGTCGGCTATTTGGCTTTGGTCAAAGGCCGGTTGGCGATCAATCTTGACAAGGGCGCGCGGTTTACGGATTGGTCACGCCGGCCTTTATCTGAACACCAATTATCCTATGCCCTCGGGGATGTCACCCATTTACGCGATTTATATCCCGGCATGGTCAGAGAGTTAAATGCCAAAGACCGCATGGCTTGGGTGCGCGAAGAAATGTCCGGTCAAATGGACAGTGAGCTCTATGATTTCGAGCCGGATCGGGCCTGGAAGCGGCTCAAGCCGCGCATGTTCAGACAAGATTATCTGGCCGCCATGAAAGCCGCCGCCGC
>NVVO01000008.1 GCA_002733385.1 Robiginitomaculum sp.
TGACTGGCCCTTGGCTCGTCTATTCTCAAAAGATATTGGGGGTTTCTGTTGCCAGCTACCCCCGGAGCCCGCCTGACCGTCTGAAGGGCCAGGAGTTAAAAGCGAATTTGCTCGAACTGCTTACGCAGCCAAAGCGAACTCTTCAGTGTTGTTATCATTAGCAACTACTGTAATTGGGCATTTATCGGTACCCATCCGGACGAAAGCTAACATTTTTACACGTCTGTCGATACTATTTCGGCCCCATCAGAAACGGCTCCCTATAAAAGGAGAGCCGCTTGTGGTGGAGCCGCCGGGTACCGCCCCCGGGTCCAGCCCGCTTATTACATGCGCGTTTATCGTCATAGTCGAACAAGTCGACAAGACATATATAGGGGGTGTGGGTTAAGAAAGGAAGAGACTTATGCTGATATTACTGACAAAACTAGTTTTCCAGCTTTCCTAACCGCCAAATATATCCAGCTTGCCGCAATTTTTGGCGCACAAATAATAGAATGTGACCCGGGATTTCATCCGCTCTGCTTTCATGGCTTCGCATACGGTTTCGCAACATGCGGCCGCTTCGGCGGCGTCCATGTTCAGTTTTTTCGCACAAAACCCGTTGATGACGCGGTTCAGCTCGGTTTGGTCGGAACACGAAACCAGTGAGCTGTCTCTATTGGTCAGGGCAATACCAAGATAATTGCATACTTTTTGCACAACCATTTCATTGGCCCCACTGTCGTATTTACGTACATTGTCAATATAGTCTGCCGCTTTAGCCATGATGATCTCCTGTATAGTTAAATTGATATTGGTCACAATAGGACCTAAATAGGCGTCGACAAGTCCACAAGGCAGCAATTTTCCACCCGGTTTCGCAATCTCAGCCTTTAATGACTTAATCTTAACGGGAATAGTGCGGGTGGAAGATTTACGCTTTCAAATTTCAGATTTTTCCCTTAGTTTACGCTTAAGGGGGCTGGCAAGATTAAGAAAGAGAGCACAAATGCCAACAAGCGATTCGCTTCGGAGGGCCGTTATGCGAAGCCTTATTGCCATAGGCTCGCCCCAAGAGGCTGGATTCTATGTTGATATTTTTCAAAAGCTGGAGCCGGAAAAATTCGCTCTTATTGTCATTGACCCCCATTGCCTGAAAAACCCGTTACTTGATGCCTTGATCAGTGATTTGAAGCTACTTTCAGACTTGGGTTTAACTCCGGTTTTACTGGTCGGGGCGGCGAACGCCGATAAAACCAATGTCCGGTTTTTAAGTGAACGTCTGTGCAAGGCGTTGGAGCGGGCAAAAATTAAAACCGCAAAATTGGACTGCGCCTCTTACCAACTGGTCTCGGATGTTCGCCGCAAAGCTAAATCAGGTCGCATAGTTGTATTGGAAAAAACCGATGCCCGGCGCAGCCTTGACCTCAATCAATTGGCGGGCCGACTACAGCCAGCTAAAATGGTATTTTTGCAGCCGTCCGGCGGGTTTCGCATAGGCGGCAAACGGATTGCCGCAATCAACCTTGATCAGGCCGAGTCAATGCCAAGTGCAGATCAATTAAGCGATGGCCAGCAGGATTTTTTAAAAACTGTTGCGGGACTGGTTCATAATGATAACTGGAATTGCACCTATGTTATTGTTTCTCCGCTCAACTTGCTGTCCGAGCTTTTTACGGTGGGCGGGGCCGGGACGATGCTACGGCGCGGCGCAAAAATTCTCTGCGCAAGCTCTTATAAAAAAACCAATAAGAAAAAATTGACACATTCTATGGAAACCGCATTTGGACGAAAATTGTGCGCTGACTATCTGGCCCGGCCCGTTTCGCGGATTTGTATTGACCGTGAATACCGAGGTGGCGCGATCATGACGGAGCTTGCGGGTCTGTCATATTTGAGCAAATTTTGGGTGACACAAGAGGCGCAAGGCGAGGGGATAGCCTCTGATATTTGGCAGTCCGTTCTTGAAAAAACACCCGTGTTTTTCTGGCGCTCAAGAAATGGCAACCCCTTTAACACTTGGTACATGAAAATGTGCGACGGTATGCARYYGAGTGGGGATTGGCGGGTRTTTTGGATTGGGCTGGAGGCTCCCGAAATCCCCGGTGCCGTACTCGCGGCTTCCAATGCCCCACAAGATTTTGAAGTAAGACTTTGAACAATAACAATAAAAAATATCGGAGCTGGGCACATGCATATCACACAAAATTTTGACGGCGGAAATATCGTGGTTTTGTCTGCGGACAAGCCAGACGCAATCAGTCTTGAAATAAGAAAAGACAGCAATTCGGATTTTTATCAATGGTTTTATTTTCGCCTTTGCGGAGTGCAAGACCAAGACTGTGTCATGACCATTGACAATGCTCAGGGGGCCGCTTTTGCAGGTGGCTGGGAAGACTATCAGGTCAGGGCAAGTTATGACCGCGAAGACTGGTTTTTGGTGCCGACGCGCTATAAGGGCGGCAAGCTGATCATTGAACACAGGCCGCAACACGGCTCGGTCTATTATGCTTATTTCGCGCCTTATTCTATGGAACGCCACGCAGATTTAATCGCCCAAACCCAGATGCACGTTGATGTTAGCGCTTCGGTTTTAGGGCAAACCCTGGACGGGCAGGACATGGATGTGCTGACTATTGGGCAGGGCGGTTCTGATAAAAAGCATATGTGGGTGATTGCCCGTCAACATCCCGGCGAGATTATGGCCGAGTGGTGGATAGAGGGTTTTCTGGCTCGCTTGCTTGACGATGATGACCCGACGGCACGGGTATTACGCGAAAGATGTGTGTTCCATATCGTGCCCAATATGAACCCTGACGGGTCAAAGCGCGGAAATCTACGCACCAATGCAAGCGGGGCCAATCTGAACCGGGAATGGGGCGTGGCAACCATAGAACGCAGTCCGGAAGTGCTTTTGGTGATGCAGGCCATGGCAAAAACCGGGGTGGATTTTTGCTTGGATGTGCACGGCGATGAAGCGCTGCCCTATAATTTCATTGCCGGGGCGGAAGGTGTGCCAAACTTTACCAAAAAAGACCAAACATTGCTGGACGGTTTCCAGGACGCCTATAAACGCTTTAGCCCGGATTTTCAAACCAAAGTCGGCTACGGTGTCACCCCTGCGGGCAAAGCCAATCTGACCATGGCCACCAATTATATCGCGGACGTGCATAAATGTTTATCCATGACATTGGAGATGCCGTTTAAGGACAATGCAGACTTGCCAGACCCAGACTATGGTTGGTCTCCCGAGCGTTCGGCCCGGCTCGGCGCAGATGTGCTCGGGGCGATATTGAGTGTTGTGGATGATTTATGACGTCTTTTTATGTGCCCATTTATCTACCAGCCAGCTTACCGGCCCGATCAACATAAACACAAACCCGGCCCAAGGCCCAAGGGGCGTGAAATTTGCCAAACCGGCAATGATCACTCCAAAGGCGACCTGTACCTGACAGCTTGCCATAGCCTTTTTGGTCAGGTTTTGTTCCGAAGCGGTTAATTCCAGTTGGTCTGATTGCTTCAATGCGTGTCGGTACATCAGATAAATCACCAAAAATATGGCCGCGTAAACCAAGGAATACAGAGCCAGTAATTCACCTATTTGCTCAAAGCCAATGCGAAACCCTGTTATGGGTTCTGCATTGCCGAAAATCATTACAATCGCGGCCAGCATCACATCCGCCATGAATTTTAGCGGGTAAGCAAAGAAAATTACCAAAAACAACAGAGCCGCATTGAGAAAAATGATCGGCTTGTCCACAAGCCCGTAGCGGCGAAAATAGACGAAGTGAAAATTCCAGATCATGAACAAAATCGCCATGGCAAAGGCCACGGACGGGAAACTGGCGAGCAGTGACAGCAGGTCGTCATAGGTTTTAGGCGCAGTGCTGGCTGTGACCAAAAGCCCGAACGATAGAGCAAAAACTATGTCCGAGAGGTTTTCAACCCGTGTAACATCCTGCCCGCGCCAGCGAAATTCCGGGTCTTGGCCTTTTCGGTATTTGTTTTTGGGGCGTAACATAGCGGCAAGCCTCATATAATATTTGCGTCTAACTCTTGTTATCTGTTTTGTTGGCATTCAGTATCGTAAACAGACCTATAATACTACCAACCAAAGTGGCAATGATAATGGTCTCCCATTGGTCAGGGATCATATTGTCTAAGGCGGGGATATTGTTGATTAAGATGGCAAGACCTGCACCAGCCACAAAACCAATAAACACGATCATTAATAATGACTTCATTAAATACTCTCCCATTTTCATTTATATATACCCCAGTACGCAAGAATCGCCTATAGTGTATTTATGAAACAATATCACGATTTGATGGCCCGGGTCATGCGCGAGGGTGTAGACCGCTCTGACCGCACGGGTGTGGGGACACGCGGCGTGTTTGGGCATCAGATGCGCTTTAATTTGGCCGACGGTTTTCCCATGCTGACCACCAAGAAACTGCACCTTAAATCTATTGTTCACGAATTGATTTGGTTTTTGCAAGGCGATACCAATGTCAAATACCTGCAAGATAACGGCGTCAAGATTTGGGACGCCTGGGCTGACGAAAACGGTGAACTTGGCCCGGTCTACGGCAAGCAATGGCGGCGGTGGGAGACGCCGGACGGGCGGGTCATTGACCAGATGAGCAATGTGATTGAGGCCATTAAAACCAATCCCTATTCCCGTCGTCATATGGTCACGGCCTGGAACCCGGCGGAAGTTGACGACATGGCTTTGCCGCCCTGTCACTGTCTGTTTCAGTTTCATGTGGCAAATGGTAAACTGTCTTGCCAGCTTTACCAACGTAGTGCCGACGTATTTCTCGGCGTACCGTTCAATATCGCTTCCTATGCGCTTTTGACCCATATGGTGGCCGATGCCTGCGGGCTGGAAGCCGGGGACTTCGTCCATAGTTTCGGCGATGTACATATTTACGCCAACCACTTTGAGCAGGTCAAATTACAAATGAGCCGCACCCCACGCCCGCTGCCCAAACTAACATTAAGTTCCGGCGTTAAGTCATTGTATGATTACAAGTTTGAAGACATAAAAATTACGAACTATGATCCGCATCCGCATATTGCAGGTAAGGTTGCGGTTTAGGCAATCCGCTTTTCCCGCCGCCGTATAAACCACCAAATCACCACTGCGCCGGCCATTTTGCCGATTATTGACATGACAATATTGGGCAGGGTGAACATTCCGTCGCGGATCATTTCTGCGCCGTAGAGAAATATGGTGGTGTCTAGGGGGGCCGCCAATGCGCTGGACAGCAAAACCCGGGTGGATAATGTGTATTTTGAAAATGTGAATAACAGCCAATCGACGATTTCCGAAATAGCAAATGCGGCGCCGCTGGCCAATGCCAGCTCCGGCCCTGCCGCCAATGCCGTTAACCCCAAGGCGACCGCCATGGCGATCAATACCTCGTGGCCGATTTCCCGTTGGGCGAAATCCCGCACCACCAACACAAGACCCGTGATGATGGTCACCGGGTTAAACGCCCAACCTGGCAACATCTCCCACATGGGCGCCCAGATAAATGACCAATTGATCAAAGGGATCAGCAACACATATAACAATGTGTATTTCACATAACGCAGACTTGTGGGGGGAAGACTGGTTGTGTCCTTAGGGCTTTTGCTATAGGTGCTCATAAGCAATTCATTAGCAGGAAATTACCGAATGTCTATACACCCCTGTCTCAGTCTCATCGTCGCCAAGTCCCGTAACGGGGTGATCGGCGTCGACGGTAATTTGCCCTGGCGGTTATCATCGGATTTACAGTTTTTCAAGCGCACCACATTGGGCAAGCCTGTATTGATGGGGCGGGTAACTTGGGAAAGCTTGCCATATCCTTTGCCGGGCAGGCCCAATCTGGTGTTGAGCCGTGACCGCAATTATAGGGCCAAGGGTGCGCAGGTGTTTCACTGTTTAACCCATATGATCGGGTGCGGCTATGAATTGGCTGGTGCGGGCGGCACGGACGAGATTGTGCTGATCGGCGGGGCGCATGTCTATGGGGACAGTCTAAAATATGTCAGCCGTATGTATATCACCGAAGTTGATGTCATGATCGAGGGCGACGCCCATTTCCCGGCGGTGCAGGCGGCAGACTGGCGGCAAATATCGGAAACCCCGTACCCCAAAGGCCCAAAAGACGATTACCCGTTCATCACCAAAGTCTATGAACGTAGAGTGTAAAGCCTACCGCTTGTATAAACTGTGTATAATTAAACCGATAATGCTTGAATTCTTGTACCTTTATAGCCACATATAACCCAAATATAGAAATGGAGACAATATGTCTGAAGGTAAAAGCCCTTGGGGTGGTTCTGGCGGAAGCTCAGGTGGTAATAATGGTGGTCGCGGTAACAACCCATGGGGTGGTTCCGGGGGTAAGAAACCACCAGGTGGGCCCGGACCATCTGCTGATCTAGATAATGTCATCAGAGGCTTTAAGGATAAATTTGGCGGCGGCGGCAAAAAGGGCGGGCCAGGCTCCAAAGGTTTCCCAATGCTCATAGTGCTCGGCGCAGTTTTATTGATTGGCTCAACCAGTTTTTATACGGTTGACCAACAAGAAGAAGCGGTTGTCTTGCGCTTTGGTGAGTACCAACGCTTAGCAAGTTCGGGTTTGAATTTCAAGCTACCGTCGCCCATTGAAACCATACGCAAGGAAAAAACCCGCGAGGTCAAGAAGATCGACATTGGCGGTTCTATTTCCCAAAGTGAAATGCTCACCGGGGACGAAAATATTGTTGATATTAACTTTTCCGTACTTTGGCGGATTAACAATTTGGAAGATTATTTGTTTAATGTCGACGAACCGGAAGTTGCGACCCGCGCCGTAGCCGAAAGCGCCATGCGTGAGGTGATCGGCGAAAATGATCTGGAAGGTATCATTACGACCGAACGCTTGAAGGTGACAACGGATGTAAAAGCCTTAATGCAAGCAACTTTGGACGAATACCAAATCGGTATTCAGATTGTSGARGTRCAATTRCAAAAAGCCGACCCGCCCCCGGCTGTGGTCGGGGCGTTTCGCGATGTTGTCAATGCGGCCCAGGACGCTGAAAGCGTCATCAATGAAGCCACACAATATTCAAATCAGGTGATACCGGAAGCAGAAGGTACGGCCCTTAAAATCATCCAGGAAGCAGAAGCCTATCAGGGTAAGGAAGTGGCGGAAGCTAAAGGTGAGGCCGAACGGTTCCGCTTGATTTACAAGGAATACAAAGCCGCGCCAGTTGTGACCCGCCAACGCATGTATCTGGAAACTATGGAAGCCGTTTACGCAGATGCAGAGAAGCTGATCATGGATAGTAAAAACAGCGGGGTTGTCCCCTATCTGTCCCTCGATGAACTTAAACGCAAATCAGGAGCAAACCAATGAAATATCTACCAAATTTAATTGTAGTTGCCATTTTGGCAGTGGTGTTACTTCTGGCCAGTACGTTCACAGTCAAACAATGGGAACAAGCATTGGTGCTGCGCTTTGGTAAGGCTGACCGTGTCTTGAACGCATGGGGATCTGATCCTGATGCCGGGCTGAAATTTAAACTCCCTACGCCTATGTTGGAAAAAGTTATTATTCTTGACCGCCGTAATCTGGAAATTGACCTGCTACCTGTGGAGCTGCTTGCTGCCGACCAGGAGCGTATGGTGGTCGATGCATTTGTCCGCTACCGGATTGTCGACGGGGTTAAATTTTACGAATCCTTGCGTAACGAAATCGGCGCCCAACAAAAATTGCAATCCATTATGGACTCGACATTGCGTGATGTTTTGGGCCGGGTGGATACGGCGGATATCATATCAGGCAAAAGAGCCGAATTGATGGCGGAAATACAGTCCGTCACCAATGCAACGGCCAATGCACCGGAGAATGATTTTGGCGTTGAGATTATTGATGTACGCATCAAGCGTGCTGATCTACCGCCGGCCAATGCGGAGCGTGTATTTGCCCGTATGATCACTGAACGAAACCAGAGGGCCGCGCAAATCCGTGCGGAAGGCGAAAAACGTTCACGGGAAATCCGGGCCACGGCCGATAAAACGGCGGTTGTGACCGTAGCGGAAGCTCAGGAAAAAGGTGAAATAATCAAAGGCTTGGGCGATGCAGAGCGCAACAAAACTTACGCCGATGCCTATAATCTAGACCCGGAATTTGCAAAGTTTTACTTGTCCATGCAGGCCTATGAAAAAGGGCTTGGCCAGAAAACCACTTATGTCCTGTCCCCTGACAGTGACTTTCTTGGCTATCTTGACAACCAAAATGGTGGTGGACGGCGCTAAATATGCCGTCTTGGGCAACCGTCCTGATTATCGCAATTGGTGGTGCCATGTTAGTGGAGGGCGCAGTTTATGCGCTGTTCCCCGGCGGTATGAAACGGGCCATGCGCGAGATGATGGACATGCCCGAAGGTCAGTTGCGCATTGCTGGTCTGGTGGTTGCCGCCATAGGTCTTGCGCTTATCTATTTTCTCCTGCCGCGAATATGAGCATAATTTAAGCTTTATTTTGGGTGGTGTTGCGCTATCGTGACGACATGAAGGAGACTGCAATGATTTTACGTATGTTTTTTGCCATAAGCTTATTGGCTATGGCCACATTGCCAATGGCTGGCTTTACCCAAGATAGACTGACCGACAGACCGCGTGATTTTGTCGAATTATCTAAGCGGCTTTCACCCGCCGTTGTCAATATCTCGACGGCCCAAACCATAGAAATAACCGCAAACCGGGCTTTTCCCAAAGGATCGCCCTTAGAAAAGTTCAATGACTTTTTTGGCGACGGCGGTGATCAAAACCGCATTGCCCGTTCGCTCGGCTCTGGCTTTGTTATCGACAAGGCCGGCTATATTGTCACCAATAACCATGTCATTGAGGGGGCGGACGAAATTGAAGTGGCGTTTCCCAATGGCGATAGCTATGAAGCGACCCTCATTGGACGCGACCCGTCAACCGATATTGCGCTTTTGAAAATTGAGGCCGGGAGAGATATCCCTTTTGTCAGCTTCGCAGACGCAAATTCGGCCAAGGTCGGGGAATGGGTGATCGCCATTGGCAATCCGCTGGGCTATTCATCCTCTGTTGCGGTCGGCATTGTCTCGGCTCGCCACCGCCAGATGTCCATGACCAATTATGATGACTTTATTCAAACCGATGTCGCCATTAACAAAGGTAATTCCGGCGGGCCATTGTTCAATATGGACGGGGACGTGGTCGGTGTGAATACGGCAATCGTTTCGCCGACCGGCTATAGTGTCGGCCTTAGTTTTTCCATTCCGTCCGACCTGGCCAGCTCCGTGGTTGACCAATTGCGCGAATACGGCGAGACAAGGCGCGGGTTTTTGGGTGTGCGGGTGCAACCGGTAACCAAAGCCATTGCCAAGTCCTATAAATTGAAAATTGCGCACGGTGCGTTAATCCGCTCCGTCAACGAAGGCAGCCCGGCAGAAAAAGCCGGTCTTAAGCGCGGCGATTTAATCACGGCACTCGGCGGGGTCAAGCTGGAGAAATCTGGCAAATTGGCGCGCATTATAGCGGAGGCGAAAATTGATGCGCCTCTCAAAATTGATTATATTCGCCGTAAAAAGCGCAAAACCGTTGAAGTTATGATTGAGCGGCTGGAAGAAAAAGTTGAAAAACAAGGCGGGAAAAAATCTTCCGATGATGATGCCAGCGCCACGGTGAGTGCAATGGGGATTACGGTCGAAGAATTGACGGAAAAAGCCCGATCACGCATGGGGCTAGACGACGATATACGCGGCGTGCGGGTCACAAAAATCAGCTTTAGATCACGGGCCCAGGGTAAATTGCGCAAGGGCGATATTATTATGGAAGTGGCCCAGGAACAGGTAGAAAACCCCGCAGATTTCATTGAAAAAATGAAAACGGCCCAGGAAAATGAAGATGCAATATTATTGCTCATCAACCGAAATGGCAGCCCGGTGTTTTATTCATTAGAGCCGGACGCTTAAATGTGTTTATCTAGGGTTTCGTTAAAACTAACCATTGCATGGATGGGGGCGACCCGGAACTAAACCGTGACAAGTCCAATAACGCAAATGAAAGAAAAATTCCGCGAAAGGGACAGAAATTTATATTTAGATGATGGAGAATAAAGGGGATTTACTAACGGCAATTTGATGTTATACGGCTTGATTTTTAACCAATCAAGATGATGGACAAATGGACAATATGCTAACACCAGAGTTAACACGCGGCCTGTTGGACCGGGGGGTCGATATGGGTACTAATGTGATTTTTGCTGCATTGATTTTTATTATTGGCCTATTTGTGGCGGGCGTTATTCGCCGGGCGCTAAAAAAGATGATTGCCAAGAACAAACGAATTGACGTGACCTTGGCTAACTTCTTCTCCTCGATGGTTTATTACGTCATTATGGTGATGGTGTTTATCGCTGTGCTCGAGCGCTTTGGCGTACAAACCACTAGCTTGGTGGCCGCCTTGGGCGCGGCGACTTTGGCCATTGGTTTGGCCTTGCAAGGCACGTTGTCCAATGTGGCGGCGGGGGTGATGTTGGTTTTGTTTCGTCCCTATAGCCTTGGTGATTTTGTTGAAATTGCTGGTCAAGCTGGATCGGTTAAGGACGTTAATTTGTTCACAACAGTTTTGGCCACGGGGGACAACAAAAGAATCATTGTCCCCAATGGCAGCGCTTGGGGCGATGTGATTACCAATTATTCGGCCAATGGCACCCGGCGCGTCGATTTTGTGTTTTCGATTGACTATAGCGACGACATTAACGGTGCCATGGCGTTGATCCAAGAAACGTTGCGCCAAGACACTCGCATCCACAAAACCCCGGACGTCTTTACCGCTGTTACGGCCCATGGCGGTTCATCCGTTGATATTGTCACGCGGGTTTGGTGCGATGGTGCAAACTATTGGGGCATTTATTTTGATGGTATGAAAAACATAAAAGAAGCCTTTGACGCCAACGGCTTTTCTATTCCATACCCCCATCAGGTCAACGTACAACGGGACGCTTAAAAACGCGCACTCTCTCTCATTATACCCTTCATCCGTCATCACCCATGTCATCAGAGGCTAACTGGATACTCCTGTCATGCAGTCATCCATGATCCGCCGACGGCTATGACGTTTGGGAGTGCTAGGTATTGTTTTGCCGTTTGTTTTGTTATGCCGCCTGTGGGCATAAATTTGAGATGGGGCATGGGGCCCGCCATTGCTTTCGACGGGGAAGAATTTCAGGGTTTTAATTACTGTAATTACGGTGACAGTAACCGAAACTATTTCTTTTTTGCTTCTTTTTTGGCAAGGAGGGCACGATTTATCTCACTCCCTCTGTTCAATTCCCAAGTCGAATTATTGAATTTAAGAAGCATCACGACTGGCTGCGGATTTGGGGTGGTCTTTAGGCTATCCCTGGTTTTCGATATTAGCAAATCGGTGTAAGTGTTTGAAGATTATCGGGTTCCCGAAATAATCACACATCCAAATCCATGATTGTCAAAACTGGCATATATTACATTTGTTCTCTCGCTCATTGGACAGACAAAACGCGTTAGTTTGTTGGAGCGAGGGACGGTGTCGGACTGAGGCTTGGTGCATAACACGCTAGGTGGCCCGGGTCCCTGTGCGTGAGCTGGACGTTGCTGCGATGGTTTACTATCATCAAAACTGCTTCGATAAAATCGGCCGTACCGCATAAACACCGCCGTGTGGCTTTGCCCTCACGAAACACAAACTAAGCGCTCTAATCGGTACTCCCGGTGCGGGCGAAACCACACGGGCCGTCCTTTAGCCCAAACGAAACATAAAGCGTCAATCCGCAAGGTTGTGACGAATTTGGTGCTGGGAAACCGCAACTGTGTCCCGGAATTGTATGCATTGGAGCCGGAGGTATAGCCGATATTCTTACATATTTGTCGTCTCGGGTCTGGCCCGGGATATCGGTGTTTGTGGCAAAGCACGAGGCCTCGGACCCACCCCGGGGAGGCAGATTGGTCGCGGGTTATTGTCTATGTCCTGACAAACTCACTGTCCTTATAGCCTTGAAAATACAAGGCCGTGGTTAAGTCGGTGTGATTTACGGCGCAATCGGCGGCCTCGGCGACTATGGGTTTGGCATAGTAGGCGACGCCGAGACCAGCAGTGGTGATCATGGCCAGATCATTGGCACCGTCGCCAATGGCCAGGGCGGCGCCCGGCCCGCCAATATCGGCGCTATAGGCCTGCAATCTTTGTTTCTTGGCGTCCTGGCCCAATATGGGCAGGCCGACCTTGCCAGTTAAGGTTTTGCCGTCGTCCAATAATGTGTTGGCGTGATGGTGTTCAAACCCGGCCGCTCCGGCGATCCGGCTGGTGAAATAGGTAAAGCCACCGGATACAATAACGGTTTTAGCACCATTTGCTTTCATGGTTGCGGCCAAGGTTTTCGCGCCAGGATTTAACGTAATTCTATCAGTATAACAATCATTTAGGGCTTGAAGTGAAAGTCCTTTTAACAGGCCAACGCGCTCTTTTAACGCCGCTTCAAAATCCAGTTCACCGGCCATGGCCCGTTCGGTTATCTCTGAGACATGGTCTTTGACGCCGGCATAATCCGCCAGCTCGTCGATACATTCCTGTCCAATCAGCGTGCTGTCCATGTCGCATATCAGCAATGATTTCTTGCGCTCATATTTGAGCCCATTGACGGGCTGCAAACAAAAATCCACCTGCAGTTTTTTGGCCGCCAGAGCCTTGGCAATGCGGTCGCGCAGATTATCCGAAACATCCGTGATGACGATATCCACGGCCTTGTCCGGTGATAGCACGGTAACGCTGTCAATGTTGACGTCAGGTGTTTGCGTACAAAATTGGGCCAGAAGTTTGAAGTCTTCCGCGCTCTTATCTTTTAAAACAAAGGTAAGGCACTGGCTATTATTATCGGGCATGGCTAAGAGACCTTATGATGAAAACTGTTCACTGTATTGCAGGCCCGACGGCGAGCGGCAAGAGTACTTTTGCGGTAAAATTGGCCGAACGCTTGGGCGGTGAAATTGTCAACGCCGATGCTTTGCAAGTCTATAGCCATTTGCGTGTACTTTCCGCCCGCCCAAACGAAGCGGAAATGGTGGGCATACCCCATCATTTGTTTGGCCATATCCATCCGCGAACCCGCTATTCCGTCGGACATTGGTTACGGGAGGTCGACGGGTTGATCATTGACATTCTGGCCCGGGGGAAAACGCCCATATTGGTCGGCGGCACGGGGCTGTATTTCAAGGCTCTGACACAGGGTTTGGCACAAATTCCGCCCGTATCTGACGAGGTTGTGCGCCAAGCACAGGCCGTACTGGACGCTCAGGGTGTTGAGGCGCTCAGGGTTTTGGCCGAAACGCTAGATCCAGTTGCAACGGCGCGCGTTCTTGGCCATGATCCGCAACGACTATTACGCATTGTCGGGGTGGCCCAAGGCACAGACAAAGTGCTGAGTGTTTGGCAAAGGGACACCCACCCATTATTGCCGCGCGGCTCATGGAAGGGAACGGTGTTGTTGCCGCCGCGACGTGCACTTTACGACCGGATCAATTCGCGGTTTTCTGATATGATTAAAAACGACGGATTGGCGGAAGCTAAGGTTTTACGTCAATTAAAACTGGCCACGGATTTACCAGCTATGAAAGCCATTGGGCTGCGCGAATTACACGCATATCTGGACGGTGAAATRAATCTGGACGCGGCCATTGAACAAGCCATGCGCCAGACCCGCCGCTTCGCAAAACGGCAATATACATGGTTGCGAGGCCAAATGCAGGACTGGGAAAAACTGGCAATATGAACAAGCATTTCAGATATGGTTCAAAATATAACGATAATTACGCCAAACATGGTATACATTTGGTCAAATAGCTTGTAAACCACCTGCAATGGCGCGATTATTGCACAGAACTCTAGCGGGCTAAGAGATAATAAAAACATGTTTAAATTTGGGAAAAAAAGTGGTTTTGGTCTGGGCTTGGTGCTTGCATTTGCCCTGAATATTGTGATGAGTGTTATCATGAATATTGCCTTGGTATCGCCCGCCTCTGCTCAGGTTGGACATGACGTCAATAACACGCAACAAACCAGCATGACGACCAATGTAAAGCGTAACGCAACCAGCCGTGAAGCAAGGCGGTTGTTTTTGCAAGCCAAAGCCTTTCACGACGGGATTAACGCAGAAAAAAACCTGGCAAGGGCCAGATATTATTATTTGAAATCGGCTGGTTTGGGCAATAATGACGCCAGGGTTAATCTTGGATATTTGTATTTTGTCGGCGAAGGCGTAAAGCAAAATTATAGCAAGGCCCATAACTGGTATCTAAGTGCGGCTAGAACCGGCAGTAAAGAAGCGCAAAAGAACCTGGCCATGATGTATAAAAACGGTCTGGGAGTGAAGAAAGACCCGGTGCAAGCGGATCAATGGTTGAAATACGGGCGAGAAATAATCGTTAAAACTATGCAAGAAGCGGTTAAACCCGAGGCGAAAGAAGCACCGAAACCTGTTGCCAAAATTGAAAAACTACCGGTAAAAACTGGGAAATTATCCGTAAATGTCGAGGATAAACCAAGTGAAATCGCCGCATTGGGTGGGAATATGCTTGTTTCCGCACTGCAAATTCAGGACCAAAAATTGCCAAAGCTATCAAACGGGGTAAACCGGACAAATATCAAACCTGCAGGCTTTCGGCTGAACCCGCAAGCTTCTCAAAAACCAACCGTAAAGAGCGTATCTTTTCAATCCCGCACGGCTTTGAATTTCAGACCGGGCGCGCAAACAACCTTTAACTTGCCGACCTGGGTCGGGCATATGCTGGTTTTCTTTTTGTTGCTGTTGTCGGTTGTGGGCAGTATTTGGTTTGTTCGCCAATATGGCGCCTTGTTGGACATTGCCAGGGGGCGGGCATTTGTGGCGGCCTTTTATGCTCATCACCGTGACAGTTTGCGGACGAATTATCTAAAATACCCCGAACGTCAAAATTCTTACAGTCGCATGGATGACCCGTGGGCTTTGGCAATGTGTGTGTTAATGGTGCGGTATGCGCAGGAAAACAATAAGGCTGATTCCAGATTGGGCGAGCAAAGCCGTGCAATATTGAAAGCTTACAAAACTGGCTCATTACATGTGCGCACATGTGTTTTTAAATTTGTCGCCACTCTGCAAGGGCGCATCATCTCTGATATTTATGCCTATGATTGCGCCAAAACCGACGGGCCTGCGCCTATTCGGTATGCCCAAAAAACCAAATTCCGCAATGTCGTCAACTTACATGAGAGCCGCCCAGACAGGCAAAATTTTAATAAAGCAGTGTTGCCTATGCGGCCAAGCAATGATTAAGCGGGTGGCGAGAATTTACCTGCTGGCTGCATAAAGATAGCAGGTTTGCAACAATTTCATTTGATATTATAGGTGTTTCCCTTATGGGCTGGGCCACGCGCAATTGTGCGCATATGAACGTGAGTACATTTTGAAAACTATCCGCAAATTTATAAAAAACCGCAGTGTGTTTTTCTGGATTGTCATGGTTCAGGTTTTCGTATTTTCAATCATTACACTTTCGGTAGACTTCAAGCCGCAATCCGTTGCTGGCTGGTTTGAGACATTTGCCAATTCACCCATAGCTATCCCGGCAATTATCGGAATTTACACCCTGGCTGCATTTGTCAATGCGCCCCAATGGATGTTACATACAGGTGTTGTTTTGACATTTGGCCCGGTCTTGGGTGCAGGAATTGCCTGGGTGGCAACTATGGTTTCGGCCAGCTTTGATTTTTGGCTTGGGCAGCGCTTGGGTGCAGAACGCATTGACAAAATGAGCGGCGGTGTTTTAGCCAAATTTATGCATCTGATCCGGGATAACGGATTTCTAGCCAGCCTGCTGGTTCGGATTGTGCCAACCGGGCCATTTGTCGTCGTAAACTTGGCGGCTGGCGTGACCCGTATGAAATTCACCAGTTTTTTGCTGGGTACCGGCATCGGAATTATTCCGAAAATAGGCTTGGTCGCTTCCCTGAGCGAAGGCGTAAAAGGAACGGTCACCGGTAAAGGGCCACTTTATATTGCCATTGTCGTCGGTATTGCGCTCGCCTGGATGGGGATTATTTATATGGTCGGTTCGCGCCTAAAACGTAAAATGGCACAAAAGCGCGACATCGAACGGGCAGGAGCAGATAAATCAATAAAATAGCAGGTTTTTTTCACCCACATGTCTTGCTTTTTGTTTATAGTCCGCCCATTAACAACCAGAACCAAATTTTATATGTGCGCCCTCTCAAAACCAGTAAGTATGCTCCTGTAGGTATGCTAAAGCACAGAGGCTCAGGGTCACACCTCCATCACGGGAACAACTATGCTATCGAGTATATTCGGATTTTTATCGGCAGATATTGCCATTGACCTTGGCACCGCCAACACACTGGTTTATGTCAAGGGACGCGACCTCGTCCTTAATGAACCATCGGTTGTTGCCTATTCAATAAAAAACGGCCGCAAGGAAGTGCATGCGGTTGGTGAGGATGCCCGGATGATGTTGGGCAGGACACCTGGCCATATCGAAGCCATCCGGCCTATGAAAGACGGGGTTATTGCTGATTTTGAAGTGGCGGAGGTGATGATCAATCACTTCATCAAGAAAGTCCACAATCGCCGCAATCTGGTGCATCCGCAAGTGGTGATATGTGTACCGTCCGGGGCCACAGCCGTCGAGCGGCGGGCCATCGAAGACAGTGCGGCGCGGGCAGGGGCGAGGAAAGTGTATTTAATCCCCGAACCTATGGCGGCCGCCCTTGGGGCCGGCCTGCCCATTCACGAACCGACCGGTTCTATGGTGGTGGATATTGGCGGCGGTACAACCGAAGTGGCCGTCTTGTCCCTTGACGGCATTGTCTATGACCGCTCCGTTCGGGTTGGCGGCGATAAAATGGACGACGCGATTATCCAATATGTGCGCCGCACGACCAATCTACTGCTCGGAGAAATGAGCGCGGAGCAGGTCAAAAAAGAAATAGGTTCGGCGCAAATGCCTGAGGACAATGAAGGCATGACGGTACAGATTAAAGGTCGGGACTTGATGAACGGTGTGCCGCGCGAAATCCGGGTCACCGAAGCGATGATCGCAGAGGCTCTGTCGGAGCCTGTAGAGCAAATTGTCGAAGCGGTAAAAACCGCCCTTGAAGCGACACCACCGGAGCTGGCAGCAGATATTGTTGACAAAGGCATCATGTTGACCGGCGGCGGCGCATTGTTGCGTAATCTGGATACGGAATTACGTAACCGTACGGGTCTGCCTGTGTCCTTGGCTGACGATCCGCTGACCTGTGTTGTACGTGGTTGCGGCATGGTGGTAGAGGATCTTGGCAAATGGAAAAACATTCTGTCCATTGGGTCTTGATGGGCGTCTTGATGGGATTCTTGAGGTCGTTGAATGGAAATATATACAAAGACGGGTTTTAGGTAATCCGAAACACTTTGGTGTAAATCGGGTGGGCGCAAAATCGGGAAGAAGTTATGGGAATAAGCGGGTATAATCGTCCGCAACGTCGTCGGAATTTACGGCGCGGCTTGGCCGTATTCTTTATTCTTGCCGGTTTGATAATCTTGCTTGCCGATCGGCAACAAAAATCCATGCTCGCGTCCGGGCGACTTGCGGCTGATGATTTGAGTTCCAAAATTATGGGTTTTATCGCAACCCCGGTTCGCGGTATAGAGGCTATCTATACTGGTGCCAATGCGCGCAGCAATGCTTTTGAGGATGCCGTTGCCTTGCGCAGCGAAGTTGAACGCCTGCGCGTGTTTGAAAACAAGTTTCTGGATATGCAAATGCGCGTGCGCCGTTTTGAAGAGATGTTGTCTTTTGACAAATCAAGTGAAATCTCCAATAACCGGATAATCGCCAGATCTGTGAATGAAAGCAAAGGCCTGTTCGTACATTCTGCACTGATAAATGCAGGTAAAAACAAAGGCGTAAAACCAGGATATGCGGTGATGACAACGGACGGGCTGTACGGTCATGTTCTCCGTTCAGGGGCGGTTTCTGCACGGGTATTACTGCTCAATGACATCAATAGCCGGATTTCCGTTATGGACCAGCGTTCCCAAAGTCGGGCAATATTGGTCGGAACAAACACCAAGCATCCCAAACTTGAATATGTAGCATTGTCGGCGGACTGGCAAATTGGTGATCGGGTTATAACTTCGGGAGACGGGGGTGTCCTGCCGCGCGGCCTGCAAATCGGCACAGTGGTGGAGGCCAAATCCGGCGGCTATGCGGTTGAGTTGTTTTATTTGCAAAAGCCTGTAGATTTGGTTTGGGTATACCCTTTTACCCGGATCGCCAATCCTGACTTGGAAGATGCGGAAAATGAAGCCAAATCTAGTGTAAACAACGAAAATTCGCGAGTTGAAGATACGGCTCAGCCCACCTTGTCAGACCCCGGAACCTCACAATGATTGGCGAAGAACGCACAAATGATTTATTGGCATTTTCCTATGCTCTACAGGGGCTTGGATTAGGGATTGTGTTGAGTTTTTTTGCTATGCTTAGCATTGACTTGCCGGGCTGGTTTTTTGGTTTGACTTTCTTGCCCGTCGCGGCAATTTTTTATTGGCCTGAAAAAGCCTCCTATTCTTGGTCTCTTTTTGCGGTTTTTGTTTTTGGGCTTTTCTTCGATATAGTCAGCGGCGGCCCGCTTGGGGTCTGGGCCTTGTCTTTGCTGGTCTTATTTATTGTTCTTGGCGGGCGGGCCGAAATAAGGCATGGGCTGACGGGGCATATTGTCGGGTATGCTTTGTGTGTGGTGTTCGTATTTGTCCTGGTATTGGTGTTTGGCCGATTGTCATTGGGGCACTGGCCACAAATATTTGGCCTACTGATCAATGCACTGGCGACAATAGCGGTTTTCCCGTTTTTATATTGGCTGCGTAGCATGTATGTCACGCTGAGAGCTGTGCCAGGGCTAAGCGGGTTGAGAGAATGAGTGCACAGGACGACAACAGCCAGATGATTAACCGGCGTTCGGCCTTGCTGGGGATTGGCGGACTGGGCGCATTTTCGACATTGGCAGGGCGGTTGTATTATCTACAAGTGGTGCGGGCCGAAGACTATAAGGTGTTGTCTGATAATAACCGGTTTAATTTTAACACTGTAATGCCTGACCGTGGCCAAATTCTGGACAGGAACGGCATAGCTTTGGCCATGAATAAGCAGGACTTCAGGCTTGTTCTCATCCCTGAACGGGTAAAAGATATTGACGGAACTTTGGCCCGGATAAATGCTATTCTTCCCCTGGGTCAATCGACACGAAGACGTATCAAGCGCGACATTAACAGCCAAGCCAAATTCATTCCGGTTTTGGTGGATGAACAAATTGACTGGCAAACATTCTCCCGGTTGAACATTAAAATGCCGGATTTACCAGGCGTCATACCCTTTGAAGGCAAGGCCCGCAATTACCCCCAGCACGGCACATTTGCCCATGTTTTGGGTTATGTGGGAAAACCCAGCCCGCAAGCCCTGAAAAATGACAAGGACCCATTAATGCGGCAGCCGACATTTCGTATGGGCAAGACAGGGATTGAGCAATCTTATGATCAGCAATTGCGCGGCAAAGCCGGACGTAAAAAAGTTGAAGTTAATGCTGTCGGGCGGATTGTACGCGAATGGGACGACGATAAAATATCTGCCATTGCAGGGAAAGATGTCTGGTTGACCCTAGATAGCGAATTGCAAAGCTATGGGGCTGAACTGTTCAAAGACGAAAGCGGTGGTGTTGCCGTTATGGATGTGGCGACAGGTGAATTGCGTACACTGTTGTCCATGCCAATTTTTGACAATAATCTATTTGTATCTGGTCTGTCGAATGCGCAATTTAAGGCGCTGGATACAGATCCAAAACGTCCTCAGTTCAACAAGGTGATTGGCGGCGGTTATCCGCCAGCCTCTACTTTCAAAATGGTCGTCATGTTGGCGGCTTTGGCGCACAAGGTTATCGACCCCAAAGACAAAATATTCTGCACGGGCAAAACCTTTATTGGCAATCGGGATTTTCATTGCTGGCGGCGAAGAGGCCACGGGCTGGTCAATATGCACGAGGCATTGAAACAATCTTGTGATGTTTATTTTTATGAAATAATTCAAAGACTTGGTATGGATAAGGTCAAGCCTTTTGCGGAAAAACTGGGCCTTGGTCAGGTGTTTAACCTTGGTCTGGGTGGGCAGATACGCGGTATTGTCCCGGATCCGAGCTGGAAGCAAGACAGGCTAGGCACCAAATGGCGCACCGGGGATAGTTTGAACGCGGCTATCGGGCAAGGGTTTGTTTTAACGACACCTTTGCAGCTTACTGTGATGACGGCCCGGCTTGCCAATGCAAAAATGGCCGTGTCACCATTATTAGTGGTCGGTGACAAAATCGAACAGGTGCAAGCATTGGATATAAATCCCGATCATATGGCAATTGTGCAAAAAGCCATGCGGGCCGTATGTGAGGAACCGGGCGGTACCGCCTATATGCCTAATGGGTTGGGGCTTTTGGGGATTGAACTGGCCGGGAAGACCGGAACGGGGCAGGTCAGGGGCATTTCTACGGCTGAGCGTCTTTCCGGTGTGCGCAATAATGCGGAACTGCCGTGGAAACTTAGAGACCATTCCATTTTTGTCGGCTATGCGCCATATGAAAACCCTAGATTTGCGGCTGGGGTTTTGGTAGAACATGGGGGTTCGGGGGCGAGACTGGCCGCCAATATATGCCGAAAAATTCTTGGCAGGGCTCTGGAGCGCGACGGTATTGGTGCTATAGACAACACAATCGGTGAGAATTAATGGCCCGCTCTGCCGCATCTGGAACGCTATTTGCGAAACTCATGCAGCTTAACTGGTTGTTACCGGTCTTGATTATTTTGGTTGGCGCAATAGGCGTACTTGCCATTTATTCGGCCACGGATGGCCAGTGGAACAGTGGGGCGAGCCAGCACCTCACACGTTTGCTAATTGGACTAGTTTTCATGGTGGTTATTGCTCTGACAGACATCAGGGTTTGGTTCACCCTTGCATATCCTGGATTTATTTTCGCGCTTATTTTGCTGCTCGGCGTTGAATTTTTCGGGGTTACGGTGAACGGCGCCCAACGTTGGCTGGATTTGGGGGTTATGCGTATCCAGCCATCGGAATTGATGAAGCTTGCGGCGGTGATGGCGTTGGCACGGTTTTATCATGATCTGCCGGCATGGCGCGTATCCAAACCCGTAGGTGTTTTTGGGGCATTGTTGATCGTCTTTGTCCCAGTGATTTTGATTTTACGCCAACCTGATTTGGGGACGGGCATTATGTTGGCCGTGACAGGTGTGACTTTGATTTTTCTGGCTGGTATAAATTGGCGGGTGATTATCAGCTCGGCAACACTGGCCGTGATAACCATTCCCTTATTCTTTATTTTCGGGCTTAAAGACTATCAAAGAACACGCATTTTGACATTCCTAAACCCAGAGCATGATCCGACCGGTGCCAGCTATCATATTATCCAATCAAAGATTGCCCTGGGAAGCGGCGGTGTCAGCGGCAAGGGTTTTATGGAGGGCAGTCAGGCTTCCTTGAATTATGTACCGGAAAACCGGACGGATTTTATTTTTACGGTTATCGGTGAAGAATTTGGCCTGATCGGTGGGCTTGGCACCATGGCTTTGTATATTCTGATCATCTTTGTTTGTTTCTGGCTGGCCAGTCAAATCAAGCAGGCTTTTTCTCAGTTGTTGATCATGGGTTTGACCATGACTTTTAGCCTTTATGTGCTGATCAATCTAGCCATGATTATGGGCATGGTGCCTGTGGTTGGTGTGCCATTGCCCTTGATATCCTACGGCGGTACGGTCATGATGACGGTGTTGGCAGGCTTTGGCATGGTGCTTTCTGCCCATGTGCACCGGGATACGGAATTACCGCGAGGATCCGGTTTGTTGTTATAGAGGAAGAAGATGAGACAGTTTTTACGCGTGTTATTATTGGTACTATTTTTGGTGTTCGCCTTAAGTAGTTGTAAGCTTGTTGACATCGATAAACCTAATAATTCACCCGCAAGCAAAGAGCCAATTGTGATAATGATTGGTATTGACGGCTTGGCTTGGGACGCCATAGATCGACACCCCGCCCCGACTTTACAAGCTATGGCACGTGACGGTGTACGGGCTAAATCCCTGATCCCGACCATGCCGACCAAAACCTTTGTCAATTTTTATTCCTTGGCGACCGGGCTTTATGCGGACGGCACAGGTATCACAGACAATACGCCCTATTCAAAAAAATATGAGGAGATCATGGCCCGAGACATGCACGGGCAAACCCGGTGGTGGGGCGGAGAGCCGATCTGGGTAACGGCGGAAAAGCAAGGTGTTCGAACCGCAGCCATGTTCTGGCTTGGCTCCGAGGCTAAAATCAAAGGCAAACGTCCGACCCATTGGACGGCCTATGACCATTACAAGCCCCACAAAGAACGGGTGGATCAAGTGCTGGACTGGTTGGCTATGCCTACCCAAGACCAGCCGCGATTTCTGACATTGTATTATTCTGATGTGGACTCGGCCTCTCATAGATATGGCCCCAAGACACCCGAGGAAGGCAATGCGATTTTGAAAATTGATAAAAGTATCGCCGAGCTTCGCATCGGTATTGAAGATTTGGGTTTAACAGACCGGGTCAATCTCATAGTCGTTTCAGATCACGGCATGATAAAAATTGACCCTGAATTCATGATATATCTTGATGACTATATTGATCTGGAGGAGGTGTTTATTCCGGCATTTCACTCAAGCGCAGGGCCGCATAGCGATCCATTTGTCCATATTTATGTGAAAGATGCGGGAAATATCGACCAAGTTTACAATAATCTCAAAAATGCACACAAGGGCTTACAAGTTTATAAGCGGGCAGAAATTCCTGCCAATTGGCATTTAAACCATCCCGATAGAACCGGCGATATTTTTGTGGTTGCGGATGGGGGCGGTATGATTTTTGCGCGCAAGCTAAAGTCCAAATACAAATATGCCGCCAAAGGCATGCATGGTTATGACCGCTTCCACAAGGATATGGGGGCCAGTTTTATTGCCACTGGCCCGAATTTTAAAAAAGGGGTGAGCGCCGCGCCGTTTGATAATGTCGAAGTTTACGGCATCATTGCAAAAATCCTAAAGCTGGATCCGGCTCAAACGGACGGGGATATAAAGAACGTAGAATATTTTCTAAACCCGTAAAACGCCTGCTGATCAGGCTCGCGGGTGTGCGCTTGCATGCACTCTCATCAAACCGCTGATATCTACATCCGTATAAATTTGGGTGGATTTTAAACTGGCATGGCCGAGCAATTCCTGGATCGTGCGTAAATCCCCGCCCCCGGCCAGTAAATGTGTGGCGAAGGAATGGCGCAGGGCATGGGGCGTTGTGGATTGGGGAAGCCCAAGCGCGGCCCTTAGGTTTTGCATGGTTTTTTGTAAACTGCGCGGGCCGAGCTTGCCACCGCGCACGCCGCGAAACAGCGGCGCCCCGGCTTGCAATATATGGGGGCATAATTGAACATAAGCGGCTACGGCTTTGCCTATGACTGGCAAAATCGGCACCAAGCGAGTTTTTTTGCCCTTACCTGTAATGAAAATACTGTCACCAAGCGGGTGGTCTCCGCCTTGCAGGGACAGGGCTTCAGAAATACGCAAGCCGGCTCCGTACATGAGCAATAAAACGGCTCGGTCGCGGGCCGCAATCCAGGGGTGGTTTAGATTTGTGATGGTGTTGATCAGGTTCTGGCTGGCCTTTGGGCTTATGGGCTTGGGCAGAGATTTTTTCGGCTTCGGCCCCTGAATTAAGGTTATGGCGTCATTTTTGACATCCCAATTACGCTCAATATAACGAAAAAAAGTGCGCAAAGCTGACAAATTGCGCGCCAAGGATCTAGAGGAGAGGGAACTGCCTGAAACCGCCTGTTGGCCGCGCCGTCTAAAGGCGAGATAACTGCGAAAATTTCGAATGTTCAGGGCCGCTAGTTCCGTCAGTCCGACGGGCTTTCCGAGATGCTCAGAAACAAATTGCAAAAATGTAGAAACATCCCGCTGATAGGCCTGAAGCGTGTGTTCGGACAATCGGCGTTCTGCCCGCAAATGCTGGATGAATTTGCCAAAGATAGCTTCTGTAGTAATTTGACTTGTATGTGTACTCGGTTTGCGCATATTCATAGAGTGCTGGTCGAATGTTAAGGAAGAATTAGGGGTTCCAATTTTTGTGAAATCAGATGGGTTGCCCCTACAGGGTTATATTGTTTAATGGTGTGATTTATATGGAAAATTGGCAAGACATGGTGGTTGGCGGGGAAATGAACTGGTCCATATGGATTTTGCTGTTTGGCGTGGCCGTTATAGCTTTGTTGATGGGGCTTTCGGTATTGATCAAACGAATATCCCCTTCCAATGCACCTTTGCCCAAGGAGGGTAGGGCAGAAGATGAAGCCCGTGATAATTTATTGTCCGCCTTTAATGCCCAGACAACGCCGAGTTTAATTGTAAAGCAGGGAAAACCGGTGTTTTCCAACCCTGCCTATCAGGCTTTGGCGGCAGAGCTTGGGGTTGATGTGACCGACAATGTTCCGCCCAGCGTCGAGCGATTATTTGCCAAAAAAGAACGGGCCGCGTCTGCGGCTATTTACCGTTTGCACCATACGACATCGAGCAATGATATCGGTAAGGAAACCATCCGTACATTGGACGTTGCTGGCAACTACCGGGCTTTTAACGTGCGGGTTTGTTCAATTGAGAATGGCCAGCTCTGGCAAATTGAAGATCAGCCGCAGGGTAAGCTAGCGGACATGGATATGCTTTCAGAAGCGCCAATAGGTCTGTTTTCTGTGACCACAGACGGCACCGTCATAAAGACAAATTCAGTTTTGCGCGGTTGGCTAGGCTTTGAAGCGGGGGCAATGCCCAATAATATGAAGGCGTTTATCGAAGCCCCCGCAGCCTTGCTGGACAGCCCGCAAATTCCGGGTCGCACTGTGCGCAGCGATACCCGGCTTATTACACAAAAAGGCGTCGTGTCTCCGGTTGCCATGATGGGGGGGTGGCACGAAATGGATTCTGGGGATATCTATGCCAGCGTTGCGGTTTATGGTCATTCAGGACTTGGCACCCGCCCGGCAGAGATCGCTGAAACATCTACCCCGCAAGATGAAATAAACAGTCCGGCTCCGGCTAATCCATCTGGGGCCGGCGAAGAAGCGGCAATAGCGGATATACCATTTGGTGTCGTGAAACTTGACAGTACAGATTTAGACACGGCAGTTGTTTTGGCCGCCAATAAAGAGATGACGAAAATGCTGGGTCGTGAAGTGGACGGCGGTGTTTTATTTAAGTCTTTTTTCGTGGACGACCTGACCAGTTCAGCTTTTATCGAAGCCGGTATAAATGTGACAAAAGGCCCGGTTGATGTCTATTTGAACGGTAAGAAAGAATGCCCGGTTGATGTTTATTTTACCAAGCCGGGAGACCAGTCGGAAGAAAGTGGATGTATTGTCTATATTGTTGATGTGCGTAGCAGAAAGGCACTGGAAGACAAACTTGGACAGTCGCAAAAAATGCAAACCATAGGGCAGTTAACAGGCGGTATTGCCCATGACTTTAACAATCTTTTGGTCGCCATACGATTGAATACAGACATATTATTGGGTCGCCACCCGGTCGGAGACCCGTCCTATCCTGAGTTGCAGAGGATCAACCAGACCGTTTCGCGAGCGACTGGCCTCGTGCGAAAACTATTGGCATTTTCACGCCAGCAAACCCTGCGTACCGAAGTTCTTGACGTCAATGATACTTTGTCGGAGCTAACATTTTTATTGCAAGATATATTGGTCGAGCGCGTAAAGTTGGAAGTTGTTCATGGCCGTGGTTTGTTGCCTATTCAAGCCGATAAGGGGCAATTTGAGGTCGTGTTGATGAACCTTTGTGTCAATGCCCGTGACGCTATGCTTGAAAAGGGCGGTGGTGTCATAGTCCTTAAATCAGCCAAGGTCAGTGATGATGAACTAAAAGCTCAAGATATAGCGCTGCGCAAAACCGGTGGATATGTTCGCTTTGATGTTATTGATACTGGAACCGGCATGGACAAGGCGACATTGACAAAAATATTTGAACCGTTTTTTACCACCAAACCGCAAGGCAAGGGCACAGGGCTTGGCCTGGCAACGGTTAACGGCATTGTCGAGCAATCTGGCGGACATTTGCGTGTGGACAGCAAAATTGGCTACGGCACGACATTCAGCGTTTATATGCCAACCTCTACGGGGGATGTTAAAAAAATCATTAAGCCGCAGCCGTCTATTGTTGCCGCACGATACAAGCCGTCCGATTTAGCCGGGCAGGGCACTATTTTATTTGTTGAAGATGAAGACATCGTTCGCGCGCCCGCGGCCAAAATATTACGCAAACGTGGCTATACTGTCATCGAAGCCGACGGCGGCGATGAGGCTTATGAAATATTGGCAGCGGGCGAGTATGATTTTGATTTGATGATTTCTGATGTGGTCATGCCAGATATGGGCGGGCCTGAACTGCTTGAAAAGGCCCGTGATTTGTTGGAGGGGACGCCTGTTGTATTTATTTCCGGGTTCGCTGAGGAAACTTTTTCGGAGCTTTTGTCCAAAGAACCAAATGTGACTTTCATGCCAAAACCCTTTTCACTGACCCAATTGGCCGAGAAAGTAAAATCCGTCTTGAGTTAGGCTGTGGTGGACAGTTATTGGGCATAATTCACTCTTGACAACGGGCGCGTCATTGCAGATTTACGTCCTATGGAAATTGCCAGTTTTAATGTGAATTCGGTGCGGGTACGTATGCACGGCCTGCCTGTGTGGCTGAAAGAAGCCAAGCCGGATATTGTTTGTTTGCAAGAAATAAAAACCGTAGACGAAAATTTCCCGACGCAAGCTTTCGAAGACCTTGGCTATAATGTCGCCGTCCACGGCCAGAAAAGCTATAATGGTGTGGCGGTGCTTTCCAAATTACCATTTGAGGAAGTGAACCCTCGTCTACCTCTTCTGAAATCTAGTGATGACGCAGATGAACAGGCGCGTTATCTGGAAGTTGTGGTTTCGGGTAAAACCGGGCCGGTACGCATTGCCAGTATTTATTTACCCAACGGCAATCCGGCCATGGAAGACGGCGTGCCAAGCGCAAAATATCAATATAAGCTGGACTGGATGGCGCGGCTCAAATCCCATGCACAAAAGCTACTCACCTATGAAGAACCTTTAATTCTAGCCGGGGATTATAATGTTATCCCGAGCGCTGATGATGTTTATGATGCGTCCCTTTGGGCGGGTGATGCTTTGTTTTTACCCGCGACCCACGCCGCCTATAACGCCATTAAATGGCTGGGGCTGACCAGTGCCTATGAGCAGGTTGATGGCCGGGCCCACCAATATACCTATTGGGATTATCAAAGAGGAGCGCGTCCCAAAAATCACGGTATCCGTATTGATCATTTGCTGTGTTCCGCTCAAGCCATAGACCATTTGAAATCAGTGCGTATAGATGATTATGTGCGCGACCGCGAAAAGCCGTCCGACCATGTGCCGATTATTGGCGTGTTTGATTTATAAATTATCTTTGGCGTTTTGCGTCTCTTACCCCGTTGATAACATCAAGGACAGCGCCAATTTCCGTCAGAATTTTTTCGGTGCGTTCGCTTCCGGTTAAGGGTTTGAACATGGAGCCGGCTTCAAATTGGTTGGGAGCTTCGACCGCGATATGAAGCTTGTCTTTTAAAAACCCGAAGCGAATTTTCTTGCCAGAGACACTGGTTTCCAAATCAACTAATTTTTGCATGAATGTCGGGGTTAGCAAATACCGGGCTTCGACCTGATCCGTACCGTAAGCTTCAAAGATTTTTTCAAATTTAGGATCTACCAAGCCGACTCGTTTCATGCCGGCTTTTTTCTTGAAATTAAAAAACCCCGCATCGCGCAAGACAACGGTTCGGCCTAGAAATTCTCTTTGAAAACCAACTTCAAACAAAATACCGCGAAACGCTGTCCTCCATGTGGTGTTGCCTTTGTTGTCTTTGTGTCTCGTCTCTAAATGGGCCTCACAAAATGTGAACTCGGTTCCATTAACCGTGCCGCTCATCTGGTCTTCAAAATTTACCCGGTCCCAGCCAGGCAGTAATTTATTGGTTTTCCATAAACTCAAATCTGGTTCGACGAAATCTTTGGCCTGAAATGACCAGCCTAAAAACGTACAAATATTGCTCATTAATATCTGCTTGGTTTGGCCACGTAATTTGGACACCATACCATAGAGCACACCAAAACCGCAAAGAATGCCAACGGCACCAACAAAAGCTGCAACCAAAAATATTCCAAATTTTAGTGCTATAAAGACGCCAATCAGGACAATGACACCCGCGGTTATAGTGCCGTATTGCTTGCCTTTTGCCAGCTTTTCTTGGCGCTGCAGTTCTTTTTTTTGCAAGAACGGGTGAATGTTTTGCTCGTAGAATTTGCTAAAGCCTTTGAACTCTGGCCGGGTTTCGTTGAAATTATGCATAATAATCTTTTGTGAATGGAGGTTTGTATATCCGTTACTCTGTTACCCGTAAACCTGAAATTAAGACTAATACTGTACCCATGTGAGAATGTAACTATGGCGAAATGGGGTCTTATGTCAAATACACAGCTTGGCAGCTTGTCCGAAAATATAGGCGGCGGTGTGCGCAAATATATTTCCAGTGTATTTGGCCCTGATTGGCCCTATTTGAAACTGTTGTTTTTAGGTGTTCTCGTGTGGTTTTTACTGGCCCAATTTAGCATGTATCTTGTACCGGACACTTCGAGTACTGGCGGGCAAAATTCCAAACAATATCTAGAATATGTGGTGCGCAACGGCAAAATTTATTTGGTTTTTGTCATGGCTATCCTGTCGTTCAGGGTCATGGTTGAGGCGAAGAAAACCGATACGGGTCAATCCGTACTGGTCTTGATCTTTGGATATTTACGCAGTGTTTGGCAAAAATGGTGGGCTGGGCCAAAAAAAGAGGCCTTGGGCATTCCGGCGTTTCTGTTACTGGCTATCATCACATTCGCCCTGTTTTTGTTGTCCTATTCAACCATAAAAACCCGGGTGCCGGATTTTATGCCGTTTAGCTGGGACGTTACATTCATGAAAATGGACCAAGCCTTGTTTTTTGGTAAAGACGCCTGGCAGCATTTTGCGTTTCTTTATGATTATCCCAAAATTATCCTGTTTATGGATTTTGTCTATGATTTATGGGCTGGCATTCTGGTCACGGCCTGGTTTTTCACCTTACGTTACGGCGGCAAGGACAAGCTACGGCGGTATCAATTTATTTTGGCGCTTATGTTGATTTGGTTTATCGGCGGCAATATTCTGGCTATCTTATTCTCCACGGCTGGCCCGGTGTATTTTGAAGCTGTAACCGGACTCCCGAGCAGTTTTGATGAACAAATGGCGGCCCTGTCGGTTATCAATGCCCAAACCCCACTACGGGCATTGGAATATCAGGCATTTTTATGGGATGTGTATGAAAGTCCCGGTGTCGGGCTAGGCGGCATTGCCGCAATGCCGAGCATGCACAACGCCTCGGCCTTGTTGCTCTATATGATGTTTGCGCGCGGCGTGGTCACACGGATATTGTTTGGCGGGTTTGTTTTGATCATATTTATCGGTTCATTCATGCTGGCCTGGCATTATGTGGTCGATGCTCTGCTGGTCGTGCCCGTGGTGATTGTCTGCTGGAAACTTGCGGGTTGGATTGTAAATAAAGTTGCTGTTACGGATTAAAATTTTTCGCCAAGGCAAATACATCCGCATCCACATTGCCACCTGATAAAATAACCGCGACATTTGCGCCGGGTTTTATGTTTTTTGGGCGTGATAAAGCCGCTGCCAATGCTATGGCCCCGCCGGGTTCCAGGGTAATGTCCAGGGTTTGTTTTGCCAGTGCCATGGCCAGTAAGCATTCTTTATCGGCCAAGGTGAACACCCCGCTCAAATATTTTTTGTTAATGGCAAATGTAATTTCGCCGGGGCTAGGGGCCATCAGGGCATCACAGAGGGACAGGGGTGCAGGTGTATTGGTTTCGTGCTGGCCTGAGCGCAGTGAGCGGGCATGATCGTCGTAATTTACAGGTTCGCTGCCGTAAACTTTGGTGTGAGGGCTATGGGCGCACACGGCAAGATTAGTGCCTGCACACAGCCCACCGCCGCCTATGGGGGTGATGATGGCGTCTAGCCTAACGCCGCGGGTCTTGTACACGTCTATGATTTCTAGTGCGCATGTGCCTTGCCCGGCGATGACATATTTATCGTCATATGGCGGCACCAATATCCGGTTTTCGGCCTGGGCAATTCGCGCCGCCAATTTGGCGCGGTCCGTGGTTCTCGGGTCATATTCAATAATTTTTGCACCGTGAGAAAGCGTGCCTTGTTTCTTTTTGCGAGGTGCATTATCAGGCATGACGATAGTGGCCGAAATGCCCAATTCTTTTGCTGCCAATGCAACACCCTGGGCATGATTACCGGATGAATAGGCGATGACGCCGGCTTTGCGTTCTTGCTTGGTGAGCAAGGACAGGCGGGAAAAAGCACCCCGATATTTAAACGCCCCGCTTTTTTGCGCGGTTTCGTCTTTCAAATATAAGTTCAGCCCGCTTATTTTATCAAGCAAATCGTGGCGGACAAGCGGTGTGATGCGGGCATGGCCTTTAAGCCGCCGCGCCGCTGCGACCACATCTTCATAGGTTGGGATTTCTAAAACCATAATATAAACCCTATAATAATCGCCAAACCGGATTGACCTAATAGGCCAGAACGTTAAAACTATATGCAACAAAGAGCATAAAAACGGGAGAAATATATGCAAGGCCTAATGATGCAACAACAGTTGATGATCAGTGATTTAATCGAACATGCTTCGCTTAATCACGCGACCCAGGAAATTGTTTCTCGTGAAAGCGATGGCAGTGATCACCGCTATACTTGGGCAGAGTGTGCAAGGCGCTCCAAAAAACTGGCCAATGCGCTTTTGGCGGCGGGCGTCAAACCGGGCGACCGGGTGGCGACAATTGCCTGGAATAATTACCGCCATATTGAAATTTATTACGCCGTTGCCGGCATTGGCGCCATTGTCCATACCATCAATCCGCGTCTTGACCCCAAGCAGATTGCCTGGATGATTGGTCATGCCGAAGACAGCTATATGTTTTTCGACACCACTTTCGCACCAATCGTACACGGCATTGGCGGATTTTGTCCAAGCGTTAAAGGCTGGATTGCTATGTGCGACGGCGATAATGTCCCAACCGGTGCGACGGATGTTATTTGTTATGAAGACTTTATCAAAGATGCGGACGATACCATTGAGTGGCCGCGTTTTGACGAGAACACCGCATGTTCGCTTTGTTATACATCGGGAACAACGGGCGATCCCAAAGGTGTCTTGTACTCCCACCGCTCAACTATTCTCCATGCTTGGGCATCTTGTGCCAAAGATGTGGTCGGTGTTTCGGCCACAGATAGCGTGCTGGCAGTTGTGCCCATGTTCCATATTAGCGCTTGGGGGCTTGTCTATTCCTGCGCCATGATGGGCAGTAAGATGGTGATGCCGGGGCCGGGGTTGGACGGTGCTAGCCTGGTTGACATGATCCGCAAGGAAGAAGTGACCTATATGCTAGGCGTGCCGACCATATGGATGGGTATTTTGGGACAGTTACGTTCCGAAGGCGGCGAGATGATGGGCAAATTGCCTTCTGTCAAAGCTGCATTGGTCGGCGGCTCTGCCTTGCCCGAAGTATTGCTGCGGGCCTATGAGGAAGAGCTCGGCATCCCTATGCAACAGGGCTGGGGCATGACAGAAACCTCGCCTCTGGGTGTGACCAATTCACCCTTGCCGGGTCATGATAAATTGTCACGGGACGAAGAAGTTGCGGTCAAGCTTTTGGCGGGGCGGGCAATTTTCGGCATTGAAATGCGTATCGTTGACGACGAAGGCGAACTCTTGCCCCGCGATGGTAAAGCCACTGGCCATTTGCATGTGCGCGGGCCGTGGGTTGCCAATCAATATTTCAAAAAAGAAGACCGTAGCGACTTCACGGATGATGGCTGGTTTGAAACCGGAGATGTTGCAGCTTTGCATCCTAGTGGACATTTGGAAATTACCGACCGCTCCAAAGACGTGATAAAATCCGGCGGCGAATGGATCTCCTCCATTGAGGTTGAAAACGCCGCTATGGACCATCCCCGCGTTGCTATGGCCGCCTGTATCGGTGCCCACCACGAGAAATGGCAAGAACGGCCCATTCTGATCGTGCAGCCCGTGCCCGGCGCAACACCGGATAAGGACGAAATCAAAGCGGCTATTGTGGCTAAATGCGCCAAATGGTGGCTCCCTGACGAAATTTTCTTCAAGGACGAACTACCAATCGGCGCAACAGGCAAGGTGTTGAAAAAAGATCTAAAAGAAGAGTACAAGGATTTTTCTTTGACCGGGTAGGGGGTGTTTTGAACGGTCATTCGCAAAAATTACACAGGCGACCAGCTAGGGGGAGGGAGGCTGGTCGCCTGTGATTTGCCCGCCAGACATTCTTTTTCCTCCTGACATTCTTTTTGTGGGGGGGGTGTCGCTAAACGGTTTTTGCAGAACCTTTAGCGGAGAGTTTGTTGATCAGGGCTTCGACTTTATCGGTCAGCTCGCCGACACCAAATTCAATATTATCAGATGTCAGCGTGCCGTAAACCTTGCCGCTAAAGGTATCAACCAACATGGCTTTAGTGGACGCACGAGGGGAAACCATATTATTATCAATAATAAACCCGGTATTTGCCAAAGCTTTGCCGGCAAAACTACCCCACTGGGCATCCGCACCCATACCGTAGATCAACACATAATCCATGCGCAGATCAGACGCGGTCATACGAATTTCGTCGAGCTTGTTGTCGCTATCACGCCCGCCCATCATGGGGACTTCGGGGATATTGCGAATGAGCGCCGCCGGACTGACGGGTGCAAATGTGATGCTTGAGCGCATATCAAGACTGGCCCAATCGCGAAGCTCACTATAGGGCGCGGCGATCAAACGTCCCTTGTCGAGCCGGGCAATGCCGATAGTGGCACCGGGTTTAAGGATTGGTGTGTTTGTATTGGGCGCAAAAGGTCTGGTCAAAGCCGCTTCCTCAATGACCTTGGATACAGGTTTTTGTGTAGATCCAACTTCGCTCATCAATTGGCTTTTAGCATTGATATTTACCGCAAAAACGACGGTGGTTAAGGCGGTGGCGATTAAAAGTTTCAGCATGATTTTCCCTCCAATTAGGTGTTGTACAAGGGGCAGGTTGCGCACTCGATGATTGTTATATGCAGGGTCAATAGGGCGTGAACTTGCCACGACTGTGCTGATTTCAAGATTTTCACGGCCAATTATGGCGGACTTGCGCGTAAATGCGGCGAAAACCCGAAATAAGGCAAGAAATATGACCCATACCGGAACTGCTTTGGCGCTATGCCGTCAAACTTTTGTTTTAGTAAGTATTTCCTAACCCTGTAGCGGTTATGGTCTAGCCTAAAAGGACTGGAACTATATATGCTTGCTTCAACTGAGAACGCCGGGGGGAAACCCAAAAGGATCGTCACTGCCAAATTAGCATTGAAACATGTAGAGGTCGGGCGGATCATGTCTGTAGGGTCCTCACAGGTCGTAATCGCGGTCAATAAAACAATTATCCGCAACAATCAGTTGCATTTACTTGAGCTTGGCACAGTTTTGAAAATTCTGACCAATAGCTCTTTGGTTGTGGCCATGGTTTCAAACTTGAAAGTTGGCGCAGCTGATGATGAAGGTATGAATGATGGCTGTATTGCGAATTTAAGCATCCTCGGGGAAATATCGACCAATAAGACAACCCGCGAAACTAAATTTTTTAGAGGCGTAAGGACGTTTCCGGTACTGAACCAGCCTGCGCTGACCATGAAGTCCGACGAGCTTGAAATGATATTTTCTACGGGGGATACACCCAGTATTGCCGTCGGGCGCATGCAACAGGACGAGAATATCGTGGCGCGCGTCAAGACCAATGATTTATTGTCCAAACATTTTGCCATTATTGGTTCTACCGGTTCGGGCAAATCTTGTACGGTCGCATTGGTATTACAGGCAATTTTGGACGAAAATCCAAATGCCCATATGGTTTTGTTCGACCCACACAATGAATACAGTAAAAGCTTCGGAGACCTTGCCACTGTGATCGGGCCAAGAGAATTCGATCTACCCATTTGGTTGTTTGATTTCGAAGAAACGGCTGAACTTTTAACTTCCGAAATTCTTGACCATAAGCGCGAGGAGATTGAAGTCCTGCATGATGTCATTCTTAAAGCAAAACAACTCTATGACCGGGCAAGAGGAGCGAACGGAATGGGCAGTGTCCCTGCCAAAATGGAAAATCTTGAACAAGAATTACACCGCGCCGCCGCGCATATTTCATTGGATTCGCCGGTTCCCTATAAAATGCAAGATGTGATCAAGTTGCTGGACTTTTATATGGGCCGGTTGGAAAACTCCGGTAATATAGGCCCGTATAAACGCTTAAAGCGCCGCATTAACAGCCTTATGGCCGACCCTCGCTATCAATTCATTTTTAGAAACCAGGCCGCCCCGCGCTCCATACAAGACATTACCGGCACTATATTTCGTATTCCGGTGGCGGGCAAGCCAATGTGTATTCTTGACTTTTCCGGCATACCGTCAGGCACGATGAATATTGTCGTCTCCGTCGTCAGCCGCTTGGCATTTGAACTGGCCATGTGGAGCCAACGAAAAATTCCTATTCTTTTGGTGTGCGAGGAAGCCCATAGATATATCCCGGCCGACAAATCACTGGGATTTGCGGCGACCCGGCGTTCTATTTCGCGCATTGCCAAGGAAGGGCGTAAATACGGCGTGTCCCTGGCAATCATTTCCCAGCGGCCATCTGAACTTGAACCTTCAACCTTGTCACAGTGTAGCACGATTTTCTCAATGCGTCTGGGCAATGAACGCGACCAGAACTTTGTCCGCGCCGCCATTCCGGACGGGGCTGCGGATTTGTTGTCATTTTTACCGTCGCTCGGTACGGCGGAAACCATGGTGTTTGGAGAAAGCGTCAACTTACCCATGCGCGTCGTGCTGGATAATTTGGCCGAAGAGCGCCGACCTCACAGCTCCAGCGCCGAATTCACCAAGTTGTGGAATGAAGATGATGTGTCGCCGGCATTTATGGCCAATGTGTTTGAAAGCTGGCGAACCCGCACGAAAGTTCAGCCGGAAACTGCGCCCTCAACACAGCCAAACAAACTACATCCACACCCACAAGCTAGGCTACAGCCTGTATATCCAAATATTGCCAATCCAACTCCAATTTCTGGACAAAGGCTAGGGGTAGCGCAAGGACAAGGGCAAAGTTTAGTCCCCGCGCCAGTGCAAGAACCAGTCGGGCAAAGCATAAATGTTAAAAAAATGCTGAACCGGGCGTTTCATAGTAATATTTAGAATTTACTCGCTGGGCATTTCAGTCTAGGTATAGCCGTAAATAACTTGAGGTGAATTATGTATGCGATTATTCGACAACCAGCCCCAGATGCCTTGCAATCAGGCAGTCATGGCTACGAAAAATGGGTATTGGAGTTCCCCCGTGACCATAAAATTGTCATTGATCCACTGACCGGAAATACAGGTGCTGCGGATATGATGCAGGAGGTGAAACTCAATTTTGACAGCAAAGAAGATGCGATTAGCTATGCCAAAGCCAACAGCATCGCTTTTCAATTGCTGGAACGCAAGCGGCATAAACCAAAGGGGCGTTCCTATAGCGAAAACTTTGCCTTTGAGCGTAAATTTCCTTGGACGCATTAAAGGGGGACTCACTAAATAATGGACGCATTAAAGAGGGACACACTAAATAATGAACTCATTAAAGTGTGGACGCATTCGTACGAACACCATATACACCCGCAAACGGTTCCGTAGCTCAACTGGATAGAGCACCTGCCTTCTAAGCAGGGGGTTGTAGGTTCAAGTCCTACCGGAATCGCCATTACTGTAAATGCATCCATATAATCAAATATCTGCCTTATGCTTACCCGAATAATATATCCGTGTCCGCCTCGCCATAATATCGCTCCATCTTTAACCTAAATGTTAAAGTGTTGCGACGACCCGTTGAACTCACAGGGAAAAGCCGACGAAAACCAACTCAACAAAAACGGGCAGCATTCCCCTTACAAACTTTCGCAAAATGCTACGATAATTTCTGATAGTTCCGCAGGCACATCTTCTTGTAAGAAATGCCCGCCGCCTTTGACGATTTGGTGTGGTTGACCTTTGCAGCCCGGGATGAGTTTTTGGAAAACTTTGTCGGCGTCCTTGGTTATGGGGTCTTGGTCGGAGAAGCTGGTCAGGAAGGGTTTGTCCCACTTAGAGAGCACTTTCCACGCTTCAACATTGTCCGCCGCACCGTCCATATGGGGGCTGGTCGGAACGAGCGCAGGGAAAATGCGCGCACCGGCTTTATAGCTCTCATCAGGATAGGGCGCGTTATAGGCGTCTTTGACACCTTCGCCTAAATCGCTCACCGTCGCGCTGTCAATAATGCTGCCGACTGGAAACTCTGGCACAACCTTGGCGAATTCACGCCATTTGGTGAACGCTTCGCCAGGGTCGCGGTCACCCGTTGGCAAGAAAGTATTGGCGGCTATGACGCCTGCAAACCGCTTTGGATATTTCGTGACAAGCCGCAAGCCGAGTAATCCACCCCAGTCTTGGCAAAACAGAACGGAATTGCTCACATCTAACTGTTCAAACCATTCGTTCATCCAGCAGACATGCCGCGTATAGCTGTAATCCGATGTCTTAGTCGGCTTATCTGATTTCCCAAAACCGATAAGGTCCGGCGCAATAACTCTGTAACCCGCCGCTGCGACGGCTTTAATCATACGGCGATAAAGAAATGACCAGCTTGGTTCGCCGTGCATCATAATGACAACACGACCATCCCGCGGCCCTGTGTCAACATAGTGCAGCCGTAGACCATCACCGACCGTCACATAGTTCGGCTTAAAATCATAATCAGGTAAGTTTTTAAATTGGCTATCAGGGGTACGCAAAGCTTTCATGGGGGATATCTCATTGTTTTCTACCTATTGCACCTTTGCATAATCGAGAGAGTTTGTAGAGTCTAAATTTTCAAGATTGTGGATGTCTGCTATTGGGGACTTTGAGACATGTAAAATTTGCATACCGACATTAACACACGTCAGGTAAGACGTGTTGTATGCTGCTTATATGGCTGAAGCAAGATTGTAGTTTTGACACATTTTTAGTCACACTTTGAGAATTGTATAAAATATACTAATAAATACAATAGCTTATACTATGGGTTGTCCGCCTTCTAAGCAGGGGGTTGTAGGTTCAAGTCCTACCGGAATCGCCATTACTGTAAATGCATCAATATGTCTGACCTCACACCGATTACCAATATTATGCTGCGTATTCGGTCTGGCGGAGTCCTGAGCCTCGGGAATCTGTTTTTCAAGTGCGCCACTAACTTAAATTTCTAGTTTTCAGTTGCGCAAGCTGCGCGCGTACATACCGGTACGATTAGCCGAGCGTCGATAATGTTGATCACACCATCACCATTCAAATCACATACGTCACCGCACCGACTATCGGCAGTACTCAGGTTTTTGTCCGTGAGGAGTAAATTAATATCATTGCTATCAACATCACCATCGCCGTCAATATCACCGCGAACAATATCTGGAACATTATTTACAATGACCGACGTTGTCGCTACGCGGACGAACTTTTCAACGACTTTTACGTTCGCGGGATCAATACCAGCAAACAAAGATTCCCCCTCATTAATTTGACTGCTCGGAGTTGTATTGACCGTGACGTCGAAGGTATAAGTTCCACTGCCGTCATAATTGCGAAATTCTGCTGTATAGATACCGTCACCAGCTATAAAATCCCCATTGGTTCCGTCATCAAACAGCGGAATATTTACGGGCCCGCCGTCAGGACGAATAACCGTTGCCGCAACTGCGCCGTTCGTGACCGCGATACCCTCAAATTGTGGGGTCGCTTCTATGATTATCGGGGCGGGAAAGACAATATTTTCATCCCGGACACTCGCAAACAGAGCCCCCTTGCCACCGTCCGCAAACGATAAAAATTCCGCTCTGCCATCCGACACGGCATTCGCGGTAAATTCGGCCATCCATTCACCTGCTGCCGGGCTGGAAATCGTGAACTCAACGGCATTCCCCACATCATTCCGAACAACACCGCCGGAAGCCGTTACATCTGTACCCGCCGGGTCTAACAGTTTAATTGAGAAGTCATCTGAAGTTTGGGCGCGTGTAAAAATTACCGTAATCGTACTCACGTTATTTTCCACGAAAAGCGGAAAAGATTGAACTTCCGTATTTTGAAACTGAAGCGTGGGTTGTTGGGCCAATATTCCCTGGTTTGAGGCTTCGGCTGCCAGGCGAGCAAATTGCACTAGCAATTGAAAACCATTCTGAACCTGAAAAAATTCTCCTCCGGTTTGTGTTCCGATTGTTTGTAAAGTCGACAATCCAGAACTCGATAGCCCACTGCCGATAGCAACCGAAATAACGGCAACCCCTTCATTTTTTATCGACGGGATCACGCTTATGGGATTGGTTCCAGTGTTATGGTCTCCGTCACTGAACAGGATAATTAACTCGTTGCACGATCTGGATGTTTGAGAAGTGAGTTGAGTTAAACCTGCCTGCAAACCACCTCCTATATTCGTCAACCCACTAGCGACTAGACTATTTGCGGCAGCATTCACGCTAGCAACATGTGCAGGTGTCGCCAAAGCAAGGTTAGTGTTAACACCCGCTGAAGAGGAGAATGAAGCCAAGCCTACCGAGTCTTGCGCTTTCAATATATTGGTAAATAGGGTTACACCCTGCTTGGCAAAACCAATACGATTGTCGGTCTGCATACTCCCGGATCGGTCGACAACCAGCATCGTTTTCAAGTTGCCTGATGCATCCTCGAAAGTGACTGTGTGTGCCGCGGGAGCTGCAGACACAGGTAATGCTTTCGGGGCTATAGCCGGGTATTTTGATTTTGCGATGGTTTCCCAATCTGACTCATTATTATTAATTGAACTTTGAAATGTATCCCGGTCTGGGTCGTGGTTTGATTTGACGCTCAATTCATTGAGCGTGTACGTTGTACCGTTCCCATTTGGGCCGCGACCACCTCGCGTAAAATAATTATCCATCAGCGAGTAATTCAATGTCGCTGTCTCAGCGCTGGCAGGCGCATTCTCGGCGTTCCCCATCGGACCTGAGTATTCGTCAGCGATACTATAGGCATGGTGAACATGTTCATGAGCAATTGTGTAGGAGTCGCCATCTACGCCACTTTTAGCGTTGAAATTAGAGTCATAATACAAATTAACATGCTCGCCGCGTGTGCCGTATTTACCGAGTGTTGCGAAAGCTCTGCCGGAACCCGAATTTATCCAGTACTCTGCCGCTTTTGAAGCGCCGCTATCGTTGATGACACGAATGTTTCCAAATCTGTGCTGATTATCCGTAGCGTCAGCTAAAATTTGACTTCCAGAATTAAAACGTTCTTTTATGCGTTTAATTTGCGCATCAGAGGCTTTGAATCTTACAGATACGCAAAAATTGAAATGTCCATTACTGGCATCAAATTCACCGGTTCCGGCATTCGCATGGCCTGTGCCAAGCGGTGATATAATTGCCAGAACGGCAATCGCCGACACGAATGTGAAAAACTTGGACATCATGATTGTGCTCCTCAAAATTTACGATCTATGGTTGTCGGACTTTAGCATATTCAAAAATACTGAATTGCACTAAACCCGTATCAAATCTAAACATCCCTTCTTTAATTTTTATTCGGTTTATTGCCCGACCGGAATGTTCGAAAGGAATAAAAATACGAGGCTTATGCAAGCAGGCCTCTAGTGCCGTATTTCCGACAATAGTTTCCAAAGTTCGTTGTTTGATGAGACTGTCGGAATTAATCCCTTTGGCACGTCGCGAGCTAACGGTTTCGCACCGCAGTGCGGCATTGACGACGGAAGAGGAGGCGGTGTTTGGCAATTCTTGCATGTCCCTAAATACGTCTAAAAAATCGTGGATTTGCTTGGATTTAGCGAGGTTCAAACTGCGCATGGAAGCCAAAGCATTGGAAGCGAAATGTGCAAAATGCACAGTATGAATATCTCCTTCAACCACTCCTGTCGGACGCTTGGCGACCACCATCTCCTTGTTCGTCGCATCGGTCCAGGTGGATAGATAAATCTGTGCAAGTTCAGGAGTAATCATTTTGTACCGAATGTCTGAAATTGTCAGGCCATTTGGTTGATAGGCGACGATCTGAACACAACCCGTATCTGCAATACTTATCTGGCGAGCGGTAAAGTCAAGAAGAGGTTTATGATTGAGAATTAGGGTTTTCTTCGGTGCAGGTGAACGCAAGCAATCGGATACTATCCCCTGCAAAGCCGGTTCGGTTCTCTGGGCGCTAGTAATGGAACTGGCCATGCTGGGTCGACAAGAAACAAGAAACAAGCCAACAAATATAGTTTTCACTATGCTTGGCGTGCCCAATTTAATTCTGCAGATGAGACCCCGCGCAATATGAGAAAACAATTTCATTGTATTACTCAAACTGAACATCGGTGGAGACCGTCAAATAGGATTCCTTATCGGAGCTAGACTCTATATCGCGGTAGGTCATTTCCCATTTTAGCGGCATCGTTTCGCTCGATTCGATTAAACCGTCGACGATAGAATTTAAGATGATGGCTCCTGGTGCCGTTTTCACCACATTTTCAGGCAGGTTCGAAAAAGTAATATCGCTTGATGTAAATTGCATGAATTCTGGAATCTCACGGAGAAACAATTTGAAGTCTTTAATGTTTGTATTCGACGTTTTTTCTACAAGGACATCGTAAGTGTATTGTTCTGGTTTGGTTCCGACGCCACCTATGAATTTCAAAGATATCTTCAGAGAGAGTGGCTGCAATACGACTGGCGGCGGAGCTTGAATAACAGGTGCAATGGGTGTTTCAGCCCCACCACCACCGCAGGCGGAAGTCAAACCTCCAACTACAATCAAAATCCCCATCTTTAATAAATCAAAGTTTTTCACAATCATCCCTTTGTCTTAATCCGTTAATTTTAACGCAAAAGTGCATGCACAACAGAATTAGAACACGATACGTAGCGTCGCTGAACCAATGTGTTGTGTTGTGTTGGAGCCAAACAGCCCTTTATATCCAAAATTTATGCTGGTATCTTGGCGTATGCCTATACTAATCCCCGGTTCTATCGTGAACATATCACTGTCTATCAAATCGAACTGGGCTCTTATGTCCGGCACCGTCGCCGCCAAATTATCTGCGAATAAAGCGTTTATTTGAAATTCATCACTAGATGTACTTTGCCAACCCAACCCGAGATGAGGGCGAACTTTAGCACTACCTGACCCGCTGTGCGTTTTACTGAAATCTACTTTAATATATACTACCGTGCTATTATCAGATGATTGTTGAGCGAAAACCGTCAATACATCTGCACCGGTTTCTTTAAGATCATCGATTTCGGTTTTGACCGCGGCTACTGAGGCGGATGGTATAACTGTAATTCCGTTCATTTGCGTTTCATAACTTGCGCGCAACATTACGCTGGTGCTGGTGACATTAAATGGAGTTCTCGAGACCATTCCTCCCAGATTTGCATGTGTAATCCATAGCGCTCCGTCACTATTTGTGCGCGTATAACTTCCGGTCACTACGAAGGGGTCAAAGTTCCACCCCACAACACCGTTAAACGAAAATCTATCTCCGTCATCAATGGAACTGGTATTCATATAGTTTGTATTAAAACTGCCGGCTGAGATACCACCTCCGAGCATCAATCCGCCTTTTAATTGAACCAATCCGCCGCCGAAATAACTTGTAGAATTTTCGTTTACGGCAATTGTGTTGAATTTGGAATCCGCATAACTACCGCCTACGAACAAACAGGCCTTGTTCCCCGAATTACCGCTGAGTTTTTTTATGAATCTATGATCGCATGACTGGGTAAGATCGGCAAAAGCAATATTTGCCATCAGGGTTCCGCTGAGGGGTTGAGCAAATTCATCAACTGAAGTGCGGTCAACCAGCATGACCGTCACCCCGTTCAAGATCGGGCTAAGAGCATTCCCGTCCGCATCAGCAAAGGCGAGGCCCGATAGTGAAAAATTTGCCGCTCCCACATTTTGCGCCAGAAACGTCAGTGACCCCAATGGGAGGGTATTGCTTTGCGCGGAATTTAAGTTGGCGGCGCTCTCAAGAGAAACCTCAAAAATTCCCAATTGACCTAGCATCGTTGCATCGGTTCCAAATAGAGAATTTGCCGGATTTGCACTTAATGCAGGACCGAGACTGTTTCCGAGCAACGACACCAAATTGCTGTCAAACAAAAGTAAAAAGTCATAAGCCCCCAAAGACGGCACCCCTGACGCTGTCAAATTCGAAATCAGTAGGGATAAGTCGAAAGTTGTTCCAACTCTGACATATTGTACCTGGGAGTCTAACGATATGGTTTGAGCATTTGCAGGTAAATATCCTATACAAGTCGAAATCGCCGTCGCAATTACAGCCTTTTTTATGAAATCCGGTTTTTTCACAAACACCCTCCACCCATGGACGCATTGTATTTACCGACGGGGTCAAAGTGAAGCGCCCTTCCAATTTGACATTTCTTCTCTTAACATAAACTCCATAAATTGCAAGCGGATTTACAAATTCTGTCACCGAGAACTAGGCGGGAACGTGCCGGACGCAACCAAAAGAGGCGGCTTTCGCCAAAAGCTGGTTGCACATGATCTTTTGGAAATTTTACTGGGCGAGGTCAATCGCCAACTTGAACAAATGCACATCATCATGACTGAGGGGCGGGCAATATCATCGACGCCACATCAATTGAGGCGTCCTGGTCTGGCTCCGGCAAAGGCGCAGATGGCGGGCCCAGCCTTGATCCTGATGCAGGCTGGCACGTCAAGTCTACAGCAAAGGCAAGCGCAAACCCACCTATGGTTACTCTGTTCATACCGGGGCCAACGAAGATGGTTTCATCCATCGCCAGACCGTACTACAGGAAATGCCATGATAACAGCAAGCGCCATACGCTATTGCTGGGCGGCGAGGCCGGCCTATTACCCGATAAAACTGCTATACGGCGCTTAAAAAGGTCTTTTCTGATACGAAAGTTTGACACATCTTGAACCACACTCTGTAAAAATAGCTAATAAACATGAATAAATACAACAACTTAGAATATGGTCAATCTGCCTTCTAAGCAGGGGGTTGTAGGTTCGAGTCCTACCTAAATCGCCATTTATTTTGAGACCTCAAGCAGTTCAAGGGCTTTGGCCCAATCGTTTTTCATATCTTCAATATCTTCCAAACCACAAGCGATGCGCACCAATGGACCGCCGAAACCGGGATCAAAACTGCGGGTTAATTGCGGGTCACAATGTATGACCAGGCTCTCGAAACCGCCAAAGGAAAAACCTTTGGCAAAAAGTTTCAAACTGTCGAGCAAGCGCAATACGTCTTTTTCGCTGCAAGGCTCAAACACAATGCTGAACAAACAGGCCGAGCCGGTAAAATCCCGCTTCCATAAGTCGTGATTGGGGTGGGAGCTTAGGGCAGGGTGGATCACCCGTTTTATCTTGTCGTGTTTTGCAAACCATTTGGCCAGTGCCAGCGCGGTTTGTTCTTGTTGGTTACAGCGCGTCACTAAAGTACGAAACCCGCGCAAGACCTGATAGGCATCATCTGGAGAGGTGGAATTACCCAAAGCTATGGCCGCTTTTTCCACTATCCGTGCCAATTTTTTTGTCCGCGATATGACCGCGCCAAACAGGACATCACTGTGGCCGCCAAAATATTTGGTGGCGGCGTGAACGGAGATATCCGCACCCAGATCCAGCGGCGCATAGACCAATCCGGCTGACCATGTGTTGTCGACAATGGTGATGATATCACGGTCTTTCGCCGCTTTGACAATGGCTGGCAAATCCTGAATTTCCAAACTCAAAGAGCCAGGGCTTTCCAGCAATATGCAAGTCGTATTTTTGCGAAACAGGCTGGAAATATCTCCGCCAATATCCGGAGGGTAATATTGGGTTTCCACACCGAATTTCACCAGTAATGTATTGCAAAAATGGCGTACCGGGCCGTAGCTGCTGTCGGACACCAATATATGGTCGCCCGCTTTGACATTGGCCAAAATCGACAATGTGTTGGCGGACAGCCCGCTGGGGGTCAGTGTGCAGCCCGCACCATTTTCCAAAGCGCAAAACGCAACACTTAATGCATCATGTACGGGGGAGCCGTGACGACCATAAATCCGGTGTTTGCCGTTATACAGATCGTCTGCTTTGTCAAATAGCAATGTCGAGGCCCGCATAATAGACGGGTTTACACTGGCGCCAGCCTTGATGTCTGGTCGTCCCACATGGGCAAATTGGGTGGATTTTTTCATAATGTCATCCAAGGTGGAATGGGCAGGTTTTTTTCGCGCAAAAATGCCGGATTATAGAGCTTGGACTGATAGCGCGAACCGTAATCACACAACATGGTGACGATTGTTTGGCCCGGCCCCATATCTTTGGTCATGTCCCGGGCAAGTGCAATGGCGCCGGCAATATTTATGCCGGACGAACCACCAAGACACATGCCTTCGTTTTCGGTTAAACCGTACAAAATTTCCAAGGCATCTGCATCTTCAATCCGGTAAGCCCGGTCAACAATTATGCCTTCAAGGTTGGCCGTAATACGGCCCTGACCAATGCCCTCGGTTATGGAGCCACCTTTGGTTTCTAGGACACCGTCTTGGTAATAGGAATACAGCTTCGAACCACCGGGGTCGGCAATGCCGATTTGTATGTTAGGGTTTTTGTCTTTAAGCCCCAGTGACACACCGCCCAAAGTTCCGCCAGAACCAACCGAACATATAAACCCGTCAACCTTGCCCTGTGTCTGGGCAAAAATTTCCTGGGCGGTGCCTTGTAAATGGGCGTCTCTATTGGCTGTATTGTCAAATTGGTTGGCCCACAGCGCGCTAGTTTTTTTTGCTAGTCTCCCGGAATAATGCACATAGTTTTCCGGGTTGGAATAGGGCACGGCGTCGACTTCAATCAGCTCCGCCCCCATCAGGCGGATGGCGTTTTTCTTCTCCTCGGATTGACTGCGCGGTATAACGATCTTGCATCTATACCCGAGCGCTGAACACACCATAGCAAGCCCGATGCCGGTGTTTCCTGCCGTGCCCTCCACAACCGTTCCGCCCGGCTTTAAAGTGCCCGCCGCCTCTGCGGCTCTTATGATATAAAGCGCGGCCCGATCTTTGACCGACTGGCCGGGATTGAGGAATTCCGCCTTGCCTAGAATTTCACAGCCCGTAATCTCGGAAGCTTTGTTCAAACGAATAAGCGGCGTATTGCCAATCAGGTCGATTATGGTTTGGGCTGTCATCTTCGGCTCTCCTTGAATTCACAGGTAGAGTTTCCGCAGCCAATCTTCAAGTGGTTTTAAGCCCAATCACAAATGTTTGACTAAAAATTTTGCAAGTCCGTAAAACAAACCGGGATCTACGAACTAAACAAATCACACCCGGCCATAGTTCAAGGCCGCGTCGCACAGGAGATAGGCCCGGCCAGTTTCACTTTCGAGTTTTGTGCGGATAGCTTCGCGGCTGACACCCAATTGTTCAAGTGAGCGGTCAAAACGGGTCGCGAATTTGATGGTTTTCTCACTTAGATCATCATTAACCGCCAAAGATTTTACTAAATGTTCCACCGGATTTTTTAGTCGTGCCTTGACGCATTTACTCATGGCCTCATGACCGCTTACGGCCCGGGCATTGCTGGCTTCGATGATGCAACCGTCGTCGACAACCGCATTTACCGATAATCCCAATTGGGCCAAATCAGCCAACAAAACATCATCATCGCTTTTGCTTTGTGTTTCGGATACGGCTTTGGGTTTTGACGGGGCGACAATATCAAGACTGGAAGGGGTGTTAGCTTTCGCCTTTGATTTGAAAATATTGCGAAACAATCCGCCTGATTTAGATTTGGTATTGCGCTCATTGTCAATTGGGACAGACCTTCGGATGGTTACATCAGCTATATCTGGCAAGTTTGATGCTTGCGGCGAGTTTTGCGCGGGTGTTGGTACGTTTGCATCTAAGGCAGGCTCTTCATTTTCTCTCAAAGATGGTTCATTTTTTCTCAAAGAAGGCTCAGGCGGAATTCTTTCGACATTTTGCCGCAATATATCAGGATCAATCTGGCCATCCACGAGTTCAAGCGGTGCTTGCTCATCAGGCTTTGGAACAGTGGTGTCCTCGATCATGACATCAAGTTTCTCGGAAGCTGTCTTGGGGGTAGGGGAGAGTTTTCTGTCTTTATCTTCCTGAGTAATTTCAATGAGAGGCTTGAGCCTGAGCCTGGTGCGCCTCCCAGATTTAGGCCGCTTCTTTTTTCCGACATGACCGGGCGGGCTATTATCCGTATCCGTATCCGTATCCTTATCTTTCTCGCTTTCATCCGGAACAAGCTCTAAGGACCTAGGTTGTTTATTACCAATTCGGCTTTGCAGTCCGGCCATTTCTTGCTCAATACGGGCGATTTCCTTACGGGTTAACTCAAGACTGTCTTGCACACGTTGGGCCGCCATATCGCTGATGCTTTGGGCATGTTCCGTGGAATATTGCACCATATCGCGCATTTCTGCGAACCGGGCCTTGACGGCATTGTCCGCCAAAGATGCAGCCTCGGCCAAAGCTTCAATGGTTTGCTTGCCCGTGCGCGAGGCTTCCGTAAGGCTTTCTGCGCTGGCTTGGGCAGACAGGGACAAGTCGCGCATTTTGCTCAAACGCTCTTGCATGCTGGCCCCCAAGGATGTTTGCTCATCGCGCAAATGCTCTATCATGGCCGTCAGCTCACCGGCATGTTTTTTGTAAACAGTATCCAATTCCTCGGAGCGTTGGCGAATAATGTCCCCCAGGCTCTTGATATCTTCGTGGCTGGCACTGAGTGTCGAGGCGGCTTGAACCGTGTTGGAACGGACAATATCGGACGCTGAATTGATCTTGGCAGTGGCACCTTCGACGCTGATCCGGGCTTCCTTGATTTTTTGCTCGGCAATCTGCACGGCTTTGGCCAGATTGTCCGTGTGCATGGTCAAGGTGTTGGACAGGCTTTCCATGCTCAAGTCCAGGGTTTGTGTCATATCGATCAGGGTTTGTTTCTGGACATTGACGCTCTGATTAATGGTGGCAACGGTTTCGCGCACATCACTGTTTGCGGTTTGCATGGTTTCGGCCTGAATTTGCACAGCGTCGTCCATTGCACCGAGGCGCATAAGGGCGGTTTCAAGCCTGTTGTCCACATGGTCAATTTGCGCCGCAATGGTTTCCGCCATGATTTTACTCTTTCCAATGACGGTTTTATCCGGCGTGGTCAGGGCGCTGGCCGCCAGATTAAGGGCATGTGCCTGGCTAGACAGTTTCGCCAATTGTTTGAGACAATATGCCGTCACAATAATCAGCAAGATCGGGCCAAGCACCAACACTGCAATGGAGGCCCACTGTAAAGGTGTATTGGTTTGCCAACTATTGGCGACATCCAGAACAATAAACAATAATGCACCAACAATGATCAACCACAACAAACTTGCACCAAGCACTGCCCGTTTAATCCAGCCAAAATCAGGGCCGTCGGGCATGGTGGCTTGCATAGGTTCTCTTTGTTGTGTTGGTATGGGTTTTAAAATATCTACCAGATCTAGGCTATCAATTTCTTTGTCAGGTGTTTTCGCTACATGTGCCCTGCTTATACTGCCTCTATCTTCAATGCTCCGGGCTTCAATGCCCCCGGCTTCAATACTGGTTATTTTGATTTTTCTATCGACCACTGTCTGCCCTTTATTGCTTAGCCCTATCGCTTTATTTGGCTCGTTAAGGAAATAGTTGTGAGTTTATACTATATTGTGCGGCGCGGGAAAAGGTTAAACAATGTATTTAACCAGTCCCGGGTGAAATTGCCAAGGTGTTAATGCCATGTGTTGATGGTGAGGCAAAAATGGACAGGGGGGGCCTTATGGCCAAAATTAGCTTGCGTATTAGCGCAAAGGAACAATCTTATCTGCGTTTGGGGCTTAACCAGCCCGGCGGGAAATTGCCATTGTTCGATAAAAATGGACGGGAAATCAACCACCGGACCATATTGGCATGTATTGAAAAAGGTTATGTGGAAAAATGGTTCGCCAACCCGCTTAAACCGCAATGGCTTGTTTGCCGTTTGACCAATTCAGGACGCAAGGCGGCAAAAGTCTGATACTTAACCCAAAATACGTAAGATGACCGGTTTTTTTGGTTTTTCATCTTCGCTGTCATCGGATTTGGGTTGGGTTTTAAGACCGAGAAACATGAATGCCAGCAACAAGGTTACGCTGAGCAACCATTTTATAAACTTATCCATAATTTCCCCTCATCAATTTCGCATAACCAAAGTGCATGATTACGGTACATGTCGTATATAGTGTGTGTTCAGTCAGTAATCAAGTTGGCACATCGTCGATTATTAGTGATTTTGGTGAATTCTTGTTAAGGTTAAGGCCAAACAACCCGATAAACCAGCAATTGATTGCTCGTATCGGTTTGAATTGGTTGTAACCAGTCAGGGGAATCACCATCACTTAATCTTGCCAACATGCCATTTGGCCCGTATTTTATCATCAAACTGGTCTCATTACTGGCCCGACACGCAATCACATAATCTGCCTGCATAGCGATTACGGCATTTTTCGCAATTACTTCGCTCTCAATAAACATGTCAAGGGCCGCTAATATGCCGCTGGTGTTACGGTGATAGGGCGCAGAGGTAACGCTAAGTTTGGTGAAGTGTAATATGGGAGCCCCTAAATCAATTTGGGTCAGGGCCGTGCCAACAGGCAGGGTATTAAGAGCGGCCAAGTGGGTCTGGCTCGTACAGGATTGCGCCATATTGCCGGTATTTTCTGCTATGGTTTTTTCCTTGGTATTTGCCCCCAAGATAAGCGGTATGGTCACCGGTGCCATGGCAATCATCAAAAACGCGCTAACCAATAGCTTTATGGGTGCAGGTTTAAATCGTCCGGCCCATTGTAGGGCATTGACCAATAAAAATGTTGCCAGAGGAATTGATAGTGCCGTGGCCAAAAACAATAACCTTGCTTGTAATAGTCCGGCGAGTAGGGATAAAATAACAAATAATATCAAAGTTCTGTGTGAAAGTCCTAACGATTTATTTTGTTTGCGCGCCGTGATAATATATCCCAATATGGCTAGAATGGGTAAAATAATGGCCGCAATGCTAGCAACAAAATCCACTTGTGAAAATTGGATAAAATTCCCCGCCTCTGCAACATTGGAAAGCCAAATTTCTACCAAGCGGCTATCTAGGCCTGCATAGGGGCCTTTAAGGCATTGCGGGTAGATGGCAATGGTTATGATCAAGGCGACAACGCCTAAAAGACCCGCCACAAGCAATCGGAGCAAGGGCGTTTTAAGCTTGTGGTCCAGATAGCTTAGCCCCCACAAAACAACGGCGACCAGCAATGTCAATTGCAGATAAACGACGGATAAGGCATCACAGTTTGGGATAAACCAGTTTCTCGGCGTGGTGCTGACCAAAAGGCTAATGAAGGTTGTGAGCGCCAGACCCAGCCCGAAAAACCGCATTTTTTGTTTTGCCGCATGTTCAGAAAACACCCAGATCGAGACAACTGCAATACAGGCGGCAGCAACATAGGGGGCGCTTTCAATACCGATATAAAGACCAAGTCCGCATAAAACCCCTGCGTATATCAATGCTTTAGGATTATTTTCTGATGTAACTATAAGCCAGATCGTAGCCAAGGCCAAAACGATTTGCAGTCCGTGATGATCTATTCGCCCCATGCCAAATTGCGCCAAGAGACCAAATGATAAAGCCAGCATAAAAGCGGCAATCAGCGGTGTCGCCCGGTGGTTTGATATTCTCCCTGCAATGGCTGTCGCCAAATATAGATAGACTAGCAATAAAATGCTTGGATAGGCGATAATTGTCACCAGTTCCGCCTTGGCCTGACCAAGCATCGGGGTCAAAATCTTAATTGGCCCGCCGACCAATATATCAGAAATACGTGACCAGTGAGAATTCAGCGGCTCTACCGGGTTGAGCCGGTATTGGTGCAAATCGAACCAGCTTTGTCCACCTAGCCAATCGCGGATTTCCGCCATGCGCATATAATCATCATTGCCAAATAATTCGCCCCGTAATATTTTTGCGCCGTACCGGCTCCAGCTGACAAATAATAGCAAAAACCAGACCAGAAAAACGCTGCCGTGGCGCTCAATTAAATATTGAGAGCGCGCGGACAATTCGCCGGGCTTATTTTGGGGTGATTTACTCAATTGAACGTATCCAGGCTTTGCTTGGCAGGAATGAGCGGACGGCGGGTTAGATACATAATCAGGCAGACCAGAGACAGGCTGATGACCAGTAATAAACTGTCCAAGCCAGTGTTCAAGCCGACTTTAAATACGGTCGGGACGGGCAGGGCGGAGTTGTCATAACCGACAATTGCCGCCGCAAAAATATTATTGGCCGTATGCATGCCAATGGCGGTTTCAAGTCCGCCGTCAATATAGGTGAGAACGCAGGCAAATAGGCCAAAGAAAAAATACCCGGATAAAGCCACGAAAATAGAATGCCGTTTTACGGTTTCGGCCACTTCAGGATTACCAAGGTGCAGGGCGGCAAACCCGGCGCTTGTCAGCACAAATACGACCCAGGGGTTTTTGATATATTGCGCAAGTCCTTGGTTTAAATACCCCCGCAAGGCTATTTCCTCGGTGGCGGATTGCAAGGGAATAAACAGCAATGTTACAGGCAAATACATCCAGAATTTGGCCGGATCAAACACCAGTTTCACGGGGCTAAGGCCTGTAGCATGGCTGCCATAGGTGACGGCGGTAGCGATGGCCCACACTACCAGTATAGCAAAGAACATGCGGCCCCAACGAAATTTGAAATGAGCTGTGTGCAGGGATAAAATTGTTCGTTTTTGCACATATTTAACTCCAAGCCACAGACCGATGGCCATGGGCGGGAACATCAAGAGCACAGATAAGTAAACCAAAGCGCTTTTGGACATCCAGTCATTGAGCATGTCCATGTCATCAGGGTTGGAGCTTGTCATACTAAGATAAATTAAAGCGGAAAATGAGACAAATGCAGACACGGCTGCAATGGTAAATACGGCTTTGCGGGATTTGGGCGAAAAGCTATTGCTGGTCATATAGAGCAAAAAAGCAATCAGAGAAAAGGCGAAAATCACCCTGCCGGTATATTTAAACCCATATTTAAATCTGGTTGCATCGGCGCTACCGGATTGCCCTTCACGTATGTTTTCTACAAGCATGGCCTCTACAAAGGCCGGGTCAATGGTGAAAATAACCAACCCCATAAGCGCGCCAAACACAATCTGACCATAAAACCATAGCATGACGGCGAACCAGAATACGGCCAACCATGTCCATAATTTGGTGTTGCTGTCTGTGGCTTGGGTAAAAAAGGCAGAAATGGGTGCCAGCGTTGTTTTATGTGCCTGCATAGGAATCCCTGAAACGGTTTTCCTAGGCAATAAAGGGGAAACCGTCTTGCATCAATAGATAAACCGCCGCTCTGAAACCAAAACGGCGGTTTGTCTTCGTTATTGCAGACTTGCCGCCTTAATATCCCCGATAGCTACAGTTGACGATTTGCTCGCTACCCTGAATGATATAGGTTCCGTCATAAGGGTTTGAACATTGCCTGACACTGATAAGCTCTCTATGCCCGTGGTGATTGGCTTCGATCAATACCCGCTCACAAAACGTCGTGGCTTTGTAAGTCCAATAGGACGAATAGCGCGGCTGATAAAAGCTGTATGGCGAAGATGCCCAACGGTAGCGGCTATATCCCGGCTGCCCGAAGCTGAAATTAATCCCTATGGAGCTGCGGTAATGGGAGCGATAGCCATTGTGCCTGTTGCTCCAATTTGAGCGGTGAACATTGCGCCGTGCATGATCTCTACGGTGCCTGTCCTGACGCCAATGATCTCTACGGTGTCTATCTTGACGAGCGTGATCTCTACGGTGTCTATCCTGGCGAGCGTGATCCCTGCGGTGTCGGTTTGGCCTGACATGATCTCGGCGATGCCTGTTTGGTCTGGCATGATCCCGTCGATGTTGATTAGGTCTGGCATGGTCCCTGCGGTTCCGGTCACGTCTAGCATGATCCCTACGGTTTCGGTCTGGCCTGGCATGATCCCTGCGGTTCCGATCTGGCCTAGCGTGATCTCTGCGGTTCCGGTTTGGTCTGGCATTATCTCGACGATTTTTGTCTGGCCTGACCTGGTCACGGCGGAAATTTTCGCGTACATTATCATCATCTCGAGAAAAACTTGGTTTTGTCGCAGATGCTTCAGGTGCTGACAACAACAGGGGTGCTGAGACCGCGGTCGCCATTGCGAGGATTAACGGTTTTGTTAACTTGGGTAATAATTTTATGGACGGCATTTCAAACTCCTTTGTTTAGCTTAAACTCAATATATCTTTCCAATATTGAAAGTGTTCTGAAAGGTCTGTTCATCTGAGGTTTATCCTGCTATTACGGGTTATGGATGCTTCAACACCGAATACAGAAATAGATTTCGAGCATATTAAACAATATGTCGGTGACGATACCGCCTTGATTAAGGAAGTCTTCGGCCTGTTTAAAAATCAGGTTGAGATGTGGTCACGAGGTATGACGCCTCAGGCCAATGATGATGATTGGGGCGCAGTGATGCATTCTCTAAAAGGCTCGGCCAGAGCCGTTGGCGCCCACAATCTGGCCGCCTTGTGTGAACAGGGTGAAAAACTAACAGGGTCACTTGGCGGTCTTGAAACCCGTAAGGCCCACATCCACGATGTTCAATTTAGTATCGAGAAAGTTCTCATTGAAATTGGCCGCTGGGAATATACTCAAACCCTTGCGTCTATGCGGTCATAAGCCTACAACTTATATGAATTTACGAAACCTGATAACAGCAGACGAGGAGCCGTCATGGGAAAATTTAAACCGAGCCGGGCACACACAACAGTATTTGGCGCATTGATTCGCGCCCGCCGGGAATTTGGCGGCAAGCGTGACGCTATCATTGACGCAGATGACCGGATACTGAGTTATACGGATATTGTCCGCGCATCATTTGCCCTGGGCAGCGCCATGAAACCCGGTACAAAGGCGCGCGAAAGGGTTGGTATTCTCTTGCCGACCGGTGCGGGCAGTATTCTGTCATTTTTTGCTCTACAAGCCACGGGCCGTGTCCCGGCCATGCTGAATTTTACCGCTGGCGCCCATAATCTATTGGCGGCATTTAAAGCCGGACAAATTACCAAGGTCATCACCGCGCACAGATTTATTAAAATCGGCCAATTGGAGCCATTGATTGAAAAACTGTCTCCCCATGTGGAGTTCATCTATCTGGAAGATGTGCGCGACGCCATGACCTTGAAGAACAAGATTGCGGCCGTGCTTGGCTCCGCTTTTCCGGCCTTGTTCATGGCCAAAACCTCATGGAAAAAGCCGGCGGTGATTTTGTTTACGTCCGGAACTGAAGGTGACCCAAAAGGTGTGGCCTTGTCCCACGGTAATCTGGTGGCCAATGTCGAGCAAATCATCGCTCATATTGATGAATTATACCCTGATACGGATGTGGTGTTTAATCCCTTGCCAACCTTTCATTGCTTTGGCCTGACCGGCGGGGCGTTGTTTCCGCTGTTCGCCGGACTAAAAGTTGCATTATACCCGTCACCTTTGCATGTGAAAATCATACCCGAGCGCATCAAGAAAGTCGGCACTACTATATTGTTCGCCACAGATACTTTTCTAAGCCGCTATGTCCGCTCCAGTTCGGACGGAGATTTTAAGACCATAAGATTCGCTGTGTGCGGCGCAGAGCAAGTCCGCGACGAGACCCGCAATCTGGTGCGCAAAAAATCCGAGATGCTTATTCTTGAAGGTTACGGTGTCACCGAGACCGCGCCGGTTATTGCGGTCAATCAACCGAGCGCCAACAGAAAAGGCACGGTTGGGCATTTTCTGCCAGGCATGGAACACCGCATCGATCCGGTACCGGGCATTGAACGGGGCGGGCGCTTGTTTGTGCGCGGCCCCAATGTCATGATGGGCTATATCACCACCGATAACCCCGGGGTTATTCAGGAAGTCGAAGGCGGCTGGCACGATACGGGCGATGTGGTTGAAATTGACGAGGACGGCTATGTGGCCATTCGCGGGCGGGTTAAACGCTTTGCCAATATTGGCGGCGAGACGGTGTCGCTGGCCGTAGTGGAAAATTGCGCCTGCGCCGTTTGGCCAGATAATCAGCATGTGGCCCTCATTAGGCCAGATCCGAAAAAGGGCGAACAGATTGTCTTGCTGTCGGATTGTCCGGCGGCCAACCGCACTGACCTGCGTACCTGGGCCCAAAGCCACGGCGTATCAGAACTTTCCCTGCCCCGAAAAGTCGTCATAACTGACGAAATTCCGTTGTTAGGGACAGGAAAAGTTGATTATGCAGGCTCTGCCAAGAAACTGGACGAGCTGTTATAAATTCGCTTTAACGCGATTTCAAATATTTAAGCATGGTATCAGCATCTGACACTTCGAACGGGTCGGTCGGGCAATCATCGGAGAACCCCGCTTCCGAGAACATTTTGGTGATTTTCGTATCCTCGACCAGCATGGAATAACGCCACGAACGCGCCCCAAAACCAACATTGTTTTTGTCGACCAATGCGCCCATGTGCCGGGTAAATGTACCGCTTCCGTCGGGGAGCAAGAACACGTTTTTACGGTTTTGGCTCAATCCCCATTGATACATGACGAACGCATCATTGACCGACAAACAGATGATTTCGTCTATGCCCTGGGCTTTAAACTCGTCGTAAAGTTCCTCATAGCGCGGCAAATGTGATGTTGAGCAGGTCGGGGTAAAGGCACCGGGCAGGGCAAAGAGTACGACATTTTTGCCTTTAAAAATGTCGTCTGACGTGATTTGTTGCCATTTGAACGGATTGTCACCGCCAACGCTTTCATCGCGAACGCGGGTCATAAAGGTTACATTAGGAACGTGTGTAGGCATAGTTTTCTCCAATATTAGAATGATTCTAAAGTTATATAAGTGTTTGAATTAAGACTGCAAGGACAAAAATGTCGCAGGTTAAACTGTCAGGGCAGGATTTAGAGAGAAAAGCTGGTGCCACAACCACAGGCCGCCTTGGCATTAGGGTTGTGTATTTTAAAAGCAGAACCAATGAGCTCTCTAACATAATCAATCTGGCTGTCTTTAAGAAAGCCTTGTGATATTTCGTCAATCAGGATCTTCGCACCGTCCAGCTCAATTATGAGATCATCTGCATTGGGCCTATCGGCGAAATCAAAGGCATATTGAAACCCGGAACAGCCACCGCCGTTTACGGCTACCCGCAAAAACCTGTCGCCAGACTGTTTGGCCATAATAGCATTGATTTGTTTGGCCGCAGATTGGCTCATGGAGATTTTTGGGTCAGTCATTTAACACTCGCCTATTGTTATATCTTCCTTGTATATAGAGAATGATTCCAAAAGGTGAAGTAATTTGACAAAATATTCTCCAAAACCCGCCATATTTTCTCCCAAGCGAGAAAGAGCGATTTATGCCAGCGATCCGGACAAGTCTCGGGGGCGCAGAATAAAACAGGTGGGTAAATCCGAACGTACCTTGTTTCAACATGATAAAGACCGCATCATTCATGCATCCGCCTTTCGCCGTCTCAAAGGCAAGACGCAAGTATTTGTCGCCCATGAGGGCGACACTTACCGCACCCGCCTGACCCATTCCCTTGAGGTCGCGCAAATCGCCCGTTCCATCGCCCGTGTGCTTGGCTTGGATGAAGATCTGGCCGAATGCTTGGCTCTGGCCCATGACCTTGGCCATCCGCCCTTTGGCCATAGCGGCGAAACCGCTTTGCAAAAAGTCATGGCTCCTTACGGCGGCTTCGATCACAATGCTCAAACATTGCGTATAGTCGAGACTTTGGAGGGGCGATACGCAGATTTTGACGGGCTGAACCTAAGCTGGGAGACTTTAGAGGGCATAGCCAAACATAATGGCCCGCTGCTTGATGATGAACGCGCGGAGGACAGCTTGCCGTGGGCAATGCGCGAACTTGAAGATTGGCGACGGCTAGAACTGCACACCTTTGCCGGGCCGGAGGCTCAAGTTGCGGCTCTGGCTGATGATATTGCCTATAACAATCACGATATTGACGACGGGCTGGGCGCAGGACTGTTTTCCATTGAAGATGTTTGCCAGGTACCTGTTGTGGGTAGGGTGTTTAAAGATGTGAAAGCCCGGCATCCAGACATTGCCCATGATCGGCTTATTCACGAGGTTATTCGTGATTTAATCGGCTATATGGTGGCGGATTTGCTCAAGGAAAGCCGCGCCCGGCTTACCCATCACAAGCCAGCAAGTGCAGATGAAATTCGCCAGCTAAGTCGGCCAGTTATAGCATTTTCCGACCCGTTTCGCGCCGATGAAAAGCCTTTACGGGCTTTTTTGTTCGAAAACATGTATCGCCACTACAAGGTCAACCGCATGATGGGGCAGGCGGTGCGGGTGGTTGAAGAATTGTTCGGCCTGTTTATTGATGATCCAAGCTTGTTGCCCACTGATATATTTATACAATGTAATGGGCCTAAGACACCTGAAACCGCTCGGGTTATTTGTGACTATATTGCCGGTATGACTGACCGTTTTGCCATAGAAGAACACAGAAAACTGTTTTCCGTCACCGGCTATTTGTAACCTTTCGTTAACCGTGAGGGTGGCAAAATAAACGATGGTAATGATAATGACCAAGGCACAGACTTAATCTAAGAGGACCTAAAATGGAAAACGAGCCACAAGACGCTTATTTACCCGCAACTGGCACGGAAACGCTGCATCCTTTTGATGTCCGGGCCCAGTCGGGACGCATGGGCATGGTGAAGTTTTTCGGCGTAGTCATCCTGGTGCTGGTTTTGGTTTTCGTGGTGGTGAAATTATTTGCCTCTGGTACCCGTGACCGGGATAGTACGCCGAACATTCTAGCAGATAATACACCCTATAAAGAAGTCCCGTTAAATCCAGGCGGCGCAAAAACTCCTAACCAAGATAAAGAAATATTCGAAGTTTCAAACAAGCCGGAAAAGCAGTTGGTAATAAAAACCGCGCCTATAGCCGAAGAACCGCTGCCAAAACCTAAATCCCGCCCGGTTGCGAATGTGATTATCAAACAGCCAGGAGATGCGAGCAACCAGCCAGTCAAGCCCGAGCCTGCCAATGATCCAGCCACCAAACCAGCTAATGTCAAACCCACATTGGCCTATGGTGATTATGTGGTGCAAGTGGCATCCCTGCGCTCCCAGGCACAGGCCGAACAGACCTGGGAAAGGCTAAGTGCCAATATGGGAGAGTTGCTGACATCCGCCCATTTTGCCGATATCAAACGTATCGATCTCGGCGAACGCGGCATATATTACCGCCTGCGTGTCAACGGACTTGCCAACAAACAGGCGGCGACACTTCTATGTTCACAATTTAAAAACCTAGAACAAGACTGTATTGTTACAAGGAAATGAATACAACATCACCCATAAATGCCGCAATATTCGGCCTGGCAGGCCCGGAATTACGGGCAGGGGAGGCTGCGTTTTTTCGGGACTGTAACCCGTTTGGTTTTATTTTATTTGCCCGTAATGTGGAAACACCGGAACAAGTGAAAAAGCTATGTGCGGATTTGCGACATGCCATTGGTCGCAATGTCCTTATATTTGTTGATCAAGAAGGTGGGCGGGTGCAAAGATTGGGGCCGCCCCATTGGCGCAAAGCCACATATGCCTATGATTTTGGCGAGTTATACAGCAATAACACCCAAAATTCCCTGCGGGCTATATGGCTAAATTTTCGCCTTATGGCCGAAGAATTGCGCACTGTCGGCATTACGGCTAACTGCGCCCCCGTCCTGGATTTACCCGTGTTTGGTGCCGACCCAATAATCTCTGACCGGGCTTTTTCGCGGGACCCCGATGCCATGATCCATATGGCACAAGCCTGTATTTCAGGGTTGACGGCCGGGGGCGTTGCGGCTGTGATCAAGCATATTCCCGGACATGGCCGGGCCAATGTTGATAGTCACAAGGCATTGCCGGTAATTGATGAACCGATTGAGGAATTGTCCAAGACTGATTTTCTACCTTTTAAGGCCTTGAACGAGGTGCCTATGGCCATGACAGCCCATGTTATTTTGGAACAGATAGATGCGAAAAACCCAGTAACCGTATCAAAACTTGCATTTGATAAAATCATACGCGGCGTACTTGGCTATGATGGTTTGGTGATGAGCGATGATTTGGATATGAAAGCCTTAAAAGGTGATCTGACGGATTTGACCCGGAGCTGTCTAGGGGCAGGCTGCGATATTGTTTTGCAATGTGATGGAAATTTGGCCAATATGGTTAAAGTCGCCAAAGGGCTGAAGCCTCTTGAGGGGGATAGCTTACGCCGGGCTAAGCTGGCCGAAACTGCGACTGCAGGGTATGAAGAATTTGACCTTGAGGCCGGACTGGATGAATATACGGCTATTATGACACAATTGGGTAGTTAGGTGGCTGGTTAGGTGGATGGTTAATATGAGTACGGATTTTCAAGACGAGCTTGAATTTGAAGCTGCCGACGATGCCGCCGAGGAAGGCCGGGGGCTTGTGCTGGATATTGACGGGTATGAAGGTCCCTTGCATTTGCTATTGGAGTTGGCCCGGCGCCAGAAAGTCGATTTGGCCCGCATATCTATTTTAGAGCTGGCTGACCAATATGTTGATTTTATCGAAAATGCCAAAGATTTACGCATAGAACTTGCTGCGGATTATTTGGTCATGGCGTCCTGGCTGGCTTATCTGAAATCACGGTTGATTTTGCCAAAAACCGAAGGGGAAGAACAACTGCCCGAAGCCGAAGAACTGGCTGCACATTTGGCATTTCGCTTGCAAAGGCTGGACGGTATGCGCCGGGCGGCTGACGGTTTGTTCAAGCTAAAAATAACCGGGCAAAGCATTTTTGTGCGCGGCGCACCCGAAGGTCTGCGCTCACGAACCACGCCGCTTTACAAGGCCGAGTTATTTGACATGATCAAGGCCTACGGCGAAACCCGCTCGCAAGCCGCCATGCGCCATCATAAAATACCCAAGCCGTTGGTGTTGGCTTTGGACGAAGCTCGCCGTAGGCTTGAACGGGTSGTCGGCCTTAGCATTGAGTGGCGGGCATTTGACCAGCTTTTGCCGGACGGCGGTGATTTTGAACAAGAATTACCCAGCAAGTCCATTCGTGCCAGCTCACTATTGGCCGGGCTGGAATTGGCCAAAGAAGGCCAACTTGAAATCAGGCAGTCCGAAGCGTTTTCAACCATTTATCTGCGCGCCAAACCGCAACACAAAAACAGGAAACCGTCATGAGCGAACAAAACACCCCAAAGTCCCGTGTCGAGACCGCTGCCGCAGGTATTGAGCAGGATGTGATCAATCTAAATGAACGACTGGTCACACGTTCAGACGGCGAGGCACTGCAGGACGATATGCGCTTGCTGGAAGCATTGCTGTTCGCGGCAGTGGAACCCATAGATATAGAGACCTTGCGTGAGCGCATGCCGGACGGCTGTGATATTGGCGCATTACTGGCCAGATTGGCTAGGGATTATGCCGGGCGCGGTATAAATCTAATCCGGGTGGCGGACAGATGGCGGTTTCAAACCGCTGTGGATTTGGAACATGATTTGGTCGATATCCGCGAAGCTCCGCGCAAATTGTCAAAGGCGGCCCTGGAAACCCTGGCCATTATTGCCTACCACCAGCCTGTGACCCGCCCCGAAATCGAAGATATTCGCGGTGTGTCAGTATCGGGCGGTACGCTAGATGTATTGATGGAACTTAGCTGGGTGCGTATTCGTGGCCGCCGCCGCACACCGGGTCGGCCTGCGACTTACGGCACTACGGAAAACTTTCTAGCCCATTTTAATCTAGAGCAAGTCACGGATCTACCGGGGCGCGATGATCTAAAGGCGGCAGGGTTACTAGACGCCCGCCTGCCCAAAGATTTCGAAGTCCCAACCCCGATGCTGTCCATGGACATAGACGAAGACCCAATCGAGGACGAAGAAGACGGCGAGTTCATGATGGACTTTATGGAAGATGACGAAAAGCCGGATTTGGACAGCTAAAGATCATGAAACCTGATGATGTTATAAATGCGTATGCGAGGGCAACGTTCTTGGTAAAGCGCTAAGCCACAGATCAGTCAATTAGCAATGGTTTCGGTTACTGTCACCGCACATGGCTGTCTACGGCGTACCGCGCTCACGGTGACGGCTCCGATCGATTGCAACCTCGGTACTGATGAGCTTAATGGCGGAGAGGGAGGGATTCGAACCCCCGGTACACTTCCGTGCACGCCGGTTTTCAAGACCGGTGCATTCAACCGCTCTGCCACCTCTCCATAAGATGCCCTGCGGGTACAAGGTTAAGCGAGCTTAGAGACGCGGAGTTAGCAAGCGTTGCGCCATTGCGCAAGGGGCTTAGTTGGGTTTTTGTAACAAATATCCCAGATAGAGCAGGGGTTCATATTTGGTAAACCTTGTCTGCCAACAGGCTATTAAGGTTGAAAATGAAAGACTTTTTAAGCCTGTCTTATAACTCGGATTTAAAGTTACTGTTTTATGTTGCCAGATAATTCAGGGTGAATGGGTGCAAAGTGCCCTGCGGGTGCAAAGCCCTCTTTTAGGTGTCGAGCCGAAACTATACGGTTCATTGGTAACAGGAATGAAAATGACAAAACTTACATTTGACGGGTTGGCTAGAACGGGTTTGGTAACATTTTTGGGTTTGGGGGCTTTGAGCCTGGGTGCATGTAGTACAACATCCGGCAGCATGAGTGTTGGAGCGCCTATCAGTTATAAAGTCGATCAGGGCAGGACATTTGCCAAAATGCCTCAGCGACCGGCTGCAAAACAGGCAAAGCGTGCAAAATTGCCACACTACCGCCCTGTAACACCGTCTGAGCTGAGAAATGTAGATACAACTCTTTATGCCCACCAAAAAGTCGGCAGGATCTATACAATATTTGGCAAAAACTACACGCCAAAGCACCAGCCCAGATATGATAAAACTGGCACGGCCTCATGGTACGGTGATAAATTTCACGGCAAGCCAACGGCGACAGGTGAAATTTATGACATGAATGATATCACCGCCGCTCACAAAACCATGGCCTTAAATTCTATGGTGCTGGTCACCAATGTCACAACCGGAAAGCAGCTAATGGTGCGGGTCAATGATCGGGGGCCATTTGTTGGCGACAGAATTATCGATCTTAGCCGCGCCGCCGCCCAGGAACTTGGTATGTTTACATCCGGCCTGGCGCAAGTACGAGTGCAATATGCAGGCCCTGCCGATCCTAGGGCGTCCAAAAAACATAAATCGCGCAGGTCACTAAAATCTCTGCCCAAGTTTACGCCAAAACCAATACCAGTCTTGCCAAGGCCGCGCATTGAGCAAGCGCCAGAAGCCGTAGCAGATCTGTTACAATCTATACCGAAATATAAACCATTGCGGGACTTGGTAATACCACCAGCCGCCCAAACCGCTCTACCGCAGCCGCAAAACCATATTCCTCATAACGGCATGCCAAAAAGGGCAGACATGCCGACCGGTAATTTGGAAGACGGCCCCATAACACTGACAATTAAAGGCCCGGTACATATGGCATCTGATAAAAATGACGGCACATATGCAAAACCCCGTTTCATACCTGCTGTCAATTACACCAAAATACCAGCATCAAAATCCGGAGAATAACCTGAAAATAAAGGTTTTCTAGCCTTTACGAATCTATCCATACATGGGAGTTAGGCGCAACAAACTGTTGCGCCTTTGCTTTTTGGGCAACACCAGTTAGGATTTAGGCTGGTATGGATTGGTTATGATAAAGTATTTTTTTGCAGGCATGGCTTTGGTGTTGCACCTGATCACGCCATCTGCATTCGCACAAACCGACAGTGAATTTCAGACATCAGCGAGTAATTTGGTTATACTGGATTATCAAAGCGGAGAAATCCTGTTTGAAAAGAACGCCCGCACCCTCATGTACCCGGCCTCCATGACCAAAATCATGACGGCCATTATTGTCTTTGACCGTCTAAAAACCGGCGAATTGGCTTTGGATGACGAGTTTAAGGTCAGCGAAGATGCCTGGCGGCGCGGTGGTGCGGCCTCTGGGTCTTCCACCATGTTTCTCGAGCCTAACTCCAAAGTAAAAATCCGTGATTTATTGCGCGGGGTCATTGTTCAATCTGGCAATGACGCTTGTATTGTGTTGGCTCAGGGCATTGCCGGCAGTGAGGCGGCCTTTGCCGAATTGATGAATATCAAAGCACGGGAATTGGGCTTGGAAAATGCGAACTTTGTCAATGCGACCGGCTGGCCTGACCCAAACCATAAAATCAGTGCTTACGAACTGGCATGGTTGGCCCGACATTCCATAGCCGCCCATACCGAAATGTTTAAAATATATGCACAGCGGGAATTTACCTGGAACGGCATTACACAGAAAAACCGCAATCCCCTTTACGGCTCGAACATAGAGGGAGTGGACGGCATGAAAACCGGGCACACCAAAATTTCCAAATACGGTTTTGTCGGCACGGGTATGCAAAACGATGTGCGCAGAATTTTTGTCATCAATGGTCTTGAGACCAACGCCCGGAGGCGATCTGAATCGCGCCGGGTCATGGGCAAGGCTTTTGAGGCGTTTAAAGTCTACGACCTTTATATGGCTGGTGGCAAAGTCGGATCTGCACCAGTATTCATGGGTAAATCGGAAGCGGTCGATTTGGTCGCCAGCGAAGATGTTCCTGTGGGCCTCTACATGCCCGCCCGCACACAACTAAAATTACAAATCAAATATCTAGGTCCAATACCTGCGCCAATATCCGAAGGCGAACATATTGCTGACCTAATTATAACCGCCCCAGGACGGGAAACGGAAATCATTGCATTATTGGCAGGACAGGATGTAAAGAGAAAATCCATTCCCGCCCGGATAATGGCATCACTGATGCGTAAAATTCTTGCTCAATAGATGGGCAAATAGTAAAGAGAGCATATGAAAACCGGAAAATTTATTAGCCTGGAAGGCGGCGAAGGAGCCGGAAAAACCACCCAGGCCACACGCATTAAGTCGGCTTTGGAAGCTGCCAATATAGAAGTTGTTATCACCCGCGAACCAGGCGGCACATTTGGGGCCGAAGCCATTCGCGACCTGGTGCTTGGCGGATCCCACGAACGCTGGTCTGGCTTGACCGAATTGTTGTTGATGTATGCAGCGCGGCTCGATCATGTGGAAAAATTGATAAAACCGGCATTGGCACGCGGCGTCTGGGTGTTGTGTGACCGGTTCTCGGATTCGTCAATGGCCTATCAGGGCTATGCCAGAGGGCTGGGGCGCGAGAAGGTCGCCGCCATAGATGAAGTGGTATTGGGCGGTTTTAAGCCAGATTTGACCATATTGTTTGATATTGACCCGATCTTGGCTCAAAGGCGGGTCAAGGCACGCGGCGAGGATTTATCGCGTTTCGACACTGAGGATTTGGATTTTCACAAAACCTTGCGGGCCGCTTTTTTGGACATTGCCAAACGAAACACCGAGCGGTTTGGCATTGTGGACGCCACCTTGTCTAGGGACGCCATCGAAGCCCAGATCAAACATCTGCTGATGCAAAAATTTTCGGGGCTTCGTCTTGGCTAGAGCTGATACAGAACCATATCCTGAAGCCGACAGGGCCGATGGCTGCCCCCGGCCACGGGATGTTTTTTCGCTGATCGGCCATAAGCGAGCCGAAGTCAGTTTCGCCGCTTTGTTGGCCAATGATACCTTGCACCATGCCTGGCTGATCAGTGGGCCTACGGGTATTGGCAAGGCGACTTTGGCCTACCGGATGATTCGCACAGTGCTTGGTGGCCAGCCGCAAAACATTGGCAGGCTTGATGTGCCAGCCGACGATCCAGTGGCACAAAGAGTGCAATCTCTTGGTCATGGGGATTTTCTGCTTATTCGTCGCCCCTTTGATATGAAAACCAAAAAACTGCGCAGCGAAATCCCCATTGCTGAAGCCCGTAAGATTGGTCAGTTTTTCTCGCGCAAAGCCTCTGAGGGCGGTTGGCGGGTGTGTTTGATTGACAGTATTGACGAGATGAACCGCAATGCGAGCAATGCTTTGCTTAAAATATTGGAAGAACCGCCCAAACGGGCTTTGCTGATTTTGCTTTCAAATGCGCCGGGGCGTTTACTGCCGACCATCCGTTCACGCTGCATGCCGCTGGCCCTGCGCCCGGTTCCTGAAATCGAGCTGCGGGATTGGTTGGCCAAATGTGTCAATGCCGAAGACAGAGATATTGAGGCGGCGATAAAACTGGCGGCTGGTGCACCTGGCAAAGCTTTGGCCTATGTGCAAAACGCCGACACGGTTTTGCGGCCTCTGGCGCGTTTTATCAATGGTTTTCCGGCCCAAAATGCGCGGCTGTATCACAGTATATCTGACACATTGTCTTTGGCTAAGAACGCCGCCAGTCATGATTTGTTTTGGCAAGGTTTGCAAGATATATTGCACGCCCAAGCCGTTTATGCGGCAACCGGGGAATGGGGCGGGGCGTTTGAGCCAATTGCATTGCAGCGCGGCGCCGATCAATGGGTGGCCATTCGAGGGGATTTAAACCAGATGCGCTTGGCCGGAGCCGGCCTAAATATGAACAAGAAAAACGTACTTTTGCAAGGTTTGATGCGGATTGGGGCGGATTGATGTTTTTGGTCGATAGTCATGTCAATTTACACGTAGAGCAGTTCACGGATGATCTAGTGCAAGTAGTTGCCCGTGCCAGGGATGCAGATGTTGGCACCATGCTCAATATTTGCTGCAATATTTCAGAATTTGACGCGGTGCTGACCGTAGCGGATAAGTTTGACAATATCTATGCATCCGTCGGAACCCATCCCCATGAGGCGCGGGAAAATCCGGATATAAAGGCCAGTGAAATCATAGAGCTGAGCCGGCATGCAAAAGTAATCGGAATCGGGGAGACTGGGCTGGATTTTCATTATAATTACTCAGACGCACAGGACCAATATGCCAATTTTCTCGCTCATATTGATGCGGCCCGCCAAACCCAATTACCCCTAATCATTCATAGCCGAAATGCGGATAAAGAGATGGCGGAACTGCTTGCAACCGAGATGAAAAAGGGTGAATTTCCTGCCCTGTTGCATTGTTATACCGGCGGTGCGGATCTGGCCCGCCTGGCCGCAGATTTAGGGCTTTATTTTTCACTTTCGGGCATTCTAACCTTTAAAAACGCCCATGATTTGCGGGAAATTTCCAAAAACCTGCCAGAAGACAGATTATTGATCGAAACCGATTGCCCTTATTTGGCACCGATGCCGCACCGGGGGCGCCGTAATGAACCTGCCTGGGTTGTGCGTGTAGCCGAGGATTTGGCGGCCCTCAAAGGCTGGAGCGTTGAGGATACCGCTAAACGTACTACGGACGCATTTTTTAACTTGTTTACCAAGGCGGAAAGACCCGCGTCATGAGTGATAAAGTGTTATGAGTAAAGAACGGATCGATAATTTAAAAATTACCATACTTGGATGTGGTTCTAGCGGCGGGGTACCGCGGGTTGGCGGTGATTGGGGGGCGTGCGATCCGTTGGAGCCAAAAAATGCCCGTAGCCGCTGTTCAATTTTGGTGGAATACTGGCAGAGCGTGGCCGGGCAGAACGATAAAGGGCAGGGGGAGGTTCCCGGCTCTGAACGCACTGTTGTTTTGGTGGATACTTCACCGGATTTACGTCGCCAATTACTGGATTGCCGTGTGGATCATATTGACGCTTTGATTTATACCCATGACCACGGTGACCAAACCAACGGTATCGATGATTTGCGGGCCATTGCATACCGTCAAGGCAAGCGAATACCCACACATATGGGTGCTGATACAAAACAGGCCTTGCTACAACGCTTTGGTTATTGTTTTGAAATGCCAGAGGGTCGAGTTCACGCCCCTATTTTGGAGATACAAGACCTGATCGCTGATGGCGATATTGTCAATATTACCGGGCCTGGCGGTGATTTAGCCGTAGCTGTATTTGAGGTCGGACACGGCAACACCAATGCATTCGGTTTCGTATTTTGCCATAAACTAGCTTACACACCAGATGTGCATACCATTCATAGCCAAACCTTGAACCGCCTTGAAAATCTGGACATTTGGATACTGGATGCTCTGCGCTATCACAGCCACCCAACCCATAGCCATATGGACAAAGCTCTTATCTGGGGAGCCCAAACCAAAACTAAAAAGCTGATCTTTACCAATATGCACATAGATATGGATTACCAGACTATATCGTCAGAATTGTTGGGAGAACATGAAGCGGCTTTTGATGGCATGATTATGCATTGGGAAAATAAGTGATGTAAAACAATGATATAACTTAAATACATTACCTTTATAGTTCTCATAATATAAATTATGCGCCTTCTATATCTATATCCATGATGACATATGTCATATGATTTTAGTGCTGATTGTTAATTTAAATGCTAGGGATAAAAGACTAGTCTCCCCTAAATTAGTACGAGGGTTAGATATGTCTGGAAACACGGAGAATAAAATTTCAAGCGATATCATCATCTATGCAAAAGATTTGTCAAAGAAATTTGGCGATGCGATAGCGGTTAATTCTGTAAGCCTTAGCCTGGCCAAAGGCGGCATAACGGCTATATTGGGCGAAAATGGCGCAGGTAAAACCACTTTCATTCACGCCTGCCTTGGTCTTACAAACCCCTCTAGCGGCACATTGTCTATGTTTGGTCAGCCCCCAGGCTCGATTAGTGTGCGCAGGCGAACCGGGAGTATGTTGCAAGATGCCGATTTGCCCGATTTACTAAGCCCCCGTGAGCATATTGAACTTTTCGCCAGTTACTATCCAGACCCCCTCAATATAGATGTAGTGATTGGCATGTGTAAATTGACAGGTTTTGCTGATAAAAAATACAAGAAACTGTCTGGAGGTCAAAAACGCCGGGTGCAATTTGCTTTGGCGGTCATTGGCAATCCTGACTTGGTGTTTCTTGATGAACCAACGACTGGCCTGGATACGGATACGCGCAAAATGCTTTGGGATGTGGTGCGTCAGCTTGCTGCAGATGGGCGGACGATCATCCTGACAACCCATTATTTGGAGGAAGCAGATGCGCTTGCGGATCGAATTGTGGTGATGCATGCAGGGAAAATCATTGCTGACGCCCCTACCCCGGAAATTCGTTCGCTGGCTGGCGGCGCGGTGATCAAATGCGTTACAGCTCTGAGCATTAAAGCAATCAGTGTATTGCCAGCGGTTATCTCTGTACGACGCTCTGGGCGTTTTGTGGAAATAAGCACAGAAAATCAAACCTCAGCTTTACAAGGCCTGCTCATGGAGGATCCAAATATTTCGGAACTTATTGTGAAAAAACCGAGCCTCGAAGAAGCCTTTGAGCGTATTGTTCATGACAAGGAACAGGAGTAAATCATGCAGTTTTTATCCCTAAATGCCTTTTTTAACGAATGCGGCGCAGAAATATTAAAAGCGGTGCGCGCACCGGAATATATCTTACCAACCTTGGTGCTACCCGTGGCATTTTATGCATTATTCGCATTCGCAATACCAAATAGCGGCGTAGATAGCGCCCGCTATCTGTTGGCGACATATGGTGTTTTCGCCGTCATGGGCCCAGCTATCTTCGGCTTTGGTGTTGGGGTCGCAAATGAACGCGATAGAGGTTGGCTGGATTTGAAACGCGCATCCCCAGCCCCGGCGGCCTCCTATATCGGTGCTAAAATTATGGTCACGCTTATTTTTGCCAGCCTTGCTCTTATTCCGATTTATCTTGCCGCAGGTTTCGGTGCGGACGTTACCATGGCGCGCAGCGCTTGGTTTATGTTGTTTGGATTGCATCTTTTATCCGTGCTACCATTTATCTTTATTGGGCTGGCGCTTGGATTTTCCTTTGGATCAAATGGGGCAGTTGCTATCTCCAATATAGTTTTTCTTGGTATGGCCGCCCTTGGCGGACTATGGATACCTGCATTTTTATTCCCAAGCGCCTTGCAAACATTTGCCGCAAACCTGCCGTCTTTTCAATTGGCGGAAATTGCCTTGGCTATCGTGGGTGCGCCGTCTCAAAGTGGCGTAGACCGAATGCCCATGCACAACCTCACCATTGTCGCAATCATGACGACCATTCTGGCTGGCCTTGCTTTTTGGGCCTGGGCCAGGCAACGTAACTAAAGGCACAACCATGTTAAAGAAAATATTTGTCATCACCATAACCGCCTTGACCGCTTTATTGGTCTTTATGCTGTTTGCATTACCAGCATCTGAAAAAGCCGATGTGAAATTCTCCGAAAATTCATTCGGCGTGGAAAATATCCGTATTTTTGACGGGGAAATAATTCTTGAAAATTACAGCTTGATTGTCAAAGATGGTGTGATTTCGCAAATGGGGGAAGACTTAAAAATTCCGAAAAACATGCAAGCCTATGACGGCAAAGGAAAGACTTTATTGCCAGGTTTCATCGACTCCCACACCCATATATTTGGGCCAGCCCTCAAAGACAGCTTGCTTTTTGCGGTCACGACAAATTTCGACATGTTCACCAGTGCGCAAACTTTAACAGGAATGAAGACCAAGCGAAGCGGTATACTGGAAACGGACGAGTCTGATTTATGGAGCGCCGGCATTATGGCCACGGCTCCAGGCGGACACGGCACCCAATACGGGATAGACATCGAGACTTTAACCCGTCCTGAGCAAGCCAGTGCGTGGGTCACACGGCGCCTAGCAGAAGGTTCTGATTATATTAAATTGGTTTATATGCCCGACAGACCCAATCTTGCAAGCCTTGACCTTGAGACATCGAGCGCACTCATAAAAGCCGGACATGAGCAAGGTGTTTTAGTGCTTGCCCATATTTCCACACTGGCCGCTGCCCAAGACATGTTGAACGCGGACGTTGACGGGCTGGTTCATATATTTGCCGACAAACCCGTCACTGAAGAATTTGCCGCTCAAGCAGCTAAAGACAACGTCTTCATTATCCCGACATTGGCAGTTATGGCCAGCGTGGCTGGGGAAAATCTCGGTGCTGATATTTTAGCTAACCAGCTTGCCACCCCGTATTTAACCTCGGCTCAAAAACAGGGTTTAGCGACAGGGTTTGGCCGGGCATGGCCCGGCTTTGACATAGACATTGCCCTTGAGAATACGCGAAAACTACACGCGGCTGGTGTGGTTATTCTGGCTGGATCAGATGCGCCCAATCCGGGTACTACCCACGGGGCCAGCCTGCACCAAGAAATGGCATTGCTTGTTCGCGCTGGCTTGACACCGCTTGAGGCTCTACATGCTGCAACAAGTGCCACTGCGGCAGCTTTTGGCATTAAAGACCGTGGCCGCATTGAAGTGGGAATGCGTGCGGATTTGATCATTGTATCAGGTAGACCTGATGAAAATATAGCCCATAGCTTTACCATAGATAAGATTGTCAAAAATGGATATGTGGTGCAACGGGAAAAACAGAAACCCATTGATGCTCAGGCAAGCCCTGAACTGGCAGACCCCATATTGGGAAATTTTGACAAAGACATAAATCCATCTGAAAATTTAACGACACAAGGGTTTGCCTGGAGCGCGACCGATGACCGTATGGCCAATGGTAAGTCTGAAGCGAAAATATCACACGCAAATTTAGGGGCAGATGAAACTGGTGGAGCATTGCGGGTTAATGCACAGGTGAAATCCGGTTTCTTCTTTCCGTGGGCAGGGGCTTATTTTGGTCACCCGGCGCAAAAAGCTCATAATATTGCGGCTTACAACACCCTCAGTTTTCAAGTGCGCGGGACACCTGGCATGTATACAGCGATGATATTTACCTCTGGCAGTGTGGGCGCACCACCAAGTCAAAACTTTAACATAACCTCTGATATTACTTCTGATTGGCAAACCATCACCCTGAACATGGAAAACTTTAATGGTTTAAACCCAAAATTATTCGCAGGGCTTGCGATTACTGCAGGGCCAGCGCCGGGCGTATTTGACTATGAGATTGATACTGTTACCTTAGGTAAATGATAGTCCAGTCAAAGCATAAAAACTCTGGTAAAACAATGCGAAGTGTTGCGGCGCATCCAACGTTTCACCTTATTTATTTGCTGTTTTATTTCGTTCCGTGGTTTTTTAAAACACCGGAACTAAAAGACATCATTGCCTTTATCCTAGCACTGCTAGTTTTTTTACCTATTCATTTTTATGCTTTTAGCAAGGCTACCCCAAAATTTATTGGCGCAATCATTATAACGCAAATTATTGGATTTATCATTGCACCCTTTAGCGGCATGCACGGTGTTTTTTATATTTATGCATCTGCTCAAGCAGGCTTTCAAAGGCCGGTAAAACGTGCAAGTATTTTGATGGCCTTGTTGGCGTTAAGCTTCTTAATCTTCTCTTTATTTGTACGCGATAATTGGTTTGAGGCGGGTTTGGCTTTGTTTATTGGCGTAGTATCAGGCATTAGCTGCATGGCAGGCGCAGAGGAAATAGAACACCGCGAATATATGGAACGCACCAGCGCTTTAGACAAACAACGTGCTACCCTTGCCGAGCGCGAGCGTATTGCCGGCGATTTACATGACCTTTTGGGCCACACCCTAACCATGGTTGCTTTAAAATCTGAGGTGGCCGACAAATATCTTGATAAAGACATTGAACGGGCAAGGTTGGAAATACGGGAGATTAGAAATGAAGCCCGCGCCGCGCTTTCTGATGTCCGCCAAGCCGTCTCGGGTATGAATGCTACGACCATAGAGGCCGAGTTGGATCAGGCAAAACTAGCTTTAGAAGCCGCAGGCATAGAGTTTGAAATTACTGGAAAACTGCCTAAGCTCAGCCCGGAGCAAGACAAGGTGTTAGGCCTTGCTATTCGCGAAGCCGTAACAAATATTATTCGGCATTCAAAAGCCAAAACTGCGAGACTTGCATTTTTACACACCGAGAATGGTGATCTTGATATATCCATAAAGGACGATGGCATTGGCGGCACTTTGGTGCCGGGAGCAGGTTTAACGGGGCTGAAAAGGCGCATACAAAGCCTAGGGGGCCGGGTTGAGTTTGATTTTAGTCATGGTGCGAATATAAAACTAACGACGCCTGTGAGCCAGCCATGATCCGAGTAATTATAGCCGAAGACCAATCAATGTTACGCGGCGCGTTGGCAAGTTTGCTATCACTTGAGGACGATATTGATGTGATAGGGCAGGCCAAAGATGGGCGCGAAGCTCTGGATTTGGTAAAACGTCTGCAACCGGATGTGCTGGTCACGGATATCGAAATGCCGGAATATTCAGGCATAGAAGTTGCCCAAAGGCTAAAACGGGACGGCGGTACAACTCGCATTTTAATCGTCACGACATTTGCCCGTGCAGGTTATTTACAACGGGCCAGAGATGCCGGCGTCACGGGCTATATTCTCAAAGACACATCCAGTGATGAGCTGTCCGGAGCTGTGAGAATAGTGGCAAAGGGCGGTACAATCATAACGCCAGAGCTTTACCAGGCGGCGTGGACAACCCCTGACCCATTAACGGACGTTGAGCGTAGAATTTTACGGCTCGTCGAGGCCGGGAAAACCAACAAGAAAATCAGCGCTGAACTTTATCTAACACCTGGGACTGTTCGCAATTATCTTGCCGTCGCGGCCCATAAGCTCGGCGCTGCAAACCGCATCGAAGCATTTCGCACTGCACGCGATAATGGCTGGTTGTAATTTTTCCCGATCACTCATGGATTACGAGAAGAAAATTGCAATGTGAACGCATGGTGAATATGATTTTCAGGTAAGTTTCAATAACCACTTCCTAATAACAATAAAAGCAAGATAGGAAAATAACAATGCTGAAAGCCGGGGCAATACCAAACATTGTGGCAAAGTTTTGTGTCATGCTAACCGCGATTACACCTGCCTTCTTACACTCATCTCTAGCAAATGCCCACGAGCCAAAACTACAAATCAGACCGAATGCCAAAGTTTATATCAAACCTGAGTACCGAAACAGAATTATCCAAAACCGCAGATATGCGGCACTTCCAGACCGGGCCATTTTTTTGCAAACCGATAAACGCTGGGCCCATAAAACCATAGGGGGTTCTAATGAAACCATTAAAGATGATGGTTGTTTAGTCACCGCTGTCGCCATGGCTTTGGTGAATTTGGGCTATCCGACGGATCCGGGCGATCTAGCCACTAGATTGAAAGCCAATCGGGGGTTCAACAGCCGTGGCTGGCTGGTTTGGGATGGTATTGAACGGGCAACGGGCGGCCATGCCCACGCACATTTTTTCCATGACAAGCACGACAACGTTGTTCGGGCCTGTCTGTCACAAGGCTATTATCCTTTGGTCAGGTTTGATCTACCGTCGCGTAAATCCACCCATTGGGTTATGATTGTCCGCGAGACCGCTAACGGCTTTGCAATACGCGATCCCTTGATCAAATCCGCTCAGCCCGTCTTGCTCAACACCCGCACTAAAAATATTCATGCGGTGCGGTGTATTGGCGGTAAGCCAACTTAAATAATTTACATAAACTTTCGCATCATATTTAAGACTTTTTGGGTCTTGTCCGTATAGGGTGGATACAGCATTTTCCCGCCGCTAAATTTACTTTGCAAAAACACACCCTTCATATGGGAAAAAGTTTGGAACCCGTGTTCCCCGTGATAGCTACCCATACCGGAAGGCCCGACCCCGCCAAACGGAATGTCTTCTTGCACCACATGCCAGGCGGTTTCGTTTATGCTGACCCCGCCAGAAATCGTGTTGTTCAGAACATGGTCGCGTTTGGCTTTATCTTCACCGAACCAATACAAGGCCAAAGGCCGGTCACGTTTTTGGATATAGTCCATGGAATTTTCTAGCGTCTCGCTGGCCACTATGGGTAAAAGCGGTCCGAAAATTTCTTCTTGCATAATCTTCATCTCGGGCGTGGTATTGGTGACCACAGTCAGCGGGATGCGCCGTTGTTTGGCCAATAGTTGGCTGTCATCAGTGCCTGCAACCCGCAATGTTGCCCCCTTGGCCTGGGCATCTTCCAAAAGGTTTTGCAAGCGGGCGTAATGAGCGTCTGCAATAATGGATGTATAATCAGGGTTGTCGGCAAATGTCGGGTAAAATATTTCTGCTTTTTTGATCAGTGCTTGGGCAAAATCGTCAATCCTGCCTTGGGGCATCAGCAAATAATCCGGGGCCACGCAAGTCTGTCCAGCATTGATGGTTTTCCCATTGGTTATGCGCGAGATTGCCAATTTCATATTGGCGCTGTCATCAACAATCACCGGTGATTTTCCGCCCAGCTCCAAAGTCACAGGCGTCAGGTTTTTAGCTGCAGCTCCGGCTACAATACGTCCGACATTGGTTGAGCCAGTGAACAGTAAATGATCAAAAGCAAGCGCAGAGAAAGCCTGTGCCACTTTAACACCGCCGGTGGCCACATAAATTTCGTCGTCCAAGAAAATTTCCCCTAAAACGGATTTCAACAATTCAGAAAAACCCGGCGTGTATTCGCTGGGTTTCAACATGATGCGGTTCCCTGCCCCGAGCGCTCCGATCAACGGCATGACAGCCAATTGCAAAGGGTAATTCCATGGGCTGATAATGCCGACAACTCCAAGCGGCTGAGGGATGATGATGTTTTTGGCAGGTTTAAATTGCATGGCTGTAGACGCTTTTTTTGTCCGCATCCATTTTTGCGTATGCTTGAGTGCGTGCTTTATACCAGCCTGAACAATGGCCAACTCCGCCATAGTCGTCTCTACAAATGACCGATTGCCAAAATCTTTGGAAATAACTTCTTTGAAGTTCTGCTCATTGTCTGCAATGGCTTTGCCAAGCTTGACAAGTTTACTTTTGCGCTCATGCCATGAGGGATTGGGACTTGCATTAAAGGCGGCCCGTTGGACTTGCAATATTTTCTCAAGTTTCATATTCATGCTCTCTACGCTAGCTTCCTGTACTGCTCTAGCCACAGGCTGTTGACTTTTCAATATAATTCCTTGAATGCAAGGCGATCATAATTGTAAAGCACCTCACCATGAAGCCTTATCTCACCCTCCCACTCCTGCTTATCGGTATGTCTCAACACCAAACTAGTTTTGCGAGTGATGACGAAATCATTGTAACTGCGCGCCGTTACGCCGAATCAGCCAAGGACTACGCGGGCAGTATATCTGTATTGGACATCGAACGCTTGCTAGACATTTCGCCCATACATCCCGCCGAAGCTTTAAACGAAATTGCCGGTGTCAATATTCATCGTGGTAGCGGGCAGGAACATCTGACCGCTATTCGCTCGCCTGTGCTTACGGGCGGCGCGGGCGCGGGGTCGTTTTTATATCTGGAGGACGGGGTGCCCTTGCGCGCCGCCGGGTTTGCCAATGTTAACGGCTTGTTTGAAGGGGCATTRGAATTGGCGGGCGGTGTTGAAGTTACCAAAGGGCCAGGCAGCGTGCTATATGGCTCCAATGCCGTTCRCGGACTTGTTAATATTCTATCGCGAGCACCTGATAATATTAGAGGCTTGTCTTTGGATTTACTGGGCAATGAACTTGGTTTTGTCCGCCTGAAAATATCCTTTAGCGGCGCGGCGCTCAATGGTCGCACCCGCTTGTCTGGCAGTTTTGTCAGCGATCCCGGATTTCGGGCCGCCTCCGGGTTTGACCAACAGAAAATCCAGTTGCGCCATGATGTCCAGCTTGGTGACTGGGCCGTAAAAACACTGACGACATTCCAAAACCTCAACCAGGAAACCGCAGGGTTTATCCGGGGCGTCGATGCCTATAAAGATCCGGTACTTGCCGCCAGCAATCCTAACCCGGAAGCCTTTCGGGACGGCAAAACCGCCCGCCTCGCCGTACATTTCAACAAGACATTAGGCGAGAACGCCCGGCTCTCCTTTATTCCCTATGCCCGCTCGGTCAATCTAACATTCTTGCGCCATTTTGTCCCCGGTCAAGCGCTGGAAGAAGGCGGCCACAACAGTGCCGGTCTGTTGAGTAGTTATGAGGCTGACGGCGGTTTTGGCCGCTATACGCTGGGGTTTGATGCCGAATACACCAAAGGCTTTACCCGCGAATTTCAAGCGAACCCCAGCAGGTTTTCGTTTATTCAGGGCGAACATTATGATTATGAGGTTCGTGCCGTGGTACTGTCCCCCTATGTGCAAACCCGGTTTGCCCTTGGTGACCACACAAAAGTCAATATTGGTGCAAGGGCTGATTATACGGGCTATGATTATGATAATTTGATAGATAATGGCAGTTTCGGGCGGTTTTTGCGGGTTGCAGACCGGAGCGATGATTATTTCACCATTACGCCCAAGCTTGGCATCACCCATAATCTTAGCACAAATATAACCATCTATGGTCGTTTGGCCCGTGGTAGCCGCGCCCCGCAAGTCAGTGATGTTTATAGCCTGCAAATCAACCAGACGCCGGGTACGATAGAGCCTGAAACACTGGATTCCTTTGAACTTGGCCTAAAAGGCAATTTGGCGGAATTGAATATGGAAGCCGCGTTTTTCGCCATGAGGAAGAACAATTTTTTCTTCCGAAATGCCAACGGGTTTAATGTGGAAAATGGTAAAACCAGACATGTGGGCATAGAGGTCGAATTTGATATGCCTGTGAACCCGCATCTTGATTTGTCCGGCGCTGTGACATTGGCAAATCATACCTATGCATTTACGGATATTGTTGGCTCGGCCTCCAGTTCGATCACGAAAGGCGACCAGGTCGATAGCGCTCCCAACACCCTTGGTTTTCTGCAAATTACCGCAAAACCAACCGATATCCTCACCGTATCCTTGAAATGGCAACATGTGGGCAGTTATTACACCGACCCAGGCAATACGGCCAAATACGAAGGCCATAACATATTCACCTGGCGCGGGAATTACCAACTAACAGAGCAGATCAACCTATATGGTCGCGTCGATAATATCTTCGACACTGCCTATGCCGACAGAGCAGATTTCGCATTTGGCAGTAACCGGTTTTTCCCCGGCAGGCCCAGAACCATGTTTTTTGGTATAAAAATCAATAGGTAATGAGGATATATTAAACTACAACAAAAAAATGGGCGACTTTTGCAAGCCGCCCGAGTTAGTGAATGTGGGACATAAGTCAGACTTACAGCGCCGGATCATGGTTTAATATGTCCGGCGGCGGGACTTCTTCCTTATCTTCCCCTATTCCGCCTCCGATACTACCGGGTGCAGAATTTTGTTGAGCCATTTGGACAGTATTTGTCGAAATGGCAGCAATGTTGATCTTGGCCATGAGGTTTTCTGCCTCGGCCAGGTTGATTAAAATGGGTTTAGTGCCGGGCTCACTGTCCGGTGCACCTGTTTTTGTGATAACAAGCTGGTATTGCCCTGATGGTAAATCATCAAATGCGTATTGCCCAAAGCTGGTCGCATAGGCTTGGAAACTGTTATCCGGATTTTGCGTATCGGTTAGCTCTAGTTTTGCGCCGTCCAACCTGTGTTCGCCTTTGTTATACACACCGTCGCCATTGATATCGACAAAGGCAAAGCCCAAAATCTGCCCGCGCTGCACAATCGGCAGGGCTACATCGGTGATACTGCCGTCGTGAATGCTGGCTTTAGTGGACACACTACCGTCAAGACTAAATCCAAGCGGCAGACTGCTACCAACCACTTGCAACTCATGCAGGCCGGTCTTAATGTTTTGTATGGTAAAATATCCACTTGAATCGGTACGCAGGGATAGCCGTGTGCCTTTAACCCGGACCATTACGCCGCCAATACCTGGTTCATCGTCCTGGCGGATGCCGTCCCGGTTTTTGTCTAGAAATGCCCTGCCCTTTAGCACACCACTGCCGTCCTTGGCTTCGCGGAATTTGCGCTTTTCGTTAAAATCAAACTTCCCTCTAAGAAATACGCCGAGCCGTTGATTGCCTTGTAAATTATTTCGGTATGATAGACCTAAGGACAAGTTTTTGTTGATTTTAAGGGTGCGTCCAAGGGAGAGCGTCAGGAAGGTATCGGATTTGTCATCTCCGTTGCCGGAGAAATTTTGTAACACACCCATAGAAGCTTTAAGCTTGGTTTTGTTACCCAATATTTGCCCGGAATCGAGATTGGCAATTACCCCACCGCGTATGAAATTACCCTTGTCACTCCAGGACCCCGAAACCGACGGGGCAATACTTAGTCTGGCATTTTTGGGAAGCTTCAATCTATAGGGCTGGGCCGTGAGCTGTGCATCAATGCGCTGTACACGAGCGGCTCCGTCCTTACGGGTTGATGTATATTGGGCTCGCACTGTTGCGAATTTTATGTCTTGGTAAACTCGCGCCGTTATCTGGTTACCGTTCTCACGGCTACCGTCGGCGAGTTTTTGGTCATATGCTGCAAAGTCAGCAGAAATATTGGTACCGATTTTACGCAAAGATGTATTGATAGAGATACCGTAATTGTCGGTTGAGGTGTTCTGGCTACCTTTGACAAACAGCCCGCTTCTGGTTTGGCTAAAACGCGCTGACATTGCCGGGCGTTTAAATGGCCCCAATATTTGCCCGGCGGTTAATTGTAATGCGGCACCATATGTGGCGTTATCCTGACCGCGCTTGCGGGTATCGGGTACCAATTGCACATCTTGCGCATTCGGATCTTGTACGATTAAGGCTTCAGCGTCCAGGTCAGAACGCAGAAACTCCGCCCCGTCATATTGGGCAAAGACCTCGACATTGATTTTTTTATTGAAGCTATAGCGTGCATTGACGCTGGCGCGGGCATCTACGGATTTTTCTCTTGCCTGGCCGTTGAAATAGCCAATGTCCGCCCGTGCGTCCCAGTTTAGTTTTTTGCCGCCTTTTCGGCCCAACCGCCCACTAATGGCAGACAGCACCGCCATTTTGTCGTCGCTCAGCCCGTCCGCCTTGAAAGACAAGCCAGTTTCCCAGCCGTCCTTTGACGCGTAACGGGCACCGGCGGCCTGGCCTGAAAATCTCAAACGGCTTTGGTCTTGTCCGATATTAGTCGAACCCGACGTGGGCACACCAGCCGCAAAAGCCCATCTGCCCTTGTCGCTTTCCTTGGCATAGCTGATGCCTCTAATACGCCGAAGGCCAACCCCGTCGAGTTCACGAAGGTCGGCTGAATAATCACCAAGAGAGCCATAACCGCCCTTGACATGGGCGTAATCAAGCGACAACCATGACGGTTCGGCCCCCGCAATACTGGAGGGTAAATCCGGTATTTCGTAGCGCAAACGCCCGTTAAACCCCTTGACCCTGAAATCCGCACTAACGGTGTTGAGCGTATCCGTGCCTATATTAAGTTCAATAGTTTCAAAGGTTAGCGGCGTGTTCTTGGTAACATCCGTGATTTTCCCTGTCGGAGAAATCACGTCTTTAAGGCGGCCATCAAGATTGATATTGATACGCGATGCCCCGCCTTCTACGTCGATATTCGTCCCGGTCAAGGTTTCTATTGTGCCAAGGGGCAAGAGCAGGTTTACATGGTCGATATAGGTAACATCACGGGTAACACCAACCGGGCGGTCGTTAAGTTTAACCAAACCGGTATCAAGGTTAAGCTCAAAAACCGCACTATCCTGGGAACGGGTCACCCGAATAGACGTGCCGCCGTCAATGATTTGCACATTTTGGCCAAGTTCATTGGCAATTGGTCGCAAGGGCAACAACATCACCGAGCCAATAGCTTTTGGCCCCGGCTCCACATTGCCAAGCGGGATGTCGTTTACAAACATCTCAAAGCCTGTAGCCACCTTTAAACGCGGGTCTAGTTCAAAATTGATCCGCTTTTCGTCTTTGTCAATTTTGCCAATAGCCCCCGATAAAACCGCAATAGCATTGGGGGTCAAGTTTATTTTAATCGCACTAACCTCACCGTAATGGTTGAGCTTGCCCAGAGTACGACCATTGGCTTTGATAATCCCGGTTTTGGTATGCAGCTCCATAACCGCGCCGTCTTGAGAGCGGTGTACAATCAACACACCGTCTTCCGTGTCATAAGAAAATTCATTATCAAGAGCCGTGAATATGGGTTCAGCTCTTACATAGAACTGGCCGTTTTCTCCGGTACTAACATCGACACTTAGCAATTTCCCTTCAAGTTTAACTTGAAATTCCGGGGCCAGATCGGCAATGAGAACTGGCATTTCTGGTGGTTCTTCCTCGGAGACTTGCGAAACTTCCTTGGTAATTTCTTGCGGTATCTCATTCGCATTTACCACTGGTGAGGCTAATACGAACAGACAAGCAAATAGGCTGAGTAAGAGAATACTCAGTTGTTTCAGGCGGTTAGCACCGTTATGTGTGGTGGGCCCCCTTAGCACTCGGGGGCTTCCATGCGCTGGCGGCAAGTCGCATCATACGCACATTGGGCTTTTTGCCTAACGGGTACGACAGACCAACCACCGCGCAAGGAATTATATACCTCGACGGTTATCGGCCCGTTTGGAGCATCTGCCAGCGTAAAGCGAAACTGTTGTTTCAGTACAATCTGGCGATTTCCAATCCGGGTATTATTACGGATAATCTTGGATGTCATTGTTTTTATTGATTTATTTTGTGAAGTATTTTGCGGTAGCACAGGGATGGGACGTCGGCATTGGCCAACCACCCACCACGCGGCATTGTTAGTCTCATCGACAACAAATGCGGTGTCACCGTCTATTATCTCCAGCATTACGGCAGATCCAGACGGTTTCGCATGACTTAAATGCGGTCCAGATACTGCCAGCAAGCCGACAGAAATCAGATATAAAATCCGAAAGTTCACAATATTTTCCATTCACCAGTTTGCGTTCTTTGACGCTTGTGATGAATATACCCCATTGAGGTTTATAAGCCTTAAACCGGACGGTAAGACTTATGGGGAAAAACTACGGTAACACGCAGGAAAAAGTTAACTCAGTAAAAGAATTACCCTATTCCCATTCTATCGTACCGGGGGGTTTGGACGTAATGTCATAAACCACGCGGTTCACACCTTGAACTTCATTGATGATCCGGGTCGCGGTTTCACCCAGGAATTCATGACTAAACGGGTAATAATCAGCCGTCATACCGTCCGAGGAGGTTACGGCGCGTAAGGCCAACACATGCTCATAGGTGCGGCTATCGCCCATTACGCCAACGGTTTTTACAGGTAAAATCACTGCAAAAGCTTGCCATATTTCATTGTAAAGATTGTGTTTTTTTATTTGGCTCAGATAAATAGCATCCGCTTCACGTAGTAAATCCAGCTTTTCCTTGGTGATTTCGCCCGGACAACGGATGGCTAGGCCAGGCCCTGGAAATGGATGCCGCTCTACAAATGCCGGGTCTAAACCCAATTCGCGCCCCAAATCCCGCACTTCGTCCTTAAAAAGCTCCCGTAAAGGTTCCACCAATGCCATATCCATGCGCTCTGGAAGACCGCCGACATTATGGTGGGATTTGATGGTGACAGACGGGCCACCATCAAAGGAGACGCTTTCGATCACATCCGGGTAAAGCGTACCTTGAGCAAGGAACTTGGCGCCACCGATATTTTTCGCTTGTATTTCAAATAGATCAATGAATGTCTTGCCTATTATTTTGCGTTTTTGCTCTGGGTCAGATACGCCTTCTAGCAAATCAAGGAATTTATCTTGCGCATCTACATGGATGAGGTTTATGTTGTAATGTGTTGAAAATAAAGATATTACTTCTTCAGCTTCATTTTTGCGCATCATGCCCGTATCGACGAACACGCAGGTCAATTGATCGCCTATAGCCTCGTTGAGCAATACGGCGACCACGGAACTGTCTACCCCGCCCGACAGCCCGCATATAACTTTGCCGTCTCCGACCTGTTTTCGCACTGCCGCAATAGCTTCGTCCTTAAAGGCCGCCATAGTCCAGTCGCCTTTAAGGCCAGCAATCTTGTGGGTGAAGTTTTTTAGCAATTGCGCCCCAATGGGCGTATGGGCCACTTCGGGATGGAACATGACATTATAGAATTTACGTGCACTATCCTGGCTGACCGCGAAAGGTGCATTTGGAGATTTGGCAATAATTTCAAATCCTTCCGGCAATGCATTGACCCGGTCTCCGTGGCTCATCCAGACTGTGTGTTTTGAACCCGGGGTGCCAATACCCGAAAACAGCGGGCTGTCTTTGACGATCTCTAATTCAGCTCGGCCAAACTCACGTTCATCTGCGCCTTCAGCAGAACCGCCAAGTTGTTCGACCATTGCCATCTGGCCATAGCAAATACCCAGGAGCGGTACACCCAACTTAAACACTGCATCATGAATCCGCGGGCTTTTGGTTTGGCCGACACTATTAGGCCCCCCTGACAATATAACCGCGCCGGGTGCATAATCCGACAACAGCTCATCTGTAATTTTATTAAAGGGATGAACTTCGCAATATACCCCGCTTTCGCGCACCCGCCGCGCAATCAGCTTTGTCACCTGGGAGCCAAAGTCTATGATCAAAACCCGTTCATGCAGAGCCGTAGTCATGCTTTAGCTTTTCTTTGCATGACCGCGAAAAAGAAACCGTCCGTATTATTAGCCGCCGGGGTCATGGTCAGGGTGCAACCATCCTCCGACCAAGGCATGGATTTTCCCATCGTGCTTCCGGGGCCGATTTTATCTTCCCAAACTTCGCCAGCAGATAATAATTCAAAATCAGAATTGTCGTCTAAAAACCCGTAAACCTGCCCCTCATTTTCTTCGGCCAACAACGAACACGTCACATAAACCAAATACCCGCCCGGACGGACATATTGTTTGGATTGTTCCAGCACGGCCTTTTGTTCGGCCAAACGGACTTCGAGTGTCGCCAATGACAAACGCCATTTGGCATCTGGTTTTCTGCGCCAGGTGCCAGACCCCGTACACGGCGCATCAATAAGAACCCTGTCCATAGTGCCGCGTAATTTGCCAAGTCCAGCTTGTGGTGGTTGAATGATTTCAATATTTGTGGCCCCTGCCTTCGTCGCACGTGCGTAAAGCGGCGCCAATCTGCGTTTATCAATATCGTAAGCATATATAGTGCCGGTGTTTTGCATATCTGCCGCCAGCGCCAAAGTCTTGCCGCCGCCGCCAGCGCAATAATCCAGCACTTTTTCGCCGGGTTTGGCATCAACCAACAGAGAGACGATTTGCGAACCCTCGTCTTGTATCTCGACCTCGCCCGTAAGAAACACCGGGTCAGCCTGGATATTGGGCAGGCGGTCTAGAGCCTGCCCCGCCTTAATGCGAATACCATGAGGTGCCAGTTCGCAAGCCGTCCCGCCAATCTCTTTTAGTTTAACAAGAACTTTGGCGCGATCTGATTTTAGCCCATTAACCCGCAAATCAAGTGGTGGTCTCCCCAACAATGCCTGGCCTTCAGCCACGGCATTTTCTGCGAAGTTGTTTTCAAAAGCGGGCCATAACCATTCGGGTATATCGGCCCGTATCCAATCAGGTGCCATAGATAAATCCCGCGCCCCAGCCAAAGAGGTTTTTTCAGCCTCGGTCAAGGAGGTGGGGCTGTGTCCGTCGTCTGCAAATGCCGCCTCAAGCCGCTCAACAGTTTCGCCCCAGCTCCATACCAATGTCCCCAATGCCAATGGACGTCCCAAACCTGTCTCTGCATCTGCGTTCATGCGCCACAACGTCGAGGATTTCCTGCGCATGGCATCAAATACAATCCCCCCAATAGCGGCCCGGTCTTTGGAGCCGGCAAACCTATGAGCTTTGCCCCAATCGCGCAGGGCATGGGCAGCAGGCGTGTGCTGCTCAAAAATATCGTCCAAGACCTCGATTGCGGCCTGTATGCGTCCACCTAGTTTCATATGCTTATTTCTGTTGTTGTTTTTGTTGCTATTTCTGTTCTGAGTAATTCGGACTTTCGCGGGCAATAGCCACGTCATGAACATGGCTTTCCCGCAGGCCGGAATTGGTGATACGGATAAATTCTGCATTTTTGTGAAGTTCCGGTATTGTCGAGGAGCCCGTATAGCCCATGGCGGCGCGAACACCACCTAATAATTGGTGAATGATTGGCGACAGCGGGCCTTTAAACCCTATACGGCCCTCGATGCCCTCTGGCACAAGTTTCATATCGTCGGTCACATCCATTTGGAAATACCGATCCGCAGACCCCCGCGCCATTGCCCCCACCGACCCCATGCCCCGGTAGGATTTGTAGGAACGGCCTTTGTACAAGAATACATCGCCCGGTGTCTCGCTAGCCCCGGCGAATAGTGAACCTATCATGACGCTTTGCGCCCCTACGGCCAAAGCTTTAGCCATATCGCCAGAATATTTGATGCCGCCATCTGAAATCACCGGCACACCGGCTTTGTTGGCGGCTTTGCACACATCAATAAGCGCGGTTAATTGCGGCACCCCGACCCCGGCGACAATDCGGGTTGTGCAAATTGACCCTGGGCCAATCCCAACTTTTAGCGCGTCCGCCCCAGCCTTGATCAAAGCCGACGCCGCATCTTCGGTGGCTATATTACCCGCTATAATCTGCGTGTCCGGATGGTGTTTCTTAAAACGTATGACTTGCTCTATCACTTTGGCGGAGTGACCGTGGGCCGTATCAATCACCAGAACATCCACACCCGCTTCGATCAAAGCGGCACCGCGCTCAAAACCTGCGTCCCCAACCGTCGAGGCCGCGCCGACGCGCAAGCGCCCATGTTCGTCTTTGCAGGCATTGGGAAAATCCAGTGCTTTCTCCATATCCTTGACAGTAATCAAGCCGACACAACGCCCGGCCTTGTCGACGACAACCACTTGTTCAATACGGTGTTTGTGCAGAAGCGCACGAGCCGTTTTCTCGCTTGTACCCTCGTCTACCACAATCAAATCACGGGTCATCATATGGTTGACTTTCTCACCTGGGTCGGTGGCAAAGCGTGTATCACGATTGGTGATAATGCCGATGACTTTCCCGGACTTGTCAACCACAGGGAAGCTGGAAAATAAATGCTTTTTTGCCATCATCAACAGTTCGCTCAATGTAGCGTCCGGGCCAATGGTCACCGGATTAACCACCATACCGGATTCGTACCGCTTGACCTTGCGTACTTCCTCGGCTTGTTCTTCAATAGACAAGTTACGGTGGATAATGCCGATGCCACCATTTTGCGCCATGGCAATCGCCAATGGTGCTTCGGTGACAGTGTCCATGGCAGCGGACAATAATGGCACGTTCAAGCTTATCGTTTTGGTCAACTGCGTCCTTAAATCCGCATCGCCCGGTAATATTTTTGAAGCTTTTGGTAGCAAAAGCACATCATCAAATGTGAGACCTTCACGAATCATCATGAGCATCCTCCTTTGCGGGTGTCCATTATCAGGGATAGACAAATCGCGCTAGGATTATTTTGCGATTTTGCTGGCGAAGATTAATTTTCGGATTGCAATCATGCTTTGGTAGTCATAATCAGTACGTATGAAATACCATTCTATAAACGACCCTGAAACCAAAACCGGGTTTAGCCAGGCATTGCTGTCTAGTCTGGCTCCGGACGGCGGGCTTTATATGCCGGATAGCTTGCCGCGCTTTGGCGACGACGAGCTGGCGCGTCTTGGGGTCATGCCCTTTCATGCTTGTGCGGCGCATTTATCGCGGTTTTTTGTTGATAGCCATTTTTCAGATAACGATTTACGGGATTTGTGCGCCGACGCTTATAATTTCCCTTTGCCCTTGCGCACACTGGACGGGCAAATTCTTGATCCGGCTGTCCCAGAACCTGGTGATGCCTATATAATGGAAATGTGGCACGGGCCGACATTGGCCTTTAAGGATTTCGCGGCAAGGTTTATGGGGCGCACAGTGTCGCATTTATTGGCCAAATCCGGTGAGACCCGCACCATATTGGTCGCCACATCCGGCGACACAGGTGGGGCCATTGGCCATGCGTTTTTAAACCTGCCAGGGGTCAGGGTGTTTATCTTGTACCCTGAAGGCGGGGTCAGCTCGGTACAGGAACATCAGCTCACATCTATGGGCAAAAAATACAACGTTAAAGCCATTGCCATCGAGGGCACATTTGATGATTGCCAAGCATTGGTCAAGCACGCTTTCGCCGATAAAGACATGTGCGCAAAACACCAACTTATGTCGGCCAATTCCATCAATATTGGCCGGGTTATTCCGCAAAGCTTTTATTATTTCTGGACGAGCCTTCAGATAAAGGCCGCCTTTCCGGGCAGACCAATTGTTTACGGCATTCCGTCGGGCAATCTAGGCAATTTGACCGGCGGGTTGATAGCTCGAAAAATGGGGGCACCCATTGACAAATTTGTTGTTGGTAACAATGCTAATCATCCGTTTGTTGATTATCTCGACACCGGGGTTTACACACCGCGTAATTCCGTACCAACCTTGTCCAATGCCATGGACATAGGCAGGCCCAATAATTTTCCGCGTATTTTGGATTTATTTGGCGGTGATCATGACCAAATCAAAAATATTTGCACAGGCTTTCATTACACAGACGAACAAACCGAGCGTCATTTGCGCAAAGTCTATAGCCGTAGCGGTTATCTCATGTGCCCCCATACGGCGGTTGCGCATTTGGCTATGGAGGATTTTGCTAGCACCACCGACAAGGCATATACAAAAATCACCGTGTCGACGGCACATCCGGCCAAGTTTAAGCATGAGGTTGAGCAGATTATTCGAGATAGCGTCCCCCTACCCGCTTCGCTTGCGCGCAGCGTCAAAGCCAAATCCCACAAACATTTGATGGCTCCGTCTTTGACGGATTTGGACGCTTATATAGCCGAGAATATTTAATGTTGCTGTCGCGCACAGAATTTGACAAAAAACTGTCCAAGGGTGATTTACGCATCGCGCTGATCGGCATGTCAAATATTGGCAAAAGCCATACGGCGCGGCGCATTGCCGAAGCTTACGGCTTTGATCATTATGATGTGGATGCTCATATACAAGCAAAAATGGGCAATCCTTCAATGCAGGCAATGGCAAAATGGATGGGCCAGCCCTATGATCAGGGATATAGGGAGCGAGCTGCCACATATCTGGAGATGGAAACCGAAATCACTTTAAACGCCCAAGGCCAGCGAGGCAATCAAGTTCTGGACACGACAGGCAGTGTAATACATGGTGGCGCTAATGTAATAAAAATTATAAAGAACAATTATTTAATCATTTATATTCAAGCAAATAGTGATGATATCGATGTATTGACAAACCGCTATTTAGAATATCCAAAGCCGACGATTTGGGCGCAAAACTATCGTCCGGTTTCTGGCCTTGACCCGCAACAAGCGGCCCTGTCCCGTTATCCTGATATGCTGGCCAGTCGAGCCCTATTGTACGAAGAAATGGCCGATATTTCCCTACCAGCCGAAATGCTTTCTGCTCCAGACCTTAATGACAGTGCTATCCTAGGCGCATTTCGGGCAAACCTGCCGTGAATATTCATGTATAAGCGTATCAAACGCTTGAATCCCTAGCTCCTAGGGCTTATGCTCACGGGCTAATTTAGGAGTGTATTATGGCCCTTGGCCCTATTCAGTTATTGATCGTTGCCATTCTCGCGGTGTTGTTATTTGGCGGACGCGGTAAAATTTCGTCCATTATGGGCGATGTCGCCAAAGGTATCACCAGCTTTAAAAAGGGTCTAAAAGATGACCCGGACGCTGATGAAGATGACAAAGCCGACGAAGCGATTGATGTCACCCCGCCTAAAGATAAGAAAAAATAGCCACGCCCTACCCTCATAGGTAACACCATGATCCCGCAATTTGGTCTCGCAGAAATGCTGATAATCGCCGTTTTGGCACTTGTCGTCGTCGGCCCGAAAGATCTGCCCAAAATGATGCGCACTGCCGGGCGGTTTATAGCTCGGATCAAATCTATGGGACAGGAGTTCAAGGACGCATTTAACCAGATCGGCGAAGATGAAGAGCTGGCGAATTTGCGCAGTGAAATAGACGAGCTTAAAGCCATGGGCCAAATGTCCAACCTGTCCGATGAAGCATTTGAAGAAGACATGCGGGCCCTTGATCGGGATTTACGCAAGGACGAAACTCCGAAAGCAGATGATGACAGCCAAGCTTGAAAACAAAGAAGACAGTGAAGGTGCGCAAGATATAGATGACAGCCGTGCGCCCTTGCTGGATCATCTTTATGAACTGAGACGGCGGTTGATGATTTCTATTTTTGCCATCATTATCGGATTTACGATTTGTTTGTTTTTTGTCCGCCCCATTTTTGATTTTCTAGTTTTGCCCTTCGAAACTGCTGTGGCTAATGTTAGCGCGGATTTGCTCGCCGATGGTAAGCCGGGGCTGACGGGTGATCTGATTTACACCCAAGTGCTTGAGTTCTTTTTCGTAAAATTAAAGCTGGCGCTGTTTGGCGGGATAATTTTGTCCTTTCCGGTTATTGCCTACCAAGTTTACCGTTTTGTGGCTCCGGGATTGTATAAAAACGAGCGCGGCGCGTTTTTGCCTTATCTCATCATGTCACCGGTTTTGTTCATTGCCGGGGCAAGTATGGTATTTTTTTATATCTTCCCATTTGTACTGGAGTTTGGCCTGCGCCAACAACAGGAGTTTTCAACCGGGGCTAGCGTTTCCCTCTTGCCAAAAGTGAGCGAATATCTCGGTCTTGCAACCACTATGTTTTTAGCATTTGGCCTGTCGTTCCAATTGCCCGTGGTTTTAAGCCTACTTGGGAGGGCCGGTATAGTATCGGCGAATGCCTTAAAAAAAGGCCGCCGTTACGCCATTGTCGGCATTGCCTTATTCGCGGCTTTCGTCACACCGCCTGACCCGATAACCCAAATAGCTCTAGGTTCGGCGATCTATCTACTATATGAAATTTCTATTTTAAGTGTGCGGATGATAGAGAGAAAACGACCTCAGCAGGATATAATTTAAGCCGTAGTGAACAAAAAATATTACTCGTCACCACCAAAAAAGGCAGGCATACTGTCACCAAATCCGCTTTTCTTGTTGGTCGGTAGGTCGCCTTTTCTAGTCTTGCGCACTTTGTTATTGTCCCGCCCAGAAGCTTGAACATGAGGTTGAGGTTTTTGCGGCGGATTTTTAGCTTTTGGGTTATCTTGTTTCCCAGTGTCCGGCTTGGGCGAGGATGGTTTTTGTTCCTGATTTTCCCGGTTATCCTTGCTTTCATGGCTTCGACGTTTTGGCTTAGGTGATGGACGTCCGCCGCGCCCGTGTGGTTTGCGGTCAAACTTGCCGCGTTTGCTCCGACTAGAGCCAGCCCTAGAGCCAGTGGCAAAATCTTCAATACCGGGGATTTTGTATTCTTCGATTTCCTTAAAATTGATCAGCTTCAAAATGTCAGCAAGATATTTGCTGTCACTGGGCGTAACAAACATAATAGCTTCGCCCTTACGCCCTGCCCGACCGGTGCGGCCAATACGGTGAACATAGTCCTCGCTGTGGGTCGGCACATCGAAATTAAACRCATGTGAGACAACCGGAATATCCAAGCCGCGGGCCGCCACATCCGAAGCCACGAGAAACTCTATCTCGCCGCCTTTAAACCCGGCCAGGGTTTCCATACGCTGGCTTTGGCGTAAATCGCCGTGAATTGGCGCGGCGTTATGACCATGAGCCGTCAGGGATTTGGCGACAATATCAACATCACGTTTTCTGTTGCAAAACACAATGCCGCTTTTGACGTCATTATTGTCGATGATATGGCGCAGAGCGGTACGCTTTTGCTTGAAGTCATTGCTCGGCATGCGCACAATCATTTGCTTGACGGTTTTGGCCGTGATGTTTTCGCGGGCGATTTGCACTTCAAATGGTTGGTGCAGGAACTGGTCAACCAGGCGCTGGATTTCCGGCGGCATGGTGGCGGAGAAAAACAAAACTTGGCGCGTGAAAGGTGTTAGCTTGAAAATCTGTTCGATGTCCGGAATGAAACCCATGTCCAGCATGCGGTCGGCTTCGTCAACCACCAAAGCCTGAACCCCGCCGAGCATCACCTTGCCGCGGCCGAAATGATCCAATAACCGCCCCGGTGTGGCAATAAGAATATCAACCCCCCGGTTCAGTTTCATTTCCTGCTTAGCGAAAGATACGCCGCCGATCAGCAGCGCCATATCTATTTTGAGATATTTACTGTACTGTTCAACATTTTCCGCCACTTGTGCCGCTAACTCGCGGGTTGGGCAGACGATTAAACAGCGCGGCATCCGCGCCCGCGCCCGGCCCTTGGCCATGCTTTGCAAAATTGGTAGGGTGAAAGCGCCTGTCTTGCCGGTGCCAGTTTGGGCAATACCAAGCACGTCCTGACGCTTTAGGGCTGCCGGAATGGCTTGCTCTTGAATGGGGGTTGGGTGGGTATAACCGACATCGTCCAAGGCCTTCAAAATCTCAGGCATAAGACCAAGGTCTTTGAAAGTAGGTTTGGCTTTTTCGTCTTTTTGCGGCGCGTCTTTGGCGCTCGTGTCATCTTTTTTAGTCAGTGTCTTGCATTCCGGCTTTTATTTGGGGCATAAATCTACACATAAAGCCTATTGAACAGGGCTGAACCCTATTTGGTTAATTTTTTCGCAACATAACCATCAAAAGACGCAGGTCAAGGCTGATATCCATACTTGCCATTGGAGCCGGGTTTATCAGTATTAGCCGGGTTGTAGCGGTCACGCAGTTTAGTTTGGCGGCTTTGCATGGATTGCAGCTTGCCGTCGATAAACACGGCGACGGGCGCACTAGTGGCTTCAAGAGGGTCACCGTCCCAAACCACAAGGTTAGCTTTTTCCCCGATACGGATTTGGCCCAAATTTGGTTGACCGAACATGCTGGCCGGGGTCAGGGTTATTGCTTTAAATGCTTGTTCCCATGTCAGGCCTGCCGCTACGGCATTGCCTGCGTGTTGGGTGATAAGGCGTAGATTATGGGCCGTTCCGCCAGTGGCAGTCTGGCTCATGATCGCCGTAGTGACGCCCGCGTCCATCAGCCGTTTGACATTATCAAGACGTGTAGCAATTTGGTCAAAGGAAGACGGCAGGTTTTCCAGCGGGTCGACAATCACGGCAACATTGGAACTGGCTAATTGATCCGCTACCATCCAAGCTTCTGCGGCCCCGACGATGATCACATCAAGTCTTGGATAATCAGACTTAAGCTTGATGATATTAAGAATGTCAATAGCCTGGTCCGCTCCGACCAACATGGGAATGTCGCCGCGTATGACCGGACGCAAAGCGTTGGCATCGGCCCGGCGCAGGGCATCGCCGTCATTGGTTTGCTCAAAACGACTGCTGTAACTGCTCGCATCCGAAAGTGCGGCCCGTAAAAACGCCATAGCCGCGCCTTTGGTACTGCCGGTTTTATCGGAACTGCCATAATAATTGAGATAGATAAAGGCGGCTTCGTCAACGGCGGAATTAAATTCTCCGCTGGTCGAGACAATCATGCCAAGCCCGCCGAACAAATCACTGCCCGCACCCGGTACAACCGCGGCGTGGGTAACACCGCCCAGGCGCGATACGGCAATGATGGTCGATTTGGGATTAAAGCTGTCGGCGGCGCGAATACTGACCGTGGCTTGCTTGTTGGCCGAGCGGATATTATTGGTCGCACTTTCGCCGCTAACCTCGACCAGACCGAGGGTTGAATACGGTGCGAAAATACCCGGCGTGATCCAGAGATTATCACCTGGTATGGAGGCCGTTGCCCCTTCTGGGCTTTTACCGATTTGCTCTACAATGCCGTCGACGATAACAACAACATCACTACCCGGCGCAACTTGCGCCGAATTGCTGATAATGCGTTCGCCTTTAAGGACATAGGTTTGTGCATTGGCTATAACAGATTGAAACCCTGCGAAAAATACAATTACTATGATGAAAAAAATGCGCATGTTATTCTCCACTTCCCGGTTGCCCGAGCCTGAAATCGCTCATGGGTTTGAGGCCCGCCTTGCGGTCAAACATCAAAACCCCGTCAATATAGACCTTGTCCGCCTTGGTATATGTCGAGAACGGATCACCGCTCCAAATCACAATATCGGCCCGTTTGCCCGCTTGCAAAGATCCGGTTGTTTCAGAGACGCCAATCGCCTTGGCCGGATTGAAAGATATCCACTTCCACGCTTCGGCTTTGCTGATATCAAGCCCGGCCCGGTTGCCGTGGGCCCAAGCTTTGGCGATTTCCTGATTGAGCCTTTGAATGTTTAACGAACTGTCGGAATGGATGAGGGCACAAGCCCCGCCAGCATGAACGAAGGGGATGTTTTCGCGAATTCCGTCATAGCTTTCCATTTTAAATCCCCACCAGTCTGACCACATGGCGGCGCATGTGTCGGCTTCCTTGAGATAGTCAGCAATTTTATAGGCTTCAACCGCATGATGGAATGTGCTGACCTTATAACCAAATTCCTTGGCCAGATCCAACACCTGCACCATCTCGTCGGCCCGGTAGCAATGCATTTGCACCAGAATATCTCCGGACAAGACACCGGCCAGTGTTTCCAATTGTAAATTGCGGTCACCCGGTTTCATTTCGCCTTTATCAAGCTTGGCYTTATAACCTTTGGCCTTGATCCAGTTTTTGCGGTAATGGGCGAAATTGCCCATGCGCGAGCCCGGCCCGCCGCGCTGACCATATACCCGTTTCGGGTTTTCGCCGCAGGCCATTTTCAGTGTATAAGGTGCATCTGGAAATTTCATGCCTTGCATCGAGCGCGACGGCACATTGCGCAGGGTCACACCGCGCCCACCAAACAAATTGGCCGAACCGGGTAATATATGCAAAGTGGTCACGCCGCCTGCCAAGCTTTCCGCAAAACCTGGGTCTTGGGGCCAGATACCATGTTCGGCGTGAACCTCTGCCGTATTGGGGCTAGTAACTTCATTTCCGTCTGAATGGGCCCGCACACCCGGCGAGGCATAAACACCAAGGTGGGAGTGTGCGTCAATGACGCCGGGGGTTAGCCATGCTCCCTTGGCATCTATCACAGTCGCACCTTCGGCAAGTTCGGCCTTGAAATCACCGATTTGGGTGATTTTACCATTTTCTATCAATATATTGCCGTTCTCAAATTCTCCCCCGATACCGTCCAGAATATGGGCATTGGTGATATAGACCGTGCCGCTGTCTCCCGGTTTATATGTAGAGGCAAAGGCCGGCGGGGTGTCTTCGGCGTCCTTTTTCTGGCTAGAATGAAAATAGGACAGGCCGATCAAAGCCAACGCAGACGCGGCAATGATCAAATATGCATTTTGTGTTTTTATCATGTGGCGTATGTAGTCTCGTTTAACGATAAAATGCAAGGACTTTTCGGCCTTGCATAATTATTGATGGCGGTTAGTTTTCATCAGAGGAGCGATTATGTATAAATTATTGACTGGTATTACGGGGATCATATTGCTGGGTGGGTGTGCGCAAAAATCCATTGACGGGGCGCAATACGCCCGAAATGCCGTTGTTGAAGCAAGCATAGGTTCCGTTCAAGCGGATGTTTTGCTTGGTAGAATGAAATGTCTTGATGTGGTCAATGCTTATATTGAACGCATTGAGATCTATGATCAAAGCACAACATTGAACGCTATTACCTACAAAAATTTTGATGAAGCCCGCACCGAAGCAAATTTGATTGATTCTGCTTTAGCCGAAGGCCGTAGCCTGCCAAGCTTGTTTTGCGTACCCGTATTGGTCAAAGATAATATGGACGTTCAAGGTTTCCCGACCACGGCGGGTTCCAAAATGTTAATGGACAATATGCCGCCTGATGATGCCAATGTAATCGCCAAACTGAAAGAACAAGGCGCAATAGTCCTGGCCAAGACCAATATGGCAGAATGGGCGTTTTCACCTAGGCAAACCAAAAGTACCAGCGCCGGCATCACCAAAAACGCTTACAATCTCGACCACGTGCCTGCTGGGTCGTCGGGTGGGACGGCGTCCGGTATTGCGGCCAGTTTTGCCTTGGTTGGGTTGGGAACAGATACGGGCAATTCCGTGCGCGGGCCGTCTTCGCATTTGGCTTTGGTTGGTATGCGCTCCACCCACGGATTGCTGGATTTAGACGGGATTGTACCGCTTGTTCTTACCGGAGATGTGGTTGGCCCCATGACCCGCACTGTTAGTGATAATGTCATCATGTATGCCGCGATGGGCGGCGAGAATTATGTGGACGAACTAGATGAAAACGGCCTCAAGGGAAAACGCTTGGCCATTGTGCGCGAATTGGCAACCGATATGGACAAGGATATAGCTGATCTGTTTGGGGTCGCCGTAAACGATCTAAGAGGAAAAGGCGCGACTGTAATAGATACTATAATTATCAATGATATAGACGCACATATTAATGCATCATGGGGTTGTAAGTCTTTCCGAAAAGATGTGCATGAATATCTGACGCAGCCCGGTATGAACGCCATAATTAGCGACCCGTTTGAGGCATTTGCAGCGGGTGTCTACGCTCCCTATACGGCCAAATCATGGGGATATTTCAAAGGCGGCGCTATTGATGTGGCCACCAAGGCAGACGGAACCGTTTGCGGAAATTTGTTAAAGGACGTCATGCGCCAAAACATCAAGAAAGATATTTTGGCAGCAATGGAGCGGGAAAATTTGGACGCACTAATCTATCCAAGCTGGCGCTACCCTGCCGCCCGGCTTGACCGAGCCGAGCAAGATTACAAGGGCGATAATTCCCAAACCCTAGCCCCTCCAACCGGTCTTCCGGCTATTACCGTACCAATGGGGTTTACTGTCGGGGACTTGCCTGCCGGTCTGCAAATATTGGGGCGACCCAATAGCGAAGGAAACCTCTACAAACTGGCCTATGCCTATGAACAAGCCACAAAACATCGCCGCGCACCGGCTAATTTCCCGACTATCAGGAAATAACCCCAAATATTGGCAATTTCTTTGCACTTTGTAATCAATAAACTATCGACGCAGTCGGTTTAACTGGCTAGAAGCTGTTTGTTACAATGTGAGCACTATGTACGGATTCGCATCATTATAAAAATTTGGGACGAAACAACGATTTGGGACGAAATATGAAAATTCGCCATTTATTTGCCTCGACGGCAATACCTGCCTTATTTGCGGCCTTGCCCGGCTTGGCATTTGCACAGGTTGAAGTTACCGATGAACGCACAACAGGTATCTCAACATCGAGCGCGGACGGCGGCGCTCCTGCTGATGTCATCATCACTTCAACCGGCTCCATAACCGTGACCACAGGTGTCGCAGCAACACTGGACTCTGATAATGACTTGACCAATGCCGGGACAATCACAACAACCGATGCAGACGATACAACGGGTGTCTTGATCACGGGCGTGACCGGGAATTTCACCAATACTGGCACCATATCATTGACGGGCGCAGCGCCCACAGATGGTATCACGCCAACCAGCGATATTATAACAGGCACAGGCCGCACGGGCATATTGATTTCGGGTGCCAGCCCGTTTACAGGTAATGTGACCAATTCGGGTTCCGTAACGGTTCTGGGACAAAATTCAGCGGGCATGCGTCTGGCAAATATGTCAACCATGACAGGGGATTTTCTGCATGGCGGCACACTGAGCATTTTTGGTGCTAACAGTGTCGGCGTGGATATAGCTGGTGATATTATAGGGAACTTGGCTATTGGCGGCACGGTGAGGGCAACGGGGGAAAACTCCCAAGCTGTCAATATTTCGGGTGATGTGTCAGGCGCAATAACTCTGACCAATGCAATTTCCACATCTGGTTTTGTCAATAGTTCTGGCGCCATTTTAACGGCGCGCCCGGATCTTGCCGGTCGTCTAGCCCTTACAGATACGGCCAATCTCCGGCAAGCAGGTTCTGCCATACAAATTAGCGGCAATATTGGTGGCGGCATAAATATTTCTGAAAACAGAAATCCAGATACCAACGCATTGGTCAGTACTGGCAGTGTGACGATGGTAGGCTCTGCCCCAGCCATCCTGATTGACGGCAATGGTACGCCTATTGCTATTGGCATTGTCGCGCAAATTACCGACCCTGCTGACGAAAATTTTGATGCAGAATTACAATATGCATTTGTCAATCAAGGCTTGCTTTTCAGTGATGGTTTTTTGGATGATATGAACGCTACTACATTCTCTTTAGGTGATGCCAACCTTGAGGGTGGTTTTAACAATGTTGGGGCGATGCGTTCCACAGTTTACCGGTCAGGTATTGACCCGCTGGCCGCCGGGCCGACACCAGATAATCTGGCTAGGGTGATCGTCATTGGCGGCGGCGGGATTGCGCAGAGGATCAACAATAGCGGAACCATAACAGCTCAGGGCATAGAGGCGGGAGACGCTATATATGCAGATCTGGATAATATTCTTGCGCCCAATATGGTTTTTGCAACCGCAATCGAGGTTCTAGCAGGCGGCTCAATGGAGCGCCTATCAAACATAGGATCAATTTCCGCTGTTGTTATAGGTCGCAATGGTGAAGCAGTTGCTATTCGAGATGCATCTGGAACATTCATCACCCTTGATAATAGTGGCAGTATTAGCGCGTTTGGTGTTAATTCTGATCCAGAATTTGAACAAGCTACAAGTTTTAATCTTATCGCCATTGATGTATCCTTCAATACGGCGGGTTTCACACTGAACCAGAGCGTGTTTACCAACCCTGATACCGAGGAAGATACTGCGCCAGCTATTATAGGTGATATACTCCTGGGCAGTGGTGATGATTTGATCAATATTGCAGGTGGTACCGTAGATAGTCGCATTGATTTTGGCGCAGGTGCAGATAGGTTGCTGATTTCTGGCGGCTCTGCTGTGACAGGTTCAATTGTTGACAGTGATGGACAGCTTGAAATCATGGTCACGGGTGGTAGCTCATTGACTATCAACACGCCTGACAATTTCAATATCACCACGGCCAGTTTTGACGAAACCTCAACTTACGCACCATTCGTCGACCCCTCCACCGGAGAGGCTTCCGTTATGATCGCATCAGGCGAAGTGGCTTTTGCAGACGGTGCAACAATTGATCCGCGCCTGGCCACGGTTTTGGATAACCCGTCCGCCTCATTTACAATCGTCCGGGCGGGCACATTGACCACTGGTGCCAGCTTCGGAACGACCCGAGGGGAAAACTCTCCTTTTCTCTATAACACGGTATTTTCACGGGATCCAAATGATCCCAATACATTGATTATGACTTTGGATTTACGTTCTGTGGAAGAGCTTGGTTTGGATACGGCTCAGGCTGCTGCATTTGAATCCGCTTTTGAGGCTTTGCAAAACTCTGACAGTTTGGGGGCAGCATTTGTTGGTCTAACGGATCAACAGAGCTTCACCGCTGCTTACACCCAGGTTTTGCCAGAATTCGCCGCTGCAGCCCGGCAATTTGTTATGGCCAATGTTGACGGTACCACTGGTGCAATCGGCTCGCATTTAAACAATGCAAGACGTTCTCAAGACAAATCAGGCGGCTTGTGGATCCAGGAATTTGCCTATTATGCAGACAGGAGTTTGTCCGGGCAATCAGAACAATTTCGGGGTTACGGTTTCGGAATTACCGGTGGATTTGACACGTCCTTTGGCCCCTTCCATACGGCAGGTGTTAATATTGGCTTTGCAACCACGCAGGTTGAAGATGTTCTCGGTGTTGACGACCCTATGGACGTTTTGACCCTTCAGACTGGCGTTTATGGTGGTTTAGAATTTGGTAATATTGGTGTCGACCTCTATGCAGGTGGTGGTTATAATGACTTTGAGTCTAACCGCAGGGTTGAAATTGGTAACTTCAACCAGACAGCCGCAGGAAATTGGTCAGGTTCACATCTTAATGGCTCTGTTAATGCCGGGTATAATATCAATTTCGGTAAATATTATGTACGCCCTGCCATTGGACTTAGTTATTTGCGAATGTCAGAAAGTGCTTATGTTGAAGAAGGCGGCGTAGCTATTACCCAATCCATTGACGGGCGTCAGTCTGAGGTCGGTACAGCATCCGGTATTATAGAATTTGGGGCCATGTTTAAACGTAACCGTTCATGGATGTCTCCGGCTTTGCGGGTCGGCTACAGGAATGATTTTGTTGGCGGCGGGGTTTTAACCACAGGTCAATTTACCAATGGCACGAGACGTTTTGCGCTACAAGCTCAGGACTTCCCCGAAAGCGGCATTCTGCTTGGGGTTACATTCGCGTCTGGAACTCGATATGCCTCATTTTCCTTTGATTATGATGCAGATGTTCGTAGCGGCTTTATTCGCCATACGGCCCGGCTTGTACTTAGGTTGATTTTTTAGCTCTGTTAACGGTTTTTCCCTAGAAATACGTCAGTGTTTCGGACAGGGTAGACATATGGCAAAAGCGAATCAAAACGAGCTGTTCGGCGGCTCCTCAAAAGCAAAAGCGGAAGCAGCGTATTCCGCAAAAGACATTCAGGTTCTAGAGGGACTAGAACCGGTTCGTTTGCGCCCCGGCATGTATATTGGCGGCACTGATGCCCGCGCCTTGCATCATCTGTTCGCCGAAGTCTTAGACAATGCAATGGACGAAGCCGTGGCCGGACATGCCAGCCGTATCGAGGTTGAACTGGACACGGGCGGCTATTTATCGGTCAGTGATAATGGGCGCGGCATCCCGGTTGACCCCCACCCTAAATATAAAAACAAGTCTGCCCTCGAAGTGATTATGACGACACTGCACTCTGGCGGTAAGTTTGACGATAAAGCTTACCAAACCTCCGGCGGCTTGCACGGGGTTGGTGTTTCAGTTGTCAACGCCCTGTCCGATCATCTGATTGTGGAAGTGGCGCGAGGCCGTAAACTTTACCGCCAAAGCTTCAAGCGCGGCAAGGCCATAAGCAAGCTCGAACATCTTGGCGATACCCCGAACAGGCGCGGCACCAAAGTTTCTTTTCATCCTGATCATGAAATTTTCGGGCAGAAAATCCATTTCTCCCCTGCCCGTCTATTTCGCATGGCCCGCGCCAAAGCTTATCTCCAGCCCGGTGTAGAAATCCGCTGGAAATGTGCGCCGGAACTGGTGGCCAATCTGGAGACCGTACCCGAAGAGGCCGTGCTTTTGTTTCCTGGTGGCCTGTCCGATTTTCTCAAAGAAACCCTTGGTAATAAAGTCACCGTCACCCCGGAAATATTTAAGGGTCGTAGTAAGGCGGAAAACGGTCACGGTCGGGTTGAATGGGCGGTAAGCTGGTCCCCACAAGGTTTTGGCGACGCGGACAGTTTTGTCCGTTCCTATTGTAACACCATTCCGACCCTGGGCGGCGGCACCCACGAACAGGGCTTTCGCTCGGCCCTGACCAAAGGATTGCGAGCCTATGCCGATATATCCGGCATGTCCAAAAAAGCCGCCAATATCACACCGGACGACGTCATGAACAGTGCCGGAGCTTTGGTGTCGGTGTTTTTGTCTGCACCTGAATTCCAAGGCCAAACCAAAGACAGACTGTCCAACACGGAAGCCGTGCGCATTGTCGAAAATGCCGTGCGCGACCCGTTCGATCACTGGCTGGCCGGTTCGCCCAAAGATGCGACCAAACTTTTGGAATATGTCATAGAGCAAGCTGATGACCGGATGCGCCGCCGCAAGGCCCGCGATGTCAAGCGCAAGGCGGCGACCCGTAAATTACGCTTGCCCGGCAAGCTGGCGGACTGTTCCAAAAAAACCTCCGACGACACCGAAATTTTTATTGTCGAGGGCGAAAGTGCGGGCGGTTCCGCCAAGCAAGCAAGGAACCGCAAGACCCAGGCTATCTTACCCCTCAAAGGTAAAATCCTGAATGTGGAAAGTGCCAGTCACGCCAAAATTGCCGCCAATAAAGAGATCAACGATCTGGCGACAGCGCTCGGCGTTGGCCTTGGTAAAAAATTTAACCCTGATGATCTGCGCTATGAGCGCGTGATCATCATGACTGACGCCGATGTGGACGGTGCCCATATCGCGGCATTGTTGATTACGTTTTTCTACCGCTATATGCCAAACCTGATCCATGAGGGCCGTCTGTATATGGCTATGCCGCCATTGTTTCGCCTGACCCAGGGTGGTAAATCCATGTATGCCAATGATGAAGACCATAAGCAACTTTTACTGGACACCGAGTTTACCGGACGCGGCAAAATTGAAATCGGGCGCTTTAAAGGCCTCGGCGAAATGATGCCAGCCCAGCTCAAGATCACGACCATGAACCCCGAAACCCGTACCCTGGCCCGTATCACCATAGACGAAGACAACTTACCAACCACCGAAGCCCTAGTCGAAACCCTGATGGGTAAACGCGCAGACTTGCGCTATCAATACATCCAGGAACACGCTAAATATGTTGATGATCTGGATGTTTGAAGTGGGCTAACCTGATGGTGTAACTAGGCGGGCGATGCAATAAAATGACCTTAAAACAATATTTTATAAAGCAAGAAGAAAAACAAATTATCGGCAACTGGATTGCATTCGGCAAACAGGATGTCGGGGATGATGCATGTCAAAGAATTGAGTGGTTAATTGAAAACCATTTGGTATTTGTTTCTCATGATAAAAGTGGTTGGAACACCTTATATAAAGACCCAGCGGACAACCGGTTATGGGAGCGTATTTATCTACAAAGTGAAATGCATGGAGGTGGCCCCCCTTCTCTTCTTTTGGTGAATAAGAAACGACTTGAAGAAGGGTATGGCGCGTCTCTATAGACATTTACTTGAGGGTGAAAGTGCTGTATCTACCCGACAGAAAAGATGTTGAAAACATTTTGTAGCACTAATTCGGGTATATTCCATGAAGCCAATTTACTGTCTCGTCTGGTTTGTTATGGGCAGTTTATTGTCCGCTTGCACAAACAAAAGCGCGCCGCCTGATAATGTCATAGATAGCCCAGCTTCAGCACCAGCCCTGCCAAAAATGGAAGTAAAAACTCTGCCGTTAAATAAAGAGGCTATTACCGCTGCGCGGCTTTGGTATGATAGGCAAGGTTTGGATTTCAAGGCCATCTCGGACATGCCGCTTGAACAGCGCGCCGCTCGTCTCAATCAGGCCGTCTATGCATATTGCCAGCACGGGTCTACGCCTGGGCACATCAATAATTTATTTGAAAATTGCAAAGCAGCTTGCGGGGGCTATTCCTATGTCCTGCGCGGTGTTTTGGAGGCGACTGGCATCCGAACCCGTTATGTTAATTTATATAATATCCCCAACCAAGGAAACCATACAGTCGTCGAGGTTGAAATTGATGGCCGCTGGCCATTTTATGATCCCACATTCGGGGCCTATTTTACAGACAACGGACAAGCCGACGGCAAACCRTTAAATGTTGAAGAAGTTGCATATTGGGAAAAAGAAACAGAGATCGGGGATTTGGTATTGCAGTCCAAAAAAGAAAAAACCGATATTTTGACCGGTACTTTATCAGATATGTACCAATATGATTACGATCACCCCTATATGAAAGTCGAAAACTATCAAGCTGCTGAAACACTTTGGCACGAAGGTATGGACCAAATCACTATACTCGACATAGGGCTTAGCATTGAAGATGGTTTGACCAAAATCGGAGACTTTTCTGCCAAAACCAAATCGGAAATGCACGCCGCCTATTTTCGCGAAACCGGAGCCATTTTACTGGACGATGATCCGCGCAATGACATTTCCTTTAGAACAAGTTATTTATACAACAGCGTAAGACCAAGCATTACGACTTTAACTGTCGACGGAACGGGCACAAATCAGAACTTTAATGTGCGCCTGATGTTTTTTAATCCGCATACTAAGCAAACCAGAATTCAAATGATGGCGCTTGACAAAAGCGCGGTCTATCATGGTCAGCAAGTCATAGCCTTACCACCCGGGCGCAGCATTGTGGAGGTTAATTTCACAGCAATGGAGGATGTGTCTCGTCTAGCCGTTCGTAATATGGGGCCTTCAATACTCGCATATCTATACGGAATTGAAGTCCTGGCGCAATGATGCCCAAGGTCATAAACTTAAGAATCTGGCAGTTTCGGCATGTAGTTTTCGTCGTGTTTGGCCAGGACATCGCTGGCGACAAAGACACCGTTTTGGCCTAGTTTTCCGGTCATGACCACGCCTTGGCCTTCTTTGAACAAATCCGGCAACACATCGTCATAAATCACTTTTAGCTCGGGGATATCAGGGTTTGGGTTTTCGAAATCAATGACCGCAAAATAGGTGATCAAGCCCTTACCCTTTTTTATGCTGTCCTCGACCACCATGCCGCCGATTTTGATCGGGTTTGCGCCTTGGATATAAGCTGGGGCGACCACATTGGACGGATTGACAAATAATTGTTTGTTGTCGCCTAAGGCTTGCAGCAATAAAAATGAACCAGCCATAACGGCCAGAGCGCACAGGGCAAAAATGGTTAAACGGCGATTTTGGTGTTTGGGTGTCATAGTCCTAGCTTATCTTTCATGTGCGTGTTAGATATCGCGCCGAACTGACGCAGATTAAATTAAACCTGCTTATAGCCAGTTCGGGTATTTGAGTATAGATAAAAATCATGAACCAAACCACTCAAAACCAAATGCCTCGCCTTGAAGTGAAAAATTTAAGCGTTTCTCGCGGCGAAAGACTGCTAATTGATAGCCTGTCATTTACTCTGGAAGCGGGTGATACTCTGTGGGTAGCGGGCAGTAACGGCATTGGTAAAACATCCTTGTTGAAATGCATCGCCGGACTATTGAGACCGGAACTTGGCACGGTCAGTTGGTGCGACGCGGATATATATAAACACCCCTGCCCAACCAATGGTTATCAGGGCCACAATGATGGCCACAAACCAAATTTGACGGCCCTTGAAAATTTACAATTTTGGAAATCTGTATTTGCATCACCGCTAGATCCGAGTGTCATATTGGCCAAAACCGGCCTGTCTGAACAGGCACATTTGCGGGCCAAAGGCTTATCGGCAGGGCAATCCAGACGGTTGTCGCTGGCGCGGCTATTGATGAAACGGGCAAGTCTGTGGATACTGGACGAACCCGCCGCCGCAATGGATGTCAATGGGCGAAAAATGATCCACACACTGATGGCGCAGCATGTGGCCACAGGCGGGTGTGCCATAATCGCGTCCCATACCCCGCCTGAAAAAATCGGCGATAACACGCGGGTTCTAACCTTAAACGGGCAAGAACATGCATAGCAAGAACATACATAGTATAGGCGGCGTGATAATCCGCGACATCCGTATCGCCGTTCGCTCTGGCGGGGCATGGCTGATGGGCTTGGTGTTTTTCGCCGTGTTCTTGTCATTGACAGCCATTGCTCTAGGCGGGGATTTCAAGACATTGCGCCCCCTAGCCCCTGCCCTGATCTGGCTGGCCGTGGTGTTTTCTTTGCTGTTTTCTTTCGAGCATTTATTCGCGGACGATGTTCGCGACAGTTCCCTGGAACATATCAAATTATCCGGCATGTCCATGAGCGCCTATGTGTTGGCCAAAATTTGCGCCCATTGGTTACTGTGCATCTTGCCGTTGATTTTAGCTCTCCCCTTGGCGGGGTTGATGTTAGGTTTACCGGAGGCTTTATTGATGGGGCTATTTGTCTCACTGGTGATTGCAAGCCCGGCACTGGTTTGTTACGGGGCATTTGCAGGCGCTTGTTTGGTCGGGTTTCGGGCTGGAGGTTTCTTACTGGTAGTGTTGACAATTCCCTTGCTGGTTCCCGTCTTGATATTTGCACTGGGCGGCGTCATAAGTTATCCGGAGGCTGGAGTGTTGGCACCAGAGTTTAAAGCATTGGCAGGCATTAGTTTGATTGCAACCGCCGTCGGCATTCCTGCAGCGGCAGCGGCTTTAAATACGGTAATGGAGTAAAATATGGGACGGATTAAAACATGGGCATGATCAGCTTTTTAGCGAATCCACTGCGTTTTAAAAAATTCGCCCGCATTGCCGCGCCTATTTTTGGTGTGTTGGCGCTTGTGCTCATTGTTACGGGCATATGGGTGGGAATTTGGCGTTCACCAGAAGATCAGCTGCAAGGCCATAGCGTTCGCATTATGTATGTACATGTTCCGGCCGTGTGGAACGGTATGATGGCTTACGGGGCCATGGCATTGGCCAGCCTATTTGCTTATATTTGGCGCCACCCCCTTGCCGATGAACTGGCACGGGCCTGCGCCCTGCCCGGCGCCGCCTTTACCGCGCTTGGCCTGCTCACGGGCAGTTTGTGGGGCAAGACCAGCTGGGGCACATTCTGGCAGTGGGACGGGCGCATGACCTCGACCTTAATTTTGCTGTTTCTGTTCATTGGCTATATGGCGGTGTGGGCTGGCACGCCGGACAAGCGCCGCGCCGCCCGGATTGCCGGGCTTGTGGCTATGGTTGGCTCGATCAATTTACCGATCATCAAGTTTTCAGTAGATTGGTGGAATACCTTGCACCAGACATCATCGGTTTCCATGCCGGACGCGCCGGGCCTGCCAGCCAGTATTTTATTGCCGCTCATGCTTATGACCTTTGGCTATTCATTTTTCTTCGGCTGGCTGGTGCTCAGCAAAGTACAAAATTCAATTAGCAAGGCAGGGGCAAAGCGGCGAAAACCCGCTGCCGCGAAAACCAGTTTGGAGAATTTATAATGGAACTGTTTCCGGATTTTGGCCGTTATAATTTGTATGTCTGGTTAAGTTACGGCATATCTATTGCTGTACTGCTCGCTTTTAGCGTTCATACTCTGGCGCAAAACGCCCGGCGTAAAAAATGAATGTCGAAAAAATTGCCGCCAGCCTCGGTGATACACCGTCCCAGCGGCTTATAACCATGATGGCACGCCTGCGCGATCCAAAGACCGGCTGTCCGTGGGATATAGAGCAAAGCTTCAAAACCATAGCCCCTTACACCATCGAAGAAGCCTATGAGGTAAATGACGCCATTGAGCGCGGCGACATGTTGGATTTAAAGGAAGAATTGGGTGATTTATTATTACAAGTCGTGTTCCATGCCCGCATGGCGGAGGAGCAAGATATATTTGATTTCGGTACCATAAGCGATGCCTTGGTCAACAAAATGATCACGCGCCACCCCCATGTGTTCGGAAACGCAAATGAACGTGACAGCGAAACACAGACACGAGCTTGGGAAGCGATGAAAGCCGTGGAGAGGGCCAAGAAATCCGGAATGATTACATCCACATTGGACGGTGTGGCCAATGCCCTGCCCGCATTGATGCGCGCCGAAAAATTACAAAAACGCGCCGCAAGGGTCGGATTTGACTGGGCTGAACCGGCACAGGTTTTGGAAAAAATTGTCGAGGAAGCTGGGGAAATAGCCCAAGCTAAGGCAGACGGCGAACCCCAACACCGCATCCATGAAGAGGTGGGAGATTTAATCTTTGCCGTTACTAACCTGGCCAGAAAACTAGGCGTAGACCCGGAACACGCCCTGCGCGACACCAACAAAAAATTCACCACCAGATTTCAACACATGGAGCAAAATACGGATACGGGCCTGGAAACCTTGTCTCTGGATATGTTGGAAAAGCTATGGGAGTCGGCTAAGAAAGCACCAAAAAAAACGGTGGGTTAAACAAACACTTGCGGGTGGTGGGTTTGTAATTTGCCATAATCTACTGACGATAGCTTGACTTGCATTTTACAATTGCCTTGCTCTAAAATATCTTCGCTCAGGACATTGCCGTGTTGGTGCAACCAGGCACGAATATGCATGTCTTTGGGGACGATGGTGACATTTACGATGTGATCGGATTTGGATAGCTCGGCTTCTATACCAGCGCGAAGGTCATCCAAGCCAATATTACGGGTGCAGGATACAGGAAAGGAGTTTTCTTTCATGCCCGCGCTATCCATCATTTCAGTACGGACATTATCCGCCAATAGATCGATTTTATTCCATACCTCTATAATTGCCTGCTCATGATTTGGCCCGGCACCTAATGTATCCAGGATTTGCAGGACATCTAGCTTGTGCTGCTCATTTAAAGGGTCTGACATATCACGCACATGGATTAGCAAATCCGCTTCCTTGACTTCCTCGAGCGTAGCCCGAAATGCATCAACCAGATCCGTGGGTAGATCGGAGATAAAACCAACCGTATCCGACATAACCGCTTGTTGGCCGCTGGGCAGAGGCAATATCCTGTGGGTGGTGTCGAGGGTTGCGAACAACATATCTTTTTCAAGTACGCCGCCCGTGGTGAAACGGTTAAACAAGGACGATTTGCCCGCATTTGTATACCCGACCAGAGCCACGACCCGCTCCGGCGCACGTTTGCGCTGGGTACGCTGCAAACCCCGCCTACGCCGAACCTGTTCCAAATCCCGGCCAAGCTTACCAATTTTATCGGCCAACATTCGTCGGTCAGATTCGATTTGGGTCTCGCCCGGCCCGGCCAGAAAGCCCTGTCCACCGCGTTGGCGTTCCAAATGGGTCCAGGTACGAACTAGCCTTGATCGTTCATAGCCAAGGCGCGCCAATTCAACCTGTAAGCGCCCTTCTTTGGTGGCGGCTCGCAGGGCGAAAATTTCAAGGATCAAACCAGTACGGTCAATAACCTTAACCTGCCAAGTTTCCTCAAGGTTTCTTTGTTGGATTGGAGCAATCGCCGCATTGATAACCACTAGATTGATATCATGTTCGGCGATCAGCGCGGAGACTTCTTCTATTTTCCCGCTACCAAAATAGCTACCGGCTTTTATTTCACGCACCGTCACGGATAAGCTGGCTTTAATTTCAACGCCGAGAGCTTCTGTCAACCCGACGGCCTCTTCCAACTTTAAGCGGGAAATCTCAGTCCCTTCCCGGCCTAAAACCGAGTGCAAAACCAATGCGTATTGAGGGCTCGCCTCTATTTCAATCATAGATGTGCTTCAATCATGGGCGCAAATGTCAATCATCCGCTTCAGCTTCAAACAGTTGAACCGGTTCAGACGGCATAATTGTCGATATTGCATGTTTGTAAACCAGTTGAACCTGTCCATCGCGGCGCAACAACACGCAAAAATTATCAAACCAGGTCACTACACCTTGTAGCTTAACCCCGTTCATCAAAAATATCGTCAATGGTGTTTTAGCCTTACGCACCGAATTTAAGAAAGCATCTTGCAGAATTTGTTTTTTGTCACCAGACATGTTCGTTCCCATCATATAATAAACCAACCCCCGTATCCATACCTAATGTGCGTCCTTGAGGCAATGCAAGACCGAATATTGTCGCACATGCTTTTTTCGTGTATATTTCTTCAACTGCGCCAAAAAGAAGGGGCAAATAGGGCAAAAACCGCCAAAATTTCTATCCGGCCCAGTAACATGACGATTGTCAAAATCACCAAAGACAACACATTCATGTCGGCGTAAGCAATTTCAGGGTTTGTGGCCGCGAGCAGCGGCCCGGTATTTGATAAAGCTGAGGCGGCGGCGGAAACCGCATGGATAAAATCAAGACCCGAAGCAGCCAATGCGGTTATGCCGAAGGAAAACACCAAAGTGTAGCCGAAAAAATACATCCAAATTGACAAAAATGCCTTGTCTTCAACGGTTCGGCCCTGGAACTTAACCGGCTTGACCCTAAGGGGGTGGCTCATACGGTCAAGATCCGTTCGTAAATGCCTAAACAACAATAACATACGGATTATTTTTATCCCGCCCGCCGTTGACAAAGCGGAACCACCAACCAGCGCCAAAGCAATCAGCAGGCTAGCTGGCACCATATCAATACCGATGACATGGTAATCATACCCGGTTGAGCTGACCATAAACATGGCTTCGATCAGTACCGTATAGAGATGCGCCGCGCCTGTGGACAGAAAACCAGCAATTATTAAAATAATGACCAGGGCCAATAGGCCTCGGTGCTCAACATTATCAAACAAAGCCCCAACGGCCTTCAGGTTATGGCGCCGTAACACATCCCACAACACAGAAACATTGGCCGCGCCCAACAAGCATGTTAATGCCAAAACCAAAACACCAAAGCCAGAAACATAGTCCGCCAATATGCCACTTCTAGGCACAAGCCCGCCTGTGGAAATTGCGGTCAGGGACAAACACAAGGCTTCAAATGCGGGTGTGCCGGAGATCATGATAAAACAAAAACTGATAAAACTAATCAAGCCGTAAAGCACCGCAATCAAACGGCCAATGCTGATCAGGCGTGAAAAAATCTCTCCTTTTTTCAGGGTAAACAATGTTGAACGGTGTACGCCAATACCTGTAAGGTTTAATGCGGCCAATAGCACAACCGCAAATGTTGCGACCATAACACCGCCGCTCCATTGCAATAAAGACTGCCACAATATTATGGATTTGGGTAACGTATCGGGATTTAGCGTGCTGGCACCTGTTGTCGTGGTTGCAGAGGCCGCCTCGAAATATGCTACGGCAAAACTCGGCACCTGGGGCAGCGACAAATAGGGCAAACAGGTTACAAGCGGGATCAACACCCAAAAAATCACCAAAAAAACCAAAGCATCGCGCGTGTTTTCTCGGGTCGGGGCATTTTGCCCGATAAAAGTAATGATCAAGCCGAGGGTCGTAATGATGAATGCCAGAAATAAAAACAAACGCGCCTGGTGGAACTCTCCAAACAAAAAACCAGCAAGGCCCGTAACCAGCATGAGTACGGCATAATAAATCAATGCATAGCCGAGCCACAGCAATATACGCGAAAACGCCATAAATTAGCCTAGTTAAAAATAATCTGCACTTACACGAAACAAATTTTCCACCTGTTTCAAAGCGGATTTATCTGCCAATAACACCACATGATCACGGGTTAAAATCGTCAAATCGGGTGTCGGCTTTATTACGTTTCCAGCCCGAATGATCGCGCCGATAACAATATCTTCCGGTATGCCGGCTTCTTCCAGAGTTTTACCTGCAAGTGGTGAAGTGTCGAGCACTTCTCCCTCCATAACTTCTGCCGCACCGCCTTCCAGCGCAAATACATCTAAAATACGCCCCTTGCGGACATGGCGCAATATTGAAGACACGGTTGTGGCGCGCGGATCTATAATCATATCTATGTCCAAAGACGACTTTATATCCAATAAAGACACATCATTAACCAGGCTAAACACTTGAGCATTGCCTTTGGACTTGGCCATAATTCCTGCCAGTATATTGGTTTTGTCATCATTTGTCAGACACAGAACCCCTTGGGCGTCCCGCACACCCGCCTCCTCTTGCACGGTCGCGCTCAAGGCATCACCCCATAACACAACCGTATGGTCAAGCATATCGGCAACACGTTCCGCCGTCGCTTTGTCCGCTTCAACCACCCTAACCCTAACGCCGGTTACTTTTTCAAGCTCCTTCGCTACATAGGCACCGACATTGCCGCCGCCAAAAATTACCACATAGCGGGCCTTTTCATCATCACTGCCGATGATGTCCAGCAAGCGTCCTGCGTGGGCAGTTTCCACGACAAAATATGCTTCATCGCCAATTGCCAATTGATCGCCTGGATCCGGGGCAAAAAACTGACCTTCGCGAAATACACCTACGATTGTGGCGTTTAAATCAGGAAACAACTCACCGATCTGGCGGATGGGCATATTGATAATAGGACAATCATCATCCACATGGATGCCAATCAATTGCACCAGGCCGCCGGCAAATGGAACAACATCAAATGCCCCAGGCGTATTTAAACGGCGCAAGATAGCTTTGCCGATTTCTATCTCGGGAGAAATAATAATATCAATGGGCATGTTTTCACGGGTATATAGATCCCGCCATGTATCCTTTAAATAATCCTGCGCCCGCACGCGAGCGATTTTCATCGGGGTTCCAAATAAAGAATGGCTGACTTGACAGGCCACCATATTGACCTCGTCGGAATAGGTCACGGCAATGATCATGTCTGCTGTGTCCGCGCCTGCCTGTTTAAGGACGCTTGGGTGCGAACCATGACCAATAATGCCGCGCACATCAAGCTCGGTCGAAATATTTTGCACCAGATCAGGTGAAATATCGACAACCGTTACTGAATTGTTTTCAGCCGAGAGCCGCCGCGCAATTCCGTAGCCAACCCGACCAGCACCGCAAATGATGATATCCATTTATTTAGTCCCCATTGTTATTCTCGTTCGCTCACAGCAGACTTTGAATTTATACCTAAAGATTTTAACTTTCTGTGCAATGCCGACCTTTCCATACCAACAAAAGCGGCGGTCCGGGAAATATTTCCGCCAAACCGTGCGATTTGCACTTGTAGATACTCACGCTCAAAATGTTCTCTGGCGCTACGAAGTGGCATAGAAATCACCCGATCATTGCTATCCTGGGAACCATTGTTGTGTCGAACGATAGATACTTCTTCGGGCAATGATTCCAGTGTTATAGGGTCACCTGGGTCACCACTTGCCAAAATCAATAACCTTTCGACATTGTTCTTTAATTGTCTGACATTTCCCGGCCAAGCATAGGCTTGTAATGCAGCCATGGCATCGGCCCCAATTTTCCGGGACGGCAGGCCCGTAGACTTAGTCAATTTTTTAATAAAATAATTGACTAAGTCCGGAATATCGTCCCTGCGCTCATTTAACGGTGGGGCTTCAAGCGGCATCACATTAAGGCGGTGATACAGATCTTCGCGAAACCGCCCTAGCCGTGTTTCTCGTTCCAAATCCCTCGAGGTCGATGTGATGATGCGAACGTCAACCTGCACATCCTTCTGCCCGCCGACCCGCTGAAAACGCTGGTTAACCAGAAGTCTCAACAATTTACTTTGTGTCTCAATGGGCATGTCCGCAACTTCATCTAAATATAGCGTGCCATAATGCGCCCGCTCCAGCAGGCCAATTTTAAAACTTGAACCCTGGGAGTCTTCTGTCCCAAACAGTTCTTCCTCAACGCGCTCAGGCACCATTGAAGCGGCATTAACCACCCGAAACGGGCCATTTTTCCGCCCGGATTTATCATGTAAAAGCCGTGCAATCAGCTCCTTGCCAGCCCCGGAAGGGCCAGAAATCAAAACCCGGCTATTTGTCGGCGCGATGCGGTCAATTTTTTGCCTAAGTTGGCAAATGACAGAGGAGTGTCCAATCAGTGTTTCCTCGTGGGAAGACCGCCCTTTTAACTCCGCATTTTCTTGCCGTAATTGCGCCGTCTCTAAAGCACGCTTGGCAGTAATTAGGAGTTTTTCACTTTGAAACGGTTTGACAATATAATCATATGCCCCTTTCCGGATGGCAGAAACTGCGGTTTCTACTGTACCGTGACCACTGATAATGATCACAGGAATATCCGGGTCGGTTCTTTTGAATGCATCCATCAACTCGATACCATCCATCTCCGAGCCTTTCAGCCAGACATCCATAATGACCAGAGACGGTTTGCGTGACCGAAACTCCGCCAATGCTTGCCGACACCCGTCCGCCTCACGGACAGGGTAGCCATCATCAGACAAAATGCCGGCAATCAAACTTCTGATATCATCTTCGTCTTCAACGACTAATATTTCAAAACTCATGATTTAGCCTTTCCTACCTCGGCAGAAATTTTATGGGTTATTGGAAGTGTGGGAGCGGTTTCGCCGCTAACATATGGTAAATAAATGCGCACAATAGCACCAGTTTGGTTTTCAGCTTGATTGGGTACGGCGTTCAGCAATTCAAGCTGGCCGCCGTGGTCTTCCGCAATACGGTTGACGATGGCCAACCCAAGACCGGAACCGTCTTTACGTGTGGTCATATAGGGTTCCAGTAAACGGTCTGTATCCAGAAGCGGCCAGCCTTGGCCATTATCGGCAATATCAATGCAGACCATATTTGCGTCCAAACTGACTTCAGTCACAATAACACCGTCAAGCTCATCTTGACCAGAACCATCTATGCGTCTGGATATAGATTCTGCGGCATTTTTATAAATGTTTGTCAGGGCTTGGGAGATTAGGCGTTCGTCGCATAATATCTCGATTTCGGATGCCGGTGTTTTCTCAAATTCGAACTTTATATCCGGAAATGTCACGCGCTGGGCAAATAATGTCTCATTCAATAATACATCCAGCTTGACCGCCTGCAATATCGGGGCAGGCATGCGGGCAAATGCAGAAAACTCATCTACCATACGCCCCAAATTTTCGACTTGCCTGATAATTGTACGGGTGCAGCTGGTAAACACATCTGGTTCAGTACGTATCTCGTCTTTATATTTTCGCTCTAACCGTTCCGCCGACAACTGAATAGGCGTTAACGGGTTTTTGATCTCGTGGGCAATACGGCGCGCCACCTCGCGCCAAGCAGAATGACGTTGGGCGGCCACCAAACGGGTTATGTCATCGAAAGTGATCACCCAGCCCGTATCCGTCTGGTTGCCTTTATAGGCGGAGACACGAATATCCAGATTTTTCGTACCGTAGGGTGTTTCCAAATTCACCTGATCATCTGCCCTATTGCCAATATCGTCTTTAGCCGCATTAAATGCCGGCAAGAAACCCTTCAAAACACTCGACAAGGGTGATCCCACCACTTCACCGGCTTTGATACCCAGCAAATGTTCCGCTGAAGTATTGATAACCGTAATTTTACCCTCAGGGGTCAAGCCGATAACACCGGCACTTACCCCAGATAACACAGCTTCGGAAAATTCCCGGCGTTGTTCAGAAATATCGTGCTCCAGCACCAAGTCTTGCCGCTGAGTATGTAATTGTAACGTCATACGGTTAAATGCATTAGCCAAATCAGCGATCTCGTCCCAGACACCGCTTACATTGACCCGTGTGGTTAAATTACCAGACCGAACTTTTTCAGCCGCATTCACCATTTCTCCCAAAGGGGTAACAATCCGGTTGGCCATCAACATACTCAACCATATAGCGGCAAAAAATATTAAAAGTGCAGCCTCAACATAGGTCAGTAAAAATACTTTGTTAAGTGTTCTGGAGGTACCGGAATAGCGGGCCAATGCGGCTTCAACCTTATCGATATTGTCAATATTTTTTAAAACCCCTGCTCGCAAATACCGCCCCGTATATAGATAGGCATCCGCATAATTTTCCAATTTATAAAGGGCGACCAGTAAATCTATATCATTGCGGCTGGTGATCGTCATAGAGCCCTCACGGGCGCGGCCCATGACTTCATCGCTGGGCAGGACATAGTCTGGAGATTGTGCCGCTTCCGCCTGGGCCAATACCCGCCCATTTCCGTCGACGACATAGACGACTTGAAATCCTCTATATCTTTGCTGGTTGATAAGATAGGCTGTATAGGTAATCCGGTTTGGCAATTGCGCTTCGGCCCGGTTTAAGTCATTGGCAATTTCATAAACGCCCCTGGTGTTGGTGTTAAGCTCTTCACTTAAATAGGCATTTGAAAACTCGCGTGAATTTTGCATGGTATCACTAACCGTAGGCCCGAAAATATCATTGATATTGCGGCTCATGAGTGCCGTAAAAAATAAACCCACCAAAATGGCTGGAACCAAGGCAGCTAGGGAAAAAATCAAAATAAAACGACGATGTAAATAAGGCGCACTGCGGCCAGCTTCGGATCTGAAAAACACGCGGCTCAATCGCAGTAAAATGAAAACACCCAAGCCTATAATCAAAAGTAAATTGACTTGCAAAGCAGGGAGTGCCGCCGCCGCCTGCCCTTCATCTCCAGACAATGCCATCAGCGCCCCGACACCTATCATCACGGCCGCCAAGGTGAATAAAGCACCAAATAGAACTGCACGGAATGCTTTTGGGGTTCGGAAATGCCGAACTTGGGGTTTGTTTATATTGTTCATTGTTTCTTTTTTATCACAGTGTTGCAAAAACTCAACACAAAACAAATATGCCTGTTTGCAGCAGGCCCTAGTTTGAGAAATTACGTAATTTTGTGCGCAGTGTATTGCGGTGAATACCCAATAAATTTGCGGCTTTGGAATTGTTTCCCTCGGTCAATCTCAGGGCTTCGGCAAATATGGGTTTCTCAAACCATTGCAAAGCCTGCTCATAGGGAGAGAGTCTCGGATCTAACAAGTCGGTTTTACCCAAATAAACCTGTTGTAGCAATTCTATACAGGCGGTTTCAATATTGACAATATGCCCCTTTTGGTGTTGCTGGGTTTCGCGAGATTGCAGCATTTGATCGATAATATCCGCCCCCACCGCCTGGTCGGAAAACTGTAAAGCCAATACTTGCATCAAGCTGCGCAGTTCCCGGACATTGCCTGGCCATTTATGGGCTTTTAGTCGGGCCAATCCGTCTTTTAATATTGTTCTTGGTCCAGCGGGCCGCACTTGACTGAAAAAATACAAGGCCAAATCTTTAATGTCCTGGGTCCGCTCGCGCAATGGCGGTAGATAGATTTGTCCGCCCATAAAATGCGACAATAAATCGGCTCGTAAATTTGGCTGTTGCCGCAATGCTTCAAATGGCAAATCACTGGCTACAATTACCCGAAATTGTTGTTTGAGCGAGCAACGTTCATTGTGCTCCATAATCTCCAATAAAACTGTCTGGTCCGGCTTTGAAAGCTCATGTATACGGTCAACGAACAAATCCCCCCTATCCAATTTATCCAATATTTCGCCTTTAGGTGTTTTGCTGTCGAAATGTAAATATTCCAAGTCAGCTCTCGTACCAGAATCATGGATACATTGGGCGGCAAGGTTTTTCCCGACCCCAACATCCCCCCAGATAAATACAGGTATATTAGCGGACGCATAATCGGAAATTGCCCGAAAAACAGGCTGCATAGCTTTGGACTTCCCGATCATTTGGTCCGGTGCAGGCTTGTGTAAGGTTTGCGTTGCTATTTGGTTATCCAATGCGCGTTCAATAGTTTTTTGCAAATCAGGTAAATCAAATGGTTTGGGAATATACTCGAAAACCCTAGTCTGTCGTGATTTAAGCGCCGTCACCATGCGGGTATTGGCGCTAATGACGATAATCGGGAGATCCGGCCTGGCGGATTTAAGCTCGGGTACAAATTCAAAAATATCCTCAGCCCCCATATGTACATCCGTCAATATGACATCACCTTCCCCCGCCTTTGCCCATTTCATGAGCGTTTGGGGATTGTCGGTAGCCTTTACGGCAAAACCGGCCCGGGTGAGGTATTTGCTCAATACAAAACGAATGCCCGCATCGTCATCAGCCAAAAGAATGTTGTTTTTCATGTGTTTAATCTCATTTCTTTATAGGTTTTTCCGTCCGTAACAATAGGGAAAATATTGTATTGCCGGGTGCTGAAGTGAATTCAACCACCCCGCCATGTTCAAGCATGATTTTTGAAACCAAAGCCAACCCCAATCCGTGCCCATTGGCTTTGGCAGTGACAAATGGGTGAAATATCCGGCCCTTTAGCCCGGAAGGTATGCCTATGCCGTTATCAGAAATTCGGATTTCCACAGGTAACACATATTTTTCCCCTGCTAGGTTTGTCTTGTGAAGCCCGGCCCGAAACACGGTTTGAATGTCTATACAGGCGCGTTCACTCCCTTGTGCAGCATCGACGGCATTGGCTAGCAAATTGATCACCACCTGCATAAGCTGGTCGGCATTGCCGTAAACATCAGGCAGCGATGGATCATAGCTTTCAGTAAATTTGATATTGGTATTGTCTGCATTTAAAAACAACAAATACGCCTTACGCAAAATTGTGTGAATGTTAAAAGCGGCAAAATTGCCCACTTCTCTATCGCCAAAGCTTTCCATTTTGTCTGCTAGGCGACCAATACGCCTAACCTCGGATTTGATGAGCCCGGTGATTTCCAAATCCGCTTCATCATCAAGACCAGCTTCCAGCAATTGTGCCGCGCCGTAAATGCCCGCCAAAGGGTTTTTCAATTCATGGGCCAACATTCGCCCCAACATTGAGATTGCCTGACTTTGGGGCTCTTCTTGCTCGCCCGTCCCGCTTTTTTGTTGGGGGCTTAACAAAACGGCAATTTGCCTGTCTAACGGAAAAACCAAATAGGCCCAGTCTGCACCTGCCGCACCGATAATGTGAATATGAATATCCCGTCCCCGAATTGTCTCCCCGGATTTGGCACACGACTGTAAAGCAAAAGCAAGCCCGTCCAAACCCGGTGCAATATCTGCTAATGCAGTACCCATTCGTTTGCCCCGTGACCCTCTTAGCCAGTTTTCTGCCGCCTGGTTCATCCATTGCAAAGTCATATGTTTTGGATCAAATACTAAAACCGGATCGGGCAGAGCTTCGGCAACAACCATTGTATTTTCCCGCCCGCTCATGGGGCGACATTCAGTGTTTGCGGGGCCAAATAGATTTGCTCCAGCATTTCAAGCACTTCCGCTGGATCATTCAATCGACATATTCTACTGCGAACAGCCGCCCGCAAACATCCGGACATTTCTACAGGGGCATGTTCCACATATCCGGCCAGATGCTTGCGGGCGGTACGCAATCCCACTTCAAGACCATCAAACGCCAAAATTTCCCGGTAATGCTTTCGCGCCACCTCAAAGGCTTTTTGAGGAGTAATCCCTTGTCGGGGCTGGCCATTTAGGGCCGAAACTACCTCCGATATTCGCCACGGTGCCCCTATCAAGCCGCGCCCCAACATGACGCCGTCCGCACCGGAAGCCAACAAAGCCGCGAGGGCATCTTGTGGGCTTTGAATGTCGCCGTTGACAATCACCGGGATGCTCACAGCAGTTTTTACCGCCTTTACCGCCGCCCAGTCGGCCTGGCCCTTATAAAATTGACACCGGGTGCGGCCATGAACAACCACCATTTGGATACCAACATCTTGCGCCCGCAAGGCCAGATCGGGCGCATTAATCGTATCCGTGTCCCATCCCAAACGCATCTTCAACGTCACTGGTACACTTACGGATGTGACAACAGCCTCGATAAGACTAAGCGCATGGTCGAGATCACGCATCAACGCCGAACCTGACAAACCACTGGTCACGCGTCTGGCCGGACACCCCATATTTATGTCAATGATCTGGGCGCCCATATCCTCTGCGATACGCGCTCCCTGCCCCATCCAATGGGCCTCGCGCCCGACCAACTGCACGGCGAGCGGATCGATATCCCCGTCCCCAGCCGTTTTGCGCAGCGCCGCCTTATCACCTTTGCCCAAATGTTCACTGGCGACCATTTCAGACACCACCAAACCTGGACCGAATTGTTGCGCTAGGCGGCGAAACGGCAGGTCTGAAATACCGGACATGGGGGCGACCAATACATTTGATAGCAAGTTGTTCTTGCCGATTTGAATTTGTGCGTTCATAATTTAGCTTTAACGGGAAAAAACCACTTGCACAATAATTCATCACCAAAATCAACAAAAATAGCGGTTATCATCGTTGCGGCCGGACGTGGACGGCGAGCCGGCCTAGGTCTGCCCAAACAATACCGGGATTTAAACGGGCAAATGGTGCTGAGCCGCACATTGGCATGTTTCGCGGGTTACGCCCCCATTATTATTGTGATACATCCGGATGACATCGAACTGTATGAACAGGCTTGCGCCGGCTTTGACGCAGAAACCCAATATGTATTTGGCGGTAACACCCGGACAGCCTCGGTTAAAGCGGGTCTGGAAGCCTTGCGATCGCACACGCCAGATATCGTGCTTATTCACGATGCAGCCCGACCATTTTTACAAAAACAAACCATAGAGCATGTTTTAAACGGCTTGGAGGACTATCAAGCCGTTGTCCCGGCCTTACCCATGATTGACGCGGTCAAATCACTAGACGGCAACCCTATAGCCCGGGAATATTTAAGGCGTGTGCAGACACCTCAAGGTTTTCACTTTACTACAATACGGCAAGCCTATGTTACTATTGATGAGAATGCGGATTTCTGCGACGATATTGAAGTGGCAAGACAAGCGGGTTTATCCATTGGGTTTTGCACGGGTGACAGTAAGAACATTAAATTAACCTGGGAAGAAGATTTCATAATGTCCACATCTTTCATCAGCATCAGCGGCAGTGGCTATGACGTACACCGGATTTGCCCTGGCAAATTTTTGACTTTGTGCGGTGTCGAGATACAGGCCGGGTTTTCCTTGCGAGGTCATAGTGATGCCGATGTCGGTCTGCACGCCCTCACCGATGCCCTGCTTGGTACGATTGCCGCTGGCGATATAGGCGATCATTTCCCGCCGTCCGACATGAAATGGAAAGGCGAAAATTCTACAGTGTTCTTAAACCATGCGGCTAAATTGATTGCGGATAAGGGCGGAATAATCGACCATGTTGATATAACACTGATTTGTGAACAACCAAAGGTCAAGCCGCACCGCGACGCTATGCGAGCAAAAATTGCAGAGATTTTGAATATATCGCTAGATAGAGTGAGCGTCAAAGCCACCACCACTGAAGGTCTCGGGTTTACGGGCCGGGCCGAAGGCATTGCCGCCCAAGCAATGGCCAGTGTACGGGTGCCGTCATGAGTAAAACCCGACAAGGAATTGATGAATTAGCGCTAAACTTGGTTGCATTGGCACGAGCCGCCAACATAAACCTCAGCACCGCCGAAAGCTGTACGGGCGGCGGCATTTCCACTGCCATTACGGCGGTTCCAGGATCTTCGCACATGTTTAAAGGCGGTATAATCGCCTATGCAAATTCTGTAAAAACCGCCCAATTACATGTGCCGGCGGGCCTCATAGAAAAACACGGGGCAGTCAGCGAACCAGTAGCGCTGGCCATGGCCGAAGGTGCTAACACTGCCCTGAAGACAGATATGGCCATTTCCGTCACCGGCATTGCCGGGCCGGACGGCGGAACGGAGGACAAACCAGTAGGTACGGTCTGGATTGCTATAGCACAGAAAGGGCGTTCAACTGCAGCGCATCTGTTTGAGTTTACCAACACTGGTCGTAAAAATATTCGCCTTTGCGCCACAAATGAAGCCTTAAGAATGCTCTGTGAAGCCATAGAAAACCAAAAATGTACAGGGTTGTAAACATTTGACCGCAAATTCAGTTTAGATAGATGTTTTGGGAGGACAGTTGAAACGACTTTGAATCCTTTTTAGGGTTTCATTCTCCGCAGCTTGCTGCGTAGAATATTCGCGTGAGCGAATATATACATAAGAGCCATAATGTTACAATTTTGCTGTACCATTTGGTATTTCCAGCAAAATAT
>NVVO01000038.1 GCA_002733385.1 Robiginitomaculum sp.
ATTTTAAACAAAAGGGAAAGGATTAAAAAACAGACTATCGAACATCGGCGCTTGCAATACCGCAAAGCCATAGCTTAATAACAATCAACAATAGGTGAGTAAGGGCTTTTTCAGAGTGCCTAAAATTCAATAAAGGGTTTCGGTTTGTAAGATCAAGCAGCTTCATGCGTAGCTCGCTGACTTTTTCCTTAACGAATATGCTCTGTGAGTTTTTCCCCATAGATTACCTTCATGTCTATTATTGTACATCGATATGCAATGAGGCTAAATGATAGCTTTCTAATTTATCAATTACAAATCGAATCTTTTTTTCCACGGATTAGACCGACGATCTTGCGGCTGATATTGATGATATTCTTGACCGTCTTGATGATGTCATTTTATTTGAGGGGATAATTCTTGAATATACAGAATGTTGTATTGAAGATACGAGGTTGCTCAATCAAATTCCTGAAAATCTACGTTTTATGTTGACACTGAAAATTTTGCCCGTGATCTTATTCTTAATGGTGATGTTTGAGGTTATTGCGCGACATAAACCAGAACTGTTCTTACTGTCTTTTTTGCTGTTTGCTAAGTTGAGTTGGGTTTAGCGGAAAGTTACCCACAGACCAACCACAAAAGAACCGTGTTTTCTTGACGGACTACTTAAAAACAATCTGACTTTCTGAATTGATGAACTTTATCCACAGATAAATTACATACATACATTTCGCTATATACTGCTTCCAAATTGCTTCCAAATTCGAAACAGCGAAGTATGCCAATCGCTACAAAAAATGTATGTCATTGAATTTATTGAAGAAAATGGAGCGGGCGATGAGATTCGAACTCACGACCCCAACCTTGGCAAGGTTGTGCTCTACCACTGAGCTACGCCCGCTCAAAGACGCAATTTGCGGGCATGGGCCCATCAAGGAGGGGTATATGGCAAAGTCTGCTAGAGAGAGCAAGGGTTTGTTTGCGGTTTTGTGCATTTTATGGCCTAGTTTCCCCCAATAAGTGCGTGCAAGACTGGACGGGGAACGGGGGTTTCGTGTAAACAAGTGCCTTTAGGGAAGTTGGTCATGTCTGAAATTGATAAAATGCCTGTAATTCGCAAACCGCTATTTGATCTGCTGGACGAGCTCGGCATTAACCACACCACCCATGAACACGAAGCCATATTTACGGTGGAGCAAGGCGCACATATCAAAGCGCGATTACCGGGCGGCCATACCAAAAACCTGTTTCTCAAAGACAAGTCGGGTGCGCTGTTTCTGGTTTGCGCCCTGGGCGATACAAAAATACAAATCAACCAGCTTCACAAGCATCTGGGCTGCAAGCGTCTGTCCTTTGGCAAGCCGGACTTAATGCTGGAAACACTGGGCGTCACGCCCGGCTCGGTGACGTTTTTTGCCGTGATGAACGATACGGAAAACCGCGTGCAACTTGTCCTCGACAAAGCTTTGTTCACCCACGAAACCGTCAATTTTCATCCGCTGGAAAACACCGCGACAACGGCGTTTAAAGCAAGTGATCTGCAGGTATTTGCCAAGGCCGTAAGCCATGAGCCAATCATCATGGATTTCGCGGCGCTAGCGAAGCCGTAAATTGTCATGTTTTCAAATGTAGCGTGAAATTACGGCACTGTCCCCACCTCAACGTGCTTTATGCCTAAAGCCTGGTCGAGGGTTTCGTGTAATTTGGCCAGCTCGCGGCTAACGGGAAGCACCGCRCGGTCAGTGTAGACGTTATATTGGTAAGCATTGRCGCCAAGTGCGTTCAARAATGCTATATCTTTGCCCATGGCAGTCGTATCACAAACYGGGTTRAGCCAAACRCSATCCGSGCSGKYAKRAGMCGRYCCRTARTGAACCTTGATCAAGGCCGGRTARCGTCKTGAYAAATCTTCCSMMTGGKYTGCSATGSCGGTGATTAAATCTCKSGCRCGCGCCACATGTTGGGTATAGATTAAAATTGCCTCGCGCACATCTATGGACAAAATTATATCTAGCCGTCCCGATGATAAAAGCTCCCTGACGGTCGGCAAATCCGCAGGCGGTATGGTCATTTTTGACGAAGTGGCAATCGCGCTGCAATGGGCCGGCGAAAGCTKAATAKCATCWGAMCCGCTCGCGAGRATATCTACCGCTTCSCCSARGAGCSCYGAARMYCTTGGYCGTGTTYSGTCATAACTCGCCCGGCTTGCMATCAACAGCTCGACCTCGCCGTGCAAGCGCATGAGATATTGACCCTCACTGTTTTGGCGTTGGCGTTCAAGCGCCCATTGCTGCACCTGCAAACCAACAAACACACCAAACACAACAATGAAAAAATCCAGCCCTACGGCGAACCAGTTTTGGTCTTTGACGTGTTTTGTTAGGGAACGTAGGCGCATTATTCTTCATTCCAAATATACATTTGTGACCTTTTCTCCAGCAATTCCCGAGTGGCGAGAAATGGTCTAATCGCCTGAACAACACTCCCAAAATCGGAATTTTGTGTTTTCAGGGTCGCAACGCGGTGACGCAGCGCCGTGGCAGCAGACGGATGTTGGCGCAAGATTTGCGCAGCTTCTTCTATTTGCTCTGGCGTAAGATCAAGGGCGCATTCGTATCCGATCAGATTTTCTTCATTCATGGTTTGATCAATCGTCAATGCTCGATCTCCGCAAACACTGGCAACAACCATCTGGATGTTGATCGGCATAACACTACGGAATAAGTTTCGATACTCCGACGATTCGCCGTGACGTTCGTAGTCTGACATTATTGTCGTCCCATAAAAGAGGGATGCTGTTGCACCCATCTTTGTATTTGCAACCAGTTCTAACCCACCCGTTGAAACCAGTTCCTCATAAATAGCCGTCGTTCGGGTAAATCTGTTAAATTGAGTGGCTCGATACGCGGAAATTAAAAACGCTTCGTCGGACATTGGTTCGCGGCCAGTGATATCGTTCAGCACGAGAAGCGCATCTGCGTAAACCTGTTTGTGGTAATTGTGTATACTGATGGCGCTCAAAACATCTCTTCCGAAATCCGCTTCCAGACGCTCTATGAGTGCGTTTGTTCGTTTTTTCAGCACCCGCCCCTCATTCCAATTGGTAATCTGAAACGCAATCAAAATGCCCGCGACAACAATAAAAAAATCGAGCGCCACCGCAAACCAGTTTTGGTCTTTGACGTGTTTTGTGACTGAACGAAGGAGCATTACTTGGCCCCCTTTGTCGCCATTTCGGCGTCTATTAAATGGCGGATTTTTTGGTTTCGTTCTATAATTCTTCTACGCCAGTTTGTATACATTATATGTGTTTCGCGAAGCTCATAAACGGCGTTACGGAATGCACGATCCTTGACCATCGTGTCAAAATCATAAGTTCCAATTGCAGAAACCTTAAAAGAAGAGCCGCCAATCAAAACGGTTTTTTCCAAGTCATAGGTAAAACTGCTTGTGAAATTTGGCAGAAACGCCGTTTGTTGTTCGGCGATTATGTCTTCTGCACTCGCAAACTCATTTAAATAGGCATCATACCGCATGAGTTCACGTAACAGGTCTTTGTTTTTAAGCAGGCTGGACTTTCCACTAGAGATTATCTCACCAAGAACAGTAGATCGATCTGAACTTGTATAAAGGGTATAGCCATATAAAAGACCTTGTTCGAATAGAGCGCGATCATTTTCGTCAAGCTGTCCAGCGTCAAGAGTAGCCGCAATGGTCGTTAAGCCAGCGATTGTGTTTTTCTGAAAATCGATGCTATCCTTTGCACCCGCTTCGATCTGTTCAAATTCTATACTTAACTGCTGAAGAAGTGCTCGCTCTTCTATGGCATTGGAACGCCCCTCATTCCAATTGGTGATTTGGAAGGCGATCAAAATGCCTGCCACGACAATAAAAAAATCAAGCCCAACCGCGAACCAGTTTTGGTCTTTGACGTGTTTTGTTATACTTCTGAGTAACATTGTATCCCCTTGCTCTACATCTGAACATAATGATACTGGTAGTCTATGCAAGCGAGGAGTGGTTGATTTTGGATATGCACTGACGTCGTTCAGCCCTTCATAAATGTTATGAGAGAATCGCTTGTATTTTTTTGCGCAAAGACCATGTATAGGGAAGCTTTTTAAGGATAGACTATGACGACGAAAAAAACGAGCGCGAAGCCTGCCTCTAGTAAAAACAAAAACATCGCCAACGGCACAGATGCGACATTTGTGGCCGATGTTATCGAGCCGTCCAGCGACGTGCCCGTATTGGTGGATTTTTGGGCACCTTGGTGTGGACCTTGCAAGACGCTTATGCCTTTGTTGGAGCGCTTGGTTGCCGCGCAAGGCGGCAAGGTTAAGTTGGTCAAAGTTAATACCGAAGACCATCCCGGTATCGCCCAACAGCTTCGGGTAATGGCCATTCCCATGGTCTTTGCCTTTAAAGACGGCAAGCCTGTAGATATGTTCAAGGGCGCTTTGCCCGAAAGCAAGGTGGCGGAGTTTATTGAAACACAAATCGAGCGCTTTGCGTAAGGGTTATAAACATGGATATAGATACAGAAAACACAGTTGATTATATCGTCCACTCGGGCGATGCAAATTTTATGGAAGATGTCATTGAGGCGTCTAAAGCCATGCCGGTAATCGTTGATTTTTGGGCGCCTTGGTGCGGCCCGTGCCGGCAATTGACCCCGGCTCTTGAAAAAGCGGTCAAGGCAGAGGGCGGCAAGGTCAAGCTGGTCTTGATTAATATTGACGAAAACCAGGCCGTGGCCGGGCAGCTTAAGGTACAGTCGGTGCCGACGGTTTATGCGTTCAAGGACGGGCAGCCTGTGGACGGGTTTATGGGCGCACAGCCCGAAAGCGAGCTCAAGAAATTTATTGGCAAATTAACCGGTGATACGGATGTCATTGCCGAGGCCGAAACCTTGGTGGAACGGGCGCAAGCTTCCCTGGAGGCCGGAGACATTGGCGGCGCCGCCCAGGATTTTGCCGCCGCCCTGCAAATGAACCCCGAAAACCCACAAGCCCTGGCCGGGCTGGCGCGGGTGTCCATGGACAGCGGTGATATGGATACGGCCCAAGCTTTGATAGACGGTGCGCCGGACGCTATTAAAGATCACGCCGATATTGCCAGCGTGCGCGCCGCGTTGTCATTGATAGAAAGTGCGCCAGCCGACGGCGAGGCGGTCGGTACTGGTTATGGTGATTTAATCGTCAAAATCGAAGCCGCACCTGATGATCTGGATGCACGGCTTGAACTGGCCAAGGCACTAGCTGCCGGCGGCGACAATAGCGGGGCGGTCGAGCATTTGCTTTATTCTGTCGGCAAAAACCGGGCCCACGATGATGAAGCGGCCCGTAAATTCCTGTTGACCATATTTGAAGCCGAAGGGGTCGAGTCTGAAATCGCCGTGCAAGGGCGCAAGCAATTAGCATCGATTTTGTTCGCCTAAATGGGCACACATCTCAAAGCTCTGGCGGCTCGTACCAATCCAAAAACTGTGGCCTTGTTTCCGCTMRCCGGAASCGTGCTTYTGCCYGGCTGTGATTTACCGCTCAATGTTTTTGAGCCGCGCTATCTCAACATGNTTGACGACGCGCTCARAGACGAGCGGCTTATTGGCATGGTGCAAACACTGGAAGACGGCAGCCAAACTAAAATCGGCGGACTTGGCCGGATTGTCCAATTTGCCGAAATGGACGACGGCCGTTATATGCTGGTTTTGCGCGGGCTTAAACGGTTTCGTGTACGCGAAAATATTCAGGTAAAAACCCCTTACGGCCAAGCTCGTATAGATTATGACGGATTTGAGGACGATGTAAATATCCACCAAGCTGACATCACCCCCGAAGCCATGACCACCAGTAAAGGCGAGCGCGGCGCATTGACCATGGCCATGAAAACTTACGCCAAAACCCTGGGTGTGCAACTTGACTGGGATGCTCTTAAGCAAATCCCTCTGGACAGGCTGGTGGATCAAGCCACTATGATTAGCCCATTTGGCCCCGAAGACAAACAATCACTATTAGAGGCCAACAACCACGAAGACCGCCGGCGTTTACTAATTGGCTTGATGCATCTATATTCTGATACCCTTGACGGTGCAGACAAAACCGTACAGTAATTTGCTGGAATTTACCGGGTTTTATGGCAGGGCAATATGACGCGCACCAACAGATTTGATTTTTTGCGGCTGTTGTTCGCATCATTGGTGGTGGTTTATCATGGCGTGTTCTTGTCTTCAATGGCCGGCGCAAACCTAGAAGCGCAACTGGGCCGCCTAGCAGAAATATCTATCCAGGGGTTTTTCATCATTTCCGGCATGTTGGTTTACGGCTCTCTGCAAAACTCCAAAAATATTTCTGACTACGCCGCAAAACGGGTGCGGCGCTTATACCCGGCCTATGCCGTTGTCATCTTGGTACCGGCTTTGATCAGCCTGGTTTTGGGCGGCGGGTTTGCGCAAGTGGGTAAATATGTTGGTGCCAATTTGCTGTTTTTAAATTTCTTGGAGCCGACCTTACCCGGCCTGTTTGAAGGCCAGCGCTCATTTGTGGTCAACGGGGCTTTGTGGACTTTGAAAATCGAAGTGATGTTTTATATGTCTTTGCCAATTTTAGGCTGGGTTTTGGCTAAACTTGACCAAGCAGGGTTGAAAATGGCCAAATGGGGTGTGCTTGTTATGATATATGGGTGTGCAGAAATTTGGCGATCCGTCGTCCCCCATATGGACATTCCTTACGCCGCACAACTCGCCAGACAACTTCCGGGGCAAATGAGTTTTTTTGTTGTTGGCATGATGTTGTGGATATTGCGCGACACACTAAAGGCACATTTGTTCGCATGTGGTTTGGCCGGGCTTATATGTTTTGGCCTGTCACTCTTGCCTAATTTTGAGTTTCTCCGCGCCGTCGGCTTAGGCGGGTTAGTGTTTGTGCTGGCCTATGCGCCGGGCCCCAAGCTCAACGCGGCCCGGTTTGGAGACCTGAGTTACGGCGTCTATATTACCCATTTCCCGATCATCAATGCATTGGTGGCCGCCGGAATATTTGCAGGCGCAAGCTGGCAAGGCGTGGGCTTGGCCGTTTTATTGGTCTTAGCTGCCAGCTTGGCCATGTGGCATCTCGTGGAAAAACACTTCTTGCGCAAAAACTCTCATTACCGCAAAGCTGGACGGGCGGGCAAATAATCGTTACTAAACGGGCAAAGGAAGAAATATGACCAAGCCAAAATCTGATACACTAACTGATATACTTGACCCGCGCCTGTTGGAGATATTGATATGTCCGGTCACTGGTGGCTCGCTCAATTACGACAAAAAAGCCGGTGAACTGATTTCCAAAAAAGCTGGCCTAGCCTACCAGATACGCGAAGGTGTTCCGATCATGTTGGCAGACGAAGCGCGGGTTTTAGATTAGTATGGGTTTTGGGTTAACTCGGGTTTTTGCGCTGGCAAGCCTAGTGGTCTTGTCCGGCTGTGCCTCGTCCAACATTTCTAAAACCAACGATGGCTCCCGTTGCAAGACCACCTATAGCCAAATTTACCAACCGCCCCTTAAAATTGGCGGGGCAGGTAGAGTGCTTAATATACCAAACGGTCAAATATGCGATCCGGTTAAACTTGCGCCCGAAACGGAAAAGCCTGATCCCGGTCAAACTCCCGCGCCCGAACCCTGGATGCGAACCGCACATTTTTCCAGCCTGCCCTCCGGTTCAATTGTAACTTTCGGATATGGCGCGAATATTTTATCCGAAGACTTCAAACCTGTCGGCGGTTGCATTACGCCGTGTAGTTTAAAAATCGATTCTCAAAAACCCGTGGTCGCCTACGCAGAAATGTCTAACCAGCAAGGCGAAGCCATACCAATTGCCTTTAACCCTAGAGAAAAACAAGGCATTCAGGTTTATTTTACCCGCACCCCTCCTTTGACTATAACCCTTAGYCCACTAAGCGTGGTGGATTTTTCTGTTGAGGCCGGGAACGCCGTAGAGGACAAAGCCGCCCTACCCCTGGTCAGGACCGCGCCGATTATGCCGTTTGGGGCTTTGCGCAGCGGCTATTGCAATATGAAGTTTGATGTCTCCATGCGCGGGGTTCCGACCAATATTCAGGCCACCGATTGCGCCCATGATATTTTTCGAGCGGGCAGTATTGAATCAGTAGCAAGATGGTATTTCGCACCACGGACAAAAAACGGAAAGCCTATGGGGGTTGTCGGTGTTGAAACCAAAATTACCTATAAATTGGCAGATAAACACGGCAAATTAATTCCTTAGATCCACACCTATAAACCTAGCGCCTGTTTGGTTTGTGGGTTCCAACCCACCAATAGAACCGCGCCAAGCTCTATCACCGGGCGTTTGATCAAGGTCGGATTTTTGGTCATAAGCTTTATGGCCCTAGCTTCATCCATTTGGTCTTTGTCTGTCGCGTCCAGATTTCGCCAGCTAGTTGACCTGGTGTTCAGCAGCGTATTCCAGCCGGTTTTCCCCGCCCAGATTTGTAGTTTTTCGGTGCTAACACCATCAGCGCGCACGTCGATCACAGCAAATTCTCGCCCCGCGCCCCGTAATTCTTTTTGTGCCTTGCGACATGTGTCGCACGTTTTGAGACCATAAAACTGAATACTACTCATGTGTAAGCTTCTCCTCTTAACAGCGGCGGCAATTCACCGATTTGGCCCGAAGCCTCTTTCATAAAAAATGCCCGCACGGGCGGAAGTTTGTCGACAACGCCTAGCCCCATACGCCGCACATGTTTTACCGGTACGATATTATTGGAGAACAGGCGGTTGAACATATCGCAGGCCAGAGTAAGCGCAGTATTGTCAAATTTGCGCCAGGTTTCAAATTGCGCCAAAATGAAATCCGAACCCAGATCCTGACCTTCTGCGCGGGCCTGAACCAAAATTTCAGCCAAGGCGGCCGCGTCCCTAAGCCCCATATTAAAACCCTGCCCGGCGATGGGATGAATGGCATGAGCCGCGTCCCCGACCAAAACCAACCGCTTGCCCACATAAGTATCGGCGTGCAAAAACGACAATGGATAACACCAGCGCGGGGCCACAGGCTTAACCCAGCCCAGAAAGTCCCCGAACCGCCTTGCCAGTTCCGCCGCAAATTGCTCGTCGTCCAGTGCCATAGCCGCATCAGCGGCCCGGGGCGTTTCCGTCCAAACAATACTGGCCCGGTTTCCGGTCAGCGGCAAAATAGCGAACGGCCCGGCGGGCAGGAATAATTCATGAGCGGTGCCTTCGTGGGGCAGTTCATGCTCGACGGTGGTGACTATGGCTTTTTGCTGGCACGGCCAGGACATGACGCCAATGCCGGCTTTGCGGCGCACGAAAGAATTACGCCCATCCGCCGCCACCAATAAAGCMGCCGACAAGGTTTTGCCGTCRYCRAATATGACCGTGGTCTTGGCTTCGTCCGCCHCAATTTCCTTGACTTTDGCCGGRGCDATCCATGTGATATTTTTTTGCTTTTTGGTTTGGGCGTGCAAGGCGTGGCGCATACGGCGGTTCTCTACCATATAACCAAGCGGCTCGCCGGCGTTGGTGTCGGCGATTTGGGCGCTGTCGAAAAACAAGGTGAGCGGCGAGGGGGCTGCTCCGGCCTGACCGTCGCTGACCAAGATTTTATTGATCGGCCCGGCGTGGGTATTGCCGTCCCTTTCCAAGGCATCCGCCACCCCCAAGGCCCGCATCATGCGAAAACTGGCCGTGGCAATGGCCGAGGCGCGACCGTCATGGTGTTCGGCCAATTGTTCGGACGGCTTGCTGATATCGACGACCCCAATACGAAACCCGGCTTGGGCGCAGGCCAATGCCACGGTCAAGCCGACCAAGCCGCCGCCAACAATTAAAATATCAAAATCGGTTTTCATAATCTGCACACTAACTGTTCATACCAAAGCGTCTATGTAGATTTCGCCCGCTCAATCATTTTGGATGCGCCGCACCAAATCATCGAATTGTTCCATGGTTTTGTATTTGACGGTGAAAGTACCGCCGGGTGATTTGTGTTTTATGCGTACATCCATGCCGATAATTTGGGTAAGTTTGCGTTCGACAAATTGCACATTTGCATCGTGGGTTTCATTGCTTGGCCCTTGGTCTGCCGTAGTTTTTCTTACAGTTTTTACCCAGTTTTCGGCGGCCCGCACTGACAGCCCGCCCGTCACGATGGCCTCGGCCAAAGCTTGCGGGTCGGGGGCCGATAAAATGGCGCGGGCATGGCCGGCGGTGATTTTGCCGTCTTCCAGATATTCCTGGGCCAATTCAGGCAGGTTGAGCAAGCGCAAACAATTGGCCACATGGGAGCGGCTTTTGCCCGTAGCTTCGGCGATTTCCGTTTGTTTGCGGCCAAATTGCCGCATCAGGGCCGCATAGGCCTTGGCCTCCTCCATGGGATTTAAATCGGTCCTTTGCACATTTTCTATGACGCCGATTTCCAAAACTTCCTGTTCGGACAAGTCCCGGATCAACGCAGGTATGGCTTCCAGCCCGGCCGCCTGGGCGGCGTGCCAACGGCGTTCCCCGGCAACGATTTGGTAGCGGTCGGATATTTTCTTGCCTTTGACACCAAATGTGGTTGGTAAAGGCCGCACCAAAATTGGCTGTAACACGCCTTTTTGCTGAATAGAGCGGGTCAGCTCCGCCAGCTTTTCCTTGTCAAAATATTTGCGCGGCTGGCCAGAGTTACGCTCTAATTTGTCTATAGGGATTTCGTGAATACCGGGTTTTACCAAAGCTTGCGGCCGGTCCAGATAATATTTTTTATCGCGGACGGGCAGATGCCCATCTTGACTGGGTTTGGCTTCACTGGATGCGTTTTGTTTACTGTCCGGGTCGGCTGGTGCCGGGGTTTCCGGCACGGCAATATCTGTCATCAAGGCCGATAGCCCTCTTCCAAGTTTTTTTGGCCCTAATTTTGATGCAGCTGGTTTTTTGTCAGACATTTTCGTCTCCTTCTAGCGCACGGTTTTTACCGTGGCGCAATAATAATTCTTTTGCCAAAGCCATATAGGCAATCGCGCCTTTGCAATTGGGGTCATATTGCGTCACTGGTTTTCCGAAACTGGGCGCTTCGGCGATGCGGACATTGCGCGGGATGATGGTTTTTAGCACCGCCCGGCCTAAATGCTTGCGCACATCCGCCGCCACTTGGTCGGACAGGCGGTTGCGCTTGTCATACATGGTCAGCATCACCCCGTCGATCACCAGATCCGGATTGACCGAAGCCTTGGCGACTTCGATGGTCTTTAATAATTGTGAAAGGCCTTCGAGAGCATAAAACTCACACTGCAAGGGCACCAATACCGACCGCGCCGCCGACAAAGCATTGACCGTCAACAGCCCAAGGGCGGGCGGGCAGTCGATCAACACATAATCCGGTTGGCTATTAAGCGCGCCCAAATAATCCGCCAGCGCAGATTTAAGCCTTGTGGTGCGCCCGGCCGCATTGCCAATGGCCAGCTCGGCCCCGGTCATGTCCATATCGGACGGCACCAAGGTCAACCCGGCCACATCCGTACCCACCACAGTGTCCGCCAAGGCCGCCTGGTCTACGATTACATCATATAATGTGACATCCGTCGCACCGCGCCTACGCCCCAGCCCGGTGGTGGCATTGCCTTGAGGGTCAAGATCAATCAACAACACGACCTGGCCTTGTGCCGCCAACGCCGCCGCCAGATTGATAGAGGTGGTGGTTTTGCCAACCCCGCCTTTTTGGTTTACGATAGCAATGGTGCGTGTGGTCATGTTTTATACTCTAAATGGGTTTTGATAGGCGTGGACAGATTTTTCCTTCCTCCGTTTTTCMCGGGGGAAGTACCCCGCAGGGGGGATGGGGGCCGGGCCTCTTGGCCCGGTACGAAACGTATATAATTGAAAAACTAAACTCAGTAGCGCACAAGAGGTGCGCCCCCCATCGACCGCCAAGAGGCGCCCACTTCCCCCGCGACCACTTGGGAGTACCCTTGCGGTGTAAACGGAGGAAGGAAAGATTAGTAGGTTTTATCATAAAAGTTTTGCTTATGCCTTCCTTCCTCCATTTTTCATGGGGGAAGTACCCCGAAGGGGGGATGGGGGCCGGGCCTCCTGGCCCGGTACGAAACTTGATAGCAAACCCGCAACCCAGATAAGCCAGCAATTTACCGCAACACCGCATCGGCGCAAGAGCGCCGCCCCCATCCCCCCTCTGAAGAAAGAGGGGTACTTCCCCCGTAAACGGAGGAAGGAAAAGTGGTGTACTCGTCATCATTTTACCTTCCTGGCGCGGGCGCGGCGTTGCTTGGGTTTGGCAGCGGCTAGCATGGGGGCGGTGAGTTGTTCGTAGAGGGCGAAGAGATGTTCGACCCGTTCCCGTTCGCTTTCGAACTTTTTGCTGCGGTATAGCCTGTCCACGGCCCGGTCATTATTCATATGGGCTTTGCGCAGATTGGGCGGCATGGTGTCCGGGTCATAGAGATCAGCAAGGCTGGCGTCCGGCCATGCGGCCCGTGCGTCGAGGATTTCTTGCCCGGTTTTGGTTAGGGTGTCTTTGGCTTTGTCGGTGAGATCGGGCCAAGGGAAGGTGTTGTAGACCACACCGACGGAATACATGTAATCGGACTTCATCCGCCCCGTCACCGTGCGCATCCATCCCATGTGCATGGCGGAGGTTAATAATGCAAAATCAGAACACTCTATATCTTTAACATAACGCAATTTATCGCTTGGGATGGTTGGTGGCACTAACCAACCAAACGGTACATAGTGTCTACGCTCAGAACTAACTTGTGGGATTACTAAAAAAGCGGAATTAGGAAATGTTTTTCCCTCCAATAGAGTTGGAAACTCCGCAAGTCTTTGGGTGGCTGGTTTTTTGCTTTTCGATCTAAATTCCCGCACCAAGGCAATGCGTTTCTGTACTTCGGGCATTTGGCGAATATCGGACGGCGAGACATTTCTGAAATCCAAAATCCAGCGCTTTTTATTCTGTATAAATTCAGCAGCGCCAATATAGGAATTGAGAATTTCCTTGGCCTTTGGCTCTAAAGCTATAAATTCGTCATATTCTTTGCCGCGAAAAATAAAGTGTCCGCCATCTGTTGACTGAACACCGCGCATCATACGCGGCCTTGGCGTGATGGGTTTATAGGAATCAGCAACAACCGTATGTCGGTTCTTCATCCCGCTGGCGTCAAACAAATACGGTGACAGCCATTTGTGTTGGCTTTCAATGGGTTCGCCTTTGATGTTTTCATAGGAGAACAAGCGCTTCCATTCGGGTGTATTGACCCTATGKSTRAGRCCRAKAATSACRCARTGGACATGRGCTTTRCCGCGYGCATCACTGCCCCATTCAAAGGTKCKRTGGGCGAARGCRATTTCCAATTTATARCGRTCAAAYAACAATGGCCAAAGCTGKGCYACTTGYTCGCCTTGKGTGATAGAATTKGTYGMRACAAAACCWATRKSGGGCGGGTTRGTGCCWGCCAAATTYACATAAGCMCCWGCCTTTAAAAACCAGGCCGTCACATAATCCAACGAGCCAGCCCGTTTTGATTTGGCATCAATTATCCGCGCCATTTGTGTGCGCTGAAACTTGCTTTGGTAGCTCTGGCCAATAAACGGCGGATTGCCCAAAATATAGCTACAGTCTTGGGGGGGGAGGACGTCTTGCCAATCCATTTCCAGCGCATCTGCACAATGTATATGAGGTGATTTTTCCAAGGGGATGCGGGCGAAGTTTTGCCCAAAAGCCAAGGACAGCTCGTTGTTCATAATGTGGTCCATCATCCACATGGCGGTTTCGGCGATACGCGCCGGAAATTCTTCCAGCTCTATGCCGTAAAACTGGTCAACATCGACAATGGACAATATCTTGGCGTCCAGTTCCAGCTGCACCTTGCCGAGGCGAACTTTCAAAGCTTCGGTTTCCAATTTGCGGATTTCTCGATAGGCAATGATCAGGAAATTCCCACAGCCACAGGCCGGGTCGAAAAAGGTCAGGGACGACAGCTTGTCAATAAGCTTGTCCAGTGCATTGTTTTTACCCCGCGTCAGGGTTTTGGCATGTTCGAACTCGGCGCTGAGTTCGTCTAAAAACAAAGGCCCGATCACTTTCATGATGTTTTTTTCAGTGGTGTAATGCGCGCCCTTGGCCCGGCGTTCTTTCGCGTTCATCACGCTTTGAAACAGCGAGCCAAATATGGCTGGCGATATGGGAGACCAGTCAAATTTTGACGCTTCTATCAAGCTGTCGCGCATGGCCGATGTGAACGGCGGGACGCGGGTATTGTCCTCAAACAAAGATCCGTTGATATAGGGAAAAGCCAACAAGTCTTCGTCTTCATTTTTATTGCGAGCGTCTTCCGTTGTGTTCAAAATTTCAAACAGACCGGACAACTTGCCGCGCATGTCGGTACCGTCCTCGGCAGTGCGGATTTGTAGATATTCAAGGAACATGTCTTTGCTCGGAAAAACACCCGTATCATCGGCAAATAGACAAAACACCAGCCGCACCAAAAATACTTCCAAATCATGGCCAGTAAATCCTGAAAGCTCAATTTCGTCGTGTAATTTTCCGACCAGTTCCGATGCCTTTATGTTGACCGGGTCTTGGTCCTTAAAGCTGCGTTTTTCCACCCCGATGATAAAACCGAATTTCTCTACATGTTTATGCAAATCGGCCAGCGTGAAGGAAGTTTCCTCGCGGGTTGATAGATTGATCAAATCAAAGTTTTGAAAATCCGACAACAGCACATAACGCGGTTTGTCGCTGTCTTTCAGCCCCGCGATATATTCAAAAGCTTGGGCGCGGGCTTTGGCCAGATCACGCCCGGCGCTTTTTTGCTCGACCAGCAATGTGCCGCGCCAGAACAAATCTATGAAGCCCTGTCTGTTGTCCAGCTTCTTGACGGCTTCTTCATAGGTGGCGACACTACGGCGCGACTTGCCAAACACATGGAACAAGTCGTTATAAAAGCTCTGGGTTTCGCCTTTTTCATAGGCGGCGTCTTGCCAGTTATTGGCAAAGGATTTAGCCCGCACCCGAATTTCGTTCCAGCTTAGGCGCATTGTAATACTCCCGTGGTTTTCAGCCTTAAACCCATCCTAACACACCGCTSGCTCTTGCGAAAGCTGGTACACATTGTGCGGCCCTCACCATGGGCCTCGTTTTGCAACAGAGTGAGCGGGGTGTTGGGCGTGGTGTCTCGTACAGCATACGGTTTTGCAGGGCCGATAGTTTTCCTTCCTCCGTTTACACCGCAAGGGTACTCCCAAGCGGTCGCGGGGGAAGTACCCCGCAGGGGGGATGGGGGCCGGGCCCTTTGGCCCGCTACGAAGCAAACCGATAGCGCAAAGGCGTGCAAGAGCACGCGCCCCCATCCCCCCTCTAAAGAACGAGGGGTACTTCCCCCACAAGTGGAGGAAGGAGAGAATTGTGTATTTATCATGTTTTCTGATCCCCTCTTAACTCCAATAGCATTTTGATAAATATTTCGCGTTTGGCTGGCCATAGCTCTGCTTTGCCGCGCTCTAGCTGGATAATCTCTTTGTCTACCGTGCGTTTGCTGCCCTTAAAACCAAGAGCGCGGGCAAATTCTAGGCGCGACATGCCTAGTTTGTTGCGGGTTCGTTTGATCAGGTTTGGGGTAATGTGAATTTCGGTCATGAGTTTTCCTCCGCTCGCTGTAAATTTGTTATGCGCAGGATTTTGGCGACTTCGTTGGTTTGGCTGTCTATTGTGGTTAAATCGAATATGTGGCTTTTGTCTGCTGCCTTTGTTTCGTTTTGCCAGTTTTCGCCCTTGGGAAAAAGAGCCAATGTATTTTTGCCCCAAAACGGCAGGCTATAATCAAGCAATTTGGGCAAAGGCGCAAAGGCGCGGGCGGTGATGATGTCATAGGGTTCGGGCGGCATGTTCTCAACCCGCTCTTGGTGGACAGTCGCAGGCAGGGCCAGCTCGCGTATAGCCGTGCGCAGGAAGTTGCATTTTTTGCCGTTGGATTCCACCAGCGTGACATTTTGTATTCCCGGTCGGTCGCTTCGCTCCCCATTCGCCTCTGGGACGTCCTGCTTGTTTTTAAGTGCGATCGCCAGTGCCAGGCCTGGAAATCCAGCCCCGGCGCCCATGTCGAGTACGGTTTTTGTATTTTTGGGCAGCAGCTTGACCAACTGCCAGCTATCCAGGGCGTGGCGCAACCAGAAGTCGTGCAAAGTTGTCGGAGATACCAGATTTATCCTTTTGTTCCAATGGGTTAGCAGATCCAGCCATTGCTGATAAAGCGCAAATGTTTCACGTGAAACATTTTCTTCCTGTGATATATGGCGCTGGAATTGTTCGGCGTTCATGCTGATCTCTGATTTATTTCGCTCACGGCAATTGCGCGCRGCGCANNANCGCCKGCGSSSRCTTGGCCTTGCCTCGCTTTGCTCGGGTATTGGTGTCATTTGACATTAAGCGCTCCGCTTCAAGTAAGCTAAAACTGCCGACAATGCCCCCGGCGTCACGCCCTCCATGCGAGCGGCTTGGCCTAAGGTGGCCGGGCGGGCGGTGACAAGCTTGTCGCGCACTTCGTTGGAGATCCCGCCGATTTTCGCAYAATCGAGATGCTCCGGCAGGCGCAATCCCTCATCGCGCTTGAACGCCGCAATGTCGCGGGCCTGGCGCTCGATATATCCCGCATAAAGCGCGTCCGCCTCCAAAGCGGTCTTTATACTTGTCGGCATGGCGGCCAGTTCTGGCCAAACCGGGAGCAGGGTGTCGATGGTGGTTTTKGGATAGGCCAACAAGTCRAGCAAGGTKCGGYGTACACCGTCTTGGTTGACYTTGATATTGTGGGCTTTCAACTGGCTCGGGGTTTTGGATAATGTSGYCGCCAAACTGCGAGCTTTATCCAACTCTTGCATTTTATCCTTGAAAGCCCGGGCCCGTTTTTCGCTGATAATGCCAAGCTTATCCGCCGCCGGGGTCAGGCGCTGGTCAGCATTATCAGCCCGCAAAGACAGCCGGTATTCGGCGCGGCTGGTAAACATGCGGTAAGGCTCTGATACGCCCTTGGTGATCAAATCATCTATCATCACACCGATATAGGCCTGGGAGCGGTCGAGGATAAATGGGTCGCGCCCGCCTGCGGCCAGGCCTGCGTTTAAACCTGCCATCAGACCTTGCGCCGCCGCTTCTTCATATCCGGTGGTACCGTTGATCTGGCCAGCTAGGTATAATCCGGGAATGCGGCGTGTTTCCAGTGTTGCCCGCAATTCTCGCGGATCCACATAATCATATTCTATGGCATAACCATAGCGTTCTACCTGCACATTTTCCAAACCTTTGATGGTTTTCAAAAATGCCAATTGCACATTTTGGGGCAAAGATGTGGAAATACCATTTGGGTAGATTGTTTTTCCGTCAGGTGTACCTGGCAAGCCTTCAGGCTCTAGGAAAATCTGATGTTTATCCCGGTCAGCAAAGCGCTGGATTTTATCTTCTATGGACGGACAATAGCGAGGCCCGCGCCCGGAAATATGACCAAGATTGATTGCCGACTTTTGCAGGTTTTCCGCGATGATTTTGTGGGTATTCTCATTGGTGTGTGTGATACCGCAAGCAATTTGTGGCACCTTGATAGTATTGGTCATAAACGAAAATGGCACCGGGTTTTCGTCTGCCAACTGCATTTCTAAAACATCCCAATTGATGCTATCGTGGGCGATCCGGGCAGGGGTACCGGTTTTCAATCGCCCCATATTTAACCCCGAATTATATAATCGTTCTGATAGGCCAATAGATGGTTTTTCCCCGTAACGGCCTGCCGGAATTCGTTTGTCGCCAATATGGATCACACCCTTCAAAAAAGTGCCCGTAGTAAGTATGACCTTGGGCGCTAGGTATTGATGGCCATCTTCGCACACCACACCACACATAACGTTTTTCTTTAGGATTATATCGTGTACCGCCGCAGCTTTAACCGTCAGGTTTTCATGGTTCAAAATAAGTTCTTGCATGGCGCTTTTATACAATTGCCGATCTGACTGAGTACGTGGGCCGCGCACCGCTGGACCTTTGGAACGATTGAGCAGGCGAAATTGAATGCCGGACGCATCTGTCACTTTGGCCATAACGCCACCTAATGCGTCTATTTCGCGCACCAAATGCCCTTTGCCAAGCCCGCCAATCGCGGGATTGCAGGACATTTCTCCGATTGTTTCTAGCTTGTGGGTCAATAATAATGTCCGAGCCCCAAGCCGAGCTGCCGCACTGGCAGCTTCACAGCCGGCGTGACCACCGCCAATTACGATGACATCATATTGATTGTTTGGCTTGTTGGGCATATATTTGCTGTTTTTCGTAGTTTGTGCATTCCTATCGACAATTTACGGCTTTGTCATTGCTTATATCAACCAAATGTTTCGCGTGAAACATTTATCACCGACTATTTACCGATGCAAAATTGTGAGAAAACCCTGTCTAAAACCGCCTCTATATCCGATTCCCCTGCCAGCTCTTTGATGGCCGTCAAAGCCTCTCGCAGGTCTGCCCCGGCTAATTCCGGGGCGATTTCCAGGTTGTGAGTTGCATTTTCCACCGCTTGTAAAGCTTTGCGCACACAGGCAACATGCCGCGTACGGGTCAATCCTGCTTGTTCTGTAAGGGTAAATCGGGCCTTAATTACGGTTTCCAGAGCATTTTCCAGCCTATCAAAACCTTGGCCCGTAACCGCACTAATACAAAATGTTTCACGTGAAACATTATTGGGCAGGGGAGTATCTGAAATATCTGACTTGTTGTACAAAACAAAGTCCCCAGCGGACAGGGCGGTCAAGACATCATGATTATTGCTGGATAAATCAATGATTCCTAAGCGCAAATCCGCATCTTTTGCCCGGCGTTTGGCCCGCCTTACACCCTCAGCTTCGATTAAATTATCGGTATCGCGCAGCCCAGCAGTGTCCGAAATGCACACCGGAAGTCCGGCAATGTGCATATGTACCTCTACTATATCGCGGGTGGTTCCAGCCTCTGCTGTCACAATTGCAGCCTCGCGCCGGGCTAGCCTGTTCAAAATACTGGACTTTCCGGCATTTGGTGCGCCTATAATGGCAATATCAAGCCCGGAGCGAATTCTCTCGCCCCGATCGCTGTCTTGAATACGATCCCGTAATTCATCCGCTAATTTTAACAAGCCCGGTTTTGCTCTGTGTGCCAAAGCATCAGGTACATCACCCTCATCAGGAAAATCTATTTCCCCCTCGACCATAGCAAATGCATCAAGAATTTGCGTGCGCCAGTTTTCGTAAACATCTCGCAATCCGCCGCCCATTTGCCGTAAAGCTTGACGTCTTTGTCCCTCGCTTTGCGCGTCTATTAAATCTGCTAACCCTTCGGCTTCTGTCAAATCCAACTTACCGTTTTCAAAGGCCCGGCGCGTAAATTCACCAGCTTCAGCTTGTCGCAAACCCAAATCATAGAGCGCCTCACTTACGGCCTCGACAACCGCAACACTCCCGTGAATTTGCAGCTCAACCATGTCCTCGCCTGTAAAACTGGCCGGGCCTGGAAACCAGATCACTAAGGCTTCATCGAGACGTTCTGCATGTTTGTTTTTTAAAGCCCGCAAGCGCGCCGAACGCGGCGCGGGTAAATCTCTCCCGGTTAAAGAGGATAACACATCACCAACTCCTAAACCACTCATGCGTATAACAGCAATACCGGCCCGACCTTGTGCGCTCGCCAAAGCAAAAATCATTGTGCTTGTAGAATTTCCTTTTTTCATTTTGATTTTACAGCTTTCTCAATCTATAAACAGGCTCTATAGGCCGTTTGCAAACCAGTATAAAGCATGCATTGCAAACGGGGATAAATATTTAGGGGAAATAAATTGGCTTCAAAAAAAATTAAATTAGGTAATGTTATAACTTTATTGGTACTATCCACAGTTCTTACAGGTCCTCTCTCGTCGTGCCAAGCGGGCAACACCCCTTCGAATACAGTTAAAGTCAACGACAAAGGCCGTAATATTACGTCAAATAACGTTGATATTACGCCAATTCCGTCAATTTTAGCATTATTTGCCTGCAAGCCTAGCGACGCAGCTTTTGTTGCAGCCCACCGTAGCACCCATAAAGGATCTAAATTTCCCGAAAATGCAATAGAAGGCTTGCAGGCTCTGTATGATAACTCTGTTCCATTTGCCGTCATCAATGTTGCGCGCTTAAAAGACGGAACCCAGATTGTATTTCACGATGACACATGGGACCGCGGCTCCACTGGAACAGGACCAATTACCGCAACTGATTGGGCAGCATCCCAGTTATTATTTCTGAAAGACACCAATGGAGAAATCACCTCTTATCACCCTAGCGCATTTGCAGATGTGTTGGCTTTCGCTAAAGACAAATTATATTTAGAAATTGACTTCAATGCATCTGTTGATGAAGCCAAAGTTATTGACAGTATTCGCACTGCCAGCATGTTGGGTCAGGTGATCTTAATATCTTATAATAGCGAACAAGCGCTACGCTTACACAAACTCGCCCCTAAGGCCGCCTTATCAGTTGGTATAAATAAACCCTCTGATCTTAAAATCTATGAACAGTTGGGCATACCGGAAAATGTTTTAACCGCATGGACTGGCGCAGGGCCAATTACAGACGAGTTGGCCGAAACATTGCGGACCAGAAAAATACCTATTTTAGCTGGGTCTTTCTTTGGTTTTGACGATATACTACAAACCTCTGGTGATCTCACACCTTATATCGACTATGCCGTATATCCAGATTTGATCGTTACGGATTATGCCTTTGATGTCCAACCCGTTCTTGAGATTGCCGGAGACGCAAACACAAAAATGGAAAATTGCTTAAACGAAAGACCTTAGACGGTTGTATGTGGCTGTTATCACTTGTAATTTTATTAGGGTTTATATCAGCAACAAGTTAGACCGAAGTTTAAATAGGGGCTTAGAAACACATGACCGATAAAGATATACACCGCCAATAATCCAGTATAAAACAAACAGAACAATCGTGGATAAATAAACAGGGGAAGCAAAATGGCTAAAACTAAACTTAGGTTAAATAATATTATAACCATTTCAACCGTTTTCTTATTTGTCGGAGGAGTGCTCTCGTCGTGCCAAGATTCCAGCGCCCCAGCTGACAAACCTAACATCGACGACAAAGCCCATAACATTACATCAAGCGCACAGGAAATAACGCCATACCCATCAATTTTGGAGCTATTTGCCTGCAAGCCAGATGGTGTAGCTTTAGTAACGGCCCACCGAGGCACCCATGAAAGTTCAAAATATCCAGAAAACACCGTAGAAGGCTTACGGGCATTACACGCAGAAGGCGTACTAATTGCTGAARTTGATGTTGCCCGCCTTAAAGATGGCACCCARTTTGTTTTYTACGATGANASTTSSRWCMRYWKWTCWWSTGKWWCGGKCWYRWTTWYYAATAMKWSAYSRNAACASTYCMAASRMNTMTTKSTRAWKSWYMYSAWYKNGCKAKMTYMMAKMRTNTCRYCCATAGCATCTCTGCCACGTTCAATAATGTGATACATATTTTCACGAGCATACCGAAAATCTGTATCTTTTTCTTCCTCTCCTACAAGAACAGGAAGAA
>NVVO01000039.1 GCA_002733385.1 Robiginitomaculum sp.
ATACCCGACCGCATATCCATTAAAGATGGGCGGGTATCCAGCCAATAAAGAGTGCGCGTAGCGCACACATATTTGATGAAGAAACTGGATACCCAGTCACTCACCGCGCAGGCGCTGGCGCAGCGGGAGCTGGGTATGAACGGGATATGGGGTGTGGTATGAACGGTGCATATAGAAAATTGGGTGAACCAATCAATTTAAACTGACTTGGCTATAATTAGGTGTTTAGGGGTTTTACCCTTCCGAGGATATACCATCCATAAACCCCGGATTTCAATATCCTAGCTTGATGTGAGCGTTTCAGTGTTTGTCGGGGCCGCTATAGAACTCCCGGGGGATTGCAAAACCGTGTTGAAAACCTGGGCTCCGATTGGTCGGTCGAACTTGACGCCGGCGAACCGTTGATTGCTCCATTGTATCTGGCCCGGATACCAGATACCGCCTAGTTCAATCTGTAGTTTTTTTTGCTTTTTGATCAATTTTCGGTGTTGTATTTTTGCACCGTTCATGGAGATATCGACAATAATTATCCCGTGAACCGATTTTCCCATACGCATTTTACTGACCATATGCACAAAACATCTGGCATCTCTCACCTTGTAGTTTCTTGCGCGTTTGTGGACGATATACAGTGTGCCAAACAGCCCGAAAAACACCATGAACGCCAAAAGCAAAGATGTATTCGAAACCGGTGTGACCAGTCCGAATTTAACCCGCCCCGCAAGTCTGCTATCAGTGGGCCTGTTGTCAGCCAAGCGGTTGCGGATGCCAGGTTTCTCCATAAGCGGTTTGACCCGTTCACCCCGAACCGGTTTTACGCTTGTGTCGGCGGCGCCCAGATATAACGGCTTGTTCGGCGCGCTTCGCGCTTCGGCCACACTTACCATTTGTATATCTGGCGCGGGCTGTTCAGGCATGCAATTCCAGTAATATGCAAGGGACTGTATGCTCGCGGTAAACGCCTTGGTAATGCCAGTATTTAAAGTCTGTTTGGCGTGATCATCATAGCCGGATTTTGCACTGGCGACAGCGGTGCGCAGGCTCGATATATAGTGAAAAAGCGCCGCACTTTCGGCGGATAACTCGTCCAAAGATTGCGGCGGCACAAGTGCGGGCAGGGAAATCTGTTCGACAAGTGCTGCCAATTTCGACATATTCTCGGCGTAATGCTTGTCGTTTTGGTCAATCTGGATATCCCTGACAAGCGAGAATGTGCCCAAAACCTTGTCAATCATCTGACAGGCCGGAGCGGCAATGGCCGGCACAGCGCTGGTCATCATTAGAAATATAGTAAGTAGAAAAGCTTTATTGAACATTGTGTGTATTCAATAAGCAAAATTTATTAACTTACCATTTAAGGTTGATGTTTATATTGCGGGCGAACGAGTGCGCTTGCCCCATAAACCAAACGCAGTCATCACGCACTTCTTAAAACTCTGCAAAATGCCAAAGGTCATTTCAGGCGGCTGAATTTTGTGATCCATTTTTCGTGTTTTTGCTTGGCTTGCGTGACTTGTGTATTTAGCAAATTCATGCGAAACTTTGTACATCAACAAAATCAAACAACAGGAAAACATCATGATGAAAAGTTTTACACTTCTGCTTTTACGGCTATCCACCGGCTTACTCTTGGTGATCTGGGGGCTCGTGAAAATAAACGCGGCTGACACAGCTATTGGGATTTCGGATAAATACTATGGTGGTATTTTGAGTGCAGAAGCATTGCAAATGCCACTGGGGATTGCCCAGGTTATTCTGGGACTTCTTGTTTGTGTCGGGCTGTTACGCAAATTTGTTCTTCCAGTGCAGGCGGTCGTTTTGGGATTGGGGCTTGCGGCGATTTGGCAATATATTGCTGATCCGATGGGGTTGTATATCCTGGACGAAAAAAGCCGAAATGTGCTTTTCTTTCCTTCTCTATCTGTCTTTGCCGCAACTTTGGCTCAACTTGCCTTCAAGCAAGATGACACATGGTCGCTTGATGTGGTGCTAGCTTCCAAAAAGGGATAAACAAGGGATAAACAAAGGGTGCTTCCTGGGGTGTGTAGGGGTGAAGCTTTTATTGAGTATGCTTAGGCCTCACTTCACTTCCCCTTGTAAACCACCCCGCCTTTCATGACGAAATCAACGTCTTCAAGTTCTTTGATATCGGCCAGAGGGTCGCCGTCTACCGCAATAATATCAGCGAATTTACCAACCGAAATTGAACCTGTTTGCTCTTGCATCCCAAACAAAGTGGCATTGCCAATCGTTGCGGTTTGCACGGCTTTCATGGGGCTCATGCCCCACTTTACCATATAGGATAATTGGCGGGCATTCAGGCCGTGGGGATAGACCCCGGCGTCCGTACCGTARGCCATATTGACRCCGGAYYKYACGGCSGCWYGRAAACGYTCGCGCTGYTTYTTGCCAACGGTGCGTTCCTTGGCMAGGGATTCTTCCAATATCCCGGCCKCTTCACCTTCRGATAAAATATAATCCGACACATATATATCCATGGATAAATACGCGCCTGTTTTTTTGGCCGCAGCAATGCCAGCATCGGTAATAAAACTGGCATGTTCAACGGAATCGACGCCGGCCCGAATAGCCGTGTTGATACCGTTTTCGCCGTGAGCATGGACGGCAACTTTAAGCCCCAACAGCGCTGCCTCGTCGACAATGGCTTTCATCTCAACAAAGCTATATTGTTGCGCGCCTATTTTAGTCCCCTTGGACAGCACGCCGCCGGTGCCGCAAAATTTAATAACTTTGGCACCGTATTTGTTATTTTCGCGCACCTTTGTCCGCACACCCCAAGGCCCGTCTGCGACGCCGCCGGCCTTATCCTTATATTTATGTGGCAAGAGATTGGAATCGCAATGCCCGCCCGTAATGCCCAGGGAACGTCCGGCTGGAATGATGCGCGGGCCGACAACATCGCCGTCGTCCACGGCGTTCATCAGTGCAATATCGGCAAAGCCGGGCGCCCCCAAATTACGCACGCTTGTGAAACCTGCCAATAGTGTTTTTTCCGCATTCATGACCCCGTTGATCGTGGCACGCGGCAAGGACACTCCCAAAGTTTTATAGCCGTGGGTTTTGCCGTCGCTGGTGAGATGGACATGAGAATCCGATAGCCCAGGCAATACGGTCATCGCGGACAAATCAATAAATTTTACCGTGCTATCTTTTTTCGCCGCTTCCGCATCGGTTCGTGTGCCAATTTTTGTAATCACACCGTCGGCAATAAAAATATACTGGTCTTGCAACACCTTGCCCGACTTAACGTCGATCATTTTCCCTGCGTGGATAATGGTTGTTTGTGCCAATGCAGGCGTCGCCAACATACACACAACGGCTGTTATCAGACTATGTTTTATCATTTTTATTCTCCTGTTTCGGTGTCAGACTGTACGGCACTGACTGAAACAAAACAATGCCAAATCATAGATACAGGCGGAGTGTAGCAAAAGAGAAGACATCTAGAATAAAGCCGCCGGGTATTGTCTGCTTTGGGGACAGGAGCGGGTATGGCATAAAAAACGATTGTTACATCAATCAAATATATGAAAGTAATAAGGAACCGCCACAACTGGTGTTTGAGTAGATATTGGCATATGCTAGGCTGTAGTTCTTGAGAACTACCATGCAGCTGACGTCCTTGTGGCATCTGTCTGTCACATAAATGACGTTGTTAGCTCGTAAAACTTTGATACGTTCTCAGAGGTTAATATTAAATCTGAACTAAGGAGAAAGAGATGCATATCACCCCAGACGCTGTAAAAATAAAACGCTGGAGAGAAGAACGTAGCTGGTCGCAAGAACATCTAGCAGATGCGGCTGGCATTAGTCTTAGAACTATTCAACGGATAGAAAATGGCGATGGAGCTTCTCGTGAATCAGTCATGGCTCTGGCGGCAGCATTTAATGTTGATGCCCTCGCCTTGACTGTCGATGCACGAACTGAAGCCAGTAAAATTACACGAAAGGATAGGAATAAAACTAGGGACGGGTTCCGCATGGCCTTCTTAATTAGTCTGGCAAGCTATATCTTCGGTTTGATCTTGTTTACAGGGATAAGTCTCAGTGATGGGGTTGATGGCTATGTGATGTTGTTTCCTGCGATCTGGTGGGGAGTAGGCACAGCTGGCCTTGGTTTGGGTCTTATTGTTATGGAGTTAGTTACGCATTATAAACAGAAGGCTGAAGCAACCCAATGATACGCTCCCTCAATAACTACTGCTCACGTCGATAAATCGACGCATGTCCGCTTTTGTGGAATTTAAAACATGTCGTTTCGTCTCCTTTTGAGGATTAAGGAGCCGCCAACAAACGCCCTCAACCCCCGTAACCCTCATACAGCGCCAGCACATTTTGTGCTTGTTTTAAATGCGGGATGTCGAGCATTTTGCCGCTTATTTGTACGGCGCCAGCATCAGGGTTGTCTTTGAACGCTTGGACGACGGCTTGGGCGTAACGGATTTGGGCTTCGGTTGGGGTGAAGCTTTTATTGATGATCGGGATCTGGGCCGGGTGGATGGCAAACATGCCGGTGAAGCCTTCCCCAAAAGCGACCCTAGCCTTGGCCCGTAGGCCGTCTTTATCGCGAAAATCATCATATAATGTGTCCACCGCTTGCACCCCTGCCGCCTTGGCCGCCAGCAAGGTATAACTTCTGACCATCTGGTAGGTGAATGCGAAATTGCCGTCCGCAGCTTTATTGGTGAGCGCCCCGATATCCGTAGCCAGGTCTTCCGCACCCCATGACAGCCCAAGCAATCTAGGTAAATATGTGCGCGGATACAAAGCAAGGCTCATAACGGCGCGGGCAGTTTCTGTGGCCACGGGCAAGATTTTTATCGCCCCCGCCGCCAGGCCGTGCTTGGCCTCAAGTGCGTCGAGGCGGCGGCTCAAGGTTTCGATATCCACCGGCCCGTCCGGTTTGGGCAGGACGATCCCAGCCGGGGATAGCGGTACGATTGCCGCCAGATCATCGTCGATAAATTCGCTGTCCAGCGGGTTGACCCTGACCCATATTTGCGAGCTGGTTTTGGTGCGCGCCAAAAACTCGGCGCACATTTTGCGGGCTTTGGATTTGTTCACGGGCAGGACAGCGTCCTCCAAATCAAGGATCAAAGCATCGGCATCCAATCCGCCCGCCTTGGCCAGTTTTTTGGCGCTGTCGGCGGGGACAAACAAAAACGAACGTATGATATTAGACATGAAATTTCTCCATAATGCGTTTCACACTAGCCTAGCCAAGCCTGCACGTATAGGGACATTGCAGGGACATTGACTATGCGTGATAAAGCTTTTGTGTATTTCGAAGATCAGGCGGCGGGGCGTAGGCGTCTGTACCAAAATCCGCTTGAGATCATCGAGGCATGGAGCGCGGACGAAGTGTCACCTGCCTTGAAGCGCATGGCCGCATGTCAGGCAAGCGGCAAATATTTGGCCGGGTATTTCGCCTATGAACTTGGGTATTTGCTGGAAGACAGATTGCGGGCGTTGATGCCAAAAACTCCGGATACACCGCTGTTGCAATTTGGCGTGTTTGAGAAATTTGCAGACGCGGAACTGGCTGTAAATGCCAATAGCCAGATAGATAATCTTACCCCCTCGTGGTCATTTGCAGATTATAAAAACCGCTTCAAGAAAGTCATGGATCTGATCGAGGCCGGGGATGTGTATCAGGTCAATTTAACCTTCCCCTTGCACGGCGCATATTCGGGCGACGGGGCGGGGATTTATAACCAGCTTAAATCGGCCCAACCGGTCAAATACGGCGGCGTCATCTCTCTGGGCAGGGCCGAAATTGTCTCCTTGTCACCAGAGCTGTTTTTTGCGCTAAAGCGCGGAAAAATCACCATGCGGCCTATGAAAGGCACGACGAGGCGCGGGCGTAGTTCCGAGCAGGACAAAGCTCTGGCCAAGGCTTTACAGGCAGACGCAAAGAACCGGGCAGAAAATTTAATGATTGTTGATCTGCTGCGCAATGATTTGTCGCGCATTGCCGTATCTGGTTCGGTTGAAGTCAGCGATCTTTACCGGTTAGAGACCTACCCGACCCTGCACACCATGACATCGGGGATTGAGGCAAGACTGGACGATATATCCATTGCACAAATCCTGCGCGCCTTATTCCCGTGCGGCTCGGTCACGGGCGCGCCAAAAATAAGGGCTATGGAAATTATCCGGGAGATGGAGCAAGCCCCGCGCGGGGCCTATTGCGGGGCTTTGGGGCTGATTGATCCAGACGGCTCTATGCGGTTTAATGTCGGTATTCGTACATTGGTTTTAAGGGAAGACGGCACATGCACCTACGGGGTCGGGAGTGGTGTGATTGCGGATTCCGGGGCGCGGGCCGAATACGATGAATGCTTGCTGAAAGCTGCGTTCTTGCAAGACGGGTTTGGCCTGATTGAAACTTTGGGCTGGCATGAAAGCACCGGATTTATGTGGCTGGATTTGCATCTGGAACGCTTGCAAAAATCAGCGGGCGAGCTTGGGTTTCCCTATGTGAAACGAGACATATTGCAAGCACTGGAAACCGCACTCTTGGATATTTCGGGGCCGCACAAAATCAGGCTTGAACTGCACAAAAATGGCCAGATTGATTTGGGGGTCAGCCCGCTTCGCATATCCAGACCCGGTGCCTTATGGCCCGTRACCCTGTGTAAAAACCCGCTATGCTCTGGCGATAAATTGCTGGCCCACAAAACCACGCGCCGACAATTTATTGAGGGCCAGCTAACGCGGCTCAAAGCGCAAACCGGATGCCAAGAAATTCTATTGTTCAATGAGCAAGATGAATTGTGCGAAGGCAGTTATACAAATGTGTTTGTAGAAAAGAACGGGCAAATGCTGACACCAAAACTTTCGTGCGGTCTATTGCCGGGGATATTGCGCAAAACCATGCTGGCAAGCGGTGAAGCAAATGAACAGATTTTATACATTGACGATCTGTTGAACGCAGACGCGCTCTATATTGGTAATTGCGTGCGCGGGCTTATACAGGTCGAACTAACCGACCCTGACAGGCAATAATCACTCCGCCGCGACAGCGTCCAAGCGTCCGTATTTACGGGTTAATTTGTCCTTGCGTTTGGGGTCAATATTGACTTTGGTAATATCACCTCCGGCCCATGCCATGACCTTTGGATCCATCACTTTAAACCAGAGCGGCGGCACGGCTGCCATGGCAAAACAGCCGCCGTAGCCCGTTGGCAAACTCGGCAAGTCAGGGAAATTACGCAAGACCTGATAGGGTCGTTGCGGGTAGGCATGGTGGTCGGAATGGCGCTGCAAATGCAAGAGCGACATATTTGACCACAGATGATTGGTGTTCCAGCTATGGCGCGGTTGGCACGGCTCATATTTGCCGTTGGCGAGTTTTTGGCGCAACAGTCCGTAATGTTCCACATAATTGGCCTGGGTCAAACCCAGCCAGCCAAACATGTGATGGGGAATAACAAACCACAGAATATTGGGGCCAAAGATAAAGGCCAGCGCAATTATGATCAAGGTGGTGGCCACATAGACCTGCAAGACTTCGTTATGTATAGACCAGAACCCGTAGCCCTTAGCGGCCAAGCGTTTTTTCTCGTGACCAAGGCCGCGCTTAATAGTGCCGGGTAGTTCACGCATCATGAAGCGGTAAATGCTTTCGCCCATGCGCGAGCTGGCCGGGTCTTCCGGGGTCGAAACCCAGACATGATGACCCATATTATGCTCAATATTAAAATGGCCATAGCCCATCAGGATATTACCTATGCGGGCCGCACCCCGGTCCATCCAATTGCCTTTATGACCAAGCTCATGGGTATAGGCCAACATGCTACCACTGCCAGAGCCGACACCAATGATCAGGGCCACTACGGCCCACCACGGTAGATTTTGAGTGCCGACAAACCAGACAAAGGTGAAAAACATAATGAAATATATCGGCAAATGCATGTAGACATGCAGCTTATAATATTTGTCCGCCATCATGGCTGACACCACCTCTTCGGGCGGATTATAATCATCTTCGCCAAATATTTTGTCAATGATCGCCGTGATGAAATAAATATAAACCGCCGGGATTAAAGTCACCCACGGATTATTGCCCAAAGCGAAATACAGCCACAGCGTCAGGACATAAACTCCGGTGCCAACAAAGCCGAGCCACCAGAGATGTCGCTTTTTATCCACATAAATAACTTCGCTGCCGTCCTCATTCATGCCTGTAAATGTCGCCATTATGCTGCCCCTTTTTTGATTTGGTGTTTGGTGTCCTGGTGCGTAAACTCTTCAAACGGCTTACACAACTCTGCCATAGGTTTCATTGCGTCTAAAATACTCGCCACCTTTGCCACATTGTGCGGCCCGTCAATATCGTAAAAAACCCGGCGGCCAATTTTGCGGGTCTGGCAAATACCGGCCCGCTCCAACACGGCCAAATGCCTTGAGATTACCGATCTGTCCTGGGCCAAACCGCCCGCTATCGTGCCCACATCACAGGCCCCAAGCAGAACCAATTTGCGCATAATCTCAACCCGGGTAGGCTCACAAAGTGCCTTGAAAAACCGGGTGTCAAACACATCCAGAGCCGCTTCGGCCATAGCCATATATTCGGGTGATAAACTGCGGGTCTCGGTATGCTCATTATCCATTCGCGTATATATGCATACAAATGCACATATAACCATGTTCTATTTTGTCATACTGCTATGCATTTGTGAATACTTACTGCGCTTAAAGTCCCTTCCATGCGCCGTGAAAACCTAATGGCAAGGCATAGGGAAGTTCGAATACAGCTTGTGGGCCGTCTTCCAAGCGGGCAGCATTTAAAATGTTGAGCCGCGTGGCTTTGGTCTTGAGGTTCAGACTTGTACCGATCAACCAGCCATCATCTTCGCGCACACCACCGGGGCGCGGAATGAATAAATGCTCTTCGACAATGCTGTGCTCGCCGTAATTATGTGCGGTAATGTTCCCGGTCTTGAGATCATGTTTCAAAATAGACATTTGCCCAACGCCGATTTTGGTCTGATCGCCTACGGTGTAAAGGTAACGGGAGTTTTGGCCTGTAAAGCGATTGTTAAATTGCGGAAACTCATGGGTGGCCCGCTCGCTTAATATGGACTCTATTTTAGCACTGCCGCCTTTGCGCAACACCACATGAGCTAGCCTTGCCGGGGTGACGTCAAATATTTCACCGCGCATCAGAGCCTTCGCGCCTTTTTCGACAAAGCTGTTATCGCCCACACAGACACTAAAACGGATATCGCCGGATTTATCTTCCCAGGCATTGCCGTAATGGAACTGAAATCCGGGCGGTAAATCGTATTCGCGGCGGTTGTCCAAATTGTCTTTCTCAACCACAATGACCCGCTGGTTTTGATTTGGCAGCCATTTGAACATGCCCAAAATTGTATCGGCCTTTTGCGAGACACGAAATGACGGGGCGACAAAAATCAAATGTTTTTCGGTCATGCAAAAATCATGGATCATGCCGCCCGGCACATTTTTGAGCAAATGCATGCCCGCCAATTTACCCTTTGGAGATATTTTATAAATGATCATGCGGTTGTTGAAAAAGTCCTGGCCGAAATTCCACACGGTTCCGTCATTTTCAATTTTCGGATGGGCCGAGAACGGCATGCCTTTCAGCTGCGGCGCCCAGGTTTTAGACCCGATGGTTTCAAGAGTGGTGTCGTCGAGCCTGTAGGCCGAGCCGCCCTCCCATAAAGCCAGTAATTCACCGCCAATCGGGAGGACGCTGGTATTGGCGGCATTGACATCATCAGGCCCGGTAATCGGGGCCGGGTTTTCTATTTTTGTGCCGAGGCCCGAGACCAAAAACCGCCCGGCCTTTTCCTCGCGCAGATATTTTCCAGTGCGCACCATACGGCCCCTGTGGGAGACTTTTCCGCCGTCTAAATTATAGGCATGCACCATGCCGTCGCCGTCAAACCAGTGGTTTACCCGTAGCCCGTCCCTTTCGAACAAGGCCGGGCCGTTGCGGTAGAATGTACCGGACAGGCCTTTCGGAATTTTGCCCGACACCAATTTGACCTCCGGTGTTGATAAATCAGGCGCTAGAGCGCTGCGCCATCCCAGCGTCCACGGATTTTTCTTTGCGGAAGCCGCATAACTGTCAAAGTTTGATGTCTGTGCGAATGCATTGACACCGGTGCTTGCCATTGCTGCAACAGCCCCGCTTGCGGCCAATGTTTGTAGTGCTGCTCTTCGTGAAAATTCCGTGCTCATACTCGCCTCCTAATTTAGTTTCATGGCGTGGGCAGTTTCGCCACCACTGACCGTAAATTTAGCGTCTTTCCACTTGGCCGGGCCCATTTTACCAACCGCATTGTTTGAAAACGCGAAAGGCTCTGTCGGCATGCCAAACAAATTAGCGTTCATCTTGCCGTCGCCGTCCACATCATGGAACAGCTTGATAGCATAGTCACCGTCCGGCAAATCAGAGTATGTAATGATAACCGTATCAGCAACGACATCAACCCGCGCACCGCGCACTGTGCCGCCTTTATTATAACCGTTTGCGCTATTATAAAGCCCTGCCTGAATATTACCCGTCACGTCTTTAACACCGGTCAGTGTAACTGTGATGTTAGCCGTGCCGTTCACGCCTTCTTTGACATAGTTTTCAGCCGCCAAAGCCGGGGCGGCACTTGCGGTTACCAGCAACATTGTCATCATTATTTTTTTAAATTCGCGTTTCATTTTACTCTCCAAATTACCGTCCCGACATTGGAACAATTGCACAATGACAGAAAATATTTGCAGCGAAACCGTGGATACGCAAACACGCTATTTGGCTTCGTGAACGGGGGCCATGCGCAGTTGACGCCGCGCCAATAACACAAAAACCCCCTTGCGAAACGCGAAAAATTGGGCATTGTCATTGGCGGTACGTGAATAACCAAACCACATTAAGGGGAATATGAACAAAATTATCAAAAAGCTCATGCCTATGATCACCGTCTGTGCAATTGCCGGTGTTGTCTTGGCGATCATGGCCCCTTATGGCACCCAGGTTTTTTCACCGCTTTACCGGTTTATATACTGGACGGGTCTGAGCTTGGCTGGCGGATTGGGGGCGAGTGTGGTTGATTTGCTCGCTCATATATTTAAGAAAAATCTGGGTAAATGGCAAATAGCCTTGGCGCAATCCGTAACTTCAACCCTAGCGGTCTTGGCCATCATCCTGATCATGGCCCCAATCACATACGGCTTGCCGAGCGCCAAAGCCATATTCGCGACCATGTTTTATATCTGGGTAGTTGCCGCCATCATCACCACCATAGGCGCATTGTTAAACGGCCAAAAGCAAGCCCGCGAAGCCGCCCCAAAACGCGCCGCACTTTATGAACGCTTGCCACCAAAACTAAGAAGCGCAGAAATTTATGCCCTAGCCGCCGAAGACCATTATGTCCGGGTGATAACATCCAAGGGCGACGAGCTTGTTCTCATGCGCCTCTCCGATGCCGTCCGCGAGACCGCCCCCCTCAAAGGCTTATCCCCGCACAGATCATGGTGGGTGGCAGAAGCAGGCGTGGACAAGATTAAAAAATCAGAGATAAAACTACGCTCAAGCCAAACCGCCCCGATTAGCAGGACGGGCATGAAGTTGGTGCGGGAAGCAGGCTGGGTTTGAGGTTTTGGGGAATGATCGTTTGATCTTCATTGCGGGCGACGGGTAATTCATCCTTTTATGTTTCTCAAATTATGCTATACAATATTTGCGCGCCAGTAATTCAACAGTATCGGTGACAACTTGGGTCGTAAAATCGTCCACCCGTTAACGGTTGAGGGTAACCGTCCGACGCGCAATATGTAACTTCATAAAGTCGATTAGTTGAGAATAATGAAACCATCAATATATGCAGTAAAAACTGGAACTCACGGAAAACTATTTATAATGCCCAAACCTTCAGGCGAATGGTTGGTAGAAGATATTGCGCATTATAACACGCACGGAATTACTGATATTATATCTTTACTGCGAGATGATGAAGTTGAAGAGCTTGACCTAAAAAATGAAGTTGAAGTTTGCAACGCGGCCGGAATTAACTTTAAACGCCTTCCAATACAAGACCGAGGGCTACCCGAAATACTCCACCTAAGGCGTCTTGCAAAGCAAGTGGCAGAACAAATTGATACAGGAAGATCGGTAGCGGTGCATTGTCGTGCAGGTATTGGTAGGGCTGGATTACTGGTCTGCTGTATATTGCAGGAGTTGGGATTTGGTGCGATCCAAGCCCTAGCCTATGTTAGTGATGCACGCGGTGTTCGCGTTCCAGACACACCAGAACAAAGAGACTTTATCATAGACTACGGTAAAACCCCCTAAGACTTTCTCTTATTTCAGTTTGGACAGTGAACCCACACCCCCAAACCAGCACTTGCAATCCTCGGTATACTGCATGCTCAGTTTAAGGCCTATCCTGCCCGTAAATATAAGCTTTGCCTTCAAACACGCCGGGTATGCCGTCTATTTCCTTCAGCCGTCTTGAGCCGAGTTTTTCGGCTAGGGCCATGCTGGCGACATTGCCGTCTGCTATGACATGGGCGACTTCGTCCCAGCCTAAAACATCAAAGGCATAATCTATGGAGGCCCGTCCGGCTTCGGCGCCGTAGCCTTTGCGGGTGTGGGCCGGATGGATTGTCCAGCCGACTTCGGGCTGGGGCCAACCTTCGGGGTTCCACGGCCCGGCCCGGCCAACCCATTTCCCAGTGGCTTTTTCAATCAATGAGAAAAAACCGTAGCCACGTATTTGCCAATGCCCCATAATCGCTGCCATATTGCGCCAAGCCTGTGGCCTACTCAACACATCACCGCCAATATAGCGCATGGTATGGGCGTCCGCACAAACCTCGGCCCACCCCTCAAAATCATGCTCAGGATCAATTTCGCGCAGGATTAAGCGCTCGGTTTCGATGATGGTTTTCATGGTTTACATCTCTCTTAACTGTACAAAAGGTAGGCTTCGCACTCACCCCAGACTTGATCCGGGGCCTCAGTGTTCGTGTGCGAGTACGAGGTCCCGGGTCAAGCCCGGGATGACAACTTATTATGCTAATCCGCCAGATCAGGATCCATCTTGGTGCAATCGGCCATCAGACCTTTGACGGCGTCTACCGAATTTAAGAACATCTCGCGCTCAACTTTGTTGAGGCGGATGTTGAGAACTTTCTCGACGCCGCGTCTGCCGATAACAGCGGGCGCGCCGACATAAAGCCCGCGAACGCCAGCAATTTGTCCGGCCAGTTTTACGGCGCAGGGTAGCACGCGGCGCTTGTCTTTCAGGTATGATTTGGCCATTTCTATGGCGCTTTCGGCGGGGGCGTAATAGGCGGAGCCATTGCCCAAAAGTCCGACGATTTCGCCGCCGCCTTTGCGGGTGCGGTCAACGATAGCATCGATGCGTTCTTGTGTTGTCCATTTCATTTTAATCATGTCGGGGAGCGGGATGCCTGCGACCGTTGAATACCGGATCAGGGGCACCATGGTATCGCCGTGACCACCCAGTACAAAGGCGGTGACATCTTCGATGGAAACATTGAATTCATCGGCCAGGAAATAGCGAAAACGCGAGCTATCCAGCACGCCGGCCATGCCGACGACTTTGCGCGGATTGATACCGGAAAACTTTTGCAAAGCCCAAACCATAGCGTCCAATGGATTGGTGATACAAATCACAAATGCTTTGGGAGCATATTGTTTGATACCTGCTGCCACCTGTTTAATGACGCCCAGGTTTTTAGAGACCAGATCATCGCGGCTCATGCCGGGCTTGCGCGGGAAACCGGCGGTGATGATGACAACGTCCGCGCCAGCAATATCGGCATAATCGTCGGTACCTTTGAAATTGCTGTCATTGGAGAACACGGCCGCCGCCTGATTGAGGTCAAGGGCTTTGCCTTGGGCCGGGCCTTTGAATATGTCGAACATTACAATATCGCCTAAATCTTCACGGGCCGCCACATGAGCCAATGTCCCGCCGATCATGCCTGCGCCAATAAGTGCGATTTTTGCCCGTGCCATAGTGTTCTCCGTAAATGTGAATGTAACTTGGCAGTTGTTTACGCSCMKWSAWYKCAAAGYGCAAKRATTGTTGGAGCATATGCGGCAATTAAACCAACGAAAACACTTTTCTTCCCCCATTCATAGGGTTTGAGCCAAAGCGGGGCAAATGCCACGCAACGCGAATGGTGCCGAAGCTCTTGCGCAGGCGATGGGGGCCGCCGCTTGCGGCGTTACGAAGCAATAGTAGATGACGCAGGCCCAGAAAGAAGTGCGCAAGAGGCGCACGCCCCCATCCCCCCTGCGGGGTACTTCCCCCGCAAGAGGCAGGGGAAGGAAAGATAACTTATTTCTTGGCGCGGGTGCGGGGTTTCGGTTTTGCTTTACTGGGGAACCACTGCTCCAATTTGGCGCCGGCCCATTTATGACCGCCCCAACCAAATGCAACCGCGCCGCCTACACCTGCGGCGAAAGCGGCAGCCCAAACGAAAGATTCGAACGCTGTTTCAACGATTTTATCACCAATGCCCATTTGACTAAGACCCATAAATGTGACGATCAAAAGCGTCACATATTTGATAATTTTTCCGGCCATATCGCCCATGGTCTGGCTGGCAATGCGCGAGATAACATTGGCGATGAAAAACCCGACCCCAATAATAATCGCACCTAATGTGATACTGCCGCCCAAACTTAGAAGTTCATTGAAAATATTGGTCAATTGGTCAATGCCGAGAATATTCATGGCCGCTATCGCCCCCATTAAGGCAATGCCAATAAAAGCTATGGTCGCCAAGACTTTTGAGGGCACAACATTGGAACCTGTTTCGCCGTCCAGAGCACCCAAGGCGCTAAGCGAATTATCAATCCCCATGGCCGGCAATGTGGTTCTGACCAGATTGGCAACAAATTTACCAATAAACACACTAATGCCGAACACGACGATTGCGCTGGCAAGCTGGGGCAGATAACCCATAACCTGTTGCAACATTTCCGTGAGCGGTATTGTTATGCTGTCTATATCCAGCACACCCAAAGCCGCAACCCCGAACAGGAACAACACAAAGGCAAATACCAAAGCCCCAACAGTTTTGGAAACCGTATTTGAGCGCGGGCCATCGTCGGCGCCCGCCCCCAGCTTGGATACCAGGGTATCGACCTGCGCAGCCTCTAATGTACTGATTGTAGCTTCGCGGAAAATTTTCGACAAAACAAACCCGATAAAGAACAGCAGTCCCGCCCCGCCAATTTGCGGCAAATAGCTGAATATATCATTGAGCATGTCTTTGATACCTTCAAGCGGTTCCGCCAATTGCGGAAAGCGCGACAGGCCAATCATGATAAAGAATAACCACAACACCCAAAACACGGCCTTGGACAGGGATTTCCCGATATTGCCGCCAGTAGTTTTGGCCTTACGCCCCAGCCCGGTTTTGTTGATGGCGCTTGATACTATCATGCCCGCAACTTTCGAGATAAAATAACCAACAATGATCACCACTGCGGCAATAATCAGATTAGATGCCCAGTCAGGCAGAAAACTCAGCCAATTTTTAATTGCTTCCAAATCCATGTTAATTCTCCATTAGGTAAAATCTTGTTTTGGCTTCCCGTAAAGCCCCCCAGCTTACCAGTAATCACTTTACACCATCACTATAGGCGAATCACTGGCACACATTAACGATTAGAAAGCTTAACATGAACGCAAGCTAAATAAAAGCTGGCATGACGGCCCGTTTCCAGTACAAGAATTTRTGATATTTCGCGAAGCAATGGCTTAAAATGGTTTGCAGATGAAAAAATTTCAAAACCGCACCTTGTTTATTGTGCTGTGTCTGGCGGCCTTTGCCCTTTTGGCTCTTGCCAGTTTTACGCTTTCTGCACAACCCCAGACTCTATCAGGCGAGGCGCGGCAAGATGGGCGTTGAAGCGGAACTGCAAGCCAATATTGAAGCGGGCATATTGCGAGCCGACAACCAGCAAATTGCCGCTGCCAAAAAATTGGATGATCTGTTACAAAGACTGGAAACCTACACCCCAAGGCGTTCCATTTTCGGTCGGGCAAATGCCCACAAAAACCCGATTAAAGGCCTCTATATTTGGGGCGGGGTCGGGCGCGGGAAGTCCATGCTGATGGATATGTTTTTCGAACAGGCCAAAACCGCGCCTAAATCACGGCCCAAGTCACGGCCCAAGTCACGGGTGCATTTCCATGCCTTCATGCAAGATGTCCACAGGCGTATCGGGGCGTGGCGCAAATTAACGCCTAAACAACGCCGCGCAAGGCCCGAATATGTGCGCGGCGCTGGCGACGACCCGATCGCGCCGACCGCCAAGGCTATCGCCGCCGGAGCCGGGCTTTTGTGCTTTGATGAATTTCACGTCACCGACATCACCGACGCCATGATATTGTCGCGCCTGTTTACGACCCTGTTCGCGCGCGGTGTTGTGGTGGTGGCCACGTCGAACCGCGCCCCGGACGATCTTTATAAACACGGGCTGAACCGGCAATTATTTGTTCCGTTTATCCAGCAGCTCACATCAAAACTGGACGTGTTTGAACTGGGCGGAGATGAAGACCACCGCCTGCGCAAACTTAGCCAAGCCGCCGTGTATTACAGTCCTCTCGGGGCCAAAACCGATGCACAAATAGAAGCGGTTTGGCAAAGGCTAATCCGCCCCGCAAAACCCGCAATAGAAATATTGAACATTCAAGGGCGCAGCATAGAACTTATGGCGGCTGGTGATACGGCCCGCGCCAGCTTTGCCGAGCTTTGTGACCGCCCGCTGGGGGCGGCAGATTATCTGGAAATCGCCCGTCGCTTTACCACGTTGATCGTCGAAAACGTACCGGTCATGGGCGAAGACCAGCGCAATACGGCCAAACGTTTCGTTATTCTGGTCGATGCGCTTTATGAGCAAAAAACCAAATTGGTTTTGAGCGCCGCCGCACCGCCGGAGCAATTATACCAATTGGGAGACGGCGCATTCGAGTTTGAGCGCACCGCGTCCAGACTGGCGGAAATGCGTTCGGATGCGTATCTAGCCCAAATTCATACTTAAAATCTGTTTAGTGTTTTTCAATCTATATAGCTTAATTATGCCCTATGATTTTCCAAAACCAGATTTTACAAAAACCATATGTGATCAAGCTCATACAAATGTTCGAAAAATATAATATAGCACAAGTCTTGCGCTACGGCATTGTCGGCGTGGTGGCTGCAAGTACACACGCACTCATCGCCATGGTTGCCTTTCATGTGGCCACATTTGCCCCGACCCCCAGTAATTTTGCGGGATTTGTTAGCGGTGCCTTGATCTCGTATTTTGGTTCATATTATTTTACCTTTAAAAACACACATGGCCACCAAGGCGGTCATGTCCGCACTCTGCCCCGCTTTGCTCTGGTCTGGCTCATGGGTATTGCCATCAATGTCGGTCTGTTCAAAGCTTTCATGGCCGTCTTTGCCATTCCCTTTGCCCTCAACGTCTTTATCGCCGTCGCCCTGACCCCCATAGCGCAATTTCTCATGCTAAAATTTTGGGCGTTTAAAAAATAAGCTTTACAGCATTGCCGGGAATACACACACTGCGGCAAATAGCAGGGTGGTCTTGATGCATATTATTGAGCAGTTAATTACGGAACGGGCGCAAAAATTGATGTCTCGTCCTCGGTTTTGGCGCACAGTGCGGCCCTTGGTCTACACAACTCTGGGCTATAACAAGGCCGTCATTATGGCGGACGCGGTGGCCGGCTTGAGCGGACATGACGCTTTTGCCCATGTCAGTGATATATTAGAACTGGAGCCGCAATTAACCGGGACCCAAAACATTCCCAAACACGGCCCGCTGATATTGATCAGCAATCACCCGACCGGATTGGCCGACGGGGTTTTCATGTTTGACGCCCTTAAAACCGTGCGGCCCGACCATATTTACATGGCCAATGCCGACGCGCTTCGGGTGGTGCCAAATGGGGAAGACATTATCATCCCGGTGGAATGGGTAGAGGCTAAACGCACCACCGCCAAAGCCCGCGCCACGTTAAAGGCCCTGAAATCGGCCCTGAGTGATGATAGGGCCGTGGTGATTTTCCCGTCGGGCGTCTTGGCCAAAATGACCTGGCGCGGCCTTAAGGACAAAGCCTGGAACCCGACCGCGCTCAGCGCCGCACGCAAAAACAATATCCCCATCATCCCGGTGCGCATTAAATCCAGAAACTCGGCGCTGTATTACCTATTATGCATACTCAACCACGAACTACGCGACATCACATTGTTTAGGGAGCTTCTCAATAAACGCGGCAGCAAGCCAGACATCATATTCGGCAAACCCGTAAACCCGGCGCAACTGCCCAAAGGCAGCAAAGCCGCAACCAAAGCCGTGCGGGATATTGTTGAGAGATTATGATATAACCGCCCAACCTTGAAGCTGGCGGTTCAAACCCATTCGGGGTCGCCTATTGATAGTCTTGATTTAATTGGTATAGTTCGACATGGATTTTTTGTACTTTGGTGGGCAATGAATTAAATTTTCCCAAACTCAATCCCGCCTCTAAAAAAAAGGAAAAAACATTGCCGACAAATATTGATCTCTACTGGTCGTTTCGCTCGCCTTATTCTTATTTGGCGGTGAAGCCGACGCTGGCTTTGCGGGCCGCGTGGGATGTGGAGATCAATGTTAAAATTGTCTTGCCATTGGCCTTGCGTCAACCTGAGTTCTTTGACAGTCGCGGGCCTGAGTGGATGGGGTATTTGTTTCGTGATATTGTGCGCATTGCCGAAATGACGGAACAACGCTTGTCCATGCCCCAACCAGATCCGGTGATCACTGACCCCGAAACCGGAACATTTGCTAAAGACCAGCCCTTGGTGCGCAGACTGTCCCGGCTGGGCGTAACGGCGGGCGCGGCTGGCAAAGGGATTGAGTTTTTGGACGAAGTCGGGCGATTGGTTTGGAGCGGTGCTAAATGGCTGGAAGACGGGCGGCTTGACCAAGCGATTGGGCGGATCGGTCTTGATCTGGAAGACTTGGAGGCGGGGATTGATACGGCTAAAACTGACGCACTGATCGACCAGCATGACAAGGATTTGCGTGCTGCTGGACATTGGGGCGTGCCGACATTCGTGCTGGCGGGGGAACCGTTTTTTGGCCAAGACAGGATTGACGCGCTTGCTTGGCGTTTGGGCAAAATGGGCGTCAAGCGGCGGCAATAATCAGGTAAATCTGTTCACGCAGAATGGGGAAATTAACGGGTCTTGACCCTGGAGAAAATATTATGATTAAATTGCCGCCAGTCATCACCTTTCTTGATCCAGTCTGTTACAGACAGCAGGTTCGGGCCTTGTAATTCGTAGCGCGTACGACCGAGTTTAGCCCCTTTGACACCCCAGATAGAGACAAGCGCATTTCCATCTATTTTCGCCGTTATGGGATGGAGGTCGCCAATATTATCGGCCCAGAAAGCCGAATATTCATCATTGCCGAGGGATTTGTAATAGGCAGTTCCCTGAAATACCGAGCTTTTTCCCTCAGACCCCATAGTGATTTTATACTCCAAGTGCATAAATTTTTTATTGAGCGCCTGTGACCAAACCATGGTGCTTGTTGCAGTTTGGCCAAAGGCCTCACCGTCCGAGATCCATTCGCCTTGAAATTTAGACAATAGAGATTGCTCACCCGCATGCGCAACAACAGTTTGTGGTATCGTCAATAAGAAGAATACCATCAACATTTGTTTTATTTTTTTTGTCATAGCGCTTCTCGCTTCGCTTTATCCGTTTGAAACTCATCAAATAGTGATCAATCATAATCCGAATGACTGTATCTGTCGAGACACAAAACTTTGAGCATTCGCGGATAAATTTCCACCGCCTGTTCAGTGCGCTTTACCCGGACAAATTCGTCGGTCTGGTGCATGGTAGACAGCCCATTTTTAGGGCAAAATCAGCAGAATACATGATCTGCCCCTAAACGCTTTACAGCGTTCTTTTTACAACGTTCTGGCCACCAACATTTTTTTGACCTCTGCGATGGCCTTGGCCGGGTTGAGACCTTTGGGGCAGACATTTGTGCAGTTCATTATTGTGTGGCAACGATAGAGCCGAAACGGGTCTTCCAATTCGTCCAGGCGTTCGCCCGTAGCATCGTCGCGGCTGTCAATGAGCCAGCGGTAGGCTTGCAATAGAACTGCCGGGCCGAGATATTTATCGCCGTTCCACCAATAGCTTGGGCAGGACGTCGAGCAGGACGCACATAATATACATTCATAAAGCCCGTCCAATTTATCCCGGTCAGGTTCGCTTTGACGCCATTCTTTTTCCGGTGTCGGGGTCGAGGTTTGTAGCCACGGCTCGATCGACGCATATTGGGCATAGAAATTGGACAGATCCGGCACCAGATCGCGAACAACCGGCAGATGCGGCAAGGGCGAAATGGTGATGGTACCGCCCTTAAGCTCATCAATACCTTTGGTGCAAGCCAAGTCGTTGCGCCCGCCAATATTCATGGCGCACGACCCGCACACACCTTCGCGGCAAGAACGGCGAAACGACAAAGTCGGGTCGATTTCGTTTTTGATCTTGATCAAAGCATCCAGCACCATTGGCCCGGTTTCGTCCAGATCCAGCGTATAGCTATCCCAGCTCGGGTTTTCGCCGCTGTCCGGGCTATAGCGGTAAACCTTGAAGGTCATGGTGTTACCTGAACCACTTGCCCCAGAGACTACGCCAGCCCAAGCTTTGCCCTTGCCAATTTTGGAATTCTTCGGCAGTGCCAGCTCAACCATAATACCCTCCAACTGATTTGCTTGCAGTTATAGCTCCCTGCGCGGGATTTAAAAGAGGCAATTGATTTTTTAAGTTGCTACAATAGAAATAATACCAAGCTAAGACCTCTGCATAATTAGGGAATTCACTTAATTTTTTAGGGGCTGTCCCAGATAACTGTGTCAAATACCTTTTAACCCATTGCGTTAGCAGTTTTTTTTGTGTCAGTGGATCTGGGTTATACAAAAGGAAGGCTACGCACTTAAAACGCCACTCACACTCCTTTAAAGACAGGGAAAAGGACCTGCACATTATCGTTGATAATTATTCCACACATAAGCATGAAAAAGTGCGCAATTGGTTGAAACGAAATAAGCGCGTCACGTTGCACTTCACACCAACCAGTTCATCATGGCTGAATCTGGTTGAGCGGTTTTTCGGTGTGCTCACAGAGCACCAACTAAAAAGAGGGGTCTTCACTTCGGTCGATGAATTGGAACAAAAATAATCGCGTACATCGACAACAATAATAAAAACCCGAAGCCATTTGTCTGGACAAAGTCTGCTGAAGACATATTGGAAAAGGCCAGTCGAGCGCGAGCAACTCTTGATAATATACAAGCAAATTAGGACACTACACTAGAGCGCTCCGTGTTAAATCATATCCATTTGACTGGTTTTTCCCGTTCGCTGGCTAGGCGAGCCACGTGCAGTGGCCTTATTGGCCACAATCGGGGC
>NVVO01000040.1 GCA_002733385.1 Robiginitomaculum sp.
GCGTGAAAACTCCACACGCCCCGCGGCCGATAGTCTACGGTTTTTGGAGCGTGTCATTTTTAATTACCTCATCGGCAACGCAGACGCACACGGCAAGAACTATTCTTTGCTTTACACAAATACTAAACCGCAGCTTGCCCCTGCTTATGACCTTTTATGCACGAGGGTGTATCCCGAATTGTCCATTCGTATGGCTATGAAAATTGGTAAAAAATATAAACCAAATGATGTGTTTATTTGGCACTGGAATCGCTTGGTCCCTGATACAAAATCGGCGCATAAAAATCTTGGAAACCAGCTCACGAAAATGGCTGATAATTGCGTGGGAAAATCCAAAACATTGCACGCAAAATTTGAATCCCAAGGCATCAAGTCAGAAATATTTGGTGATATAATCGCGGTGATTAAAAGCCGAGCAAATCACATAAATGGGGGGTTTTAGGTCGTAGACAAAGTGGCTCCGCTAGCCGGGCTCGAACCTTTCATWMMSMRRWRMCAWWRYYWRWWWWYWAWMWMCAATNMSGTGWSMRAAYKMWCYCYWWKSWYASRYYWAAAYCWKTGCCATTTTATATGACGACGGACACTTCCAACCCGGTATTGTATGCACATCATAACGCTTTTCAAATCATATAATCTAGGGCCTGTGAAATGGAGTTAATCGATATGTGCGGCTTTGATTTAATTCCCATTGCGCTGTTAAAATTGACATGCTAACAAAGTATGCAATTAGATAATAAGGTTTCGGGTGGATGGCGAGTGTTAACACAGTATTGTTGGCAATTAGTGACAATCAGGAATGGTCTGATGTTAAATCGGTATTGGTAAATGAGTATGGCTATAGGGTATTGATAGCCAATACGGCTAAAAAAGCGCTCAGCCTTACTGAAGAGGCCAATATAGACCTTGTGATTTGCGAGGCCTATCTTGAGGACAAAAGCGCGCTCATTGTCCTTCAACAATGCCGTGTGACGTGCCCAAATGCCATGCGGATTTTGGTCAAGGAAGCAAATGGTGATGACAAGAAAAACCATGTGGCGGCGGAGCGCGCAGCTATTTATCAATTTATTAGAAAGCCGATAGACGCCGAACAGGTTGGCATGGTTGTCAAGCGAGCGCTTGAAACTGCTGAATTGTCGCGTCGTCACCGATTGATCTCCCGGGAGCTTAAACTCAATGATGACAGCCCGATATTTACGGGCAAGCAAAACGGCAGTGCCGTAGCGGATTGTAGCCGTTTTGAAAAACTGGTTTATGTGTCAGAGTCCATGGCGGAACTTTGCAATATTGCCAAACAGGCGGCGGGTACAAATTTGCCAATTCTTATCCAGGGCGAAACCGGCACGGGCAAAGAGCTTATGGCTCGTGCCATTCATTTTAACTCAAACAGGACGGATAGCCCGTTAATCGTACAAAACTGCGGCGGCATTTCCGATGAAATGCTGCATTCCGAATTGTTCGGTCATATGCGCGGGGCATTCCCTGGTGCGATTAGTGACAGGCTCGGGCTATTTAGGGCGGCGGACGGCGGCACTGTGTTTTTGGATGAAATTTCGGAAATCTCGCCAGCTTTCCAAGTGAGCCTGCTTAGATTGGTACAAGAGGGTGAGGTCAAACCTTTAGGCTCGGATATTAACTACCATTGTGATGTGCGTATTATTTGCGCGTCTAATCGGCGGCTATCGGAGATGGTTGCCAAGGGTGAATTTCGCCAGGATTTATATTTTCGCCTCAAGGGCTTTGAACTGGTGGTGCCGCCGCTTCGGGATCGCCGTGATGACATAGCGGTGTTGGCTGAATTTTTCACCCGCAAATATACCGAACTTACCAATGTAAAATTATTGGGTATTTCCAACGCTGTGCTCGATCGTTTGCAACACCACCCCTATCCGGGCAATGTCCGCGAACTTGAAAATGAAGTCCAGCGCATGGTGGCACTAGCAAAAGACGGTGAATATTTGACCATCCGCCACATGTCTGAAGAATTTTCCTCAATCATTCCTGACCAATCATCTACGGATGCATTTCCAAACCTGTCAATAGACGGTGCCACCCTTAAAGAAAAAGTCGAATCCTTAGAAAAACATTTGGTGAAAGAGGCCCTTAACCGATTGCGCTGGAACCAAAGCAAAGTTGCGTTGGAATTGGGTCTATCCAGGGTCGGGCTGGCCAATAAAATCAAACGATACCATCTGGCAAATACCAGTTGATCTGGTTGTGAGTAATAATGACAAAAAAGAGCGGGCTAAAGTTGACCCAAATGTCATAGCTTTCCCGCACTCACGGGTGAAGCCGCGAGGCTCAACAAAGCTCTATAAAAATTTAGGCGCTGGGAAAATGGGCGACAAATACGGCACCCCCAAGGAACAATTAACCGGCCATTGGTGCTCACGTTGCGAAGGTATTTGGTTTGGTTATTTGCTTGAAGCCGAGTGTCCAAAATGTGGAAATCGGCAGGGATAAGAGCTTGGAAAACCAGCCAAGCAAAGAGTTAGTGAAAACTTTGTTTGCATTTATCGTGCAAAGTTAGTTTGCAGGGCCGTTTTAATCAAAGAAAAAATGATAATCCCATCAGTGTAACTCATTGTGTTTATTCAATTTTTCCTAAACAGCCCTGAAAAGATCAAAAACTGTAAACGTGCTTGGCTTGTAGAAAACAGCCCATTTGCGTACAGTGTTTATAAGTGCACATGCACAAATAATAAACGTGGAGGAAAAATATGGCCAATTTGTTGTGGCTTCAAGGCGGAGCCTGTTCAGGAAATACAATGTCATTTCTAAATGCCGAGGAGCCGAGCGCGGTTGATTTGGTTACGGATTTTGGCATCAATATATTGTGGCAYCCATCRCTTGGYGTMGAGCTTGGYGAYAATATGAARGCSCTSATGGAATCRTGYGTYTCYGGCGAGACCGAACTTGATATTTTCGTGTTTGAAGGYAGTATTATAAACGCACCSAAYGGMACSGGYGAGTGGAACCGWTTTGCGGGYARACCCATGAAAGAKTGGGTSRAAGMKCTTTGYGMAAAGGCWCAATTCGTTGTCGCCCTYGGKGACTGCGCCACATATGGMGGCATTCCGGCCATGGCGCCAAAYCCGTCCGAATCAAAYGGYYTGCARTTYTTRAAGCGCGAGCGCGGCGGWTTYYTAGGYCCGGACTTTGTGTCTAASTCTGGCCTKCCMGTYATCAAYATTCCGGGCTGTCCRGCYCATCCTGAYTGGGTYACACAAATTTTGGTCGCWRTYGCATCWGGRCGYGCTGGGGATMTTACTCTWGATGAGTTYCAACGKCCCAAAACRTTTTTCTCAAGCTTTACTCAAACCGGCTGTACGCGCAACATGCACTTCGCYTATAAGGTGTCTGCAACGGAATTTGGCCAGCGTAAAGGCTGCYTGTTCTATGACCTTGGCTGCCGTGGCCCGATGACCCACAGYCCGTGTAACCGGATATTGTGGAACCGTCAGTCSTCCAAAACCCGCGCAGGCATGCCGTGTCTTGGCTGTACGGAGCCGGAATTTCCGTTCTTTGAYCTTGCRCCKGGCACWTTGTTTAAAACSCARACGGTYATGGGTGTTCCCAAAGAYYTRCCRACGGGCGTTAACAAAAAAGGCTATATCAAGCTCACGGGCGCGGCGAAAGCAGCRTCACCTGAATGGGCAGAACAAGACATGTTCGTCGTTTAATYRCGGCACACTGAAATTCTTTGAAAGGATAATACATTATGGCTAATCCTGCTATACAAACACTCGATATTTCCCCGGTTGGCCGCGTTGAAGGCGATCTGGACATTCGTGTCGATATTGAAGACGGCGTTGTTGTCAATGCTTGGGCAAGCGCGGAATTGTTCCGTGGTTTTGAAGTTATCTTAAAGGACAAAGATCCGCAAGCGGGTCTTGTGGTTACGCCGCGTGCTTGCGGTATTTGCGGCGCGTCTCATTTGACCTGTGCAGCCTGGGCGCTTGATACGGCGTGGGGCACAGAAGTGCCGCGTAACGCTATTCTCGCTCGTAATATGGGACAGCTAGCAGAAAGCCTGCAAAGCCTGCCGCGCCATCACTACGGCCTGTTCATGATCGATTAYACCAACAAAAACTATAAGCGCAGYAARTTTTACGAAGAAGCTGTGAAGCGTTGGGCACCGTTTACGGGYACMAAYTACGAAGTTGGCGTGACCATTTCTGGWCGTCCGGTTGAGATTTATGCTTTGCTYGGCGGACAATGGCCMCATTCAAGCTATATGGTGCCAGGCGGCGTCATGTGCGCCCCGACCCTTACCGATGTVACGCGGGCDTGGTCTATCCTTGAGCATTTCAAGCARAAYTGGCTCGAATCCATGTGGCTTGGCTGTTCGCTGGAACGCTATGAGGAAATTAAATCCTATGACGATTTCATGGTCTGGCTCGACGAAAGYCCGAACCATGCCAATTCTGATTTGGGTATGTTCTGGCGYATGAGTAAAGACATYGGCCTTGAYAAATAYGGCCAAGGKCAYGGYAAATACRTCACTTGGGGATAYTTGCCKCACGAAGAYAAATAYAACAARCCRACKATCGCTGGCCGTAATGCKGCAATGATTATGAAAAGCGGCGTTTATGACGCKAAAGCMGATACTCATAAATTGATGGAYCAAATCCATACCCGCGAAGATGTTAARCATGCKTGGTATGATGAGCCGTCWGGCYTGCAYCCRTTTGACCGYACWACMAAACCWACCATGAAMAACACTATGGAYCATGATGGTCARTATTCWTGGTCAACGGCYGTATCSCACGCCGAAGATGGCCGCCTTGAAGCKGGCGCRATTGCSCGTCAAYTGGTTGCTGGTGGWGAYCACGGCGAGTCTTGGCAGCATAAGGATCCGCTSGTKCTTGATATGTACAAAAAAATGGGCGGYGCCAGCGTTATGCTTCGTCACTTTGCMCGTATGCATGAAGGCGTTAGAATYTACCGCGAAATGGAACGTATCCTGCGCGAATTCCGCCTTAATGATGATTGGTATATCAAACCGACCGAGCAAGAYGGTCAGGGCTGGGGCGCTACCGAAGCTATTCGCGGCGCACTTTGTCACTGGATTGAAGTTGAAGGCGGCAAGATTAAAAACTACCAAATCATTGCACCGACAACATGGAATGTTGGCCCGCGAACGGACGATGATGTRCGCGGCCCGATTGARGAAGCTYTKATTGGCACCCCGATTGCCGAYCCRAGCGACCCGGTTGAAGTKGGYCATGTWTGYCGGTCTTACGATTCTTGTCTRGTGTGTACCGTRCATGCCCACGACGCGAAAACGGGTGAGGAACTTGCCCGYTTCAGGACGGCCTAGTAAGCCCTGTTCATTCGCCTAGTAACAGACTAAACGAATTTGATCGGGGCGCTCCAAATGGTGCGCCCCGATTGATTTGAAATGAAAGGCTCTATAATGGGCGCTATACCTGGTAAAGATACAGCAACGGTTCTTAAAGAGATCGAAGAAATGCTGGCGGACGGGCTTAAAACTCAAACCGAGCCATTTCCCGAAACCGCTGTCGAATTTGCGAAACTTCTCGATGAATTGCGGGCGTTAGAGCCTGATGATCTGGAAGGTCGTCTGGTGATTGGCGGGTTTACGGATTATCCTTACGGCGAAGACGAAATGCGGTGCCAAGAATGTATATAYTATCTGGTRCACCGYAAATGGTGTGATCTACCGGAACTCTCYGTRCCCGTAGAACCGAATTGGTGGTGCCGTCTYTGGAARATYTAAYTGGGGSAWCAKSWYGWMRGMTRATGATRAWAWMMKWMRKMNANANGCAGAAAAAYTGCTGAAAGATGGYCTMAAAACAGAAGYRTTYCCMCGCGCYTATGAGCAAGACCAAATWYTRGACGTRMTWRAAARRYTAAASGAAAGCGACGGYAGYCTWGAGCAACGCCTKATCATTGGCGGYTTYACRYTMRMCCCCATTGAAGAYGAAGACATCGAGCAAGCYTGCGAAACCTGTATGTATTATCTSGTGCATCGCCGCTATTGCGAACTRCCYGARCTTGATGTACCTGTTGARGCTGAATGGTCATGCCGCTTATGGCGGATATAAAGCGGCGGATATAAMANCNTATGYTGACAATAATTGGGTGCGGTAAYCTTAACCGAAGTGATGACGGCGTTGGCGTRAWMGTCGTGCGTTTAYTGCTNRRRAAANTTCCAAAAYACYGASCTTGSCRATGTGCAAATATTTGAYGCKGGCACGGACGGYATGRGCGTGATGTTTAAGGCWCGYGGYTCTGATAGCTTAATCATCATAGACGCAGGTAATACCGGATCGGAACCCGGCGCCGTATTTGAAGTGCCCGGCCACGAACTGGAAGGCAAGCCGCCSGGCAGTTTTAAYCTCCATGATTTTCGCTGGGATCACGCGCTYTATTCAGGCCGYCAAATYTTYAARGAYGAATTTCCGACAGACGTCACGGTTTATCTGATCGARGCAAAATCRYTRGARCTTGGTTTGGARYTATCAGATATTGCCCAAAAATCAGCRGKGATTGTMGCGGATAAAATCRCCAAACGYATAGAMGCCTATAATGCCAAATAAATCTTCGGCGGTCAGCACTGTGATTTTAAAACGCGGCAGCTTGTATCTCTCCTGCGCTCTTTACGAAAAATACTTTGCCGGACTGGATGCAGTCATTCTCTTAAACCGTGATGATCATCTTTACATCATGCCCGTGCGAAATACATCCGGCGGCGGATATTTGCTCAAGCTAAAAAATAGCTCTGGCGACCGCGTTATCATTGCGCCCGATTTTTTTAGAGAGCACGGTCTTGATGATTTTCAAGAGAGAGGCATTGATGTTTACTGGGATCAGGACATGGCGGCTCTGAAAGCAGAAGCACTTTTTAATACCGCAAACTAAGTTTACAATTAGATAAACTACTAGACACTTCCAAATTCTCTTGCTATTCAAATTCTTAGGCCTCCAAGACCAGTAAAAAACAAGAAGGCCAAMAGGGAGAATAGTGCGTGGCAAGTCGTGTCGAACAAGAAGTGCAGGCTGCAATYAAGGCGGTTGAGAGCGAAGACGCCAGCGCGGCGGAAAAATCTGAGATGCTTATGGAAATCGCCATGGGTATTCAGGCCAAGCCAAAATCTCCAGAACAAATTTTAAGCGCAGTTGACCTGTACGAAAAATCTTTGGCGCAATGCCCGCCCGAGCAATTTTTACTCCATGCCCGTATCGAAGCCCGCATGGCGACGGCTCTGCAAGCCATCCCGACCAATTCCAGTGAATATTTAGAACGCGCCCGTGAATGTTACGAAGCAGCACGCGCCATTTTCAAAGACCACGGCACGCCCGAAGAACTGGCCGAAACGGAAATGAATTTGGGTTTGGTAATCCAAACTTTATGCGGGATGAACCGAGCCATTATTACGGACGCAATATCAGCATACCAACGCTCGCTGCGCACATTTAATAAAACGAAATACCCCAAAGAATTTGCGATTTTGCAAAACAATTTGGCAACCGCGTTTTTGTCTATGCCGTTCACCGATCAGCGCTCGAAAATGCGCGAAGCCTTGGCGGTGCAAGCGTTTGAAGAAGGCCTGACCGTGGTCAATATTATCGACCATCCCACCGAATATGCCATGCTGCAAAACAACCTTGGCAATGCCCTGCAATACTCATCATCGAGCCATGTTGTGGAGAATAATTTGCGGGCGCTTGATGCTTATGACCAGGCGCTGAAAGTTCGGACATTACAAACAACGCCGTTTGAATATGCCAACACAATATCCAATAAAGCTAATTGCCTTTTAAACCTGCCAGATGATCCGGAAGACCCAGAGTCTGGCAATGATGAAAACATGGCCAAAGCCATAGAGTTTTATGAAGAAGCGCACGGCGTCTTTCTTGCTCATAACGGGGCGCAAAACGCAGAAGTCGTCGCAGGTGTATTGGCCGAATTAAAAGAAAGTACGGACAATCCAAAAGCGGCGAATTCTAACGCTAACGGGGAAAGCCAATCGGCGTAATACATTGAAACTATTATATTAACTAGGGAGAACACATTATGACTATTTCAATTTTACTCATAGCCTTGGCGGCGGGCATACTAGCCTCGGTCATTGGCGGCATGATCGGCGGYATGATCGTCGGCGGCAAACATATTGGCTACGGSGTCGCCAGTTGGATGGGCGGGTTTTACGGCCCCATTGCCGGYATTGCCGGCGTTTTWATCGGCCTTGTGGTCGTCTATTTTYTKTAAAGGGAGCATAATATGTTTGATATGATTTTTACCTCTATTGGCTTGTTTCTTAGGGGCCGTCTTTTCGCAAATAGAAACCATGTAATTCGCCAGGCATTGATCGGCATTGCTATCACAGCCGTCATTTTAATCGCAGCAGTAAAGCTTACSACTTTGCCGCTTTGGGGCAGTGCAGCGATTGCCGGCCTGATTGGCGGCGCGTTGCAGCCACTTTTGTTTAAAAACCTCAAATACGCATAGGCCGCAATTATTATGGGCGAAGCCAGTTTAAAAATACCGCAAGAAACGACGCTAGAAGAGCTGGCTCAGGATATTGCACGGCTTGAAACCGTGTTTGACGGATGGGACGACGTGCAACAAGGCGCGGTGAAAGCTTACCGTAATTCGGTTGACGATTTGCACGCCGAAGCGTTCCGGCGGCTTATCCGTCAGGTCAAAGAGGAGCCGTTGGCCATGATTGCCCTGCGGGCTGCGCTCAATGATGAAGTCGTCTATGCGGTATTGCGBCATTTCGAGCTGATAAAACCGTCCTTGCAAGAACGBGTSGAGGAAGCRCTCGATTCCGTGCGTCCCATGCTTGCGTCCCACGGCGGAAATGTGCTCTTGGTGGCGGTCAAACCGCCAAACCGTGTAGATGTACGCTTTATTGGTGCTTGCGACGGTTGTCCTGCGTCAATGCTGACATTTAATGCAGGGGTTAAAAAAGCGATTGAGGCCCATTGCCCGGAAATCACGGACATTAAGCAAATCAAAGGCCTTGCCGCGCCGACAGACGCTAACGGCGGCGTGCAATTTGTCTCGCCTTTCGCGGTTAACCAAAAAGGCGGTTGGCTGGATGCGGGTACGCTGGACGACATTCCAGAAGGCGGCATTGTCCAACTTAAACTGGACGGCGAAAACATTCTGTTGTCCAAAAACGGGGACGGTGTGTCTTGTTTCCAAAATGCTTGCGCCCATCTTAATTTACCCTTGGACGAAGGCGAGATTGAGGACGGTATATTGACCTGCCCCCATCACGGCTTTCAATATGATTTGCAGTCTGGTGAATGCTTGACCGCGCCCGAAGTGCAATTATTGCCCCACGCGGTGCGAGTTATCGACGGTAAAGTCGAAGTTAGATTGGCAAGATAATGCCCAAGAAAGCCAAAATATGAAAGTCTCCTTAGCCTTTAACCGTAATACGCCCGCGCCCCAGAGCGGGCCAGTGCGTGTGCCGCAACCCATGTTGGACGCATCAGGGCCAAGTCTTATTCTTGGTGGTGAAAACGCTGAAGTGCCACTGGCCGAACCTATTGCGCCAAACCGCACCGCTATGTTTGGCCCGCGCGGAGCATTACTTATTCGTCCAGAGGGGCCGTTTATCGTCTGCGATACGGGCCATCACCGCTTGATGATCTGGAATGAAAAGCCAACTACCAATAACGCGCCGTGCGACTTTATCATCGGCCAGCCTAATTTTGAACATGAAGGCCGCAATGCCAAAGGCGATGCGAGTGCCGCCACACTAAATGTACCAACCGGAATTGCCAGTGACGGCACCGTGTTAGCGATTGCGGATGCGTGGAACCACCGCGTTCTCATCTGGCATACGATCCCAACCGAGATGAACCAACCTGCGGATATTGTCATTGGCCAAGAAGATTTCTCGGGCGTGCTCGCCAAYCGSGGCGAAGAGGCCACGGCCAGCACRACAAATTGGTGTTACGGYGTTGCRATTATTGAYGGMAARCTGRTYGTAGCSGATACKGGCAATCGCCGYGTGTTGATATGGAATGAYATTCCCAYGCAAAAYGGCGCGCCCGCYGATATGGTCATGGGCCAGGAAGACATGGTGACCCGCGACGAAAATGCAGGCCGCGATCCGGGGCCGCTCGGCATGCGCTGGCCCCAYAGYGTTGTGGCRATAGGCGAAAAAATACTGGTRTCYGATGCKGGCAATMACCGYATTATGGTTTGGGATAAATGGCCGACTAAACCCGGCGTGCCGTGCGATTATGTTTTGGGGCAAAAGGATAATGTCTCATTGGAACATAACCGCGCCGCCTATCTGCCCAATGATAAAGCCCTCAACATGCCCTACGGCATGACGGCAATTGGCGATTGGCTGATTGCGGCGGACACGGCAAATTCCAGGATTGCTGGCTGGCGCAAATCGAGCATNAGCGCCGATGCCCCCCTCGACGGTGTGGGCGCACAGCCTAGTTTCACGTCAAAGGGTGATAACCGCTGGGGCATGCCCGTGCATGATAGCGTGTGCTGGCCCTATTGGGTGAGTGCTTGCGAAAACACATTGGCCATTTCCGATAGCGGCAATAACCGCGTTATGCTGTGGGAGCTGGCAAAGTGAGCATAGCCCCAATCCTATCATCAGCGCCAACATCCGAACCTCTCCACCATATAGAAATCCGTGTGCGCGGCACGGTGCAAGGTGTGGGTTTTCGTCCCAATGTTTGGCGGTTAGCGAATGAATGTAATTTGACCGGCGAAGTGCTTAATGATGCCAGCGGTGTGTTGATTAAGGTTGTCGGCGCGCAATCGGATATTGATGATTTTAAAGCCAAGCTTGAAACGGATGTTCCGCCTCTATCAAAAATTGATGCGGTTGAATGTAGGGCTGCTGAATTCACGGCGGATTATGACGGGTTTAATATTGCCAACAGTGCGGATGGTCAGACCAAAACGCAAATCACGCCCGACGCAGGCGTTTGCGAAGCCTGTTTGGAAGATACTTTCAACCCGTTTGGGCGGCGCTACCGCTACCCCTTTACCAATTGCACCCATTGCGGCCCGCGTTTTTCCATTGTCAAATCCGTGCCCTATGACCGTGCCAATACCAGCATGGCCGCGTTTGATCTCTGCGGTGACTGCACGACTGAATATGAAAACCCTGCTGACCGCCGCTTTCACGCCCAGCCGAATGCTTGCTATATATGTGGCCCGAAAGCTTCACTAGAACATCTTGGGCAAGGCATTGTCACCTATGACATGCATTCTATGCTGGATGATGTGGACGCCATTTGCTCGCTCTTGCAAAAAGGCGAAATCGTTGCCATTCGCGGCATAGGCGGGTTTCATCTAGCCTGCGATGCCACGAACGAGGCCACGCTTGAGAAACTGCGCGCCCGCAAAAACCGCCCGGCAAAACCCTTTGCCCTGATGGCGCGGGATATGGAWATTATCGAGCAATATTGCACMGTAAGCGACCAAGAAAAARCACTGCTTACAAGCCCCGAAGCSCCGATTGTYTTGCTRAAAAMATCCGGNSRMMMRAMTYTTYCCAAANAGCGTTGCGCCMGGTCTTGSCCATGTCGGRTTTATGATGCCTCATACGYCCATGCACCATATTATTTTGCGGCGTATGAACCGGCCCATCGTCATGACCAGCGCCAATATTTCTGGTGCGCCGCAAGTCACGAGTAACGAAGATGTCAGAACCAAACTTTCTGGTATTGCCGATTACGCCCTGTTTCATGACCGGGAAATTGAAAACCGGGTTGATGATAGTCTTGTTAGAGTTATTGATGGTCAACCGCGTATATTGCGCCGCGCACGCGGCTATGCACCCAGCGCCATTGCTCYGCCTGAAGGCTTTGAAAATGCGCCTGAATTGCTGGCCTTTGGCGGCGAACTTAAATCAACATTTTGCCTGCTCAAAGACGGAGCGGCGATACTGTCGCAACATCAAGGCGATCTTGAAAACGCGGAAACATTTGATGAGTATCAGAAAAACTTAAAACTGTTTACGGCCATGTATGACCATGAACCGGCAATTTTGGCGGCTGATAAACATCCAGAATACCTCTCGACTAAATACGCCCATGAGCAAGCGCAAGCGTTAAAGCTTCCTCTAGCACAAATCCAGCATCACCACGCTCATATCGCGTCGTGCATGGCCGAAAACGGTGTGCCTCTGGGTACTGCGCCCATGCTCGGCATTGCGCTGGACGGTCTTGGTTACGGTGATGACGGCACCATATGGGGCGGTGAATTTATAATCGCCAATTATACTGGCTATCGCCGTGTTGGCACGTTCAAACCCATTGCCATGATCGGCGGGGCGCAGGCGATTAAAGAGCCTTGGCGCAATACCTACGCCCATATTGCCGCTGAAATGGGCTGGGAAAGATTTGCCATGAACTTTGGCGAGCTTGAATTGTTTAAATATTTAGAGGCCAAACCGCGCCAGACATTAGATAAAATGCTAGACGCAAATATCAATGTGCCGCTCGCTTCCTCTTGTGGCCGCTTGTTTGATGCCGTGGCGGCGGCTGTCGGCCTGTGCCGCGACGAGGCAAGCTATGAAGGCCAAGGGGCGATGATGCTCGAAGCTGCCGTGGATATGGATACGCTTAATGATATGGGCGAGGAAAGCGCATATCCGCTATCTGCGCCTAATCTACAAACCACATCCATGCCCTATGTCGAGCCTCTCGCCATGTGGCAAGCTTTGCTCGGTGATCTGATTTTAAAAACGCCTGTGCCGATTATGGCGGCGCGTTTCCATAAAGGCCTTGCCGAAGCGATTATCATGATGGCGGAGAAATGCGCCGTGAAAATAGGCGCGGACGAGCCAACCATAAAACAAATCGCGCTCTCTGGCGGCTGCTTTCAAAATGCGGTCTTGTTGGAACTGGTCACCAAACAACTCAGCGCTCTTGGCTATGAAGTGCTGACCCATGCCCGCGTGCCTGCCAATGACGGCGGACTTGCCCTCGGCCAAGCGGTTATCGCCGCCGCTACAACACTGAAAAACAGGAGCTAGCTATGTGCCTAGGAATACCGGGACAAATCGTTGAAATATCAGACCGTGTACGCAGGTTCGGCATCGTCGATATTAGCGGCGTAAAGCGCGAGATCAATCTCGCCTGTATCGTCAATGAAGACCATTCGCTTGATGATTGCGTCGGCGACTGGGTGCTTGTGCATGTGGGCTTTGCCATGAGCCGCATTGACGAAAAGGAAGCGGAACTGACTATGGAAGTGCTGCGTGAACTGGGCGAAGCGCAAGAAGAAATAGAAGCCATGCGGCTTTCCGGGCGAAAATAAATATGAGCAAGAAAAAACATCTTTCTGATCTCTACCCCTTCCTGCACGGCAAGCAGCAAGACGGTGAAACTATGCAAAAGGCTTTGCTTACATCTGTGCGCCAAAAGGCTGCGGATCATGTGAACGTGTTTGAAAAATATTTCGAAAAAAACCAAGAAGATATAGTCTCTGCTGCAAAAATTATCGCCGAAACATATCGCCAAAATGGACGGCTCTTCACAATGGGTAATGGTGGTTCTAGCTGTGATGCGGCCCATGTCGCAGTTGAGTTTTTACACCCCGTCACCACGGGCCGACCCGCACTTACGGCAATCAATCTCACGACTGATGTCGCGATGATGACGGCAGTGAGTAATGATATTGGCTATGAGCATGTTTACGCACGGCAAATCATAGCGCAGGGGCGCAAAGGCGATTGTCTAATCGGTATTTCGACCAGCGGTAATTCCGCTAATCTTATCAAAGCGTTTCAAAAAGCAAGCGACATGGGCTTATCCACAATCGGACTATCAGGCATGAGCGGCGGCGAAATGGCCAAGGCTGGTCTTGATGCTTGTCTTACCGTTGAGACTGATAGCATTCACCGCGTCCAAGAGTGCCATGTGGCAACGTATCATATCCTCTGGGATATTGTGCATACATTGCTGGCGGATGATCGCGGCGGGCTTAATAATACTGGAGACAAATCATGAAATATGTAGATGAATTTCGCGATCCGGTAAAAGCGAAAATGCTTTTGAAGGAAATCAATGAATTGGTCGAGCAAATCGACATTTGCAAAACGAGGCCGCTGGCGATTATGGAAGTGTGCGGCGGCCATACCCATTCGATTTTTCGCTACGGCCTTGAAGGCATGCTGCCAAAGCAAATAGAGCTGATACAYGGCCCCGGCTGCCCCGTTTGTGTCCTRCCYATGGGRCGGGTTGATGATTGYGTAGCCTTGGCYGAAATGCCCGATACGATWTTTACCACATTTGGCGACGCTATGCGGGTGCCGGGTTCCAAGAAAAGCCTGCTGCAAGCCAAGGCGGACGGGGCTGATGTGCGTATGGTTTACTCGCCCCTCGATGCGCTCGAYCTCGCCCGTAAAAACCCAGACAAAGAAGTGGTGTTTTTCGGCCTTGGTTTTGAAACCACTATGCCBAGCACKGCGYTCACGGTWTTGCARGCCAARSAAGACGGGATAAAAAACTTCTCGCTTTTTTGTAACCACATCACCATCATTCCAACGGTCAAAGCCATACTCGACTCGCCCGATATGCAAATTGACGGCTTTCTCGGCCCCGGTCATGTCAGCATGGTTATTGGTATCGAGCCATATGAATTTATCGCCGATCATTATAACCGCCCGCTCGTGGTCGCTGGCTTTGAGCCGCTAGACGTACTGCATTCCATATGGATGGTGCTGAAGCAAATTGCAGAGGGCCGCGCCGAGATTGAAAATCAATATTCGCGTATTGTGCCAGACCACGGCAATGACGAAGCGCTCGCAGCCGTGGCCGAAGTGTTCGAACTGCGCGAGTTTTTTGAATGGCGCGGGCTTGGTTCCATTGACCATTCGGGCGTGCGTATGCGCAAGGAATTTATCGATTTTGACGCCGAGCGTAAATTCGTCGTGCCAGATATTAAAATCGCCGACCCCAAAGCTTGTCAATGCGGCGAAGTCCTAAAGGGCGTGATAAAGCCATTTGCTTGCAAGGTGTTTGGCAAGGCCTGTACGCCCGAAACRCCSCTYGGCGCGCTKATGGTATCGTCYGARGGCGCTTGCGCCGCCTATTACCAATACGGCGACCCTGACCGTCTTAGAGAGCTTGAAAAAGGGGAACTTGAAAAAGGGGAACTTGAAAAAGGGGAACTTGAAAAAGGGGAACTTGAAAAAGCATGAACAAACCCGCCAACATAAATGTGCCGAAGCCACCGCGAAAACGCGGCAAGGTGAGCATTAAGAAAGTCTCGCTGGCCCACGGCGGCGGCGGCAAAGCCATGCGCGACCTCATTGATGATGTGTTTGTGTCGCAATTTGATAATCCCTATTTATCACCGCTGGAAGACCAAGCTAGGTTTGAGTTAACCGATTTGGCTAAACACGGAGATCAACTCGCTTTTACAACGGATAGCTATGTGGTTGACCCGCTGTTTTTTCCGGGCGGCGACATTGGCAAGCTGGCCATATGCGGCACGGTCAATGATCTGGCCGTAGGCGGGGCAACGCCTCTCTATCTGACATGCTCGGTGATTATCGAAGAAGGTGTCGAGATTGAAATGCTGCGCACTATCGCCGCGTCTATGGCCAAGGAAGCCGCGAGCGCAGGCGTTAAAATCGTCACGGGTGATACCAAGGTTGTCAACAAAGGCTGCTGCGATAAAATCTTTATCAATACCGCAGGCATTGGCGTCATTCGCACAGGCTATAATCTGAGCTCAGGCAATGCGGTGCCGGGCGATGTTATCCTGGTCAACGGACTGCTCGGTGATCACGGCGCGACCATATTGGCGGCGCGCGGCGATATGGCTCTGGACGCGCCCATAGAAAGCGACTGCGCGTCTCTACACGGGTTGATCAAAACCATTTTGGATATTTGCCCCGACATACGTTTCATACGCGACGCCACGCGCGGCGGGCTTGCCACTGTGCTCAACGAGATTGCGCAAGCCTCTGGTGTTAGCATAGAGATAGAAGAAGACAAAACGCCCTTGCGCACCGAGGTCAAAGGCTTTTGCGAAATCCTAGGCCTTGATCCGCTCTATCTTGCCAATGAAGGTAAAATCGTTGTTGTCGTGCCAGCAGAACATGCGGACGAAGTCCTATCCGCCATGCAGGGCCACGCACTCGGCACGGGTGCAGCCGCCATTGGCGCAGTTGGTGATTGGGACGCAGGCCGCGTCACCATGCGCACGGTGTTTGGCGGGCGGCGCATTGTTGATATGTTAGTGGGTGAGCAATTGCCCAGAATTTGCTAGGGGGCGGCATGCACGAAATGGGCATCACAAAAAATATCGTCTCGATTGTCGCCGAGCACGCCAAAACGCAAAAGGTCAAACGTGTGCAGCTTGAAATTGGCAAGCTCTCTGCGGTCATGCCTGACGCTTTGCAGTTTTGTTTTGATGTGGTTGCCAAGGGAACAGTGCTGGAGGGCGCGACGCTGGAAATTATTGAAGTGGTCGGACGGGCCAAATGCCGCGCTTGCGGAGCCGAGGTCGAACTTCACCAAATCGTGACGGCCTGCACTTGCGGCTCGCGTGATTTGGAGCGCCTGTCAGGCGAAGAACTTAACATAAAAGAAATGGAATTGGAGGCAGCATAATGTGCGGAACTTGCGGATGTCAGGACGGCAATAAAGCSACCGTCACGAATTTACAAACGGGTGAACACACCCATATTGATGCGGACGGGACGGTGACAACCCACACCCATGACCATGATGACCATCATCACGACCATGAACATGCACACGATCATTCTCACGACCACGATCATAGTCATGATAATGATCACGCGCATACACACGCTAAAGCCCACGGCAATGTCGGCACCACCATCGCGCTCGAACAAGCCATCATGCAAAAAAATGACGCGCTGGCAGAGCGCAAYCGYGCTTGGTTTGCGGGCCGCGAAATTCTGGCGCTTAATCTGGTTAGCTCACCTGGTTCCGGCAAAACCACTATATTAGAGCGCACCATCATTGACCAAAAAGGCAAAATCGATATTTCTGTCATCGAGGGTGACCAGCAAACCGCCAATGATGCCCAACGCATCAAGGATAGCGGCGCGCCAGCCGTTCAGATAAATACCGGTACGGGCTGTCATTTGGAGGCGGATATGGTGATGGAGGGCGTTAAATCGCTCAAGCCAAAATCCGGCTCGGTTATCATGATTGAAAATGTCGGAAATCTGGTTTGCCCGGCTTTGTTTGACCTCGGCGAAGCGGCGAAAGTGGCTATTCTTTCCGTCACCGAAGGCGAAGATAAACCGGTTAAATACCCCCATATGTTTCAGGCATCAGATGTGATGTTGCTCAACAAAATAGACCTATTGCCGCATCTGGATTTTGATGTTGAAAAATGTCTCGACTATGCGCGGCAAGTCAATCCGCATATTAAAGTTATCCAGCTTTCGGCTAAAACCGGAGAAGGCATGGACGAGTGGTATGACTGGCTCAAAGCCCAGAGCGTCCAAGCCAGTGAGCAAGCTTTTGATTAAATTGGTTGGGAATAAGGAGGCGCTCATATGATCTCCATCCTGTTTTTTGGATTTCTGCTGGGCATGCGCCATGCCGTAGAAGCTGACCATATTGCGGCTGTAGCATCCCTGACGTCCAAAACCACATCTGCCCGCCAAGGCGTCCGTCAGGGCATGGCTTGGGGCTTGGGACATACCCTCACCCTGTTTTTATTCGGATCGCTTGTACTCTTTGCTGTTAATATTATTCCTGACAAAATCGTAAACAGCCTCGAACTTGCGGTGGGTATCATGCTCATTATTTTGGGCATTGACGTCTTGCGCCGCCTCTATAAAGAGCGCGTCCATTTCCACGCCCATACACACGGTCAGGCCAACGATAATGAGAAAAAACATTTCCATGCTCATAGCCATAAAGGCGAAAACAAAGACGCTCATAACCCCGCCGCCCATAAACACGAACACAAGCAAGGCTTCCCAATAAGGGCTTTATTGGTCGGCCTGATGCACGGCATGGCAGGCTCCGCCGCTCTGATTATCCTGACACTACAAACCATGACATCGCCGTGGCTTGGGCTTATCTATATTGCCATATTCGGCATTGGCTCAATCGCTGGCATGGGGCTGTTCTCGCTGGTGATTGTCATCCCCTTGCGCGCCGCCCGCCACATGACATGGCTCTATAACGGCCTGCAAGCCAGTGTCGGCACGGCGACAATAGCGCTAGGCGCATTTACAGTGCTCCACACTGCACATTTGTAGTCCGGTCAGTGCTTTCAAAATATTGGGTGTAATGCCTTATTTATGCTTTGAGCGGACGCGCCGAACAATTAGCCATACGGTTATTATGGCTACGGGTACAAACAAGGCGGTTAATTTGGCGGGGCTAATATWRTCMKYMRKSMYRWWMMMTKKYRCWRWKTWAGRYMWGWGMYMARMSASAKWWTRNCTCACCKMTKSWWKAKWSWWRYYWWSCWMKGKYNTTTGYRRTMTKTATTGCATCAGTGCGCGTTTGTTCATGCTGTCAAGGACTTCATGACTTTGGATTTGCATTTGGATTTCAACTTTTGTGCGCAAAAGTCCTGTTGATCTGTCGAGTTTATCCCCGGCGTTTTTTATGCGGTCTTCAATATTTTCGCAGGTGCGCATGGCAGGCGCCAATCGTTTTGCCAGAAATTCTTCTATTTTGGAATAATTTGGAATGCCTTGCTCGTTCAGGCGCTTTAGCCTGGCATTGACAAGGCTGTAATAAGCGCGAGTGGCGGAGAAACGGTACTGGCTTGAGGCAGATAGATTAGCAAGATCGGCTGCAATATCCGTAATTTTATCCAAGGTCTTTCGCGTTGTATCGAGATCGGTTTTATCGTTCATCTGCCCGGTCAGGTGAACAAGCTGTTTCTCTATAGAGGCAATTTTCGGTAACACCGTTTTTAGTCGCTCAAACCCGTAAAGCGACATGACGCGATATGTTTCAATCTCCAAAAGTCTGCGCACCAATATGCCGCAATTTTTGGCATCAAGACCGTTATTGTGCAGGGTGTATTTTGTCGAGCCAAATTCGTCTTGGCGAAAATCAACAATCACAAGAGCGCGTTCGTCTTTGACTTTGGACATGCAAATACTGTTGGCATCATAGCCTTTTAAATCAGGTTTTTTGTCTGCGCCTTTGCCTTTAATCAGATTTATATGTACGGCAGAAATAAGGGCGTGACTATCCGACATCAACCCTTTGATATGTTGATCCGCCAAGGCCCACAATTTTTCGTGTGAGTTGTTTGTGCGCACGCAATCCCAGGTGAGGGTTATAAATTCAGTATGGCGCTCCCATGTAAGTACGACTCTATTTCTGTTCCCGGGCAAAGATATCATATGATGCCGTGATTCAATATTTGGAGTTTCAAAATTCTGAGTTTCACACCAGGCCGAAAATGCATCCAAATCTGTTTGCGCACTTGTGGATGGCTTGCACAAAAAGGCTTGCTGCAAAACCGTGCGCGGCGTTGTCACAGGCGTATAGGGCCGCGCATGGATTTCCGCCAAAACTTCCTTGCGCAAGGGGTGGCATTTAATATTACTTCCCATGTTTTCACCTTAGTGGACTTGTCACGGTTTAGTTCCGTGTTGACGACTCATGAGCCAGTTTAGGGTTAAAGCATTGAACCAAACCGAAAGCCGAGCAAATTCTTAGTCTAATGAGTATGATTTACCAAAGAACTTTCTAAATAGTGAAAAAGTGGCTCCGCAAGCAGGACTCGAACCTGCGACCCATTGATTAACAGTTTGTTTTTGTGGGGTTTCTGGAGGTTCCTAGAGTAGCCTAAAATGTCATTTATATCAATAAATACAATTAGATAAATGAGATTTAATATCCTTTAGTGGGTTGAGTTTTTCCGTCAGCGTGCTTACTATGTGATTACTAGGATTTCCAGTAAGCACGGGAGAAGTCGATATGCGACTCACAAAACGAATGGTAGATGCTCAATTGCCGTCTGAAAAGGACAATTACATTTGGGACAGTGACCTTCCAGGGTTTGGCCTTAAAATAACGCCAACCGGACGTAAGGTCTATCTTAATAAAACATCCCCGTAGCAAGCTACGGGGTATTGATAAGACATTGGTTTAAAATAACTCCCGTTGTTTGTTTTCGTGTAGTTTTGTRTACTGCTTCCCTTGAGCCTTGACATACCGTCCTATCTGATCCTCATCTCCATGCTTACCTACTGTGCTCGCAAAATAACCATCAGACCAAAACTCACCG
>NVVO01000041.1 GCA_002733385.1 Robiginitomaculum sp.
AAGCCGAGGCATTAGCGCCAGTCGCCGCTGAAAAAGCACCAACACTGGTGTTGCGTGTTCCGTCTCCAGAAGCATCGGCGTTGCGACCAAAGGCAGTGTTGTTGCTGCCAGCACCCGTGGCATCGGCGTTACGGCCAAAGGCAATGTTAGAGCTGCCCGCGCCCGAGGCATCGGCGCTGAGGCCAGTGGCGATGTTATTGCTGATGGCACCCGAGGCATTGGCGCTTACGCCATTGGCGACATTGTTGCTGCTGTCGCCCGAGGCATTGGCACCAAGGCCAGTGGCGGTGTTGTTGCTGCCGTCGCCTGTGGCATTGGCGCTACGGCTAGTGGCGGTGTTGTTGCTGCCAGCACCCGAAGCATCGGCACCAAAGCCAGTGGCGATGTTGTTGCTGCCGATACCCGARGCATTGGCAGTACGGCCAGTGGCCGTGTTGTTGCTACTGTTACCCGAAGCATTGGCAGCAAAGCCAGTGGCAGAGTTRTTGCTGSTRTTACCCGAAGCATTGGCGTTACGACCAAAGGCCGTGTTCGTACTGCCGTCCCCCGARGCATTGGCRCTAAGGCCAGTAGCGATGTTATTGCTGATAGCACCCGAGGCATTGGTGAAAACACCAGTGGCGGTGTTGTTACTGCTGTCGCCCGAAGCATTGGCCCCAAGGCCAGCAGCAGAATTGTTACTGCCGCCGCCCGTGGCAATAGCCGCTCGGCCAGTGGCCGTGTTGTTGCTGGTGTCACCCGAAGCATCGGCAGCCCGGCCAGTGGCGAGATTGGAACTACCAACGCCCCGTGCATCAGCATCAGCACCGAAAGCAGAGTTGAAACTACCAGCACCCGAAGCATTGGTATTAGCCCCAGTAGCCGTGTTGAAACTCCCCGCACCAGAGGCGTTGGCACTGTTTCCAAGAGATATGGAGACACCGGTTAAAGCCGCAACATTGGCCGCAATACTGCCCGTATTTGTACCTATAGTTGTAGTGTTAGTGCCGATGTTAGTCACATTGGCCGCAACACCTGTTGTGTTTGTACCGACACTTGTTTGCAAAGCCCCGCCGTCAGTGGCGAGATTACCGTTGGCGTCCGTGGTCACAAGACCCGTCACTGCACCTTGCGCAGTCAAGCTAGCGGCAGACGGAAGACCGACAACTGTCAGGGTATTAGTACCTGTCCCCAAAGCAATCTGATTGGCAGTAGTCGTAGCCGCGCCAAACCCAAGCGCCGTAGAGTTGGCAAATGTGGCCGAGGCACTAACCCCAAAAGCGCTGGCATTGGTCATGGTGGCACCCGAACCAGCACCCACGGCTGTGGACTGCAAACCCGTTGCCTGGGCACCAACCCCAAAAGCACTGGCACTGGTCATGGTAGCATCGGATTCAGCACCCACAGAAGTGGAGTTCTGACCCGTGGCCTGGGCATTAAACCCAAAAGCGCTGGCATCGTTCATGGTGGCATCGGAGTTARCACCCACAGATGTGGAATTCGTWCCCGATGCACCCGCATTAGTGCCAATGCCAGTTGACTGCGCACCCGTGGCTTGGGCACCTACCCCAAAAGCGCTGGCATTGGTCATGGTGGCGCCTGAGCTAGCACCCACAGATATGGATTGGGAACCCGATGCTACGGACCCCGTACCGATGGCAATGGCGTCTTGGCCTGTGGATTGCGCACCAGCAGTGACAAGCACCCCCATGCCATCATAGACGGCCCCGCCGAGCGCGACACTCCCGGTTCCGGTGGCATTGGCGGCTTCGGCGTTCGAAGCTCCTGCACCTATTGCCGTCGCGCCAAGCCCTGTGGCTTGGGTCTGCCCGCCGAGCGCCGTGGCATAATCCATGCTGGCATCTGAAAAAGCCCCCAAAGATGTGGACTGCACACCCATAGCATTGGCAGACCGCCCRAAAGCGCTGGCATTGGTCATGGTAGCATCGGATAAAGTACCCACAGATGTGGAGCGCAAACCTGATGCATCTGCTCCAGTGCCAATACTTGTAGACTGCTCACCCGTGGCTTGGGCATTAAAGCCAAATGCGCTGGCATTGGCCATGGTGGCATCGGAGCCAGCACCAACAGAGGTAGACTGTAAACCCGTTGCTTGGGCCTCAAACCCGAAAGCGCTGGCACTGAGCAAGGTGGCATCTGAGTTAGCGCCTACAGATGTGGACTGCGCGCCAATGGCCTGGGCATCAAACCCAAAAGCGCTGTCACTGAACATGGTGGCATCGGAGTTAGAACCCACAGACGTGGACTGCGCGCCCGTGGCCTGAGCGTCGGCACCTACGGCTGTTGTCTCAGACGCAGTTGCATCGGCACCTTGCCCGACCGCTGTGGCATCGGTGGCGCTGGCGACACTCCCGTCACCAAGGGCCGTAGACCGCAAGCCAGTGGCCTGAGCTAAATAACCAAATGCGCTGGCATTGGCCATGGTGGCACCGGAGCCAGTACCCACAGATGTTGACCGCAAACCCATAGCCTGGGCATCGGCTCCCAAAGCTGTGGCCTCAGCCGCCGTGGCATCAGCACCTTGCCCGACCGCAGTGGTATCCGTGGCGCTGGCAACTGCCTGATCACCAAGGGCTGTGGACTGTGCACCCGTGGCCTGGGCTAAATACCCAAATGCGCTGGCATTGCTAATGTCGGCATCTGAGAAAGCACCTACAGACGTGGAATTCAAGCCCGTGGCCTGGGCTGATTGCCCAAAAGCGCTGGCATTGTTGGTGGTGGCACCGGAGAAAGCCCCCACAGATGTAGACTGCACACCCGTGGCCTGGGCAGAAACCCCAAAAGCGCTGGCATTGGTCATGGTGGCACTGGAAGAAGCCCCCACAGACGTGGACCTCGAACCCGTTGCACCCGCGCCAGCACCAAGGCCCGTTGATTGCGTGCCTGTGGCCTGAGCATCAGCACCGAGGGCGGTTGCTTGAGACGCCGTCGCATCAGCACTTTGTCCAACTGCTGTAGTATCTGTGGCACTGGCGACAGAAAGTTCGCCCAAGGCCATACTTTGAGCGCCGCTGGCATTGGCACTCGTTCCAAATGCACTGGCGCCCATACCTGTGGCCTGAGCATCAGCACCCACGGCTGTGGCGTCAGACGCCGTCGCATCGGCACCTTGCCCGACCGCCGTGGCATCTTCAGTACTGGCGACTGCACCGGCACCCAATGCCGTAGACTGCGCACCGGTGGCCTGAGCGGCAACGCCAAACGCGCTGGCATTTTCCATGGTGGCACCGGAACCAGCACCTACAGATGTGGACTGTAAACCAGTGGCCATGGCTAAAACCCCAAACGCGCTGGCATTGTCCATGTTGGCAACAGAGAGGGCACCCACAGAGGTGGAATGCGCAGCCGTGGCTTGGGCTAAACTCCCAAAAGCGCTAGCATTTTGCATGGTAGCATTTGAGAAAAAACCCACAGAGGTGGACTGCGCACCCGATGCAGTCGTGGCATTGCCAATTGCGGTTGACTGTATACCAATTGATTGGGCATCAGCACCCACTGCCGTTGCAGCAGTCGCCGTTGCGTCGGCACTTTGTCCGACCGCCGTGGCATCGGTGGCACTGGCGACAGCGCGGTCACCAAGCGCCGTGGACTGCGCAGCCGTTGCTGCGGCATTAGCCCCAAAAGCACTGGCATCTTGCATGAAGGCAACAGAAGAAGCACCCACAGCTGTGGAATTCACACCCGTGGCTTGGGCTAAAACCCCAAAAGCGCTGGCATCTTCCATGGTGGCAGCGGAGGAAGCCCCTACAGATGTGGAGCGCAAACCCGTGGCTTGGGCGTTCCGCCCAAACGCGCTGGCAGTGGACATGGTGGCACTGGAGCCCGTACCCACAGATGTGGACTGCGCACCCGATGCTACGGAACCCGTACCGATGGCAATGGCGTCTTGGCTTGTAGCTTGTGCACCGGCAGTGACAAGCGCCCCCATCCCATCATAGACGGCCCCGCCGAGCGCGACACTCCCGGTTCCGGCGGCAGTGGCGGCTTCGGCGTCCGTAGCCCCCGCACCTATTGCCGTAGCGCCCAACGCCGTAGCTTGAGCACGATTGCCCACAGCCGTAGCATAATCCATGGTCGCATCGGCACTAGCGCCAAGCGACGTGGACTGCGCACCCATAGCCTGTGCAGCAAAGCCAAATGCGCTGGCATTGGCCATGGTGGCGTTGGCGGACGTCCCCACAGATGTGGAGAACGTACCTGAGGCTCTGGCTGAAAGCCCAAACGCGCTGGCATTGTTCATTTCGGCACGGGAGAAAGTCCCTACAGATGTGGAGTTCGTACCTGTGGCCCGTGCATCATAGCCAAGTGCGCTGGTATTGTTCATGGTCGCCATAGAAACAGAACCTACAGATGTGGATTGCAAACCCGTAGCCAGGGTCCCCGCCCCAAAAGCGCTGGCACTGGCCATGGGCGCCATAGAAAGAGCCCCCACAGATGTGGATTGCAAACCCGTAGCCTGGGCCCCCGTACCAAAAGCGCTGGTATTGGTCATAGTGGCCATAGAAACAGACCCCACAGATGTGGATTGCAAACCCGTAGCCTGGGCCCCCGCCCCAAAAGCGCTGGCAACGTCCATGGTAGCAGCGGCGGCATTCCCCACAGATGTGGACTGAAAACCCGTAGCTTGTGCACTCACGCCCGTTGCAGTCGAGGCGAAGCCGCTTGCTTGTGCGAGCCGGCCCGTTGCGGTCGAAGCCACGCCGCTTGCTAGTGTGCCCTGGCCCGTTGCAGTCGAGTCAGCGCCGCTTGCTAGTGCACCATTGCCCGTTGCGGTCGAGAAGGAACCGCTTGCTCGTGCGTTCCGGCCCATTGCGGTCGAAGCCACGCCGGTTGCTTGTGCGATCCGGCCCGTTGCGGTCGAAGCCAAGCCGCTTGCTAGTGCGCCCTGGCCCGTTGCGGTCGAGTCCTCGCCGCTTGCTACTGCGTTCCGGCCCGTTGCAGTCGAGAGGGAACCGCTTGCTATTGCGGTGTTGCCCGTTGCGGTCGATCTATTGCCAGATGCTACTGCGTTCTGGCCCGTTGCAGTCGAGGCGAAGCCGGTTGCTTGTGTGTTTCGGCCCGTTGCGGTCGAAGCAACACCGTTTGCTAGTGCGAGCTGGCCCGTTGCAGTCGAGTCCAAGCYGCTTGCTATCGCGTTCTGGCCCGTTGCGGTCGAGTTCTCGCCGGTTGCTCCTGCGCTCGCGCCCGTTGCGGTCGAAGCCAAGCCGCTTGCTAGTGCGAGCCTGCCCGTTGCGGTCGAGGCGGAACCGGTTGCTTGTGCGCCCGCGCCCGTTGCGGTTGAGTTAGAACCCGAGGCAATGGCGCCAGCACCACAAGCCGTACTATTAGCTCCGCTGGCGTTGGCGCCTTCAACTCCGTCTCCGCCGCTGGATACGCCGTCGCCGTCGGTGTCGAGCAGGCATTCTGAGGCGTAGGCGACACCGGTATCGCTGAAATAGGACGGCAGAGCTGACAAGCTTGTGCTGACCAGAGCTAGTATAGCGACGGATCTTACGCCAGTTTTGAAATATTTACGGTCTGGATTTTTAAAAGTAGGCATTTTAGTCTCCAATTTTGAGTGTTAAAATCGGGGCAAAATTTACACTAGGTGTATCATGGTGTTATGAAGTTTGCATTCCCCTATCGTTAATTATAAATTAACGACACTTTTATTACCTGTCAAGAAACGGCTATAAAGACGATTGAGTTAAAGATGGAGCGATATTATGGCGAGACGGACACGGATATATTTTACGGATAAGCAAAAGGCAGATATTTGGGATAGATGGGAGCGCGGGGAATCCATGAGTTCTATCGGCATCGATGTTTTTGGAAGATGCGGGACACGAGGTGAAATGCTATCACGACGGGGCTTCGGCCCTTGAAGCCTTGAGCAAAAACCCGGTCGATATTGCCGTGTTTGATATAAAAATGCCGCGTATGGACGGTATGGAATTACTGCGTCGTTTGCGCCAGACCTCCAACATGCCGGTGATTTCCCCCGCCTTGATCAAGCGCTATCATATTTTCTTTGGGGACGCTAGATTTAACATTAACTGTTTGCTAACCTAGCTTGTGTGCCAGAGAGTTTGTTGCCCGCAAAAAACTACCAGCCTCAACATTGCTCTAATTGGTTCCACAAAAAAACCCGGCGCAAGCACCGGGTTTTTTGCGGTCGCAAGTAGGGGACGATTATCGTCCGCCGCCTGGGCCGCCACTTCCCCCCGGAATGTTCTGGTTGCCACCAAGTTGGTCRATCGGAATGCGACCAATGGTGCCGAAAATTTGTTCGAGTACAGAAAGCTCGCGGCCTCTTGTCGGGGTTTCGCGGTCTGAATAATTGACATATTGACCGTTTTCAATGCCGTATTCCGCGACTTTTTGCACCTGACCGTCTTGATTGAACGAGATGGCGGTGATGGAACGTGCTTCGGTTATGGGGCGCAAATAGGCCAAGCGTTGGCGCACGCTGGTCAAATAATACCAGGTGTTTTCGTCAAATGTGCTTTTAACGGAAGGATTGCCGAGGCGGGCCAAGACACTGGCTTTGGTGTCCGTACTGGGGTCGACGGCTTGCGGCTTGTCTTCGGTCGGAATATAACCGTGATTGCGCAGGGTCGGATTACAGGCGCTTAGACCCAAAACAAGGAGTGCAAACATCAAGGTCTTGGGGCCTGCTGTCTTGACTAGGCCCGGTTTAATAAACGAAAGTGGCATAAAAGCTTTCTGTTTCAATTTGTCTCTTCCAATTTGTCAGCGTATCCATTACCCAATCAAAACCACTATGGCAAGTCGCCATATGTTAAAAGAAAGAGATAAATGTTAAAACTTTTGTCGCGTATCATTGGCTCACCAAGGGCGGAGATTAAAGACGCAAATAAGATTTACCAAAAAATTATGGAAAAATCCCGTGATACGGTGTTTTACGGCGACGACTTGTGTGCGGATACGACGGATGGTCGGATGGAAATATTGTGTCTGCATCTCGCGACCCTTATGTTTGTGTTGCGTGGTCATGATCAAACCGGATCCCAACTATCACAGGCGATTTATGATGTTATGATTGATGATTTTGATGTAGCTTTGCGCGAGGAAGGCCTAAGCGATACCGGGGTGGCAAGGCGGATAAAACCCATGGCGAAGATGTTTTTCGCGCGCTCTAGGTCCTATGCGGACGCATTGGCAGCGGAGCAAAAAATGGATGTAGAGCTTTCTAAAGTAATAGACAAATATATGACCAAAAATAGTGAAAAATCAGGTGTTTTTGTTAAATATATTAAGGAGTTTCACCATAATTTATCCGGAAGCAATCTTGGGCAAATTGCCAAGGCTGAATTTATTTTTCCGAAATTTTAATAAGAAATATATATCCAAGGGCATTTTTGCCTTATAAGCGCAGACAAACCAAAATAATTTCGGGGAATACATGCTGGACGGATTGATCATTTCGGTGGATGCCATGGGCGGCGACGACGCCCCGGATATTGTCATAGCCGGCATAGAGTATTTTTTGAAACACGCAGGCAGGGGGCGCCATGCCCGTTTTCTAATTCACGGCGATGAGGTACAGCTTGCGCCATTATTGGCCAAAACCCCAAAAACCCGTGCCCGTAGCGAAATTCGCCATACCGAGGCGGTGATTGCCATGGACGCCAAGCCGTCCTATGCCATGCGGCGCGGCAAGGGTACCAGCATGTGGAACACGATTGCATCCGTAAAGTCCGGGGAGGCACTGGTGGCTTTATCCGCCGGCAATACCGGGGCGCTCATGGCCATGTCCAAACTAATTTTGCGTATGAAAGAGGGGGTGCAGCGCCCGGCCATTGCGGCTCGTTGGCCCCACCAGGAAGGATTTGGGGTGGTGCTGGATGTCGGGGCCAATCTTGAGTGCGACGCCAACCAGCTTAGGGAGTTTGCGGTTCTGGGCGAGGCTTATTACCGCACACTTTACAAGAAAAAACGCCCCAGCATCGGGCTGTTAAATGTAGGCACCGAGAGCCTCAAGGGCAATGCCACCATACAGGCGGCCCATGACAGCCTGTCTTGTTCCAGTCTTGATCTTAATTATATCGGGTTTGTCGAGGGTAATGACATTTCCATGGGGGATGTGGATGYGATTGTCACCGACGGGTTTACCGGTAATATTGCCCTTAAAACGGCGGAAGGTACGGCGAGGTTAATTGGGAAGTTTATCAAGGGTGCCATGCAGGATAATTTGTTTTCGAAAATCGCCGCGATTTTTAATTTACCCGCATTGCGACGTATGAAAAAACGTATGGATCCACGGGTGTTTAACGGCGGTGTGTTTTTGGGCTTGAACGGCATCGTGATAAAAAGCCACGGCGGAACCGACGCCATTGGTTTTGCCAGCGCTCTTAATGTGGCCATTGAAATGGCAGACAGCAAGTTTTTGGACGAGATTGAACGCACGCTGGATGCGTTGCACGACGAAGACGATAATTTGGAAATTCATATACCATGACAATTCAATCCTATATTCGCGGGGTCGGTTCCTATCTGCCGCCGCGTGTGCTGACCAATGAACAATTGGCGCAGACCGTTGATACGACCGATGCTTGGATTAGAGAGCGCACGGGGATTACCCAGCGTTACATTGCCTCTGAAGGCCAAAACACATCTGATTTGGGCACGAGTGCGGCCAAGGATGCGCTGTTGGCGGCAGGTATGGAGGCAACGGAAATTGACCTGATTATTGTCGCCACATCCACGCCTGATTTAACCTTTCCCGCTACGGCAACAATCATTCAAGAAAAGCTTGGGATAACCGAGGGTGCCGCATTCGATATACAGGCGGTGTGTTCGGGGTTTATTTACGGACTAAGCGTAGCTGATGCCATGATTAAAGCCGGAAGTGCGAAGAATGTATTGCTGATCGGGGCGGAAACATTTTCGCGCATATTGGATTGGAATGACCGCACCACGTGTGTTTTGTTCGGCGACGGGGCAGGGGCTATGATTTTGTCAACAACCCCTGATCAACATCCAGATGCAGGCATTGGCGTCATGAATACGGAAATCCATTCAGATGGCCGTTTTCGCGATCTTCTTTATGTGGACGGCGGCCCGTCTTCCACCCAAACCGTTGGCAAATTGCGCATGGTCGGCAATAAAGTATTTCGCCGGGCGGTGACGAAACTTTCCGATTCCATGATTAAATGCTCCGCCAAAGCCGGCATTGCCATCCCCGATATTGACTGGTTTGTGCCCCATCAAGCCAATCAGCGCATATTGGAGGCCGTGGCCAAACGCCTGGATTTGCGCAGAGGTCAGGTGATTTCCACGGTAGCCTATCATGCCAATACATCCGCCGCCTCCATTCCCCTCGCCATGGATGTCGCCATCAAAGACGGGCGGATTAARCGCGGSCATACRGTCATGCTGGAAGCTTTTGGCGGTGGATTTACCTGGGGATCGGCACTTCTGACCTATTAAAACCGGGTTTACTCTTAATAATCAGTATTTTAAGTCGTATTTGGTATATTTAGTATTGGCAGCGGCCAAAAAATTTTGCATAGTGGAGTTATCTATTCAGGGGGTTTTGTGAGCGAATATACAGTAACCAGAGCGGATATCATCAACGCGGTCTATAAGGAAATAGGTTTGTCGCGGACGGAATCTGCTATAATTATCGAATCAATACTTAAGCATATTACCAGCACCCTGATTAGGGGCGAGGAAGTAAAGCTGTCAGGTTTTGGCGTGTTTGATATAAGGGTCAAGAAATCGCGCATGGGACGTAATCCGAAAACCGGACGCGATGTACCGATTAGTGCGCGCCGCGTCTTGAGATTTAGAGCCTCCAACATATTAAAAAACCGAGTTAACGAAGCGTTGACGAAAAATTAGTCTAATAAAGACTAAGTATAGTGATGAGCAGGTAATAACGGGACAGGTCTTTTGATCTGATATGGCACGATGCAGACAAAATCGACACGCGCATTTAGAACCATCAGTGAGGCAGCGGATGAGCTTGAGCTACAGGCCCATGTTTTACGGTTTTGGGAAAGCAAGTTTCCGCAAATCCAGCCCATGAAACGGCGCGGCGGTCGCCGATTTTACCGTGCAGAAGATATCGAATTTCTGCGCGGCATAAAAATCCTGCTACACCGGGAAAAACACCCGATCAAAGATGTGCAAAAACTCATCCGCATTCGCGGTGCCGGGAGCGTAATGGAGTTGGGTCGTTCCGTAGAGCAGGCCGCAACACCAAAAGCGGTGAAGGACACCAATTTAGTGCCAAAGCGGATAAAAGCGGTCGCAGATCGGCCAGTTATTGTAACGGCAGAGCCGGCAGCTGAACCAAGAACCATTGAACCAAAAACCAGGACGGAGCCCGTCCGCGATGATGAAATTGTCCGCCGCCCCGGGGCCGTTGACCGTAAACAGGCTCGTCCCAGCTTTAAAGCCACAAAGCCTGAACCCCAAGCAAAACCAGCTTTGGCTGCTACAAGCCCGCAGATGAAGCCGCAAGATAAAGCCCAGCTTGAAGATGCGCTAGAGAGGCTTAAATCTCTTAAATCCCGCTGGCAAAAATTTACATAAAAATCAGTTGTCCCAATGCAATCCCGTGCCTATAAGGCCTGCTCGAACGCGAAAAATGTTTCGGAGCGTAGCGCAGTCCGGTAGCGCACTCGCCTGGGGGGCGAGGGGTCGTAGGTTCAAATCCTATCGCTCCGACCATTTTCGTTTCTACACTAAAGGAATTATGAGTGTCTAATACCATGTCCGGCCATAACCGCTATGTAAGTCTCTGGCTGTTTGTGATGATTATCATGGTGATTTCCATCATATTGTTGGGCGGGGCGACGCGCTTGACCAATTCGGGGTTGTCAATTACCGAATGGAAGCCAATTACCGGAATTTTACCGCCATTATCAGCGCAAGCCTGGGCGGCGGAATTTGCCAAATACCAGAAAATTCCCGAATTTAGCGCCGAGCATCCGGACATGGATTTGGCTGGGTTTAAATTTATTTATTTCATGGAGTGGAGCCACCGCCAGCTAGGTCGGGCGATTGGGCTGGTATATTTTGTGCCTCTGGTGGTTTTCCTGATGCGCGGACAGTTGCAAATGGGCAAACGTGGCCGTTTCATTGGAATTTTGTTGCTGATTGGAGTGCAAGGCGCGATCGGTTGGTGGATGGTCAAAAGCGGCTTCGTCAATGACAGGGTTTCCGTTAGCCAGTATAGGTTAGCCGTACATCTTGGCGTCGCTTTTGTTATTTTGGCGATATTGCTATGGACATGGTTGGACCAAAGGCAGGGCTGGCCGGACAAACAGGTGCGTCCTAAATTAGGAAAACGTACCTTAATCTTGTTTTTATTGATGTTTTTGCAAATTATCGCAGGTGCATTGGTTGCGGGCACCCACGCAGGACTTACATATAATACCTGGCCGCTCATGGACGGCGGATTGGTGCCGCCCGGTTATTTCGCCCAATCGCCCGCCTGGATTAACATATTTGAAAATGTCGCCAGCATCCAGTTTAACCACAGAATGCTTGGATACGCCGTGTTTTTGATGGCCATCTGGCTGTGGGTGTCGGCGTTGAGGCAGGGTGAAACTCATCTGCGCAGCCCGGCCACATGGTTGTTATTGTCTATATTGGTTCAGATAGCGCTTGGCATTGCCACCTTATTATATGTTGTACCCTTGCATTTGGCTCTGACCCATCAGGCGGGGGCAATCGTAGTGTTTATTTTGGCTTTATGGACGTTACGTCGCGTGAAAGTGCAGGATAATAAAGGGACGTATTGAGGGGGCTATTGGGGAGGTTGAGTTTGCTCTATTTCGTCCAGTTTGCGCGTTAGATAATCAAAGCTGATAAACACCAACCTTTGTTCTTGCGCGTCCCCGAAAGCTACCAGCCCGTCAACATAGGTTCCGCCGTAATTGGCCGTTGTCGTGGCTATTAAATTTGCCCTAGTAAGCCCGCGAATACTGAGACCATCATTCAGATTGATCCGGTAGCCATCACCCTGGTTTAAGGGGTCGAGCATGAGGACTAGGCCATCTCTCAAGATGAACGGAAAGGATATGCTATTGCGACAATTTTCTGGATCACCTTTAACGGCATTTTGGTTTTTTATGGATTGCCCGATGCGGCCATCCATAATTTCGAAAACCAATTCCGTTTTGTAATTATCCGGGCTAAGAACCATGACTGTGTTACCCGGCGCAGTAGTATCCGGGCAAAACATAACTGCAGATAAGTTCTCGCCTGAATAAATCATTTGGGAGAAATTGCCCTCATCATCGGCTTCTAGAAAAGCTTCAATGCCGCCGTCTGCATTGATAGCCAAAAACACACCCGGTGCATTATCGCGCTTCAAGCCGAAAATGTCCGTATATACACTGCTGCCAACCGGCTTTGGGTCGCGGCCCTCTATGTCGGTAGAGTATAGTTTGCCGCCCTCGCTTAACAAGATAACCCGCCCAAGCCAAGGTGCGACGTTGTTGGGGACAAAGGCGAGGCGGGATATGGGCATATCTGTCTCGAAATCATGGGTGGCAACCATGTCAATGACGGATAACTCTTCTATGGGTGTTGTAATATCCCTATTGCAGGAGGTTAGCGTAATAAATACGCCAAGAGCGACAAGTGTATGGATAAATGCTTTCATAAAACCCACATAATTTACATAACTAGAGAATACCAGCAAAAACATTACCATTAAAAACGAAATTCTACGACACACACCTATAACAGCTTTCACCCTGTATGCGCCGTTTGTATCTATGATTTGGGGTGTTTCGTTTTATTATAGCCAAGTCAGTTTAAATTGATTGGTTTACCCAATTTTCTATATGCACCGTGCATACCACACCCCATATCCCGTTCATGCCCAGCTTGACTGGGTATCCAGTTTCTTAATCAAACATGTGTGCGCTACGCGCACTCTTTATTCGCTGGATACCCGATCGGGGTCGGGTATGAGTGGGCTTTGGGGAGGGTCGGTTTGAAAATGAATCATTTTATCTCTTTCAACCAATTCAAACTGGTTTGACTATAGTACCAGTATGCCGAACTAAACGGGAATTGAAAAAAAACCTATCCACGGTTTCTGGGCTGCCCGTATATTGGGGTTATGAGTTTTGTTTTTGCCCATAAATCCCAAATAAAATCCCTGTTTTTGAGTAGTGTGTGTTTACACGTACTCCAGCTTGGGTATGGGGTGATGCCTGAATTTGAACGGGCCGGGTACGCGGATGTGCCCGCATATTTTGACTTTAAAAGTGCTACCGAAAATAATGCACGCCAATATAATGCAAGGTTAGCGTTTCTTGTTTGGATGCGGCTTTGGTTGCATTGGTTATGTGGTGTTGGGCAGGATGAGGTATTTGTTGAGCCGACACCTTACACCCCAAACCGCCGTATGCGGCGTACGCAGAACTGTTCGATTTCATTTACGCGGTATTATCATCACTACCTGTTGCTTGGTCCTAGAGATATAACCCCGACGCAGTTTTTGGAACGGGTTTGCCGATTATCACCGCTAGGACGCATCCGTATTTACCGAATGCGTCAATTTGGCTCGGTCTTGCGAAGACGGGCCATGCTCATTTGCTATGATCACGGATGGTGGCGCGCACCGATCGGTGCATTTGGCCGCCTATATGCTGGTCTATGGCATGTACATCTATTACCGGATTGGCGAAACCAAGCTAACCCCTAAAACTCAAAACAGAAACAACCCGCTTGCGCGGATTATATTCCCCTGCGTGGTATGTTAATGTGCACGGTAATATAATACCTCAATGTTATATCTTTGTTATTATTGACTAAATCAGAATAATACAAAAAACAGTTGACGATAATATAGCCCGACCCTAAGAGGGCGCAAGATTTCAGTATGGGGGCCAGTTGGCGCCCGTTTTAATTCGAGGATATTATGAAAACAACCAAATTTCTCAAGACCAAAGAGGTCGAGAAGCAGTGGATTTTGTTGGACGCCGAAAATGTTATTACCGGTCGTCTAGCTTCTTTCATCGCCCTGCATCTGCGCGGCAAGCACCGCCCTGATTATTCGCCCCATATTGATTGCGGTGACCATGTTATTGTTATCAATGCGGAAAAAGTTGCCCTTACCGGCAAAAAGCGCAGTGACAAAGTTTATTATCGCCATACGGGTTATCCGGGTGGCCTCAAGGAAACCACAGCCGGGAAAATTCTCGACGGTCGTTTCCCCGAGCGCGTAATGCGCAAGGCGGTTCAGCGTATGTTGCCCAAGGAAAGCCCTTTGGCCCGCAAACAGTTCTCTAATTTGCATGTATATGCAGGCCCGGATCACCCCCACGCCGCGCAAAAGCCGACCGTAATCGATTTTGCCGCCATGAATTCAAAAAACACAAAGGTCTAATCAAATGACAATAGACACACAAGCAAGTGGGGGAAAACAAACCCTCGAAGACCTGAAAAAGGTCATGGACGGCACAGCACCCAGCGGCGCAACTGGCGTTGCCGGGACTGCTGGCGCTGAAGTGGTAGAAATCGTTTTGCCAGAGCCAAAAATTGACGATCTTGGCCGCGCCTATGCCACCGGTAAACGTAAAAATTCCATCGCCCGGGTCTGGATTAAACCGGGCAATGGTAAAGTGACAGTCAATGGCCGTGACCAGGAAGTGTATTTCGCACGTCCGGTTTTACGGTTAATTATTCGCCAGCCCTTTGAAGCGGCTGAACGCGTGGACAGTTATGATGTGGTTGCCACGGTAAAAGGCGGCGGTCTGTCTGGTCAAGCTGGTGCAGTACGCCACGGTATTTCCAAGGCCTTGACCTATTATGAACCAACCCTGCGCCCCCCTTTGAAAGCCGGCGGCTTTATGACCCGGGATTCCCGTGTGGTTGAACGCAAGAAATACGGTCGCAAGAAAGCCCGTAAGAGCTTCCAGTTCTCAAAACGATAGATACGTTAAGCAAAAAAACACTTTCGTTTATTATGATTTGGGCGCTCATTTGAGCGCCCTTTTTTATGGTGTATTATGGAAAAATTAAAAACGGTTATATTGGGGGCTTCGGGCTATACGGGGGCAGAGGCCGCGCGCCTGATCATGACCCACCCAAAGCTCGAATTAACGGCTTTGACCGCCAACCGCCATGCCGGAAAAGCTTACGGCCAAGTTTACCCGCATATGGCCCATCAAAACCTGCCTGATTTGATAAAGTGGCAAGATGTCAGTTGGGCCGAAACTGATGTGGTCTTCGCCTGTCTGCCCCACGGGGCCAGTGAGGATACGATTGCCGATATTGCCCGCCCCGGACTAACCGTGATTGATCTGTCTGCCGATTTTCGCCTGAAAGATGCGCAAACTTACGCAAAAACCTATGGCCGCACCCACACATCACCGGATCTATTGAGCAGCGCGGTTTATGGTCTGACGGAATTTGCCCGTCCTGAATTGCCAAGCGCGTCTTTGGTGGCTTGCCCCGGTTGTTACCCGACCGCCAGCCTGCTGGCACTGTTGCCGATTTTGGATTTAATCGACGTTGGTAATATAGTCATTGATGCAAAATCCGGTGTCAGCGGCGCAGGGCGCAAGGAAAACCTGGCATTTATGTATCCAGAAACGGCGGAAGGCGCCCATGCCTACGCGGTCGGTGTGCATCGCCACGGCCCAGAGATCGACGAGAAGATCGGCGCAGTGCTTGGACGTAAAACCACGGTCAGTTTCACACCGCATCTCTTGCCCATGAACCGGGGCATGATTGCCACCATTAATGTCAGATTAAACGAAAGCGTGTCGGTAAAAGACCTGCGTGCAAGTTTTGAAAATCGCTATCAAGATGAAGCATTCGTCCATGTGGAGCCTGAGGGTATTGTGCCCCACACGCGCCATGTCCGGGCTTCCAACCAGTGCCGCATAGGGGTATTTTCCGACCGCAATCCCCGCCGGGCCGTGATTATATCGGTGATAGATAACCTCACCAAAGGGTCTTCCGGGCAGGCCGTGCAAAATCTAAACGCGGTCATGGGCTGGGACGAAACTCTGGGGTTGAACATGGTTCCCGTATTTCCATGATAAAACCTAAGAAAGTTTAATGAAAAAACTGCGTGACCTTTTGCGGGCTATGGCACATATTGCGACATGGCTAATAGATGGAATCACAATGTCTAATTTTTTGCGTACACTTGGACTTATCGGACTTGGCGTCATATTATCAAGTTGTGTCAGTGTCAAAATCCCGGACTTCGATTTTGTCAAATTCCCTGAATTTAGGCAAGATGCCGAAAATATTGCTGATTATCCCAAGGTCGAAAATGCGGCGCAACTCCCCGAAAATATTCGCTCTGACCAGCAATGGGACACGGCGGTGAAAAAAATTATGACCGACCGGGACGGTTTAAGCATCCCAAATATCGCAAATGCCAAAACCGATACAGAGATAGAAAACGAAATGAAGAAACTAGGCGAGCAAGTCAATGCCTACAAAAAAGATGACCCCGAATAAGAGTGTCTGAGCATTCGACAAAGCCTGTTATCCAAAACCTACTAGATGTCAGCAAGTCTGTGCGTGGTCGAAAATGGGCATTGCGTTGCCAAGATGACGGCTTGACGGCTGAATTTACGAGGCAGGGGTATTCCTTGACCCTGGCACAGATTTTAGCCGGGCGCGGCGTGAAGCCAGACGAGGCTGAGAATTTCCTAAACCCGACTTTGCGCACTTATTTGCCTGACCCGTCATCTTTCGTCGACATGGACAAAGCTGCGGTTCGTATCGTCGACGCGGTTGAAGCGGGGGAAGCCATCACTGTATTTGCCGATTATGATGTGGACGGTGCAACTTCGGCGGCGCAACTGATCCGCTGGGGCAGGGCGCTGGGCAGCAAGTTTGAGCTTTATGTGCCCGACCGGATTAAAGAGGGTTACGGCCCGACGGTAAGCGCATTTGAGACGTTGAAAGCCAATGGGGCAGATTTGGTCATTACCGTTGATTGCGGGGCCAGCGCGGACGCCGCGCTCAACGCCGCCCAAGGGCTTGAGCTTCCCATTATTGTCATCGACCACCATATGATGAGCGGGGACATGCCGCCGGCCTTTGCCTTGGTCAATCCCAACCGGTCTGATGACCATTCAGGTCAAGGCCATTTGGCCGCCGCCGGGGTAAGCTTTATGTTGCTGGTGGCCCTTAACCGTGAAGCCAAGCGGCGGGGGCTGGATGGGGTGCCGGACTTATTGTCATTTCTCGATTTAACCGCCCTCGGCACAGTTTGCGATGTGGTGGCCCTCACCGGTCTTAACCGGGCATTCGTGGCCCAGGGTTTGAAAGTAATGTCGGCAAAACCCAATCCTGGGCTGGCCGCCCTTGCGCAAATTGCCAGTGTCAGCCCCCCGTTTTCGACCTATCATTGTGGTTTCGTGATGGGTCCGCGGATCAATGCGGGCGGGCGAATTGGTCAACCTGATATGGGGGCGCGAATGCTGTCCAGTGATGATTTAGGCGAGATAGGCGGTTTTGCCGCCGAGCTTGACCGGATCAATCAAGACCGCCGCCAACTTCAAGACCGGATATTACGCGAAGCATTAGAGCAAGCGGAGCAACTCGGCGCGGATAAACAGGTTATTTGTTTGGCCATGCAGGGTTGGCATGCGGGCGTTATCGGCATTGTCGCCGGGCGCCTCAAAGACAGATTTGGTCGCCCGGCCATCGTGATTGGGGTCGACAAGCACGGTATTGGTAAAGGCTCGGGACGCTCCTTGGCTGGCGTGAATATGGGGGCTGCCATTCATAAGGCCAAAGAGCTTGGGATCATACAGGCGGGCGGTGGTCACGAAATGGCGGCTGGGTTGACTGTAGCAGAGGAAAAAATACCGGAATTTCAAGAGTTTATTGAGGATAATTTAAGTGCGCAAATAAGAAAGGCCCGAGAAGACAATACTCTTAAAGTCGATGCTCTCATCAGCCCCTCTGCTCTTGGCCCCGAATTGATCGCGGAAATCGAACAAGCCCAGCCATTTGGCGCGAAAATGTCTGAACCCGTATTCGCATTTGCACATATGCGTATTTCCTATGCCAAGGCCTTAAATGGTGGCCATGTTCGCTGTGCCTTTGAAGACCAACAAGGGCTGCGTATGGACGCAATTGCTTTTCGGGCTGAGGAAAACGGCATTGCCGATGTTTTGTTGGCCCCAGACCCGCCGCGTGTCCATATTGTTGCCCGCTTGAAGCAAAATACCTGGCGGGGGCGGGTAAAAATCGATGTGCAAATTAGTGATTTGGCCATTGCGCAATAAAATTCAAAAAAATCTTGCAAATTCACGGGAAAATATGGATTTTTCTGGTGTTTATGGCTTGCACGCACACAATCTCGACTATATATGAGCGGTTCGCTGTTTACGCGGTCCCTTCGTCTATCGGTTAGGACGCCAGGTTTTCAACCTGGAAAGAGGGGTTCGATTCCCCTAGGGACTGCCAATAGTGAAGGGCCTGCCAATAGTGAAGGGCCTGCCAACAACGAGATTGTAAATAGGCTTTTTCCTATTTATATGCTCTTGTTTCTTCACGATTAGATTGCATCGCTAAAACTGCTGGGCTAAAAGAGCGTTATGAAAAATTTTGTATTTATAGCAATGATTGTTTTGGGGCTTGCACTCAACGGCTTTTCGGCATTGGCGCAGAGCCCAAATGATGTGATTGATTTTGGCCCCAAGGAAAACTTGAGCATTGTCTCGAACAATAAAACCCACACATTTAGCGTTGAAATAGCCGACACACCTGTTGAGACAAATCGCGGACTGATGTTTCGAGACGAAATTGGGCTGGACGAAGGCATGTTGTTTGAATTTGGCGAAGCACGGATCGCCAGTATCTGGATGAAAAACACTAGTGTTTTTCTGGATATTCTATTTGTCCGGGCGGACGGCCAAATTTTAAAAATTGAACATTCCGCCAAGCCATATTCTCTGCGCAGCATAACCTCCGAGGCATTGGTAACAGGTGTGCTGGAACTTGCGGGCGGACAAGCCCATGCCCTTGGCATTCAAGCAGGAGACCTCGTGCAACACAGCTATTTTTCTACAGCACCGTAGCATAAAACTTTCTAATATTTTTCTGATTAGGGGGCTTGCCTAATAGAATTAAGCGGTATAAAGCACCCAACTTACCAGTGAAGAACCCGTCGGGGAGTAGCGCAGCCTGGTAGCGCATCTGTTTTGGGAACAGAGGGTCGCAGGTTCAAATCCTGTCTCCCCGACCATTTTATCCTTATTTGTCAATATGTTAGCTGTTTGTAAAATGCAAATAAGTTCGGAATGTAAACCGTTTACACACAGTTTCCAGCCCATGAGCAATCCTCATTGACATTATGCCATGAAATATAGACGTGCAGGACATTTCAGTCTTAGTTGATTTATTAGGTGAACATGTTTATTGGTGGCAATATTGAATACACAAATATAAAAAATAACAGCTAACTATTCAAATATACTATTATTATTTAGGGGCATTATTTAGGGGGCATAAAATATTGAAGAAATGGTATCAATTACTTATAGCAGGGCTATTCGGTGCAGTCATCGGAGGGGTAGTGATATGGGTAAAGCTATCAAAAAACGATAACGACAGTCCACCGCCTAATGTAAATGCGGTTGCGAATACGTTGCCCGGCATGAAAATGTTGCAAGATTATCAGTGTCATTACGCAGAAGAAAAAATTGTGATTGTCAACGGTATTGAAGACAATTATTCACCGGCTGGCCTAGAACCAGCTCGCGTGCACAAACGTATGGGCAAATACAATAATCTGGTGATACCACAGCGAAATTATGACGACGGCGGGCTTGACCGCAATTTTTTCGACTATTTTGAGCTGCCGGTGAATATCACATCCGGCATATTTGTCATCGGGTTAAGACCATTGGGAGATAATAATAATGACCTTTTGTTCATTGGAGATACAGCCTCAAATAGTGATGGACAGATAAATCAGTATTATCAATTATCAACAGTCGAAATTCAAAACAATCCCGCATGGGTCAGCCAGAACGGAACCCACAAGATAGGTTTAGACGAACTTGTTATTAGACAGTTGAGTTTTGGTATGTGAGGTGGTCCCCATTAATTGGACAGTTTTCGACGTTTTTTAAGCTACACTTTGTATCATCTGGTCGGTTTCCATTTCTTGTCTATTTTTCCAATAGGC
>NVVO01000042.1 GCA_002733385.1 Robiginitomaculum sp.
CTTCCCCCATTTATGGGGGAAGTGCCGGAGCGTAGCGGAGGCGATGGGGGGCGCGCTCTTGCGCGCAACAAGCTCTCGTGAGCCCCATTAGCATCGTACCGACGCAAGAGCGTCGGCCCCCATCGAGCGCCAAGAGGCGCCCACTTCCCCCATGAATGGGGGAAGAAAAAATAGGAAAATTAATAAATGCTAAGCTCTGTAACGGTTTAGCACTCACTCTATACTTGACAAATGGGCTGGCTAGCTCTCATTTAACGTTATGACACACGCAACAAAACTACTTATCTCTAAAGTTCTAGTTAGCCTTGGGCTGGCCCTGCTTATGCTGGTACCTTTTTTAGTGGCTTTTAGCACGACCCATATCGGTTCGCCTGACTGGACACCTCATGCCAGGTTTCATCTTGCGGCAAGTTCGTTTGGGCATGTTCTGGCCTTGCCGATTATGCTATATGCGATTTGGTGCAAAACCTTGTTTGGTACGGGGCGTTCTGTACGTTTGATGGCTTATTTGGGGCTGGCTTATGTGCTGGGTGTGTTTATTGCCGGAACATTTCGTCAAAAACTGGGGCTTGAATATTATGACCTTGGCCAGCAAGTATTGATTATGGGCTTTGACGGCAGTATATTCATAAAAGGCCTGGTTTTTGTGATTTTGCTGCTGGGGATTTTCTTCAGCGTTCGCAGGGGTGCAGATAATATCTAGGCGCAGTAACTCACACATAAAATCGACGATAACTGTCCAAACAAGGCTTGGAATCAAAAAAAAGCCGTGCTATGAGCGGGCGAATTTTGCGGGAGGGGACTTTCGCGATTCGAACGATTGGGCATGTGCCTGATGATGAGACCACTGGCCAGTTGATTGCACCTTTATATGGGTGCGGTATTGGCGCTATTGACGGAACTGCGCATGTCTGACGCGATTGCTATACCGAGTGAAGCGGCCCGCCGTTATGCTGGTGCTTTGCTGCAACTGGCCGAGGAGGCCAAGTCCTTAAAATCAGCGGAAAAAGATTTAAAAACATTGGCAGGCTTGTTTGCAAAAAGCAGTGATTTAGTGGTCATGGCGGCCAGTCCGGTTGTTAGCGATGCCCATAAGGCAAAAGCACTGCTAGCCTTGGCTAAAAAGGCCAAATTGGGCAAATTGGTCAACAATTTCATTGGCATTGTAGCCAGTAATGGCCGGGCCGGGGAATTGCCTTCAATGGTCGCGGCGTTTGAGCATATGTTGGCCGAAAAGCGCGGGACGGAAAACGCACTGGTTACATCCGCAACCAAGCTGTCGGCGGCGCAAATTAGCGCCATCAAAACAAGTTTAAAGAAATCCCTTGGGCATGCCGTTTTATTGGAAACGCGCATTGACCCGGACTTACTCGGTGGGTTCGCCGTAAAAATCGGATCCAAGTATTTTGACGCAAGTTTAAAAACCAAATTGGACGGTTTGAAACTGGCACTAAAAGAAGCATAAGAAAAAAGGTTTATTCTCATGGATGTTCGCGCTGCTGAAATTTCTAGCATATTGAAAAAGCAAATTAAAGGTTATGGCACCAAGGCCAAGATCTCGGATATTGGACAGGTTTTGTCCGTTGGTGACGGGATTGCCCGGGTTTACGGTCTCGACAATGTCGGGGCTGGTGAAATGGTCGAGTTTCCGGGCGGCGTTAAAGGCATGGCGCTCAACCTTGAGAGCGACAATGTCGGTGTGGTTATCTTTGGTGATGACCGGGGTATTAAAGAAGGGGATACGGTTAAACGTCTCGGCGAGATTGTTGACGTTCCTGTTGGCAAAGAACTTTTAGGTCGGGTTGTGAATGCGCTCGGTGAACCCATTGACGGCAAAGGCCCGATTAAAGCTAAGAAACGTAGCCGGGTTGACGTGAAAGCACCGGGCATTATCCCGCGCCGCTCCGTGCATGAGCCTGTGCAGACCGGGATTAAAGCCATTGACGCGCTGATCCCTATTGGTCGCGGTCAACGCGAATTGATTATTGGTGACCGCCAGACCGGCAAAACCGCTGTGGCCGTTGATGCCATCATCAACCAAAAGGCCGCCTTTGATAATAATGATGAGGCCGACAAGCTATATTGTGTCTATGTGGTGATTGGCCAGAAACGTTCTACTGTGGCGCAGTTGGTTAAAACCCTCGAAGAAAACGGCGCTATGGAATATTCCATCATCGTCTCCGCCACCGCGTCCGAACCTGCGCCCATGCAGTATCTGGCGCCGTTCGCCGGTTGTGCCATGGGCGAGTATTTTCGCGATAACGGCATGCACGGATTGATCGTTTATGATGATCTCTCCAAGCAGGCTGTGGCTTACCGCCAGATGTCTCTTCTCTTGCGCCGTCCTCCGGGCCGCGAAGCTTATCCGGGCGATGTGTTTTATTTGCACTCCCGTTTGTTGGAACGTTCCGCCAAATTGAACGAGGCTAACGGCTCCGGTTCCTTGACGGCTTTGCCGATTATCGAGACCCAGGGTAATGACGTGTCGGCCTTTATTCCGACCAATGTTATTTCCATTACGGACGGGCAAATATTCTTGGAAACTGACTTGTTTTTCCAAGGCATACGCCCAGCTCTTAATGTTGGCCTGTCCGTATCGCGCGTCGGTTCATCAGCCCAGATTAAAGCCATGAAGCAAGTTGCTGGCCCGATTAAAGGCGAACTGGCCCAATACCGCGAAATGGCGGCCTTTGCGCAATTTGGCTCCGACCTTGACGCTTCAACCCAAGCCATGTTGGCTCGGGGTGAACGACTGACGGAACTCTTGAAACAGCCACAATACTCGCCTTTGCAAGTGGAAGAGCAGGTTTGTGTTCTATATGCAGGTACACGCGGTTATCTGGACGGTGTTGAAGTTAAAAGTGTGCAAGCTTATGAAAAAGAACTGTTGGTTCACCTGAAAGGGCAACACGCAAAATTTCTCCTTGAGATAAAAACCGGTAAGAAACTAACCGATGAGCTTGAGGACAAACTCAAAACCATTCTTGAGAATTTCACAGCAAATTTCGCCGGTTAAGGTAAAGTAGGAGCGCGGCTATGGCCAGCCTTAAAGATTTACAGAACCGGATCAAGAGCGTCAAAAACACGCAGAAGATCACCAAAGCCATGCAGATGGTGGCGGCTGCGAAATTGCGTAAAGCCCAGGACGCGGCGGAGAAGTCCCGTCCCTATTCCACCCGTATTGGTGCAGTGATTACCAATCTTTCGGCCTCCATGGTCGGGAGCGAGGGTGCGCCGAAACTGTTGGTTGGCACTGGCTCTGATCAAGTGCAATTGTTGGTGGTGGCTACGGCTGACCGGGGCTTATGCGGCGGGTTTAACACAAATATTGTCCGTAAGGCCCGCGAGGAAATCGTGGCTTTGGAAGCGGCTGGTAAAACCGTCAAGATATTTTGCATTGGCAAGAAAGGCTTTGAGCAACTTGACCGCCTTTACGGCGATAAAATCGTTGAAATGGTGTCCTTGAAGGAACACAAAACCTTGAATGCGGCCATTGCTACCGAGCTTGGTGGTAAAATCACCGACATGTTCGAGGCTGGCGAGTTTGATGTTTGTAAGCTGATTTATTCCGAGTTTGAAAACGTCATGACCCAGACCCCGACCGTTAAAACCATGATTCCAGCCACTGGGGTTATGAGTACGGCACCAGAGGGCGGTGAGCAGGCTTCGGACGATGTATTTGCACCGGACCTCAAAGGTGCTGCCTATGAATATGAGCCGGACGAAGAGGGCATTCTTGCCGTGCTTTTGCCGCGCAATATCAATACGCAAATCTTTTCGGCTTTGCTGGAGAACAGTGCAGGCGAAATGGGCTCCAAAATGGCGGCCATGGACAATGCCACCCGCAGCGCGGGCGACATGATCGACAAATTAACATTGACATTTAACCGTTCAAGACAGGCGCAAATTACGTCTGAACTGATAGAAATTATTTCCGGCGCAGAAGCGCTTTAAGATAAAGAGGAACAACTAATGGCTAAAAAACCAGTAGCGAAAAAGACGGTAGCGAAAAAGGCACCGGCCAAACGTAAAACACCTGCGAAGCGCAAAGCTCCGGCTAAAAAATCCGTTGCAAAAGCATCCAAGGCACCAGAGGCAACTGGCCGTATCAGCCAGATTATTGGCGCSGTSRTYGACGTTSARTTTACKGGCRAKYTGCCMRMYATTCTNRAWSSSSKTGAANACCRMMAACMAMGGCAASMRSCTRGTKMTSGARGTSGCSCAGCATYTGGGMSAAARCACMGTGCGYWSYATTGCKATGGACRGYACMGARGGTYTSGTKCGYGGCGMASCKGTRASKGAYWYKGGCRWRCCGATYAYSRTGCCGGTTGGYSYSGCRACKCTKGGCCGKATCMTGAAYGTKATCGGCGAGCCGGTYGACGARGYTGGCCCGATCAAAACCACAAAACGTRYGTCCATYCATAGAGAMGCRCCYGCMTTTAAAGACCAGGCSACCGARAGCGAAGTTCTGGSCACYGGTATCAARGTTATCGAYTTGCTTTGYCCYTATGTTAAGGGCGGMAAAATCGGCCTGTTCGGYGGCGNCGGGNGTTGGCAAGACGGTTTTGATCATGGAATTGATCAACAATATCGCCAAAGCTTACGGCGGCTATTCAGTGTTTGCCGGGGTCGGGGAACGGACCCGCGAAGGTAATGATCTGTACTGGGAAATGATCGAAAGTAAAGTCAACGAAGAAGGCGGCGGCGGAGATTCGCGTTGTTCATTGGTTTACGGACAAATGAACGAACCTCCAGGAGCTCGCGCCCGGGTTGCTTTGACCGGACTAACCCAGGCCGAATATTTCCGCGACGAAGAAGGCAAAGACGTGTTGTTCTTTGTGGACAATATTTTCCGCTTCACCCAGGCTGGTTCCGAAGTGTCGGCGCTCTTGGGTCGTATCCCGTCCGCCGTGGGTTATCAGCCTACTCTGGCCACGGAAATGGGGCAGATGCAGGAACGGATTACCTCAACCAACAAAGGGTCTATTACCTCCGTGCAGGCGATTTATGTGCCAGCCGATGATTTGACCGACCCGGCTCCTGCGGCCAGCTTTGCCCATTTGGACGCGACAACCGTTCTCAACCGTGCGATTTCTGAAAAAGGTATTTATCCTGCAGTTGACCCGCTTGATAGTACGTCTCGTATCCTAGAGCCGCGCATCGTTGGCGACGACCATTATGCCGTTGCCCGTATGGTTCAGGAAATCCTGCAAAAATACAAATCTCTACAAGACATCATTGCTATTCTCGGTATGGACGAGCTGTCCGAAGAAGACAAGCTTGTGGTATCGCGGGCGCGTAAAGTTGAGAAATTCCTCAGCCAGCCCTTCCACGTTGCAGAAATATTTACCGGCATGCCAGGTCTGTTGGTTGATGTTAAAGACACAGTGAAATCATTTCGCGGTGTGTGCGAAGGCGACTACGACCACATCCCCGAACAAGCTTTCTACATGGTCGGCGGTATCGAAGACGTGCTGAAAAAAGCCGCAAAAATGGCAGCAGAAGCGGCCTAGGAGAGCCTAAGAATGGCAGATAAATTACAGTTTTCATTGGTGTCGCCGGAGGCGGAATTGTTTTCGGGTGCCGTTGACCAGGTCGATGTGCCGGGCAGCGAGGGCGATTTTGGTGTGTTCGCTGAACATGCCCCGTTCATGGCGGCTATCCGCACCGGGGCTATCACCGTGTTTGATGAAGATAAGGAAACCCAATATATGATCCAGGGTGGCTTTGCTGATGTTACACCGGACGGCCTGACAATACTGGCCGAAAGTTGCACACCCATGTCAGATATAGATGCAGGCTGGCTCACCGACGAAATCGCGAAGACCGAAGCCGATCTCGAAGCCACCGAAGGTGACGCCAAGCTGGACATTGCGCAGAATTTAGACGGCTTGCGGCAGTTGGCTGAAAGTTTGTAGGCTTGTAATAACGGTTTTTAGTTATATGTTTTTAGGGAAACTACATATATCCCTTTCACCCGCATTACCCCTCACCTTGTTCCTCTCCCAAAAGGAGAGGAGACCACACTAGTTTGTTTTGTGGTTAGTAAAACTACTTGTGAATGCTGATACACCTGCAAAGAAAGTACAGGAAATATCTGACCTATCCACACACAAAAAAGGGTCAAGACACCGTCTCCTCTCCTTTTGGGAGAGGAACAAGGTGAGGGGTAAAGAGTTTGAGGTATGCGCAAATTGTCAAGTAAATCTTATATGTTCATTGATTTTAATACTTCTAAAACCCCGAAAACTCCCGCTTTACCCGCGTATATACCGGGCGTTTGAAGGGGACGACCAATTTGGTTGCCAAGGATAAACTGGCCCAGCGGTAATCGGTGAATTCTGTTGGTTTGTGGGCCGCTAGATTGATGTCCGCGTCAGTACCCAGATAGCGAAAAGCATACCATTTTTGCCTTTGCCCATACCAGCCCCGCGCCCGTTTGGAGCCGGCAAACCCGTCCGGATAATCATAATAGAGCCAGTCTTTTATACGGCCAATGGGCGCGACCAAATCGGCGCTAATTCCGGTTTCTTCKKCYAGTTCGCGCARGGCGGCKYKCYTKGGYTTTTCGCCTTTGTCRATRCCGCCTTKGGGCATTTGCCAGACRWRGKGSYCKGRRRSMTYWTYSYKYMKAYCCRWARMYWMSWRAMSYTCGTGATTGAACAGAGCGATTCCGGCGGCGGGGCGGTATTTTTTAGGGTCTCGCGGCATCATGATTTATCTGGATTTGAGAGCATAAGACACCGGGGCCAGCTCTATATTTTCTGGTTTGTTTGCCAGCCAAGCCCGTATACCATCTATGGTACCTGGATAGGAAAAACCCATACCAACGGGTGTTTTTTCATAGCTTTTCGCTTGCAGGCTTTGGATATTGCGGCGCACTGCGGCACTATCTTGCTGCGTTTCATCAATAAAGGCGTCGGCCATTATGGCCGGCAAACCTTCACGCCGGGCTATTGGCCCGATACGGGCATTTTCCAAAGCGCCGTCGTAAATAAAACCCAAGCCGGCGGATTTTAAATATTTGACAATCGGCAGCAATGCGGCTTCATTATTGACCAGACGTGCGCCGCCGTAATTGGTCACGGCGAAATAACCTTGGGCCCGTGCCAAAAAATATTCCAAGTTTTTAATATTGGTTTTTTCATCGGCTCCAATCCGTAGAGTGCGCGTCTCAACGGGGCCAATGCCTTGCATAGGCAGCTCGATCATGACTTCATGGCCACGGGCCCGGGCTTGGTTGATCCAGTTTTGCAACCCCGGAGCTTCTGCGGCAAAGGACAGGGTAACTGCGCCCGGCAGCTCATTTATGGCCTTGCGGGTCACCATGGGATTGATGCCAAGACCGCCAATGACTAGGGAGATATATTTGGTATCCACCTTAGGCGTAAACGGTTTGGCATAGGCAAGAACGGCAGTGCGCCCGTCCTTGTGCGGCGTGGGTACGGCCCCAAAACTGGTCATGCGGCTCAACCCGGATGCAGGGGCAGGGGCTAGGGGGGTGAAGTCCGTTATGGTCTTGCGGTTATCCAGCGGACGTCCGTCTATCATAACGGAGCCGGAAGGGCGTGAACTTGGATTGGTTTTAACCGTTCGGCGCTTTGGTTCGCCAACCAGCGAGACCCGTTCGGTAGGGTTGACATTTGCGGGGATATTATCTTGGGCTAACAAATCCGGTAATTGCACGTCTTGGTCAGAGGATTTTACAGCGCTAGGATCTGGTAATGCGACTTCAAATATTGGGCCTTTATCGGGTTTATTTTTCGCCGAAATATTTAACCACGACCAAACCGAAAGTGTGAGGATTGCCAAAAGCAAAACGGCGCTTAGCCCATGCTTGCGCACGGACGGCATTTTTTTGGGCGTTCTGCGAATATGTTTGGCCATAGCCATACTTATCGTGGGCTTAGGGTAAACACCAGTGAAATAAGAGCGGTTTACTGCTCAAAGGCGGTGCGAAGACGGGTTTTGAAATCAGCAGATTTGAGAATTTTGACGGCTTCCTCCAATTGATAATCCTTATCGTCCGGCCAGTCTTTGGGCGGGTATTGTATCGCGTCCTTGTCCTTGCCGTTTTGTTCGCCTTCGGTTGAGCGGATGATGGCGTCGAGGGCATTTGGCAGGCTGGCTTCGCTTATGCGCGAATTTTCCTTGCCGTCGTCAACAAAGGATTCGATCCAGACATCCGGCTTGATACCAAGCCCCTGTATGGAGCGGCCCGACGGTGTGAAATACCGGGCCGTGGTCAAGCGCAGCGCACCTTTGCGGCCATTTGAGAGGGGGATTACGGATTGCACAGAGCCTTTACCAAAGGTCGGCGTGCCGATGATCAGGGCCCGGCCACGGTCTTGCAAGGCCCCGGCTACGATCTCGGACGCCGATGCAGTATTGTTATTGATCAAAACGACCATAGGCACGTCCGCCAGCTTTTCGCCTTGCGCGGCATTATAGCGGCTATTGTCATCTTTTTGTCGACCACGAACGGATACCACTTCGCCGCCGTTCAGAAAAATACCCGAGACTTTGACGCTCTGGTCCAAACGGCCCCCACCATTGCCGCGAATATCAAGAACGAGACCAGGTAGTGGGCCGCCGTTTTCGCTGGTCAGTAAATCAATGGCTTCTTCCAAATCACGGCCCAAATGGTCGTTGAGGAATGTTTCCAGATAAATATATCCGACGCCTTCATACATGCGGTGACGAACGGCCCGGCCCTGGACAACCTCGCGCACAACAACGACATCTCTTGGTTCCTGGTCCGGGCTTATCACTGTAATCGTAATCGGGTCTCCGGCCAGTCCGCGCATTTTTTCCACGGCGTTGCTTAGGGTTTTGCCTTTAATGTCATCGCCTTCAACATGACTGATAAAATCTCCAGCTTTTATGCCGGCGCGAGCGGCAGGCGCTCCAGGATTGGCATAACCGACTTTAATTAAACCGTCTTCCATGGTCACCTCAATGCCAAGACCGCCGTATTCCCGCCGTTCGCGCTCTTGCTGTTTTTCAAACCCAGACGGGGACACATAACGTGAATGCGGGTCAAGGGACTGTAGCAATCCATTTAGGGCGTCGCTGACCAGACTTTCTGCGTCTACATCTTCCACATAACCGTCTTGTACCCGGCTTAAAACATCGGCGAACAAAGCCAGTCCCGCATAGGTTTCCTGCTCGCTGTCAAATTTTGTATCGGCCAGTGTGCGCAAGGACACGCCCAGGCCCAACCCAAACACAATGAGCAGCACCAGTCGCACAGTTTTCTTGATAGGCAAATGCACGTTTTAACCTTTTGCTGAGGCCAATAAGGTTTTGTAGGAACCGTCCTTGAGAATTTCCACGGCCCTTTTGAGCTGGAAATCGTCTTCGACATCAAAATCTTTCGGCGGATATTCTACATCCAATTTTTCGTCGTCCGCATTATCTTCATCGCCGTTTTCATTTTTAATGGCATTGGGTAGTTCAGACTCGCGCATGGATATATCAACTTTTTCTTCGTCGAGCAGAGCATAAGAGACGGCAATATCCGGCGTGATACCTGTGCCCTGGATAGAGCGTCCCGCCGGGGTGTAATAGCGCGATGTGGTAAGCTTGAGAGCGCCGTCGCGGCCATTTCGCAAAGGAATGACGGATTGAACCGAACCTTTGCCAAAAGTGGTCATGCCCAGGACAAGCCCCCGGTTTCTGTCTTGCAAGGCGCCGGCGACGATCTCAGATGCGGAAGCTGATGCGCCGTCGATCAGGACAATAACTGGTGTGTTTTTCAATAATTGCCCGTCTTCGGCGCTGTAAGATTGTGTGTCTATTGTCCGACGACCGCGTGTAGATACCACTTCTCCTCCGTCTAAAAATGCGCTGGAGACAAAGATTGACTGGTCCAGCAAGCCGCCAGGATTGCCCCGTAAGTCCAGAATTATGCCCGGAATTTTTCCGCCCAGTTCTTTGCGTATATCGTCAACAGATGTGGCAAAGGAGGTGGAGGTTTTTTCGTTAAATTGTGAAATCCGTAAATAGCCCATGCCGTCTTTGATTTCCCAGCGCACCGGAATACGTTCGATAATTTCGCGTACCATAGGGATATCGCGGGGTTCTTCACCCCTGCGCACCACGGTAACAGTAATCGGTTCACCAGGTTTACCGCGCATTTTATCAACCGCGTCATTTAGGCTAAACCCTAGAATAGACACTCCGTCAACCGCCGTCAGATAATCCCCGGATTTAATGCCGGCCTTTTTAGCGGGGGTACCGTCAAAAGGAGATACAACTTTGACCACACCTTCTTCCATGGTGACTTCCATACCAAGCCCGCCGTATTCGCCCGAAGTGCTGATCAGCATATCATCAAACCGATCTGGTGTGATATAACTGGAATGAGGATCCAAGCCTTGCAACATTCCGTTGATGGCATCGTCGATCAAATCGGCATTGTCTACAGGCACCACATAGCCGCTACGCACCCTCGCCATAACATCAGCGAGCAAGTCAAGTTGCTCAAATGTTTGCTCTTGTTTGGATTTTTCTACCGCGACAGCACTTTGGTTGGAGGTCGAAAAAGCAAATAGGGCGCTGGCGGCGACGACACCGATGGTTGGTAAGATATATTTCATGTGTTTCTCTCCAGATATTTAGCGAGCTTTAAGCGGTTCTTTAGCCGTTAATAGGCCTTGCAAGTTCGGATTACCAGAAATTACCAATGGGATTGGTGAAATTATGGTCATTTTTCCAATATTATCCTTTTATGCGTGCAAGAGCGGGGCCAATCCAGGGTTTCGGGTTGATACTCTTGCGATTTTTACGAAATTCCATGAATAATTCGGGGGCTTTGCCTGCACTTGCGGCCGGAGTACCTGGCATTAGGCCAAGGGGTTCTCCGGCTTTGACGCTGGCTCCTGGATTTGTGAATGTTTCGCCCAAACCCGTCAGGACGATAAAATACCCGTCGCCAACATTCAGTATGACCACATGGTCGTCGTTAAACGGCCCTGAAAACTCAACCCGGCCAGCAAATGGAGCAATAACTTGCGCCTTGGGGCTGGACTTTATGCTAATGCCCTTAGCCACAATTCCGCCTGCAAGTCTGGCACCATAATTGCGGATTAGTGTGCCAAATACGGGCAATGGAACTTGGCCTCTGGCATCCGCAAACCGGGTTGTTCCTGTAGGAATATAGACCGGGGAGGGCAGTTTACCAGTCTTGGGTTTGAGGCGCGGGACGGGATTGCGGTTGGTACGGGACGGTTTGAGGCGCGGACGAATGGCTTGGGCTCTGTCTTCAAATTGGGCAATGAGATCGCGTAAATCCTTGGCTTGGCGGGCCAAATCTGTGGCCTGCGCAGTTTTGCTTTGGCGATCCTTGTCCAATTGGTTGTCCAATTTGGTTTTGGAGTTGATGATGGATTTGATGGTGCCAAGCCTGACCTCTACGGCTTTGGCACTGCGCTCCATGTCACTGCGGCTCTTGACCATATCGTTGCGAATGTGTTGTAAATCCGAGAGGCTTTTTCGCAAGATAGCGGAGTTTTCGCTTAAGGACAGGCTGAGCGCCGAGAGTAGATGAGCGGCCCGCGCCGCATCTACGGCACTGTCCGGGTGTACCAAAAGTGCAGGCGGGGGGCTTTTGTCAATACGTTGCAAGGCCGCCAACATATCGCTAAGTGCGACCCTGTCCGAGAGGATCTTTGCTTTGAGGCTTGCTTCTTGGCGCGATAGCTCGGCTAACTTCCTACGGGCTTTTGTTTCGGCCCGTTCAAACCCGCGGGCCTTGCTGCTCGCAGCTACTAACTCGTTTTGCAAGCCGTCTATTTCGCCGCGTATTTTGTCTTGTCGGACTGCAAGGTTCTGTGCTTGCTTTTCCGCCTGTTCTTGTTGACCGGTCAAACTTTCGAGCTGGCCCGGATCAGTATTTTGCGCAAATGTCGCCGTCGCCAGACATGTTAGTAGTGGTGTTGCCAGACAGGTAAAAAACAATGTAATAATCAATATCCGGTTCATATTCATATACAGACATTAGAGCTAAACTATAGGTTTGTGCAAGAGGCAGGCTGCGCACCCAGTTTGTGATTTCAGCACAATTCTTAAAGCCCCCGCAAGTTTAAGGGCTAAGCTTAATCCCTGTGATAGGGTGTTCCCGCCAATATGGACAGGGCTCTGTAGATTTGCTCGGCCAGCATGACGCGGACTAATTTGTGGGGCCAGGTTGGTTTACCGAGCTGCCACTTAACCGCGCCAACTGGCAGAGCATTTGGCTCAAACCCGTCGGCACCACCAATGGCAAATACCAAATTACCCATGCCGTCATCGCGCCAATTGGCCAGTTGTTTGGTTATTTGCCGGGAAGTCAGAGCCTTGCCGCCCTCGTCCAGCACGACCAATATATCGTCTGGTTTGGCAGCGGCAAGAACGGCGCGGGTTTCATCAGTGCGGGTTTTGGCGGCGCGAATATCCACTTGGCTTTCGGAAATTTTGGCAAAGCCGATATTTCGGCCAATCAGCCCCGCGCGGTTTAGGTAATCATCAACAAGATCTCGCTCTGGCCCGGACTTTATGAGCCCGGCAGCTCGAATGGTGATGTTCACGGGTTGTTTATATCGTCGCTAGTAGGCGAAACTGACCACAATTTTTCCAGCGCATAAAATTCGCGCACTTCTGGCCGAAACATATGCACAATCACATCACCGGCGTCGATCAACACCCAGTCATTTTGCTTATTGCCTTCGATACCCAGTTTCTTTAGCCCGATTTCTTTCAGCCCGCGCAAAATATAATCTGAAAGTGCGCTGACATGGCGGTTGGAGCGGCCAGACGCCACAATCATCACATCGGCAATAGAACTTTTGCCAGCCAGGTTCAGCCGCACAATGTCCTCGGCGCTTTGTGTGTCTAAAATATCATAAATGAAATCCGCCAGCTCGGCAGAATTCTGCCTTGTGCTTTTGTGCATATCTTTTTGGATGTCTTCTTGCATGCCTTCTGGCATATTTGGGGCGGCGCTGTGCGCATCAGATGTATTGGTCAGTGTCTTTCTCCGTTAATGGCGCGGCTTATGGAATAACATGGGTGCGGTGTCAAGACTTGGAGACTGGGTAAGATGTTATAGCCTAATATCCAATGTGTCCAAGACCTTAAAATCTTGAATATTTGCAATTTCTTGTTAAAGTKAAAGTTAAAGGTGGAGAAGGAAGACAATATGGCAAATAGTAATTTAATTTTTAGACGAAATTTGTTCGTAATTGCCATTTTCCTATTGAGTGCATGTGGTAGTAGCAATTCACCGCCTCCTCCTCCTCCTCCGGTAAATCAGGCACCAATACCAGTCATTACGGCGAGCGCAATGTCGGTTGACGAAAAACAATCATTTGAATCCTTTTTAGGGTTTCATTCTCCGCAGCTTGCTGCGTAGAATATTCGCGTGAGCGAATATATACATAAGAGCCATAATGTTACAATTTTGCTGTACCATTTGGTATTTCCAGCAAAATATCGTCGTGCTGTATTTTGCAGTGAGGTTGATGCCGTTCTTCGGGATGTTTGTCTTGAGATAGAGAAACGATATGAGATCAGGTTTTTAGAGATTGGTACGGACAAAGACCATGTGCACTTTCTGGTTCAATCTGTCCCGACATATTCTGTGAAGAAAATTGTTCAGRTGGTTAAAAGCCTAACGGCTCGTGAAATATTCAGGCGTTGTCCCTTTGTAAAGAAGCAACTTTGGGGCGGTGAGTTTTGGTCTGATGGTTATTTTGCGAGCACAGTAGGTAAGCATGGAGATGAGGATCAGATAGGACGGTATGTCAAGGCTCAAGGGAAGCAGTACACAAAACTACACGAAAACAAACAACGGGAGTTATTTTAAACCAATGTCTTATCAATACCCCGTAGCTTGCTACGGGGATGTTTTATTTAGATTGAAGTGTCAAAGCCAGCAATAGTTTCAGTTACTGTCACCGCAACCTATTTCTTACCAATGTTTTGTAGTTTTGCACCAAAAATCAGCGAACAATTGAATCGGGCAACAATTACTGCCACTGTCCAAAGCATTATTGAGCGAAAAATTTTATTTTCTGCCTCTATAATACCTAACGAAGAAGCAAGTAAAATTTCGCTCAACAATAAAATGCATATGAGTACATATATAATTATGCCTACGGCAAGTTCAATGGTTTTTGAGTTTACTTGGCGAAGCCTTAGTAGGATGACGAACATACCTATCAACAACAAAGTTGACAAAACTAGGTAAAATAAGAATTCTAGGTATAACATTAATCACCTACAAAGTAAAAGCACATGAAATCCAGACGGCGAGAATGAGAATCTATACAATTATGGGTCATTCTCTTGTTTCACCACTTCTTGCTGTTGATTGGATTCATCATATTGAATAATACCCTTGTCTCCTGTGGCGGAATCGCCAATTATTTCACCAGTTCCTGTAATAACGCCTTCAACGGCCACACCGAAAATTGTTTGAGCTACGGTAGGGTCAACGCCTTCAAGCAAAGTATCTACAAATACTTTACCAAGCCCTGCTCCTACTGCGGCGCCAACAACTGCTCCAGGATCAATATTTTCTACAGCATCCGCTACAGATGATGAAATATCTTTATTTTCTACTGTAACGCCACTTACAGTTCCCCCCACGATTTGACCAGTAACACTCGCTACTGCCCCGCCTGCTGCCGCACCAACGGCACTGGACGCGAAAGGGTTAACAGCACCAACTGCCGCACCTGCCGCCGCACCTGCCAATGTGCTTTTTAAATCCCCTTTCGATGCAATATAGCCTCCAACTCCACCAGCGATAGCGCCATATGCAGCCCCAGCTAGTCCAAACTCCCCATCAGGATCAATCATATTCATAGGATCATTGTTGACGTATGTATAGCGGTTGAACATGAACGGCGCATCTGGGCTGAAATTTATTGGATCAATGCTCAAAAACCTCCCGATTAGCGGGTCATAATACCGCGCTTGCATGTAATTCAAACCTGTGGCGCTGTCTTTGATATGGCCCGTAAACCCAGCCAAATCCGCATTGCCCAACGGGTTGGTCATGGTTTCGCCGAAGGGTGTGTATTGTTCGCGCCAGGCGACTGTGCCGTTTTGGCTGGTTCCGGTTTGGGCCGAGCCTAGGTGATCCATGTGCAGGTATGTGGACGTGTCTGTCCCGTTTTCGGTTTCTATGCGGATGAACTTGCCAATATAGTCGATTTTCTTGCCGTCCGTGACTTTGTCGATGTGTACCAGCGTCCCGCTTGCATCATAAACATTGTAGATGGTTTTCCCGTCCACCACGGATTTCACCCGGCGTTTGTTGCCGTCATAGCAGTAAGTGCCGGACGCCGTGCCTGAGATATTGATTGGCTGGTCCGAACGGTCATAAGTAAAAAATAGCCCTCCCAGTTGCGTGACATTACCCCGGTTATCATAGTTCAGGGTTCTATTCGGCCCGCCCGTATCCGTATGGCTGACCAAACGGTTCTTGGCATCATAACTCATAACAAGCGCCCGCCCGCCTTCGGTCTTGGTGCGGATATTGCCCAGAGCGTCATAGCTATATGCACCGCTACCCCAAGGCCCGGACGAGGACGTGAGCCGCCCGATGCCGTCATAGGCATATGTCCGGTTATCGCCCGTAATGGCTCCGTTGAGGATATTGGTGACTTTGCCGCGCACGTCATATGTGTAGGTCAGGTCAAGGGCTGTGTTGCCGCCCAATTGCGACAATAGATGCGACGGTTGCAGGCGTGCGTTCAAGGTCTGGCTGAACACCTGGCCATTGCCGTAGGTTGCGCCGGCTATGGCGCCAGATGGATGGTAACTGATATTGCTGGCATAACTCGTCCCGCCGCCCGACCCGGCCACGGAGGTCAACCGCCCAAGCCCGTCGCGGGTTTCGTCCAGATARCGSYYCGAMGGCARGATGCGAAACACCCTGTRCCCGGCGGTGTTAAAGCCGTAATAGGCATCATAATTACGCCCGTCCACATCCAGATATTCATAATTCAACAGATTGATTTCATTGTAATAATATGTCCACCGGATCAAATCCGCCCCCGCCCCGCGCCGCACGGTTTTGAGATTACCATTGGCGTCATAGCTACGGGTCATGTCCGGCGTATTGATATCGGCGAAATCGGTGGTCGTGGGTCGCCCCAAAACGTCATAGCCAAGGCTGACCATGTCAATCCCGGACGGTGCGGCGCAAATTGAGCCAGCCGCCAGACCCTTTTGGTAAGACGTCATCTGCCCGACCGCGTCGTAAGCTAAGTGTAAATGGCAATTGTCATTGGCAGGAGCCGGAGCCGATGGCTGTTCCCATCCGGTGGGGTGGGGAGGTAAAGCATATGCGAGGGCGGCGGACATGGGGATAGTTTATACCAACTGTCCGCTCAAGGCAACACGCCCTCGGCCCCGTGCATTAAAGCGGCCAGTGCGAGGTCTTGCCCTAACGAAGCTACCCGATGTGCCCGGCGATTTACCCGTGCGGGGGCGGCCCTGCGCATGGTGGGCTTTACGTTTTCCGATTAAAAAATCATCATTATCCATTCCCGGTCGCTCCGCTCCTCGCCTCTTGTGCCATGCCCACAGTCTAGCATAATCCATGCCAAGAGTCTTGAGGTTTAGAGGGAGTAAATTGCAGGCTATAGAGAGTAGTAGGGGGACATAGCGGGACATTGGGACGTTTTCTTAGCCGCTAAAATGTGGGGTAAATATCGCCCGTGAGTTGCCATTTCGCGTGGCCCACCCTGGACTCTAAAAACAATCGTGCCGTGAGCGTAGCGAGGAAATGCCCTTGGGGTGAAAAACAAGGCTTTAGCCGCGAGATGGGCCAGAATGGCGTTTCGCTTTATCTTGCGTGTCATCCCATTACGTCCCGTTTCCATTCCTTAAGCATCTGGCGGGAAGTAGTGCACATTTTCGAACTGTACAGGATATAACTCCAATTTATCAAGCAAAGTGCGCTCGTATTCCGACGGAGGACGGTTTAAAAATTTCTCATCAAAAATAAAGTCAAACCCAGCAATTTCGAGCTCAATTTCCAACAACTCTTTTGTCATGAGCTTAATGGCTTTTCGCAGTGATTTAGCCGAGCAAACAATGTTTACATAAGCTCCTCGCATTCCGTCAGAATATTCAGGATTACTTTTTCTAACGGAACAAAAGGCTCGTGCTATAAATGTATTAGTCATTTTCAATCACTATTTTTGGGGTCGTTCATGATGAACTACTGGCTTCACATTCTTGCCTGCTGCGTCCTCAGCTTGGAAGTGTGGGCCTTGCTTAGAATTTGCAGGGCTTGCATCATTTCTGACTTTACCTCCAGCACCATCCGCCTCTTTCTTTGCGGCTTGGTTTGCTGATTTTCGAGAAGAGTGTTTTACAGTGTGTTGCTTAGGCTTACCACTATGCCCGAGTTTTGTTTCGGGAACACCTTTCTCAATGCTTTTTGCTCTATTGGTGGCAGCTTCTTTCTTTGCTTTTCGTTTAGCGAGTTGTTTCCCGCCTGCTTTAAAAATATTCCTGGCTGTACGGCGTGTAGATAAAATGTCTGTTGCGCCCCCAGTTGCACGACTTGCGCCTTCTGCAGCAATTTCTTTGGCGATAAAAATCGCGAGTGGAATAACGAAAACTGGTAGTTGTCCATCAGGATCAATCAAATTCAGCGGATCATTGTTGACATATGTGTAGCGGTTGAACATGTAGGGGGCGTCCGGACTAAAACCTACCGGGTCTACGCTTAGGAATCTGCCGATCAATGGGTCGTAGTATCTGGCTTGCATATAGTTCAGGCCGGTGGCGCTGTCCTTGATATGCCCTGTGTATCCTGCCAAATCTGCATTGCCCAATGGATTGGTCATAGTCTCACCGAACGGCATATATTGCTCGCGCCAGGCTACTGTGCCGTTGGCGCTTGTCCCGGTTTGGGCGCTACCCAGATGATCCATGTGCAAATAGGTAGGGACGTTGTTTTCAATCCTGACAAACTTGCCAATATAGTCGATTTTCTTGCCGTCCGTGACTTTGTCGATGTGTACCAGCGTCCCGCTTGCATCATAAACATTGTAGATGGTTTTGCCGTCCACCACGGATTTCACCCGGCGTTTGTTGCCGTCATAGCGGTAAGTGCCGGACGCCGTGCCTGAGATATTGATTGGCTGGTCCGAACGGTMATAAGTAAAAAATAGCCCTMCCAGTTGCGTGACATTACCSCGRTTRTCATAGTTCAKGGTTCTATTCGGCCCGCCCGTATCCGTATGGCTGACCARMCGGTTYTTGGCATCATAACTCATAACAAGCGCCCGCCCGCCTTCGGTCTTGGTGCGGATATTGCCCAGAGCGTCATAGCTATATGCACCGCTACCCCAAGGCCCGGACGAGGACGTGAGCCGCCCGATGCCGTCATAGGCATATGTCCGGTTATCGCCCGTAATGGCTCCGTTGAGGATATTGGTGACTTTGCCGCGCACGTCATATGTGTAGGTCAGGTCAAGGGCTGTGTTGCCGCCCAATTGTGATAACATCTGCAAAGGTTGCAGGCGTGCGTTCAAAGTCTGGCTAAACACTTGGCCATTGCCGTAGGTCGCGCCGGCTATGGCGCCAGATGGATGGTAACTGATATTGCTGGCATAGTTAGTCCCGCCGCCCGACCCGGCCACGGAGGTCAACCGCCCAAGCCCGTCGCGGGTTTCGTCCAGATAACGGTTCGACGGCAAGATGCGAAACACCCTGTRCCCGGCGGTGTTAAAGCCGTAATARGCATCATAATTACGCCCGTCCACATCCAGATATTCATAATTCAACAGATTGATTTCATTGTAATAATATGYCCACCGGATCAAATCNSSSNCCCGCCCCGCGCCGCACGGTYTTGAGATTRCCRTTGGCGTCATAGSTWCGGGWCATRTCCGGCGTATTGATATCGGCGAAATCGGTGGTCGTGGGTCGCCCCAAAACGTCATAGCCAAGGCTGACCATGTCAATCCCGGACGGTGCGGCGCAAATTGAGCCAGCCGCCAGACCCTTTTGGTAAGACGTCATCTGCCCGACCGCGTCATAGGCGTAAAGCGTATCGCCACCCTCGTCCTCCCGGTAGCGGCACAGGCGGCGCTGGTCGTCGTAATAATAATAGCGGCTCTCGTCCATGTTGATGCCGTCCGCCGAGGTGCCGAGCTGGCGCAACCGGGTCATCTCGCCCCATTCATTGCGGTACAGGATGGTTTGCACCGTTTCGGGGGCATATTGGAATATATACAAAGGTTGGCCCCTGCCGGGACCGCCGTAACCGTCATTATAGGTCAAGGTCGTCACCCCGGCGGCGTCCGTGGTCTGCACCCGGTGAGAACTATAATAGGCGGTATAATTGGTCGCAAAAGGCGCAACGTTTTCACTGTTTACAAGGTGGAGCTGGCAGTTATCGTTGGCGGGTTTTACCTGTGCCTGCGTCTGGCTCAATCCAGTGAGTTGGGGAGACTTAGGAATTGCGAGGACGGCGGTCATGAGAAGATGTTAGATTGAATCCTTTTTAGGGTTTCATTCTCCGCAGCTTGCTGCGTAGAATATTCGCGTGAGCGAATATATACATAAGAGCCATWWTGYWMCAAWWWTSMKSKAACAATTGAATCGGGCAACAATTACTGCCACTGTCCAAAGCATTATTGAGCGAAAAATTTTATTTTCTGCCTCTATAATACCTAACGAAGAAGCAAGTAAAATTTCGCTCAACAATAAAATGCATATGAGTACATATATAATTATGCCTACGGCAAGTTCAATGGTTTTTGAGTTTACTTGGCGAAGCCTTAGTAGGATGACGAACATACCTATCAACAACAAAGTTGACAAAACTAGGTAAAATAAGAATTCTAGGTATAACATTAATCACCTACAAAGTAAAAGCACATGAAATCCAGACGGCGAGAATGAGAATCTATACAATTATGGGTCATTCTCTTGTT
>NVVO01000009.1 GCA_002733385.1 Robiginitomaculum sp.
CCCAACACTTAATCCAGATGCATAAAGGAGACTAAATATGTGGAAACGCAGTTCAAACAAGTTTGGCAAAACACCAGTGCCAGAAACGCCTTACCTAAAGGCCAAACAAATTGTCGATAACCGGCTTGGCAGTGCACATGTCAGAGCAAAAAAYTGGCGRYTWGCYWYWWTWKKKYMMAYWGGWTTATSWRCWTTRYTKGCTGGCGSRTTTATCTGGCAARGYKCSCAGRSMMYKATTAYKCCCTATGTRRTWGARGTGRAYRMSRMTGGYKSCGTTMRSGCMATYGGCCCMRYYMMRSMAAACTTYRWMCCGTCKGACGCGCAAATYGCCCATCARCTKGCAGMMTTYATYAMKAATGTMMGWTCAGTWTCYATTGACCCGGTKGTSCTKCGRSARAACTGGCTTGAGGCTTACAGTTTCGCCACCGACCAAGCCGCAATCACGCTCAATGCCTATGCCACCGATCATGACCCGTTCGCCGATATTGGCCAACGTAGCGTCACGGTTGATGTTGCCAGTATCGTCCGTTCATCAAATGACAGTTTTGAAATCCGCTGGCGCGAGACTTCATATCGCGGCGGCGCGCTGATTGGCACAGAAAATTTCACAGCCATTTTGAGCATCATCATCCACCCGCCAACCGACGCCCAAACCCTACATAGCAATCCCCTTGGCCTGTATGTGCACGGCCTAAACTGGTCAAAAGACCTTAATTCTGGAGAAATGAAATGAGACAGCCACATCTACTAAAAACGGTAGCAATAATCGGTTTAGTCACAAGCCTTACTGGTTGCGCCAGCCTGCAAAAGCAGTTTGATGATTTCAAATTGGATATGTCCCGTAAGGACGAAGCGCCCATTATTATGAGTGAAGCTGTCTTGGAAGTGCCAGTGCCAGTGCAGGAATCGCGCCCAATACAAATCGAGTTCTTTGAACCAATAGTAATGCCCGGCCAGATGAAATTACGACCTGCGTCCTATGCAACAACAGGCCCAACACTCAAACCATTTGAAGCCATCGAGCAAGCGAACGCATCAGCCTCCATTGAACCCAATAGCAGTAATTACCTCAACGCCATTCAGGTCTATCCCTATACGCCCGGATATCTCTATCAAGTCTATACAGCGCCAGAACAAATCACCGATATTGCCTTACAGCCAGGCGAAGAACTGACATCCGTATCTGCGGGCGATACCATAAGATGGATTGTCGGCGATACCGTATCGGGCGCAATCGGCGGCGAGCAAGTACATATATTGGTCAAGCCGACCAAACCAAATCTGTCCACCAACCTTGTTATTACTACCAGTAAGCGCACATATTATTTAGAGCTTCATTCATATAAAGATACCTATATGGCAGCAGTGTCATGGCGTTATCCAAGAGAGGCTTTAGGCCTACGCAGTGCCAAGAAAATGAAACAGCGAGCAGCAGCTAAGCCAGCAGCCACTTCTGCCAGTCCGAAACTCTCTATCGATAAACTAAACTTTCGCTACGAGATTAAAGGCGACCACCCTCATTGGCGACCGCTGCGTGCCTTTGATGACGGCCATAAAGTATTTATCCAATTCCCGGCGCGGTTAGACCAAGGCGAAGCGCCGCCGCTCTTTGTCATGGGCAGAAAAGGAAAAAGCCAGCTCGTAAATTACCGCGTCAAAGGTGCGTATTACATTGTTGACCGCTTGTTTAAAGCCGCCGAGTTACGCCTCGGCGAGAAAAACCAGGACGTGGTCAAAATTATCCGTGCCAAACCATGAGCGAGACGGACAACAATCCTGACCTAGCAATCCGCGCTAAACCGCGACCAGTGAAACGGTTCAGCCGTAAAGCGTTGATACTCGGCGGCACGGCATTGAGCGCAGGCCTGTTTGTAGCCTTGGCATTCGCGTTACAATCACCAAACTATGACGAAGCATCTCCCAATGAGCTTTATAACGTCAGTCACAAACCCATGGCCGATGCGCTGGATGCACTCCCAAAAACCTATGCGGACATGCGCCCAAAACTTGGGCCGCCACTGCCGGGAGATTTGGGCGCGGCATTCCTGGAAGCGAAGCAAGGCGGTGCGCCTATCACGGAATTGGATAACCCGTTTCAGTATGCGCCAAATGTTGCTGCGCCGCGCAGACAGTACGCACAGCCAACGGCCTATCAGCCAGCACCTACACTTAACAAACGTGATGAAGCACGGGAATCGGGACTGTTCTTCTCTGTTGGTTCAAGTGGGCGTGGTGCATCGCAACCACCAGATCAGTTTGCTCAAATCGACGCATCCATAGAACAGGCTTATGCAAATCTCGCCAATGTTAATATGGCCACAGGTTATAGTGCGCCAATAGTCGGTAATGCAGATTTTAATCCTGCGCCCCAATATAAAAACAGTAAGTCTGCATTTTTAGGGCAATCCGCAGGAGAAATATATAACCCTTACGTCCTGCAATCGCCCAAATCACCATACCAAATCATGGCAGGGACATTGATCCCGGCCAGTCTGGTCACAGGGTTAAACTCTGATTTGCCAGGACAAGTKATYGGKCAGGTMACAGARAATGTYTAYGATACGGTCACGGGTGAGTWTTTACTAATCCCGCAAGGYGCAMGRCTRCTWGGCCGSTATGATAGCGTWATYGCTTACGGCCAAAGCCGTGCYYTGGTYGCSTGGACRCGGATTATCTTYCCSAAYGGMAAYTCCATMCAGCTTGATAAYCTCCCYGCCGTTGACGGCCARGGCTTTGCMGGAYTSAAAGACAARGTRGAYCGCCACACATGGCARTTCATGAAAGGCGCGGTKYTGTCGTCACTRCTAAGTATCGGYTCCGARCTSTCAWCWGATGAYGAAGGMCGYCTRGCCCGCGCYCTRCAAAACGCMGGKCAGGACACRGCCAATATCGCAGGYCAACGCATYATCGARCGTASCCTCAATATNNNNCCAANCNNCANTCAGYGTSCGYCCCGGYTGGCGYTTYTCAATYATCGTSWSCAARGACYTMATCCTCAAACCATATGGAGAAAAATAGTGACAAAACCAAATCTCAAGCTCGCAAAACTACCAGATGTGAAACCTGCAAAAATATCAGTGTCATTGCCGCCCGACCTAATGGGTGATCTGGAAATCTATGCCAAAATCTATGAGCAAACTTACGGTGAGAAACAGCCCGTAAATGCGCTCATCCCGTCCATGCTCGCCGGCTTTCTAGCCAGCGATCACGGATTTAAGAAAGCCAAGCGCGAGCTAGCTTAAACTGTTTCATCAACCCCAAGCCACGGAGAAATAACTATGCCCACAATTGGAACATTTAAACAAACAAAAACAGGCTATGAAGGCACAATAGCCACCCTGAGCATGACTCACAAAGTCAAATTCGTCACCAACGACAATAAGAAAAATGAAGACAGCCCCGACTACTTCATAAAATCAGGCCGTAGCGATTTCGGCGTAGCCTGGAAAGAAACTAAAGACGGCGACGAACCGCTCGATTACGTTAAAGTTTTACTCGATGGCCCAATGCTAAGTAAGCCGGTGAATGCTGCATTGTTCAATCACGACGACGGCGTAGACCTCGTTTGGTCTCGACCTAAGTCGCAATAGGCTGTATCAATATTTTACCCGGCACCTTAGGTGCCGGTTATTAATTATGAGCGTACAAGAAAAAGATATTGAGGTAGGACTTGCAACACTCGCAAGGCATATCAATGCTTATGGCCAAAAGTATTGGCCTATTTTTGAACGACTCGAGAGTGAGTTGGACGACCAGAAGAATAGAAAAGCCCGCATAAAAAGCCGCCTCGGGTGATATGAATTAATTCCTTATGAAAAAAGATCTGCCGAATAAGGATGTATAATCTTCAATAATTCATTGCGGCGATATTCCATCGATCCTCCATCCCCATATGAAGGGCGGTCATTCTTGTGCCCCATTAACAGGCATCTTAAACCGTAATCAATATTTGCTTCTTGCATACGTTTTTCGAATGAATGTCTGAAAGAGTAAATGACATGATCTTTTGTCGGAAAGAGCTTTCTGCCTTTAAAGGCCTTCATTAAATTAGCAGAGACTAATGCCCCTTTATCTCGATATTTCGGGAAGCCTAAAGGCAATGACTGCATCGCTTCTAGTGCAACACCTATAAGAGGAATGTCTCTTTCTGAGTTGGGTGTTTTAAGTTGGCGTCTTTCTCTAGGCTTTATTGAAATATATGGAATGGGTTCATCTAACCTAATGTCTGATGGTGTCAAATTCACAATTTCACTCATTCTAGCACCTGTTTCAATCAGCACATAAACAAGGCCTCTTAATTCTGGATTTAATGTATCGAACAACCCAGGAACAAGGATTTTTTGCTGTACCCATTCGTCCCCAAACGATTGGACTCGCGACCTCACATCACCTTTAAAATAGATATTCCTAAAGGGATTTTGGCGTTCCTCTTTACCAATATGCGTATAATACTCTTGGTATAGCTGACGAATATTACCGACATGCCGATTGGCGGTGTTAGGTTTTACGGGATTCTTGTTTTCGTCAGACAGGGACATGCGTTTCATCCACCATTTCTTATATTTTAAAGCGTGACTGCGCTCAATATCTGATATCTTCATGTCCCCAATCACATTGATGAAATAGTCAATTGAGGTTTGTTTCGTTTTTGTCCAAGCGCGTCGTTGTTCTTTGGACTTGTTAAAGAGTTCAGAAAAAACAATCTCTTTTAGATATATGTCGAAAGTTTGAGAAATTGTTACAGATTTTTCGTTCGGGGGCTGAACCGCCCCAAGCAAAGCGTCTGTGAGTACTTCAGGGGCAACGCTATTTTTACCTGTACGTTGCTCTAATGCGGCAAGGCGCTGTAGGATTTCAGATGTCTCTACTCGGTCAACAATATCTTGAGTTTGTTTATAAATAAAACCGACGGCCAGGGCTCTCGCCACTGCCGACTTGTGCCGTTTTTGTTCAATGGTTCTGCGCGCATCAGATATTTGACCAGCTCCATCAGTATCTAAAATAAGCGACTGCCACAGATCATTATCTGCGACTTCCATAGCATCGCGCCGCATACGCGCTATTTCGAGCGATATTGTTTGGAGGGATGTTCTTACGTATTCGCGCGTTTCCAAGTGTCGATATCGTAGCGGTGTACGCCTACTATAATACCATTGCCCCTTCCGTTTCAGCAGATATCGATCATTGTTATTTGCCATGGTCAAACCCAAATGAGTGACAATAATGGTGACAAATGAGTGACAAATATATAAAAAGTGTACACACCAGTTTAACGCCTTCCATAAAAAGGCTTATATAACAGGTGTTTATAAATTTGTCGAGGAGAAATATGGCGCACTGGGGAGGATTCGAACCCCCGACCCCTTGATTCGTAGTCAAGTACTCTATCCAACTGAGCTACCAGTGCATGCCTAAAGTCAAGAAGCGCCTTTAAGCCGATTTGGGTGTGAATTGCAAGTGTTCTTTACGCTTGTCGTGAAATTCTTCCCCAGACCTACCTAAGGGAAAAATGGGCCTGCTTAAGCAAAAATGAGCTAACGTGCCACCAAGACCCTTATAGCGGTTTTTCGTAATACCGAACCTCTTTGACGCCGGGTTTGTAAATATGATCTCCACACGGGCGAAAGCCCATGCGTTCGTGAAAGCGGTGCGATCCGGGATTGTCGGGGCATATATTAACCTCGCAGGTCAAACGCGGATATCCCGAAGTGCGGGCGAAATTTTCAATGTCCTCATAAAGCAACCGACCATAGCCGCACCCCAATGCTCTTTCGTCAACAATAACCCGGTCAATATAAAAGAACCGGTCAAATTTTTTCGATAACCACTTCATGTTTTCATGATCTGGATAGGCGGCGGCGTCGCTATAGCCAATCAAGACGCCTTGGGCTGCGTTAATTTGTCTGGCATAACTGGCGATGTCCAGAACATATTCCAATTCAACACGGTCCATAGGCGCGAGCCAATGGACAAAATGTTCGTTGATCCGCAAAATCTGGTCATAGTGCGCCTTGGTGATTTCCCCGATCATTGGCTTCACTGGCTTGCCGCGTAAACGCCGCGTGCCAAGGCGCGGGCGACGACGCGTGCGGCAGCGCCGCCAAGCTTGGATATGACGGCGGGGCGCGAGCCTGCAACTGGTTTATCCTCCGTGCTGACGGCAAACAATGTATCTCCGTCCATGGGTGTGTGCGACGGCCTGACGGCCAAGGCGATACCGTCCTGGGCCATGATGGCTATGCGGCGAAGTTCCGCACTGGACAATTTGGCGTCCGTGGCCACAACGCCGATGACGGTTGAGGCTCCGGGGCTGCGTAAAAATTCCAGTTTCGTATCGCGGGCCGGCGCAGGCTTATAATCTGCGGGTGGCTTGCGTCCGCCGTATTCCCCGCCCACTTCACAGTCCCAGGCCCAGAAGCAATCACTGCCCGGCATATAAGGCGAACCCACCGGATTGGCGGCGATAAGCGCGGAGACGGTAATATCACCAACTCGCTCGCTCGCCGAGCCAAGCCCGCCGGGATACAGACCCGCCGTCGCCCCGTATCCAGCCCCGGCCTTGCCGAGCTTAAAATCAATGTCTGCGTTTTCTAAGGCTTGTTTACCCAGCGCGGCAAAGGGCGGCGTCTCGCCCCAATTTTTGTCGCCGCCATTGGCATTATCAAAAAGAATGGCCGCCGGGACGATGGGCGAAACCGGCACGGGCGCAGGCACGACTTCATAGCCAATGCGCTTTGCCCCCAAAATATTGGCAATACTGGACGCCGCCTCCAGCCCGTAAACCGAGCCTCCCGCCAGAACTATGGCGTGTACATGAGTGACGGAACCATCTGCCGACAACGCATCGGTCTCCCGCGTCCCCGGTCCGCCACCGCGCACATCCACGGCGCACAAGGTTGGTGCATCCGGCAGGATTATGGTAACTCCGGTTTTTACGTTCGCGTCATGGGCGTTACCGATTTTTATACTGTCTACATCTGTAATCAGGTTTTTCATATCTCTAGCTTACGCCCCAATACCAAACAGGCAAAGCACAATCTATCATTTGATTTTCCTCCACCCCGAGGGCATACCCTCACTTCGTTCAGGGCGCACCACAAAATTTGCTACATCCTTGCGGAGCGGCGTTTAGCAACTTCATTTCACTCGCTGTCCTAAAAAGGTGGACGGCCCGTGTGGTTTCGCCTTCACCGGAGTACCGAAGAAAGCTAAAAAATGTTTCGTGAGGGTTAGACCACACGGCGGTACGTGTTTAAGGCGGCCGAGCTAGCCAGTCATCTCGGAAAAGTAGGAAACATTTGCTCCAAAACCTTCCCAAGCCCGCGTTCACACGCGGCAGGGCTAAACAGCTCTCGCCAGACAGGCCGACAACACGAACATCACTCGCTGCCAACACCTGCATACCGTCTCCTACTCCGGTAAGTTGATATCAAACCTGTCCAACAAGCAGAAGAACATTCGCAATATATGACTGATGTGCAGACCATGGATACGATTTTGCGTTTATTTTTTAAAAAGCAATGAATACAGGCGTTTAGAGAGTTCCTAACCCCGATAAATCAAGGGTATATTTCTGTATTGGTGCGGACTATTACCGTAGATAGGGTCTATATCTATAGTTCACCTTAGTTTCGGTTCCCCAAGGGGATGTTTTCGTTAGTCTCTATTGTCATAATTAATAGTTCCGGTTACTGTCAGCGTAATAATTTGGACAAAAGAACCAGTTGAAATAACGGGGTTTTCTCGCACGGCTATTTAGAGATTAGAAAAAGTTGGTAAATTTCCTCGCCGCGTTAGCCTTACTACGACTAGTATGGGGGGAGATGGCGTGAGGTCAGCGAGCGGATAAAACAAAGATAGAAAAGTAGCAAGGGAGATATAATAAATGCCAACTCAATTCACATCGAGTAGGGTAGAATTAGATATTGGAACAGTAAGAATACCTGCTAGCGATTTAATTGCCCGTCTCGAAAAAATTAGAGATACATCACTAGAAATCAAAGCTAGCAATAATGGATTGACGTTCCATGACCTCAAAGATATACAGGATCACCCAGAACTATTTTGCGGCGAACCGACATTAAACATTGGGGAAATATCAATCCATTTTGGAGTTTTTGGAACCAGTCTTAATATTTGGAATACAAAAGATGTTGATAAAAACACACTTGATTTGGCTCATAATTTAGCTGAGTTTCTTAAAAACTATCGTAGTAGGTTATTCGAATTTTTCGCTGACAAATTTTGGGTATTTCTCTTCTTGATGGCAATATTTTATTGGCTTCCAAAACTGTTGGTTAATAACCCTTATCAAGTAATCTTGACCTTAGGAATTTCCACTTTATTGATATTGTACATGGCTTTTTGTGYRTAYTATTWTTATCAAAAACCAGTATCACATGTTGTTAGGGAAACATTTTGGCAAAAAAAYAGACGTGCGATACTGGTCGGCGTTCTAATAGCTACTATTTCAGGTCTATTGGGGTATTTCATCAAACAAATAATAGCTCAAGTCATGTRAAATTATGGGTACAGTAACCGTATCTCTGTCAATAATTCCTCAATCGTCTCCACTGTGGTCAGTGGGTTCATCACCGATAGGCGCAGGTAGCGCACGCTGTTTATTTCTGCTGTTGTTATGTAGAACTTTCCGCGTTCCAATATCTTTTCGCGCAAGGTGAGTTGCGCGGCATTGCCGTCTACCCCGTCATATTTGAAACACAAAATATTGGCTTCAGGTTTATAGGGACAGGTAAAATCATCCTGCGCATTTATCAGCTCGTAGAATTTTCTGGTGTCGGCATATTGTTTTTCCACGAACGCGCCGAGGCCCTGCTCCCCTTCCATGGCCAACACCCAGAACAGTTTTGCGCCTAGGGCGGATTTTGTGCACTCGACGGCATAGGGGCCAACGTCGAAACCTATTTGGTCCTCACCGCCGTAGAATATGTAACTGGCGTCTTGATGGAATATTCCCGCCATGGATTTTTGGTCTTTGAACAATATAGCCGCGCACAAGGCCGATGTGCGTAACATTTTATGGGCATCCCATGTCAAGCTGTCGGCGCGGCTTATGCCTTTCATCAGACGCCGTTCTTTATCTGATAAAAGCGCCGAAGCCCCGTGGGCTCCGTCTACATGCAGCCAGAGATTATGCTTTTCACAAAACTCCGCCACCTCGTCTATGGGGTCATATAGCCCGGTGGCGGTGGTGCAGGCATTTGCGGAGACCATAAACACTTTTTGGCCATCGTTGCTTGCTTGTTCGAAAACCTCCTCCAGCATTTCGGGCCGCAAAACATCCAGATCGGTGACGGGCGCAGGGCGGAGTGCGTTTTGCCCGAACCCGGCAATGGAGACGGCCCGGGCCAGAGAATAATGGGTGGCGGCCGGGGCGATAATGGCCAAACCCTCCGGCGTGCCGTCCGCCCACGCATCGGGTGCAATATGGGCGCGGGCCGCAAGAACGGCGGTTAAATTGGCCAACGAGCCACCATGGGTCAGCACGCCTGCGCCGTTATTTGCATTGGCTTCAAAATTATCTATGTCGCCTGTGTACCAGCCGCACTTCTCCAACATCCAATTGACCACCACCCGTTCAATGACACTGGCGCTTGGCCCCATCTCGTAAACCGCCATAGGGTTGTTGATAACGCCGTGTATCATGTCGGCAATGGCCGCGCCCTCGTGAGGCACGGCGACCTGATGCCCAATAAAGCCCGGATGGTGCAAGTGTTGGGAATGCTCAAGATATGGTGCGAGAAACTCCTCATAATTATCCGCGCCCAGCCCGCCGTTTCTAATCCAGTTCGCGACTTGCATGGCGCGGGCTAGTTCTTGCGGTTTTTTTTGGCGCACCACATGGGATTTAGCGGCGCTACTTTCGGCTTTATACTCGCCCAACGCGGCCAGAACTTTCGCCGATAGTATATCTGTTGATTTGTTTGTTATTGGAGCCATGATTAGAACTTTACAATGTTTTTGCTTCTGCCTTATAGGTGGACATTAAATAACGCTCTAACGTAATGGAAATATGATATGAAGCACAATTTGATTTTATCTTGCGTTTTGGCGTTGGCCATAAGCGGGTGCGCAAAGGCCGAGTCGAGCATTTCTATCGAGACCGCCCAAATGGCCCCTGCGGACAGCCCCCACGATAAAGGCATGGTGGTTGCCGCCAACCCTTTGGCGGTTGATGCAGGCATCGAAGTTTTACGTGCAGGCGGTTCTGCCGTGGATGCTGCTGTCGCTGTGCAAGCCGTACTTGGCTTGGTTGAGCCGCAAAGTTCTGGCATTGCTGGCGGGGCGTTTATGGTGTTTTACGATGCGTCTAGTGGTAAAGTCACCGCCTATAATGGCCGCGAGAGCGCGCCTGCCGCCATTGACGAAAATTTGTTTTTGGACGCAGACGGTAAGCCCCTGCGTTWCCTGGATAGAATAGTTTCTGGCCGCTCCACAGGTGTGCCGGGCGTTATGGCCATGTTGCACATGGCCCATACAGATCACGGCAAGCGGGCATGGTCGGACAATTTTGCGTCTGGCATCAAACTGGCAGAGGACGGGTTTGAGGTCAGTCCGCGTATGGCTATGCTGGTCAAAATAGCCGCCAATTATGCCTTAAAAAACCAAACACAGACACGCGCATATTTCTTCCACGCTGACGGCAGCCCCATAGAAGCCGGGTTCCACCGCGACAACAAACCCTACGCCGCGTCATTGCGGGCGATCGCCGCCGACCACCGGGCCATGTATGAAGGGCCGCTGGCGGCCGCCATTATTGCCGCCGTTCGCGAAGACCCGCGTCCGGGCTTGCTCACGCTTGCCGACATGAAAAACTACAAGCCGCAAAAAACCGAAGCCCTGTGTTCGCCTTACCGCGACTATATTCTGTGCGGGGCCATGCCGCCCTCGTCCGGCGGTGTCGCCGTGCAAAGTATAGTTGGCCAGTTGGCCAATTTTGACATGAAAGCGCTCGGTCCCACCCTTAAAGGCTGGCACGTATTTTCTGAGGCCAGCGCACAGGCCTATGCAGACAGAGATTTGTATGTGGCGGATCCGGATTTTGTAGATGTGCCGACGCGCGCACTGTTGAACCCTGATTATTTAAAAGCCCGAGCCGCTCTTATATCGACGGACAACCGCATACAAGATGTCAAAGCTGGCAACCCCGTGGATTTTAAACCCGGTATAGACGCGACCCCCGACGTGCCCGGCACATCGCATTTCTCTATCGTTGACAAATGGGGCAATGTGGTTTCCATGACCACGACCGTGGAAAGCCTGTTTGGCTCCCAGCGTATGGCCGGCGGGTTTATGCTCAATAACCAGCTTACGGACTTTTCTGCGATGCCGAGAGATGCGCAGGGCAAGCTGATTGCCAACCGCCCCGGCCCCGGCAAACGTCCACGCTCCAGCATGGCGCCCCATGTGGTGTTTGATCAGCACGGGCAGTTTAGTTTTGCCACAGGTTCGCCGGGCGGCTCGTCGATCATTGCCTATACGGCCAAAACCATAGTCGCCATGATCGATTGGGACATGTCGTCCCAGCAAGCCGTCGAGCTGGCCAATGTCATATCGCGCAACGGCTCCATCCGTCTTGAAGAAGCCGGGCTTGCGCCTGAAATCATTACGGGTCTGGAGACTATGGGTCACAAGGTGGTGCGCTCCAAGGGCGAGATTTCCGGCGTGCACATTATCCGTCGTAACTCTGACGGCAGTTATGAAGGCGGCGCAGATCCCCGACGCGAAGGTATGGTCAAGGGAGAATAGGGCGTTTAGAAGCCGCGCCACGCATCTGCACTGTGCTGCACGCGCCAATTTTTTGHTACAAATACHGCGTCAAACCGGATGCTCATATCTTGCAAATGACTGCGGCGGGCTTGATAGGCATAGGCCGCTTCTTGTATGCGGGACAAATCGGCACTGTGTAGCGCTTCCTTTGCTTGCTCCAGACTTGGGCGGCTCTTAACCTCGACAATGGCCAGGATTTTGCCTCTGCGGGCGATCAGGTCGATTTCTCCGAAAGGCGTTTTATGGCGCATTTCCAGGATTTTATACCCCTTTAGGCGCAATAACCAGGCGGCGATATTTTCGGCCCGTCGTCCTCTGGATTGTGCCTGTTTGCGAGTTTTACGGTTCATGTTTTAATTTAAGAGCCTGGTTTAATTTAAGAGCCTAGTTTAATTTAAGAGCTATGGCATAGACATCGCGTTTTTTATGGCCGCTTTGCACGGCGATCTGCGCGGCGGCCCGTTTGACACCTTGCGTTTTCATCAATGGGCCAAGGGCGGCTCGCAGGCGGGTTTCGTCCCACATCTCTGGCTCTTGGGGCGGAGCAATGATAAGTACGATTTCTCCGCGCAGAGGCGTTTCTTTAACCCGAGCCAGCAGCTCAACAGCGTCGCCGCGCAAAATTTCTTCGTATTTTTTTGTCAATTCGCGGGCAATGGCAATTTGCCTGTCGCCAAATACGGCCTGAATATCTTCAAGGCTGGCGGCAATGCGTTTTGCGGTTTCAAAGTAAATCAGGCTGGCGGGCACGTTTTTCATGTGCTCTAAGGTTTTTTTGCGGGCCGTGGTTTTGGGCGGCAGAAACCCGGCAAACATGAATTTATCGGGCGGCAATCCGGAACTGACCAGCCCGGCCAGAACGGCGCTTGCACCCGGTACCGCAAATACCGACAAGCCTGCATCTATACAGGCCCGGGCCAATTTATAACCTGGATCGTTGACCAAAGGCGTGCCTGCATCGCTGATCAAGGCTACGGATTTACCAGCCAATATGTTTTTTATCACGCCCGGCAATTTTTTTGCCACATTATGGTCATGATAGGCCGATAGATTGGCTTTGATTTTATAGGTGTTTAGCAAAATGCGGGCCCGGCGCGTGTCTTCTGCCAAAACCAGATCGGCGTTGGTCAGCGTATCCAGGGCGCGTAATGTGATGTCGCGCAAATTGCCGATAGGTGTGGCAACGAGATACAGGCCTGCAGCTAGCTGGTCTGTTTTTTTGGATTGCACAGACGAGTTTGCGCTTATAAGGTCTGGTGAATTGATGTCGGGCACAGATATCCTTTGTTGCTTGTCTGTTGGGATCATTTGTCCTTTGTGGTTAGGAAAAAATATGACAGCTTATAGTGAGACTTACGCGAAGCCGGCTCTAAAAGCGAGAGGCTTTGTCGGACAATTCAGGCACAGGTCTTGGAGACTGTTGGCCGCCGTATTTGTCGGGTCTGTCGTATTTCTGATGCTTGCGGCCTGCACAACCACTTCGCCGACCACATCGCCGTCATACCCTGGGCCATCTTACCCTGGATCTGGCCAACCGCCAACAACCCAGGAGCCGGGACCGCAAATACCGGACGGGCCTGCACCAGAAACACCTGAACCGACCTACATACCCGAAGTGCAGGGTCTTAGCCCTGTGTTTATGGCTGGGCGCGACATCAAGCGCGTGGCATTGCTCTTGCCGTTTTCGGCAAAGTCCAAAAACTTGCGCACAGAAGCAAATTCAATGCTGTTGGCCGCAGAGCTGGCCATTTTTAACCTCAATGACGACAATGTCTTGCTCATGCCCTTGGATAGTGCGGGCACTGTAGATGGAGCAGAGCAAGCCGCAAGGACTGCGCTGGCGCAAGGGGCGGATGTTATTTTGGGGCCCTTGCTGGCCAAGTCTGTCAGGGCGGTCGGCGATATCGCCTATCTTGCCAATATTCCAGTGGTCGGATTTTCCACAGACACCAATATTGCTGGCAGGGGGGTGTATTTACTGAGCTTCCCGCCAGAAGCCGAAGTKCGGCGCATTACACAATTTGCYRCCGARGCCGGGGCGACAAAATTTGCCTTTCTKGGCCCAACCTCCAATTACGGTAAACGGGTTCTGGGTGCCTATGGGGACGAGATAGTCCGGCTTGGCGGGCTGTTGGCCGGGGTGGAAACATATACGGGCAAAGATATAACGGTCATGCAAGAGCCGGCGGCAAAATTGGCAAATATGTTTCCCACGCCGGAAGAAACGGCCATAAACCCTGAATTCGATGACCCTTACCATGTTATTTTACTGCCCGAGGGCGGCACGGCCTTGCGGTCCTTGGCGCCTTTGCTGACATTTTATAATGAAAATGTCCGCCATGTGCAGATTATGGGCACGGGTCTATGGAACCGCGACGAGGCGGCGAAAGAGCCCGCCTTGGCAGGAGGGATTTTTGCCGGGGTCGATCTCGACGGAAAACTGATTTTTAATGCCAATTATGACGCAGTTTACGGCGAAGAACCGTCGCGTCTAGCATCTCTGGCTTTTGACGGTGTCAATATCGCCGCTTTTGTCGCCGAAGCTGACATAGACCAGCGGCGCTTGCGCCTCATAGACCCGGCAGGGTTTTTCGGTGTTGACGGCCTGGTGCGATTTACGCCCCAAGGCACGCCTGACCGCGGCCTAGCGGTTTACCAGATTAAAGGCGGGCGTTTCGTTGTCATAAGCCCGGCGCCAAAATCAACCAACGGCGCGTTTTAGCAATTACCGCCTTTCAGTAATTACCATCTTTCAGCAATTGCCATCTTGCAGCAATTGATTGCAAAGACTGTCCAGTACCATGCGGCCCTTTGGAGTGGCAGACAGACGATCTTCTGAGGTTTGCAATAGCCCTAGCTTTTCAAATTCGGCAATGGTCTCGGGGGCCAGTTTTTGTCCGGAGATTTCCCTATAGCGCGACAGGTTGATACCGCCGGTTATCCGCAAGCCCATCAACACATATTCTTCGGCCCAGGCTTGCGAGGAAAGCGTTTCGCGCTCGGCTAAGCCGTGACCTTGCGACTTTACACTGTCGATATAATCTTTGGGCTTAAGCGCGGCTATACTTGCTGTGCGCATCCCGTTCACGGTCAAGCGGCCATGAGCCCCCGGCCCAACACCAATATAATCCCCGCCGCGCCAATACACCAAATTGTGCCGCGAACGGGCGGCGGAGGTTTTGGCGAAATTTGACACTTCATATTGCTCGTAATCTGCGCGGGACAATTGACCCATAGCCAGTTCATATAGATCTGCACTATGTTCCGAATTTACGGCTTTTGATATACCACGCGCCCCAGCCCTACCAAATGCGGTGCCTGGTTCTATGGTCAATTGGTAGGCAGAAATATGAGCTGCGCCGCTGGCCATTGCAATTTGCAAATCCTCGCGTAATTCATCCAAATTTTGTCCGGCCCAGCCATAGATCAAATCAGCCGATACGCGCGGCATGATTGCTGTCGCCATTTCCAGCGCATTTTGTGCTGCTTGGCCGTCATGGTCACGGCCTAGAAATTTCAGTGCAGAATTGTCAAAACTTTGCACCCCGACCGACAATCGTTCAATGCCCGCCGCGCGCCAATTTTTCAAGCTTTGCGTGTTGATGTCTTTGGGATTGGCCTCAAGACCAATTTCCATGCTGGCGTCCCTGCTCCAGTATTGCCCCGCCTGTTCTATAATCCGCCCCAGATGCCCGGCGGTCAATAATGACGGTGTTCCGCCGCCAAAATGAATACTGACCAGCCTGCGCGGGCCGCTCAAGTCTCGCCAGTATTTCATATCCGCCAGAATTGCATCCACCAGAGCGTCCGTCGTATCCGGCTTGTTTTTATAGACATTAAAATCACAATAGGGGCAAATACGCGCACAAAAGGGCCAATGTATATAAAGGGCGATGTCCTGCATTATTGGCCCGGTTGGTTTGGTTGGTCTTGAGGGAACCAAGCCTTGATAAATTTGGTAAATGCGTCGGCGCGGTGGCTTTTGGCATGTTTCTCCTCTGGGTCAATTTGTGCGAATGTCTGTGTGTCGCCGTCTGCAACAAAAACCGGGTCATAGCCAAAACCTTTGTCCCCGCGCGGCGGCCAAACCATGCGCCCCTCAACCTTGCCTTCATAGGTATGAACATCGCCGCTTGGAAACGCCAATGACAGCGCACAAATAAACCGCGCCGTATCCGGCCCACCTGCCGCTTGCATTTTATTGTGAATTTTTTCCATAGCCATTGAAAAATCCCGAACACCATCCGCACATTCTGCATCTTCTGCCCAGCGGGCTGAATAAATACCGGGCGCACCGCCGAGCGCATCCACCGCCAAGCCGCTATCATCCGACAAAGCTGCCATGCCCGCAGCATCGGCGGCAAGTTTGGCTTTAAGCTCTGCATTGGCGGCGAAAGTGTTTCCGGTTTCCTCCGGGTCGGCCAAGCCCAGATCAGAGGCGGTAAACACCTCTATACCGTAAGGTTCGAGCAAGGCGTGGATTTCGCGTACCTTGCCTTGATTATGAGAAGCAACGACCAGTTTTTTGAGGGGAGTATGCACTTGATTTCCTTGTTGAATTCTTCACTACGGCCTAGCCTTTTTTGTTGCCACGGTAAAGTCTACACACTTGATATTGCGCTTTTTGTCTTGCTATAAAGTCAATTATTGAATAACGATATATCAGAAGAACAGAAGGCAAAGGTAATTTATGAGCGTAGAGACACTTTATCCTGATGATAACCAAGACGGGGCTGGGCGCGGTAAAACCAGTCCTTCCATTGCATTTTTAAATATCTTGCTCGCCGTAATCTGGTGGGCGGGCTGGGTGTTTTTGTTCTTGTTTGTCTTGGTGTTTTTATATGCGGGTCTGACTTTTCTAGGGGTGGCATCGTTTAAAAAATCTTTTGTCGAGACGACACCGTTTCTGGTTCTGGTCTCGTCGGGTAGCGTCATCGTGGTGGCTTTGGTGTTTTTGGTTATTGTCAAACAATTGCGCAAAATAAGCCACACCTTGGTGACGGGCGATCCATTTGTGCCTGAAAACGCCAATCGCCTGCGCACGATCTGGATTGCCGTGGCAGCTGGAGAAATTATTCGTCTTGGTTCGACTTTCGCGATTTCGTGGTTGAGCAAAAACACCAATACGGTCGATTTACAAGAACCCGATTTGCGCATATATGTCTGGTTTATGGTGTTGGCGGTTATAATCCTTTCCGAAGTGTTCCGCGAGGGTGCGCGCTTGCGCCAAGAACAGAAATTGACGGTGTAATATGGGTATCCGGGTAAATCTTGACCGCGTGCTGTTAGACCGGCGCATGTCCCTAACCGAGCTTTCTGACCGCATTGGCATTACCTTGGCCAATCTGTCTATCTTGAAAACCGGAAAAGCCCGCGCCGTGCGCTTCACAACCCTCAGCGCTCTATGCCGTGAGCTGGATTGCCAGCCAGCAGATTTGCTGGTCTATGAGCCGGACGAAAACCAGCACAGCAAGGCGGCGGAATAAACACGCGGAATAAACACTATGGAAATTTTACGCGAATGGTATGGTTTAATTGCTAATTCACCCTATGCGCCCTTCATACGGGATATCTTTGCCGCCCTCGGTGTTTTTATTCTTGGCTGGATTGTGGCAAGGTGGGCCGATGCGGTGGTGCGCAAGCGGCTTAGTAACAACAAAGGTTTACAAGCCGACGATACCTACAGGCCTTTAATCGCCATCATTGTGCGCTACGCCATTGTCCTGGCGGCGCTTTACGCGGCGTTGGACATCGCCGGAATTGGCGCGGCGTCCTTGCTGGCAGTATTTGGGGCGGCGGGTCTGGCCTTGGCTTTGGCCGTACAAGGCACATTGTCCAATGTTGCGGCCGGGCTGATGTTGATATTTTTGCGCACCATCAAGGTCGGTGAGTATATTCAAACCCCGGACGTCGAAGGCACGGTGTTGGAAATAGGCCTGTTTACCACAGAAATAAAGTCCCCGGACGGTGTGTTTATCTCGGTGCCAAATGCGCAGATATGGGCCAAACAAGTCAAAAATTTCTCGCGCTTTAAAACCAGACGTCTGGACATTATTTTGGAAATTTCCAGGGATAATGATGTCGGACTGGCGCTGGAGGTTTTGCAAAAAACCTTGAGCGCTCATAAATTGGTCACGGCTGATAGCGCCCAAACCGTCATATCCGGCTTTACACCAACATCCGTACAGCTTCAGGCAAGGTGCTGGCTCAAGGCGGATAATCTGCGCAGTGATGCATCACAAATACGCCTGTCTCTGCACGATGCTTTGCGCGCCGAAGGTGTTAAAATGCCGCCGCTTCCTTTACCTGCCGCCAAATAAAACACCCATAAATCAGCATAAACCAGCATGAACCTGTCAGCAATTTAACCTGCTTGACATAGTTTCGCCATTTTTCTGCCTGTATATGGTACATTGTAACAATTATTCCAATTTAAAAGGGCACATCATGGCTTTATCTCGCATTCTTCTTTGTTCCGTATTCGCGTTTTCTGCAATTAACTTCACGGCAATTTCCGCACAAGCGCAAACCGTGCAGGCTGATGAACATCAGCGCAAATCACTTTATCACCCCCGCATTCAGATCGCGCTTTTGCTGGATATTTCCAATTCTATGGACGGGTTGATCAATCAAGCCAAATCCCAGCTTTGGACATTGGTTGGCGAACTGGGTGAGGGTAAGAAATACGGGGAAACCCCGATCATTGAACTGGCGCTTTATGAATACGGCAATAGTAGTTTGTCGGTCAGCAAGGGCTATATCCGCCAGGTTTTATCCTTGACCACTGACCTTGATGATGTGTCCGAGAAACTGTTTGCCCTCGATACCAATGGCGGTCAGGAATACGCCGGACAAGTGATTATGAAATCCCTGGACGAGCTTGAGTGGTCGGGGCGCAAAGGCGACATGAAGCTGATTATTATTGCTGGCAATGAGCCTTTCACCCAAGGCCCGGTTTCGTGGCAAAGTGCTTGCGAACGGGCCAAATCCGGCGGGATCATTATTGACACCATCCATTGCGGCGACGAACAAACCGGCATGCGTACTGGCTGGAAAGACGCGGCGGTATGTGCGGGCGGTATATATATGACCATTAACCAGGACGAAAAATATGTGCATGTACCCTCGCCCTGGGACGATGCATTGCTTGATCTCAACCAGCGTCTCAACGACACATATATTGGTTATGGTCGTCGCGGTACGGAACTTAAAACCAGACAATCCGTACAAGATAGCAATGCCGCCTCCATGAATAAAGGGGCCGAAATCAGTCGTCTTTACGCCAAATCCAAATCAGGGTATAGCAATGAAAGTTGGGATTTGGTTGATGCCTATAAAAAGGACGAGGCGGGGGTTTTAGGTTTAAGCGAGGCTGAGATGCCTGCGGAGCTGAAAGGTAAAACCACCGAACAACGTCAGGCGTTTATTGAAGCCAAACAGATCGCGCGGGCTGAAATCCAAAAACAGATAAGCGAGTTGGGCAAAAAACAAAAGGCTTATGTGGCCGAAAAACGCGTAGCAATGGCCGCGACCAAAACCCTGGACAATGTTATGGTCAAGGCGGTACGCAAACAGGCGGTTGAGCGCGGATTTGAGTATTGAGCGCTCTAAACTTCAGCCCTGTGCGCCCGGTTCAACAAGGCCTCTATGGCCGTATCGACATTGGCGCTGCCGTCCAATATTGCCGCGACCGCCTCGCATATTGGCATTTCAACCCCGGCTTTAACGGCCAAACGTTTAAGAGCCGGAGCGGTGGCCACTCCCTCGGTGACGGCGCTGCGCGACGCCATAATCTCGGACAAGCTTTGCCCGCGCCCCAGCGCTAGCCCCGCCGACATATTGCGCGATTGCTCGCTCGAACAGGTCAGCACCAAATCCCCCAGCCCGCACATGCCGGTCAGGGTTTCGGGTCTCGCCCCCAGCGCCGCGCCCAGCCTGGTCATTTCGGCAAACCCCCTTGTAATCAATGCGGCGTGGGCCGAGCGGCCCAAACCTTTGCCCAGCACCATGCCGCAAGCTATGGCCAATACATTTTTCACCGCGCCGCCGATTTCCGCGCCCAAAACATCCGTGCTTAAATAAGGCCGGAAGGTTGGCGCAGCTATTGCAGCGGCTAGGTTTTCGCCCAAACCTTGGTCTTCTCCTACCGCTAAAGTCACGGCGGTCGGCAAGCCCTTGGCTACATCTATAGCAAAGCTTGGCCCCGAAAGAACCGCCGGTACGGCGTCCGGTAACACATCTGCTAAAACTTCTGCCATAAATTTCAATGTGGAAATTTCTATGCCTTTTGAACATAAAATAACCGGCAAGCCGGGCGCGGCATAGGGGGCAAATTTTTCCAGTGTAGTGCGCATATGTTGGGCTGGCGCCACGCCTAGCACCGCGTCCATGCCTTCCAATGCGCCAAAATCGGAACTGGCTCTTACGGACGGATGCAATTTTACGCCCGGTAAATACACGGTGTTTTCATGCTCGGTATTGACCGCAGTTGAGACCTCTTTCTCAAAGGCCCACAACACCACGTCCCGGCCACTGACCGCCAATGTTTGCGCCATTGCCGTACCCCAGGCACCGCCGCCTATGACACCGAATTTTTGAAATTTTTGCTTACTCATGATTTCGGTCCTTTTTTGCCAAAGCCGCTGGCTGGGTTGTTGTCAGCACTGTCCTGATCTAGCGGCCAGCGCGGTCTGGCGCAAACGTCGAGATCACTGGTTATGCCGAGCGCCAGTCTTTCAGCCCCGGCCAGAGCGATCATGGCTCCATTGTCCCCGCAATATTTAAGGGGTGGGGCGAATAAGGTAAAGTTGTTATCTGTACATAATTTATCCAAGGCGGTGCGTATCCGAGCATTAGCAGCCACCCCGCCGGCTACGACAAATCGGTATGGGCCTTTATCGGTGCGCTTAAACATATCCATAGCCGTTTTGGTGCGGTCACATAATATATCGCATACGGCTTGCTGGAAACTGGCGGCTAGGTTGGCTTTATCGCGTTCGCTGGCTTGACCCAATTTTGCATTTATCAGGTTTTCATAGGCCCGCAGGGTTGCAGTTTTTAAGCCCGAAAAGGAAAAATCTGCATGGGGTTTGCCCATAAATGGACGTGGGAGTTTCACGGCTTTAGGATCGCCATTGGCAGCCATTTTCTCCACTGCTGGCCCGCCCGGAAAACCCAGGCCCATAATTTTGGCGGTTTTGTCAAATGTCTCCCCTGCCGCGTCGTCCCGCGTAGAGCCAAGCCGGGTGAAATCCCCAACGCCCTTGACGCCTAAAAGTTGCGTATGACCACCTGAAACCAACAATAGCAAATACGGGAAAGGACAATCGTCAGTCAAGCGCGGCGACACGGCATGACCTTCCAAATGATTGACCGCAATCAGGGGTATATCCAATGACACGGACAAGCCCTTGGCCGCCATCAAGCCGGTGATGACCCCGCCGATAAGACCGGGGCCGGACGTTGCGGCGACTGCGTGTAATTGTGTCCAGTTAATACCCGCCTGCTCAACGGCGCGTACCATCACGCTTTCTATTTTTTGCATGTGGGCTCGTGCAGCAAGTTCCGGTACGACACCGCCGTATGGTGTGTGGATTTCGTCTTGGGAGGCGACAATTGACGACAATACTTCAACTTGTCCGTCTTGCGCTCGGCGCAAAACCGATGCGGCGGTTTCGTCGCAGGAGCTTTCCACACCGAGTACCAAGGCAAAATCTTGTTTTGATTTTGGTTTTCTTATTGTTTTTAACATAACCTGCCCATACATGGCGGACAAGGTTCTGGCAATAAGGCTCTGGCAATACCGTCTGTGTTTTCTGAGCCTCTGATACTGTAAGGTGCGGTAATTTGAACCTTGAAGCCAACCCATTTGCCGCCTAAACTGCCAGATGAGGAGTTTGACATGACCGAGGAAAATGCACCGGACAACCCTGAAGGCAAGGACGGGCATGAAGACGAGGACGAGCCTGTATTGGGTACCATGTTGGAAGCAGATAGTGAAGAGTCCAAACCAGAGCAAAAAAACCTAAGCCTCGGCTTTGTGTTATCAGGTTTCGTTCTGGCCAGCTTGGTCGGCGGGTTTATCGGTGTTGTCGTGCCAAAGGTTTTCCAGCACCCCGGTCAAGGGGAGCAGCAACGCGACGAGTTGAAAACCGGGATTGAGGCTTTGCAGCAAAGTGCGGCTGAGCGGGATAAATTGATCGAAAATCTTGTGGGCCGCTTGCAAAAACAGCAAACGGTTTTGGCCGGTCTGGATAAAATGGACGCGGCATTGTTGGCGGCACAAGAAAAACAACAACAAGAATTTACGGCTTTTGTCGAGCAGGTTTCTGGTTTGAAAGCCAAGACCAATAGGCAGGCTGGTCACAATAATACCATAAATCTTGAAACCAAAACCAGGCCGGTTGCTACCAAATCCAACCTGAATATAGCACCAGCTTCCCTGAACATTCTCATAGAGACCTTCCCGCGCCAAAAAATGCTGGCGGCCTTATTGGCGCAAGAACAGCAGGCACAAAAAAACCAGACACAAAAAAATCCGGGTTGGTYAAGGCGGGTYTTACGCAAGCATGTCAAAGTCCGCCGTGAGGACACGACAAGCTCCCAGACACAGACGCAGACAAACCCTAGAGCCTTTATCGCCAACGCCGAACAAGCCGTTGGCGAAGGGCGCATACAAGACGCCCTTGACATTATCGCTAATTTAAACCCGACCATACGCGCTGCTGCGGCCGGGTGGGTTCGGGCTGCTCGCAAAACCTTACAACAATAACACAGGAATTTCATATGGCCCGTCGTCTCATTCTCCCGCTAATTATATTGTTAGCCCTCGCGGCCATACTGGTTTATGTGGGTAAGGATCAGGTCGTATTGTTTGAGGTTTTATCTAAACCGCCCGAACAAGGCCGCTATATTTCCGTGCAAGCACTGATCATTTTCAGTGCCTTTGGTCTGCTCTCGATTGTCTTGTTATGGTCTTTGCTGGTCTGGCTTTGGAAGCTGCCCAAACGCATGAAATCCGGGATTGGGCGCAAACGCGAAGACCGGGGCCTTGATGCGGTCGAACAGGCTTTGTTGGCCGCCGAGGCGGGGGATGTTGCTGGGGCCAGAAAAAAAGCCAAGCGCGCCCAAGATTTGTTAAACCGTCCGGCCTTAACCGCGCTTATTTCCGCAAAAGCTGCGGAAATGGCTGATGAAAGCGCGGCGGCTGAAAGCCACTATAAATCACTGGAGCAAAACCCTGATACCCAGCTTGCAGGACTACACGGGTTGGCGCGGATTGCCGAAAGCCGGGGCGACCACGAAACGGCAGCAAAATTAGCCAAAACCGCGCTTGAAATACAGTCTGGTAAAAACGCGCTCTGGGCTTTTGATATATTGTTTAAATCACAAATAGCTTTGTATGACTGGGCCGGGGCGTTACAGGCTTTGCCRTTYGCTGAAAARGCCAAATTGCTGACCAAARMCCARCTTCGYCGYCGGCGCAGCGTGTTATTGACCGCCCAAGCCGCCGAATTCGAAGCAACCGACCAGCAAGAAAAAGCCCGCGAAATTGCCAAGAAAGCGGCGGATACAGATCCGGGTTTTGCTCCCGCCGCTGCCTTAGCGGCCCGGTTGATGAGTTTGGACGGAGGACAGAAAAAAGCGGCGCAATTGATCGAAAAATCCTGGGCCAAGTCACCTCACCCGGCCTTGGCGCTGGCCTTTAAAGAATTGTGGAAACATGAAGATGCCAAGAGTTTGACCCGCAAAACCAAAGCTTTGATCAAAACCAACCCCGACCATAGAGAAAGCATTATCTTGGTCGCTGAGATGGCTTTGGATGCTGGTGATGGTGTCAGCGCTTTATCGGCACTGGGCGCTTTGCTCGAGGGCGACCAAACGTCCGCAAGGTTATGCGTTTTGAGCGCACGAGCCGAAAGTTTATTGCAAAACCCCGTTGATGCCCGCACTTGGCAGCACCGCGCCGCCTGCGCACCCGTGGAAGCGGACTGGTCAGACCTTGATCCCAACGGCGCGGCTTTTAAGTATACAAATGAAGATTGGCGGCGGTTGGTGTCCTCCTACGGCGACAGCGGCACGTTGATCCATCCGCGCTATGAAGCCTATATGACAAGTCGTCCGGTGGTGTTTGAAGACTTGGGTGCGGATGATTTGGACGATGACACAACCTCAAAAGCGGAAGTTCAAGAAAAAAATGTTTTAGAAGAACAAACCTCTGAACAAGCGAAAAGTGCGCCCGTGCTGGCCCCTAGTGCAGATGATCCGGGGGTTGGTGAGGTTATTGCAACACCGGATGATTTAGCAGACCGTCTGGATAACCTGTTAGATGACAACGATAAAAGCTAGATTGTAGTTTAAGCCTTTTATATTTAAACTTGGCCGCGTTTCCAGATCGGTTTTTCCCCTAAAGCACTGGCAATAAATTGCTCGTGCTCCGCTTGTTCCTTGTCCGTTAGAAAAGGCGGTAGTGCGGTTGGTCTGGAGCGGGCGACCGAACTTATAACTTCCGCCTGCTGTTGTTCGCCGCCCAAATCAAGTGATTGTACCCGCCCGCCTTTAAGCTCCAAATAAACCTTGGCCAATAACTCCGCATCAATTAAAGCCCCGTGGGTGGTTCGCGATGCTAAAGAAATATCAAAGCGTTTACACAAAGCATCAAGGGAATTGCTGGCACCGGGAAATTTACGCCGCGCCAAAACCAAAGTATCAATAAACCGTTTGCGCGGATAGGGATCAAATTCGGCCCGCTCCAGCTCCGCATTGATGAAACCCCGGTCAAAGTCTGCATTATGGGCTATTAACGGACTGCCCCCAACAAATTCGCGAAAACCGTCGGCTATATCCTTGAACAGCGGTTTGTCTTTTAAAAATTCGGCGGTCAGACCAGTGATCTCTGTAACCCGTGCGGAGATATCGCGTTGGGGGTTGATATGTGCGTGCCAGGTTTTGCCCGTGGGCAAAAAATCTATCAGCTCCACACAACCTATTTCAGTAACCCGATCATCTCCGCGCGCATCAAAGCCTGTGGTTTCAGTGTCAAAAGCAATTTCGCGAACTCCAGACATATTCGTCCCTGATAAACCGTTATGTGTTCATACTGTCGAAAAACTCTGCATTGCTTTTGGTGTCTTTCAATTTACCTAGCAAAAATTCGATAGCATCCATTGTCCCCATAGGATTAAGGATACGGCGCAGCACATAGGTTTTTTGCAGCTCTACAGGGGTCAACAATAATTCTTCTTTTCTTGTGCCTGATTTGGTCACGTCGATTGCCGGGAAAATCCGTTTGTCTGCGACTTTGCGGTCAAGCACAATTTCCGAATTACCTGTACCCTTAAATTCTTCGAAAATAACCTCGTCCATCCGCGAGCCAGTTTCGATCAAGGCGGTAGCGATAATTGTTAAAGATCCACCTTCCTCAATATTACGGGCCGCACCAAAAAACCGTTTTGGGCGTTGCAGGGCATTGGCGTCAACACCGCCGGTTAATACCTTGCCGGAACTTGGTACAACCGTGTTATAAGCCCGACCCAAACGAGTGATGCTGTCCAGTAAAATTATTACGTCCTTGCCGTGTTCGGTCAGGCGTTTGGCTTTTTGGATGACCATTTCCGCCACCTGAACATGGCGGGTTGCCGGTTCGTCGAATGTTGAGCTGACCACCTCACCCTTGACCGAGCGCTGCATATCCGTCACTTCTTCAGGCCGCTCGTCTATCAGTAAAACGATCACATAAATTTCCGGATGGTTGGCTTCTATGGAATGGGCGATGTTTTGCAAGATTACGGTTTTACCAGTACGCGGCGGCGCGACAATCAAACATCTCTGGCCCTTACCAATCGGCGAGACGATATCAATAACCCGGCCCGATATATCTTTCAATGTCGGGTCTAGGATTTCCATGGTTAAACGGTCGTCCGGATAAAGCGGTGTCAAATTATCAAAATGAACTTTGTTGCGGGCTGCTTCCGGCGTTTCAAAATTGACGGAATGGACTTCGGTCAGGGCAAAATACCGCTCGCCGTCGAGAGGGCTGCGGATTTCCCCCGATAAAGTATCGCCTGTTCGTAAACCCATTTTTCTAATCAGATTCGGGCTGACATAGATATCGTCCGGCCCGGCCAAATAATTGGCTTCTGGAGAACGCAAAAAACCAAATCCGTCTTGCAACATTTCTAAGACGCCAGTACCGGAAATTTCTACATCTTGGTCGGCCAGCTCTTTGAGCACGGCGACAAAAATTTCCTGCTTGCGCATGGCCCCGGCATTTTCCAGACCAACGGCTTCGGCAAATTGCACCAGCTCTGCGGGTTTTTTCTTTTTGAGATCGTCCAAGCCAATCTTTGTGATGGAATCAATATCTATCTCGGCTGGGTCAAGCTTTTTGGCTATATTCATAATTTTGCTTTTGGTCTGGTTGTTTGAAAGTTCGTGGTGTTAGGACAACACCAGAGTTCGAGAATGGAATACAAATACAGGTATTTCAATTTTCGGAGATGATTGATTATATGCTATATTTATTTTGCCCGTCAAGACAAAATGGAAGTTAGAGCCAATAAACTAAGTATAAACATTACATTGAATTGATAGAACTTGTTCAAATATTATGGCCGGGACATTGATTTTAGGCCAAGCAGGACAGCCGCAATTAAAATTCCAACTCCGCCTAAACGGTCAATCCATTTTGCCCCATTTGATGCGGTAAATTCACGCAGGCGTGATGCGGTGAAACCGTAAAAGCTGAGGAATATTCCGTCAATAATAATGTAGGCGGCGCTCAGTATAAGAAATTGCGGCCAAAACGGTGCCCCGCTTGCAATAAATTGCGGAAACAGTGCGGCGAAAAACACGACGGCTTTCGGATTGGTTGCTGAAGTGATGAAGCCTTGTAACCATAGAGTTTTAAGGCTGGTGCGCGGGGCGGTGTGTTCAGCTTGTCGTTGGCTAAATGATTTGCGGATCATTTGGATGCCTAACCATACCAGATACAACACCCCAGCAATTTTGATGATTATAAAAGCTTTCGGTGCTGCCATGATTAGTGCGGACAATCCAAGCCCCGCCGCCAGCATTTGTAGCATATTGGCCGTAAGATCACCTGCGGCTGTGGCCAAGGAGCGGCGAAAACCATTTGATGCACTATTGCTCAACATCAACAAATGGCTAGGCCCAGGTGTGCTCATCAAGGCGAGAACCGTAAGGGTATAGGCGATTAAAACTTCCATTTGCATGATATGACCCTAAAACCGCTTTTTGTTTACGTCAAACAAAAACACCCCCGGCACTAAGCCGGAGGCGTCTGAATATAAAGCTTTGCTTGCGCTTAGTAAGTGATGCGCAATTTCGCGTAGTATGAACCACCGTTAAAGCCGCCTGGTGAACTTTCAGGGTGAAGTTGGCCAATGCCCAACTGTCCTGGATTTTCGTCCGGGAAGTTGTCAAGGAAATTGGCAGCGCCAATGATGACTTCAACATTTTCCGTAACCTGAGCGCCACCAAATTAACCCCCAAACACCTGATTTGACAATAATTATCTTTTACGTCATACCCCTAAAACAAGTGAGTGGCGGCATTGCTAAAGTGTTTTATCGTCCTTTTCGGTTTTCATCTTCAAATTTAGGCATTCATAATGACATATACACCAAATCGCCGTGATACCCTCGCTATACTTTCAGCAACGGCTCTCGCCTCATGTGCTCCTGACGACACGCCTACATTAAAAGATATGGCTGAAAAACCCGCGACTGAAAACCCGGTTTTTGCCCACGGCGTGGCGAGCGGAGACCCCGATAATAACAGCCTTGTTTTGTGGACCCGCATTACCACGACCAAAGACGTTGAAACTGTCACTTGGAAGATATCTAAAACTAAGGATTTTGCAGTATTGGCCGGTTCAGGTGAGCTGACAGCTTCAGCAAAACGTGACTATACGCTCAAAGTTATCGCGAAAGGGTTAGAAACTGGTCAAAGCTATTATTACCAATTCAAAACGGGGGCCATAAGTTCTCCTATTGGTCGTACAAAAACATTGCCAGGCGGGTCGCCCAAAAGTCTGGGCATCGCTTTAGTTTCGTGTTCTCATTACACATTCGGCTTTTTCAACGCTTATGATGCTATCGCCAAAGACGAAGCTATTGATTTTATTTTGCATACGGGCGATTATATTTATGAATATGGAGCCGATGGTTGGGGGCACGAAACAGGAGAGATTATAGGCCGTTTTCACGCGCCCACGCATGAGATTGTGAGCTTGTCTGACTACCGCATCCGCCATGCACAATACAAAACCGATGCAGGCACACAAGCCATGCACGCCGCTCATCCTTTTCTTTGTCTTTGGGACGACCACGAAACCACGAATAATCCGTGGATGCACGGCGCAAAAAACCACAACCCTGAAGAAGGAGAAGGCGAATGGGCGCCGCGCCGAGACGCCTCTGTGCAAGCCTATTATGAATGGCTGCCGATCCGTGATCCGCAAATGGGTGAGGATCCTAATGCCTTTTGGCGCAGTTATGTCTTTGGGGATCTGGCAACGCTTGTTACGCTTGAGAGCCGCCATACGGCCCGCGCCGAACAAATTGATTATCGTAAATACTACGACACGGTCGTGGATGAGGAGACGGCAAATGCGTTAAAAGACGACATAGCCGCACCAAACCGCCAAATGATTTCTGACGACATGCAAGCATTTCTCACAGACGCATTCAAAACTTCTGTAGAAACGCGCCAACCTTGGCGCTTGGTCGGCAATGCAACTCCGATTGCTCGTATGCTTATCCCTGATCTTGAAGGCTTAGGCACACTTTCAGAAGCGGGCCCCGTTCAAATGAAATCAAGTTCTGCAAAATCTCTGCTCTGGAGAGGAAAATATAATCTGCCGTTCTTCTCGGATACATGGGACGGATATCCTTGGGCGCGTGAAAATCTCTATGCCGCTTGCCGCGAAGTTGGCGCCCAAGACATGCTTTTCCTTACGGGGGATAGCCATAGTTTTTGGATGAATAAACTAACTGATGATAACGGTCGCCCTATGGGGCTTGAATTAGGCACAGCCGGTGTTACCTCACCAGGTGTTTTTGTTGGTAATGATTGGAATAAAACAACGGCAACGCGTTTAGATAACATGTTTGCAGACGAGGTAGAAGAAGTGGTTTGGACAGATAATTTTCACCAAGGTTATGTCAGGCTTGAATTGTTTCCAAACCAAGCCAAGGTCAGTTTTATGGCAGTGAGTACAGTTTTGAAGCCTAGCTACACAATAAAGGTTCTCAAAGAAACAGTCATAATGCACAAAGGGAACTCCATAGTATATACGAACCCCTAATGAATAGAGAGAGCTCCCGGCTGGAAAGCCGGAACCGCACCGCTCTAGGGTCTGTGGATAATTATGGCTGTATCACCTATTTTTTACTTTAATCTGCTTTATGTTTGCGCAGGACGCGCCCAAAAACTGGTGACTTTGACTTTGGCGAAGTGTCGGTGATTTTTCCGTTGACGATGACATAATCAAACCCAGTCGGTTGCGCATAAATATCGCTCCAGCTTGTACCAGCTTTGACATTATCAAGATCAATCACCAATATGTCTGCGCCGTAGCCTTGTTTAAGCAGGCCGCGTGTTTGAATACCAAAAGTTTTTGCCGTCAATCCAGTCATTTTGTTGATCGCAAATTCAATGGACATGGCTTTATCGCGCATAACATATTCTCCTATCACCTTTGGGAAAGAGCCAAATGAACGCGGATGGCGCATTGTCGGACTGCCATCAGAAGAAATAGATACATCGGGTGCCGTGATAAAAACATCCTGCGTAGTCTTGGTCATAATAAAGTGAGCCGTTCTAGGGCCCCTATAACCAAAATCAATGATGAGTGCTTCGGGGCGCTTCCCGGTAATATTTGCAACTTCTTGTAATGTTTTACCTGAATACGTGCCCGACGAAACCAGGATTGCACCTGGGCCATTTCGTTGAATAATTTTTGCCCGCAGAAATTCTTCAAACTCTTCGCGGCGATTGGCGGCGGCATCAATAAATTCGCTCTCCCGCTTGGCCCATTCCGGATAGAGAAAACTCATATTACCAAAACTGGCCAAATATGGGTACACATCTGCGGTGACGATCATACCCTTGGCGCGCGCATCCCTAATCTGCTTGAGAACGGCTTCTCCCTCAGCGCGGGTTTTGCCGTAAACAACTTTTACATGGGTGATATTAACGCGGGCATATTGTGCCTGCTCAATAAGTTCTTGCACAGAAGCTTGAACAAGGTCTGCATCTTCGGATCTGATATGGCTGGAAATCAAGCCGCCGTAAGTCCCCACAACTTTGGCAAGCCCCGCAAGCTCAGCCGCGTTCGCATAGCGTCCCGGTACATATTCAAGGCCAGAGTTTAAACCATATGCCCCTGCATTCATGGCTTCGGTTATCAATTGCTCCATCTTTGCCTGCTGTTTAGCGGTCACAGTGTCGCTCGCGCCTGCACCGGATAATTCCCTGATAGTGCCGTGCCCAACAAGGGTTGCAACATTGGGGCCAGTACCGTGCTGATCGACCTGGTCAAGCCAGTCGCCAAATGATGGCAATATCGCGTCAGAACCATCCGCTAATTTAGCAGGGTTTTCTCCGTCTTGGCCAAGGACAACGGTGGTAATGCCTTGGCGCAAGAAATTTCTGAGAAGATCATTGCTGTCCAGTAACGGGTCACCGTGGCTATGGGCATCAATAAATCCGGGGGAAATAGTCCTGTTCGTCGCGTCAATAGTGCGCACCACATCAATCTTACTGGTGTCAACCATTCCAATGAAAGAAATCACATCGCCTGTGACCAATATATCACCCTGATATGACGGCTTGCCAGACCCGTCCACGATTGTGCCGCCACTAATGTGAAGATCATAAGCCCTAGTGTAGTCAGGGGCGGGTGTTTCCATTTCAGAAATACCGGCTGCACATGCACTTAATATAAGCAAACTTAAAAGTGCGAATAGTTTGGGCATGATATTCATAAATGTCTCTCTTGTTTTTCTTTATCGTTACAGGGAGTTTAGTTCAATTTCACTGTCAGTACAAACAAAAACGCCCCCGGATGGAAAGCCGGAGGCGTCTAAAATGTAAATCAAAACTCGCTTAGTAAGTGATACGCAGCTTTGCATAATATGAACCACCGTTAAAGCCGAACGGGGACTGAGAATTGTAAAGCTGGCCAATCCGCGTTGCGGTCGTGTTTCTGTCCGGATAATTATCCAATACATTGGCCGCGCCAATGATGACTTCAACATTTTCCATAACCTGGGCGCCAACTTCAAGATCAATGGTGATCTCACTACCTGTCAGTTGATTAGGACGGCTTGGAGGTGAATTAACATCCAGCCATGAACTGTGATAGTTAACACGAGCCAAACCACGCCAGATACCTTGTTCGTGGTTGAACATGATATTGCCCTTCCATTTCGGAAGTCTTTCTTCAAGTTCATCACGGCGGTTTTGTGACAACGGAAGAATACGGCCAGAATTGGTCACCGTGGTGGTGTTGTAGTTCATGGCAATGGCGACAGACGAACTGCCAACACCAACATCAAATGGCATACGGCCAACAATGTCGATACCGGTTGTTTTGGTATCAAAGTTATTGGTGAAGAAGCGGAATGCCTGCAAATCCTCAAATCCGTTGAAGTCGGGACGGTTAATCGTTCCCGCTGCACCCAGCGATGTCAGAGCGCTGGCGATTGTAGTGCCGTCATATCCGGCGACGCCTGTGCCGACAAAATTAAGCACATCAATGAAATTGAGGTTGTCGGTTAATGCGATCCGGTCTTTGACGCTGATGTTATAATAATCAACAGTCCATGTCATGGGGCCCGTTTCAAAAGCTATGCCCAAAGACAAGTTGTTGGCAGTCTCAGGCCCAAGTGTCGGACGTTCACCAGTTGAGGCCAGGAAATCGGCCGCCAATTGTCCAGGCGCACTGGACAGCGGGATTGTTCCACGGTCTTGAAGCGCACCAGAAGCGGCAAAGGCCGTACTCACATTGGTTACATTCGCTTGCCCACTAGTTGGCGCATGGAAACCGGTTGAGTAAGTACCGCGTACACGCAACGAATCCGTTAGTTTGTACAAACCAGCAATTTTCCAATTGGTGGTTGTGCCAAAGCTATCAAAGTCTTCCCAGCGCAGGGCGGCTTGCAAAGTCAATGCATCCGTGATGTCGGCCTCTAACTCACCGTAAATAGCAATATTGCTCTGTGAATTTGAGGTAGATTCTGTAAACCCGCCAAACCCGTTGGAACTAGACGAGAAGCCTTGTCCAGTTGGGAAACCCATAACACCAGTTCCTGTAGCAGCATTAAAAGGAGCCGCTAAAGGGCCAAGTGCAAAGGATGCCGGGTCGCCAGCTGTGATATCAAATTGCTCTTTGCGATATTCAAAACCAGCTGCGACACCAAGGTCAGAAGCCCAACCCGAAATAGGCACACCGTAAGTCAAATCCAGGTTAAACCCGGTTTCAATTTGCTCATAGGCACCAGGTGTAAAGCTGGTCGGTGTATCCGGCCCAAGCGAAGCATTGATGGTGTTGCGGATAGAGAAAACGGTTTTATTACTACCGTAGGAGGCGCTCATATCATAGCCAAGTCCCGTGCCAAAATCCAGTTCACCGCGGAGACCGCCGATAAGGGATTGGTCACGGCTCGTGCCGCCAAAGCGCGGTACGAAACCACCCGGGAACAGCTCCACGAATGAGAAGCACAATGGGTTGGCTGCCACTGCGGCCAGAATAGTTGGATCTGGAGTGACGCCACCTGCGCCGGCTATCGGAATGCCGCGCGGACAAGATGTCGCGTTGCCGCCCGGAAGCGTAGCAACACGAACGGACGGAACACCACCAAGAGCGGCAGCRAGAGGAGCACCCGTGAGTGGATCAACCGATGGCCCGGYGAAAACACCGCCGCGTTGTTGTCCTGGTGTGTACGGGTTACGGAAGAAGAAACCACCTTCAGTGGTTTTTTCTCCGAAGTTGCCAAATGCATAGACTTCCATATTTTCTGTAAGATCAATACCGGAGTTGATGAAGATTTTGTAATCATCCGTGACATCAGGCTGACCCCAATACTGAACAACGTCAGTTCTTACGGTATTGACACTTATGTCGCCAACGGCCGTTATACCGGCAGCAAGCAAGCCCGCGGCATCACTACGCTGAACCGAGCGGAATGTAGCGTCGCTCTCACCGTATTCACCAGTGATATTAATAAAGCCGTTTTCGCYGAGCGGTAGGCCGATATTGCCGGAAATCCGGTAGTTATCGCCGTCGCCTGCATAGGTGGAGCCGTATTTAAGCTCAATTGTAGCCCCTTCAGACGCGTCTTTAAGAATAAAGTTCATCACACCGGCAATGGCGTCTGAACCATATTGTGAAGATGCACCATCGCGCAGAACTTCAAGTTGCTTGAGGCCAAGGGCTGGCATCACGCCAATATCAACACCCTGAGCACCATCAGAAATGCCGCCGCCGCCAGAAAACACGATAACAGAACCACGATGACGACGTTTGCCGTTCAAGAGCACCAATGTGTTGTCAGGTGACAGGCCGCGCAGGTTGGCCGGACGGATAATTGTTGATGCATCAGAAATCGGCTGTTGGTTTACATTATAAGAAGGAACAACAGTTCGGAGCAAATCACCAATATCGGACGTGCCGCTCCTAGTAAACTCCACACCGGAAATAACGTCGACCGGAGCCGGGGTGTCGGCAGCAGAACGCGCTTTACGGCGCGTACCTGTCGAAATGATTTCGTCGGTATTGACGCTGTCGCCACCCGACTGGGCAAATGACGCCGTGCTGAGCGACCCGACCAGCATCATTGCTGATACGCCGAGCGCTAGTTGTGTTTTGTATGTTAGTGTTTTCATGTGGATAATCCCTTTCTTGAGTTCCAAAGACTTGGTTTAGATTTAAAATCTAACTGGGACTATTGGCGGAAAATGAACAGAACCTCAACTCTTATTCGAACCTGCAACAATTTTGTTGATAAGCGTGACTTTTATGACACAATGCGGCCATGACAGATATTGAAACAAATTTACGAATTGTTAAGGCTTCCAGCAAGGATTTGCCGTGGCTCGAAGATTTAATGGGCAAATCCATAAATATTTTGCAAGCAGGGTTTTTGAGCAAGTCCCAAATCCGTGCATCATTTGAGGTTATGGGGCTGGACACCAGATTGATCGAAGACGGTACATATTTTGCAGTTTGGGCCTTAACGGAAATGGGCAGGGAGTTAGCTGGATGCGGCGGCTGGTCAAAACGTGCAACTCTGTACGGCGGTGATCATTCGGCCGGACGCAGTGCCCGACTGCTGGATCCCAAAACCGAAGCCGCCCGCATCCGCGCTATGTATACGCACCCGGACTGGACGCGAAAGGGTGTTGGACGTCTGGTTTTGGACACTTGCGAGCAAGCTGCGCGGGACGCCGGTTTCAAACGCGCCGAGATGATGGCCACACTGGCTGGCGTACCTTTATATGAAGCTTGCGGGTATACAAAAATACAAACCCACACCGACACCACCAGCGACGGCACCAAAATTCCCCTCGTGCGCATGGGAAAGTGCTTAGTGGAGTAGTGATTAATGGGTAAACCCTTGATCGACAATGGATAGGCTAGATATAGGCTAGGCACACTTCCAATCCACCTGCGAGACACCAACTAACCGGGATAAGCGGCTAAGTTCTGCATTCAGCTTGTCCTGCTTGTTTTGTGTCCACATCACGCCGGGCTCAGGCCAGAACTGCAAAATTTGCAATTGATCATGCTTGCGCATCGCCCGCACTTCGATGCGGCCGACAAAACGCGCACCTTCGAGCAGCGGATAGACATAATAGCCCCATTTGCGTTTGGCGGCGGGGACGAAAATTTCGATTTTATAATCAAACCCGAACAGACGCTTTAGGCGAACACGGTCACGGATCAGCGGGTCAAACGGGTTTAGAATGCGCAGGCGGGAGGTTGGCGGGCGGGCCGCTTGCAGGTGCCCCTCAATATCTGCAGGTGCCAGCGCTTTCGTCCACCGACCATCAGCGCACTCAATTTCAACATTTTGTAATTTAATACCTTGGGTTTTGGCCCATGCCGTAACTTCCTTCGCACTGGCCGCACCCCAGAACTTGCCGATTTCTGCGGGCGCCCCAAACACCAGGCGCGACAAAGCTTCCCGGCATAACCAGTCCAGTTGGTTGGCATCTGTCATGGTTTGGCAACGCAAATCCTTAGGGATTACCCGCTCTGACAAATCATAAAATTTCTTGAAGTTTTCCCGGTGCGAGGTCGCAAGCTGGCCAGCATACCACATATAATCCAGGGCCAATTTGTGGGGCGGGCGATTCCACATTGCGCCCTTGTCCGTAACGGTCGTATCAAAGGCATGGGTGGACAACGGGCCTTCGGCGGTGATGCGGTCTTTCACACGGGCCAGAAGAGCCTTGTCCTTGTGCCAATTGTATTTGCGTATTTTTTGCTGCATGCGCAAAAATTGCCACCCCCAGACCGGATATATTGACATAGGTAAAATGGACGCATCATGGGTGAAATGCTCAAACACTGTGCGGTCTTCTGCCAACATTTTCCACAACATAGGTTCGCGGTAATTCTGGTTACGGCTCCACAATATATGATGATGGGCCCGCGACACCATGCGGATGGTATCAAGCTGGACAAAGCCGAGGGCTTTGATCGTCCCCAAAACATCCAACGGCCCAACCGGAGCCTTTGATAAACCCTGAGCATCAATCCATAGACGCCTTGCGTCTCTATTGTTGATTTTCAGGGTCACAGCTAGGGTGTTTTTGTCACTTCGACCGTGGCGTGTTCGACCCCGAACTGTTCACGCAGGCGCGATTTTATCGCTTTCGCCGTCTGTTCAATGTCGGCGTCGGGTTTGATATGGGCTTCCAGAGTGACCATTGGTCGCTCTTGGGTAATTGACCAGGCGTGAATATGGTCAACCATCGTAATTTGCGGAAATTGTTCGTGCATGTCTGCACTTATGGTGCGGCGGTCGAGACCTTCGGGCGCACCTTCTAGCAATATATGGGCCGATTCCCTGATCACATACCAGGCCGATCGCAATATAATCACCGCCACCAACACTGACATAATTAAATCAGCCTGCATCCAACCTGTGAAATAGATAATCAATGCCGCAATAATGGCGGCGACAGATCCGAGCAAATCACCCATCACATGCAGGGAGGCGGCGCGCATGTTCAGGTTCTCCTTATCTCCGCGGATCAAGATTAAAAACACGACGATATTGACCAGCAAGCCAACCACAGCCACCAGCAACATAGGCAGGCCCAAAACCTGATGGTCATGGCTTAGGCGCTTGGCTGCCTCAAACACGATCATGCCGGCAATAAAAAACAAAGACAGCCCGTTCACAAAAGCCACAAGAATGGACAGCCGGTCAAACCCGAATGTGCGGCGCCAATCGGCGGGGCGCCGYGCCATRCGAAARGCAACCCAGGCCATGGACAGRGCCACAAAGTCGGTCAGCATATGCCCGGCGTCGGCTAGCAAGGCCAGTGAGCCGGAAATAAGCCCGCCGATCACTTCCACCACCATAAATGTACCCGTCAGTACCGCCGCCAGCAACATCCGGCCTTCGTTTTTGGAATCTACGCTGTGGGAGTGAAAATGATTGTGACCATGGCCGTGAGCATGCCCATGGGCATGGCTATCACTGGTATGGTCGTGATTGTGTCCGCCTTTATGATGATGTGCATTACCCATAGGGGGCTTTTAAGCATATCTCCCAAACAAAAACACCATATTTTTTTATGCAATAATGTCAGGTATAAGGCGGTCTTGTATATTGGCGATTTTATCTTTGAGGATCAGCTTGATCTTCTTCATGCGCCCGATCTTCAACATATCAACCGCACCGGTATCGCGCAGAGCCGAAATTTGCGCATCAATACGGCGATGGTCGGTTTTCAGTTGTTGCAGCAACACTTTTAATGCTTGTTTGTCGCCATTGTCGCCGTTTTCACTATCCATAGACCGTGTCTAGCTCGCTTTGCCTGCTTTACCAAGAAATATCCCCAAATAAACAAACCGGAAAAACCAGAAATATTTCCTAAACCCAGAAATATTTCTTAAACATTGTGACAAAGGGTAAAAAATGTGCTAGGCTTACGGCACACATAAACCAATAGGAGGTGCGAATGGCTTTATCGGCGCATTTGGAACAACTTAACAATAAACATGCTCAATTAGACACACAAATAGAACAAGAGCTTAAACACCCCGCGCCTGATACCATCCTTGTCACCGAACTGAAAAAACAAAAATTACAGCTCAAACAGAGGATAGCTGAAATCCGCCCGGGTTAATGCAAGGCGGGCATTGATCTGATGTATGGCTGATATTGATTTGGCACGCCGCCAATCCCCGCTGATAAATTTAATAAATTAGGTTCCATAACCGCCACAATGGTGCTTTAATCAGCGTTCATGTGTAGCAATAGAGATGGGTGGAAATTCGTATGGCAGAGCGTAGAGTTGTTATCGTCACAGGCGGTGCCAAAGGCATAGGCTATGCCTGTGTAGATCGGTTTTTGGAAGATGGTGACAATGTGGTCATCGCCGACATAGACAAACAGGCGGGCAAGGCGGCCATTGAAAAACTGGGCGCAGACGCAGACCGGGTTTTGTATGTGGCTACCGATGTTTCGGACAAATTGTCCGTACACAATTTAATCGCTGAAACCTTGGGCAAATTTGGCCGCATAGATGTGCTGGTCAACAATGCCGGTATCATTATCAAGGGCGGCGCTTTGGATTTGGACGTGGAAGATTTTGATAAAGTGCTGGCAGTGAACTTGCGCGGTGCTTTTATGGTGGCCCAAGCTGTCGCCAGGCATATGGTCGAAGAAATAGACAATAATGACGACCGTTCGGGCCGGGCGCGGCGAGCAGTTTGCATTGTCAATATGTCCTCGGTCAATGCGGTGGTGGCCATTCCCGACATTTTGGCCTATGAGGTCTCCAAGGGCGGCATCAACCAATTGACCAAAGGCATGGCGCTTGAGCTGGCCCCTTACGGGATCCGGGTCAACGGCGTCGGCCCCGGCAGCATCAAAACCGACATGTTGGCCGGAATTGCCGAAAATAAAGCCGCACTAGACATGATCCATTCGCGCACCCCGCTCGGTCGCATCGCCCACCCTGATGAGGTCGCGAGTGTCGTCGCTTTCCTGGCCAGTGCAGACGCCAGCTATATCACGGGCGAGTGCATTTATGTTGACGGCGGGCGGTTGGCTCTTAATTATGTAATGGCCAACAAGCCTTAAAACCCCGCTTTTTGGTGCTGGACCAGCCTGTTAGCCATGTCTTGCGCGGTGGTTCTATGGGAAAACACGTCGAGAAATTCACCGTTTTTATCCATCATATAAATCAGGCTGGTGTGATCAAATGTATACCCGGCCGCACTGGCAGGATCGTCAGCTTTCGCCCCGTAGACTTTAAAGGCTTTCTTGGCCTGGTCGATCTGCGCTTGCGTACCTGTTAGGGCTACGAGTCCGTCTGGAAACCCGTTGGCGGTGACAAATTGTGCCAACATTTCCGGCGTGTCGCGCGTCGGGTCTACGGTGATAAATATAGGCTGGTAATCCGCCGCCGCATCTCCAGACATGTCCAAGGCCACGCCCATTTTTTGCAAGGCGGTGGGGCAAACGTCCGGGCAAAATGCAAAGCCAAAAAAGATCAATTGCGCTTTGCCAAGAAAATCTTTGTCGGTGACAGTTTTGCCATTGTGGTCAACCAGCTCATAGGCGCCGCCAATGTCGGCTTTGCCGGATACGGCAGTTACTGGCCCGCTTTGGGCAATTTGTCCGTTTGGCCGCGCCTCTGTTTTTTTATCCCCGGAACATGCGCCTAGTGTTAGTAACACGATACCAAGTCCAAAAATTGCGACATTTCGCCCAAAAATAATCCGTGACATTACCTGCTCCTTATCTAATTTGCTTATGACTTGGACGCGAAGGAAATGCAATGGATCCATATAGCTTATTTGATACCCGCTGGCGCGGAGATTTCTATAATACGGGGCAATTGCGCCGCTCAACCTTAACATCCCTGCGCTGGATGGCCATCGCCGGGCAATTGCTTGCTTTGGCTGTCATCAGCTTTATGCAGCTGGATTTACATATTGCCGCCTGCCTTGGTGTGATAGCCGCAAGCGCCGCCGTCAATTTGGTCATTATCAAAACATTACCTCTGGACAGGCGCATATCCAACACCGAGGCTGGCGCGCAATTGTTCTTTGATGTGGTTCAACTTTCTTTCTTGCTGTATTTGACCGGCGGTATGCAAAACCCATTTGCCTTGCTGTTGCTGGCGCCCGTGGTGGTTGCCGCCAAGACACTGAACCGGGTCGTCTTTGCCAGTATTGCTATGACCGTCGGTGTTTTATCGGGCCTGATATTGTTTTTCCACCTGCCATTGCCCTGGTATAAAGGGCAAGAATTTACCTCACCGCAAATCTACCAATACGGCTCCTGGTTCGCCTTGCAAGTTGGCATGTTGTTCACCTCTAGCTATACATGGCGGGCCACGGCCCAGACCCGGCGATTAACCCAGGCCTTGGCCGCCACGGACGCCATACTGGCCCACGAAAAAAAATTGTCGGCTCTGGGCGGCATGGCAGCAGCAGCGGCTCATAAGCTTGGCACGCCGCTTTCCACCATTCAGCTTGTGGCCAAGGAAATTGTTAACGACGCCAGACCGGACAGCGATTTGGCCGAGGACGCCTTGCTGTTATTGTCGCAAGCCGAGCATTGCCGCGAAATTCTTTTGGAGTTGGCCCAGCGCGGTGACAAGGGTGACGCCATGCATGACCAGCTTAGTTTAAGCGATCTGATCCGCGAAATCACCGAGCCATTTGTCGGATTTGAAGCKCAGATTATCACCAAAATAGTAAAACCAAAGCCGGACGTTCCTATGCTCGTGCTGACCCGCAAGCCCGAATTTGTTTACGGTTTGACCAATATCGTGGAAAATGCCGCTGATTTTGCCAAAACCAAAGTTGAGGTCATCGGTACTTGGACAGACAATAATATTTCCATTGAAGTCATAGACGACGGGCCGGGGTTTGCATCTTCCGTATTGGCGAAAATCGGCGAACCCTATATTTCCCACCGCCCGGACAAGCAACATAAGCCGCACAGGGCGGGCGGCATGGGATTGGGCGTGTTTATTGCCACCACATTGATGGAGCGGGTCGGTGGTTCCATAAAAATCTCCAACCGTAAAGACGAGACGGGCGCTCATGTGCAAATGTGTTGGCCGCGAGATTAAACGCACCTTATGAATGCGCCGAAAACAGCTCTTTATTTACAGGGTTACATTCCGTAAAGTGAACAGACAAACTGGTTAAAGGATTCGCTCTTGGCTACGGATTACAACATTCCCAAAGATAACACCCTTATGGTTTTGGAAGATAACCAAGCCTTTCGTATTCGCCTGGGTCGGGCCTTGACGGCGCGGGGCTTTGAAGTTGTCTTGGCCGAAAGCGTTGCCGAAGCTACTGCAATTGTTAAATCCAACCCACCAGCCTTTGCGGTTATTGATATGCGCCTTAATGATGGTAGCGGGCTTGATATTGTGGCCATGCTGCACGAGGAACGTCCGGATTGCCGCATGGTGATGCTGACCGGCTATGGTAATTTGGCCACCGCCGTGGCGGCCATAAAAAGCGGGGCCGTGGACTATCTGGCCAAGCCGGCCGACGCGGATGATGTGACGAAAGCACTCTTGGCCCAAAAGGACGAAAACCCGTCTCCGCCCGACAACCCCATGTCCGCCGACCGGGTACGCTGGGAGCATATCCAAAGAGTGTATGAATTGTGCGATAAAAATGTTTCCGAAACCGCCAGACGCCTCAATATGCACAGACGCACCCTACAACGCATTATGGCCAAACGCGCCCCTAAATAAATACGCTCAATTTGGGAATCCTATAAGTCCAATTCCGGCTCTGCACCTTCCAATATGGCTTGTCTGGGGAGGTAGCAGATAATGTGGGTGCCCTTGCCTTCTTCGCTTTCCAGCTCAACCCAACCGCCGTGACGAGAAACAAAACGTTCAACCAAAGCCAGGCCAAGCCCGGCCCCGCCCCGTGAAGAGCGGAAGCTTTCAAACACTTGCGGTTGTTTGTCAGACGGAATGCCGACGCCATTATCCTTGACCCAAATTGTGATGCCGTCATCTTCGGATGTGGCGCCAAGTTCAACCCGCCCGCCCGGCTTGGTAAATCTGAGGCCGTTGGACAACAAATTGTCGACAATTTGCCGGATACGTTTTTCGTCCGCACGAATAACCCCAATATCTTCAGGGCAAGAAAATACCAGCTCGATTTTATTGTCCTCCGCCTTGCCCGCGATGAAACCAAGCCCGTCTTCAAGCAAAGCGTAAACCTCGACATCGCCGAGCTCCAAATCAATGGTGTCAGCTTCGACGGCGGAAAAATCAAGCATATCATCAATGGTGCGGGTCAAATCTTCGGCGGCGCTTTGTACGGCAAATATATATTCCGCCTGTTTGTCATTTAACTCGCCGGCCGCGCCGGACTGCAATAGCTCGCCGTAACCTGAAATGGTGGTCAGGGGTGTACGAAGATGATAGCTGACATGGCGCACAAATTCCAATTTCAGGTTTTCGGCGGTATCCATAGCCTCGGCCCGCTCACGCAAGGCGGCTTCGGTTAGCCGCGAGCTGGTAACATCATCCCAGGCAATCAGGGTAGCCCCGTCCGGGAGCGGTTTGGACAGATAGGTCAAAATACTGTCGTCAATCCGGATGATTTCGCCGCTGACATGACGGCGTGCTTCCGGCGACGGGTCTGTGGTGCGCGCCGCCATTTCTTGCCAAAACCCCCGGTCATGATAAGCTCCCAACAATAAAGGAATAAGATCGCGAAATCTTGGTTCGTCCACAAGGTCGTCCGGGGCCAAACCCCACATGACCTCGAATGCGGCATTGTGTATTTTAAGACGCCCGTCCGGGCCAAATACGGCCACCCCCTCCGTCAATTTGTCCAAGGTTGCCGCTTGCACATTGAGCTGGGTATTAAACCGGCTTTCCATGGTCATTTGGTCGGTAATATCCCCAAACAACAAGCTTATACCGCCTTGTGGGTCGCGCATCCGTACCAGGCGCAATTCGCGGCCATCTGGCAAGCTCCACAACTCGTCGGTCATTTCGTCCGGCCAATCCGTGTAARGCGCCAGTTCCGTCTGTTTCCACTCCGGGTAATCAGGTTTTTCTGGCAAGCGGCGTTTTTCGCGCAAAAAATCAAGCCATTCTCCATGAGAGCGGCGCTCTTTGAACCAACTGTCGTTCAAATCAAACATTTTCGCGAAAGCATGGTTATGAAAATCCATACGCTGGTCAGCCCCGAAAATAACGACAGCTTCCCCCATATTGTTCAAAGTTTCGTCGTGGGCGCGCATATGACGCTCCAGTTTGGCCCGTAAGTTTTCGGCTTCAGACGCATCGACCGCCATGCCTGCGACCCCGCCAGAAACAGGGAACATGGAGATCAGCGAAGATGTGCGTTTGCCGTTTAAAATCAATGGGCGCACATCCTTGATATTTGTGTTTTCTTCCAAGGCCTTTTTTGCTTGCGCGGCGCAGGCATCGTCCAAGTGGATTTGTTTGTCGATCACTTCGGACAAGTCGGCGGCGTCTACGGACTGGATATAAATAGTGTTGGCCCAGACAATCCGGCCGCCGCCGCTCAGCCGCCACATGGGAAAGGGCGCCTTGCCCATGATCTCGACAAATGCAATTGGGTCGGACAGGGCAATAAGTTTTTCTTTCTCGAATTTGGATATGGCCGCTTTCTCGTCGCCGGCCCGGATAGAGGCGTCCTCAAGCCAAAGCACAATTTGGGCACCAGCAACATTGCCGTCCACCTCGATCAATTTATTGCCGGGCAAGGCAATTGAAGCCGAAAAAGCATCGCCGCGTTTGCGCAATACGCCAACCAATTTGCGTAAGCTACTGCTGTCGCCTTCACTGGACACCGKGYWKYRAWCKKYSWRYSYCKSCAAMAKWTKGYGRKSWRRKKKTTGCNKYTKGYMRSRTWYKKYAWAMCTGACCAGAGACGCGAGGGCAGCCGTAGAGCCGTAAACCGTCGGCTCCCCCCAATCTGCATCCGGGTCGGGAATCGTTTCTTCCCACACCAAAACCAGTCCGGGATAGGCGGCAAACACCGCTTCTATGCGGGCCAGCTTCTGGTCCAGGCCTGAAGCGCGTTTGCGCCATTTTTTCACGATCTTTTGCTGTCCCGAGCCGGCCCGCAGAGCCAGAAAGGTCATAACAATTGCCAGCGCCACCGCGCCAACCGTTGCATATAATGATACCATATCCAGATGAGCCATATTCAGAACTTACATATTCCCGTGAAATACAATTTTCTTTAGACATAACTATACTGTACGGGTTTGGCTATCAAGAATTTCACGTTGATTTAAAGTTGATTTAAAGCCAGTGCCTGGGTTAGACACGGTGAGCGCTAATTTGGCGATTTTCAAGAGAGCAGGTAGAGTGAAATGATCGATTTTGATGTCGTGATTATTGGCGCAGGCGCGGCGGGCATGATGTGCGGTGCCCGGGCGGGCGCAAATGGCAAGTCCGTATTGTTGATAGACACAGCGATTTCAGCCGGTGAGAAAATTCGTATTTCAGGTGGCGGGCGCTGTAATTTCACCAATCTTCACTGTGGTCCTGACAATTTCATTTCGCAAAACCGGCATTTTTGCAAATCGGCTCTGGCCGGGTTTTCGCCCCGTGATTTTATTGCGCTCGTAGACAAGTCTAAAATCAAATGGCACGAGAAAGAAAAAGGCCAATTGTTTTGCGATGAAAGCGCCAACCAGATCATCGGCATGTTGCGCACTGCCTGCAAAAACGCCGGCAACCGGTTTCGGTTTGAAACCCAGGTGCTGGACATTCGTACATCCGATACGGGCTTTGTGGTCACCACCAACAAAGCTTCGTGGAATTGCACTTCTCTGGTGATAGCTTCAGGCGGGCCAAGCATTCCCAAAATGGGGGCMASKGGWTWTGGSTATAAAGTCGCCAAACAATTTGGTCTCAAGGTTATTGAGCCAACCCCGGCGCTGGTGCCTTTGAGTTTTACCGACGGCTTCAAAGCGGCGCTCAAAGAGCTGTCCGGGACAAGTGTGGATGTGCAAGTCAGGCACGGGCAAACCATGTTCGAAGATGCTTTACTCTTTACCCACCGGGGTCTGTCCGGCCCGGCAATTTTACAAATCTCCACATATTGGCAGGCGGGTGACGATATTCATATTAACCTGGCCCCGTATGTGGATATATTGGCCAAGTTAAAACAGGCCCGCACCCAAAGCCCCAAACAAAGTCCGGCGGTTTTCTTGTCGCGCTTTGTGCCAAAAAATCTGGCGACATATCTATCCCGTTCTCTCCTGACAGACCTGGCCCGCCTTGCAGATATGGCCCGCCTGGCAGACATGAACGACAAAGCTCTGCAAATATTGGCGGGAAATGTCAATAATTGGCGGCTCAAACCGGCAGGCAGTGAGGGCTTTCGCACCGCCGAGGTCACATTGGGCGGGGTTGATACCAAAGAACTGTCCTCCAAAACTTTCGAAACTCGCACGGTACCGGGTTTGTATTTTATCGGAGAAGTCGTCGATGTCACCGGACATTTAGGCGGCCATAATTTTCAGTGGGCCTGGGCCAGCGGTTATGCTTGCGGCAATGCGCTGGCCTAATGCCCGTAACCTGACAGCATTTTAACTGTGTGCGGTGTTGCCTTCACCCGCTTTGGCAGATAGAGAGCGCCGGTGACAAAAACAATTATCATAAGTGTCTTTCTGGCCGCTTTGCCGCTGCAAAACATATTGGCCCAAGATATAGATTTTGATGCCAAGCATAAAATATGTCTGGAAAAAACAGTAGACGATCCTGAGGCCGCTTTTGAAAATGCCATGGTTTGGCAATCACAAGGCGGGGGACGCCGGGCGCGCCATTGCGTGGCAAAGGCTTTGTCCGCGCTTGGCCATGCGGGCGAAGCGGCCATACGTATGGAGAAAATTGCCAAGGCGCCAGACGGCGGCACACCGACCATGCGGGCCGAATATTACGTGCAGGCCGCTGATTTATGGCTCACCGCAAAACAGCCGCACCGCGCAATTGACGCCGCTAGCGCCGGCCTCAAAATAGCCCGTAGCAATCTTGACCTTCGCATTCACCGGGCCCGCGCTTACGGCGCATTAGGCCGCTGGGATTATAGCGAAACTGACCTGACCTCCGCATTGGCTTTTCATCCAGATAATGCCCGGGCGCTCCGCGCCCGCGCCCATACATATCTAAAGCAAGACGATTTGGCCAAAGCCAAGGCCGATATTGATGCGTCAATAAATGCAGACAGCACCAATATAGATACGCTGTTGCTACGCGGTAAAATCAACGAAGCCATTCGCTTAAAGCCTGCTCCGGGTGAAAAAACCATCCTTTTGGAAACGCAAAAATAAGCCAGGATCATGGCCTAGGCTTTCAATTTCGCAACCGCCCAATGGGCGGCGTCGCGCACGACCGGGTTATTGGCATTCAGGTGGGCATGAGCGGCAGTTAAAAGCTTTTTGTCGCCGGAATTGCCGACGGCGTACAGCACATTGCGAATAAATTGGTCACGGCCTATGCGCTTGATCGGGTTACCTGCAAACAGGGTGCGAAATTTCGCGTCGTCGAGGGCGGATAGATCGGCCAAATCCGGCGCAGCAAATTCGGCCCGCGCTTRTAATTTGGATTCACTGGCCGTTTGGGCGAATTTATTCCACGGACAAACCGCCAAACAATCATCACAGCCGTAAATCCGGTTGCCAAGTTTTTCGCGCAAAGAGATTTCAACCGGGCCTTTATGCTCAATGGTCAGATAGGAAATACATTTTCGCGCATCAATCTGGTAGGGGTTCGGGAAAGCATCCGTCGGGCAAATGTCCAGACAGGCTTTACATGACCCGCAATGATCTGGCTCCGCTTCGGTCGGGGTTAATTTGGCCGCGCACAGGATGACCCCCAAAAACAACCAAGAACCAAATTCGCGACTGACCAGATTTGTGTGCTTGCCCTGCCAGCCAAGCCCTGCTTGTGCCGCCAGTGGTTTCTCCATCAACGGCGCGGTATCAACAAATACCTTGACGTCGGCGCCGGTATCGCGGGCCAGCAAGCCGGCCAATTCTTTGAGCCGGCCCTTGATCAAAGCGTGGTAATCCTTGTTTCGCGCATACACGGAAATTGTCGCTTTGTCTTTGTGTAAAAGACTGGCCAGCGGATCTGTGTCCGGCCCGTAATTCATGCCCAGCACCAGTGCCGACCTGGCTTGTGGCCACAAATGATTGGCATGGCCGCGCCGGGGGGCCGTCTTTGCCATCCACGCCATGGTGCCGTGGTGGTTTTGTTGCAGATAGCGCTCTAAATCCTTGCCCGCCTTGGCGCCAAATTGGTCTAAATTGGCCACAAATGGGGATGTGAAGCCCAGGGACAGGCATCGGCTGTTAAATTGATGTGAAAGGGTCAGGTTCATACACAGTCCCTAGCCACAGCCCCTAGCCCAAGTGTAAACGATAGCCGCCCGGCTCTGTAATCAATAATGTTGCCTTGCCTTTTTCCATTTCGATTTTTTGGCGCAAGCGGTAAACGTGAGTTTCCAAAGTATGGGTGGTGACGCCTGAGTTATACCCCCAAACTTCATGCAATAATTCTTCGCGAGCCACCGGTTTGCCGCCCGCCCGGTAGAGATATTTGAGGATATTGGTTTCTTTTTCGGTCAGGCGAATTTCCCGCTCACCTTCGCGCTCCATCCGTTTGAACGCTGGCTTAAATGCATAGGGGCCGATTTGGAACACCGCGTCTTCGCTCTGCTCGAACGAACGCAAATGGGATCGCAAGCGGGCCAGTAAAACGGCAAAGCGAAACGGTTTGGTGACATAATCATTTGCGCCGGAATTTAACCCCAAAATTTCGTTCATATCCCCATCATTGCCCGTGAGCATTACGATTGGAGCGGCGACCCCCGCCTTGCGTATCAACTGACAGGCTTCGGTGCCGAGCATGTCGGGGAGGTCAACGTCTAGCAGGATCAAATCGAAATCCTTGGCCTTGGTTGCCGCCATGGCTTCGGTGGCCGTAGCCACATCATCAATATCAAATTCATCATAAAGCCCAAATTGCTCGACCAATTCGACACGCAAATCGTCGTCGTCATCAACCAGCAAAATTCTTTTTTTAACACTCATGATATTGCGCTTCCTTATGTGGCGGGCTTTATAGACTTGCAATTAGTGCGAATCTAATGCCATTTTAGGCCCATACTATCACATTATTGTGGGTCAGGTGTGAATAAGGGGAGGATAGATGAATATATTTGTCGATACCAAAGCCCGGATATTAAGAGCCGGAGGTCAACACTATCCGTGCGCACTCGGTAAAAACGGGGTTGTGCCCGCCGCGCAAGGCCGTGAGGGCGACGGTAAAACCCCGCTCGGCCAATATAAAATCCGCTACGGCTTATACCGCAAAGACAGAGTTGAGCTGCCGCAAACCGCCCTACAATTTTGGTCCACTCACATAAATGACGGTTGGTGCGATACGCCGCACGACCCCGCCTATAACCGCCCGGTGCAATGGCCCTATCYGGCCAGTTTTGAAAAACTGTGGCGCGACAGCCAAGTTTACGACATCATTATCGTGCTTGGCCACAATGACGCCCCGCCAATACCGGGCATGGGCAGTGCCATATTTTTGCATATTGCGCGAGAGAATTACACGCCGACCCAAGGATGTGTTGCGGTGGCGCGGGCGGATATGTTGGCGTTTCTGCCCATGCTTTCTCGTAACACTGTGGTGGAAATTTCCTAGCCGCGCTCGCCAAACAACGCACTGCCGACCCTGATATGCGTTGCCCCAAACGCTATAGCCGTCTCAAAATCTGCGCTCATGCCCATGCTTAAGTTTTTGATACCGTTGCGTTTGGCCAGTTTTGCCAGCAAGGCGAAATGCGGGCCCGGTGCCTGGCCGCTGATCAAATTACCTGCGGGCGGAATACACATCAGGCCCGTGGGGTGCAGGTCGTATGTGGTGCGCAGTCGGTTTACAAATGCGTCCAAATCATCAGGGATTATACCTGATTTTTGTGGCTCTTCGCCCGTGTTGACCTGCACAAAAATTTCGGGTGCGCACCCGGTTTTTTCCATGGCTTTAACCAGAGACTTGGCCAGTTTTTCGCGGTCAAGGCTTTCGATAACATCAAATAATTCGCAGGCTGCGACCGCTTTATTGGTTTGCAGGGGGCCGATGAGCCGTAGTTGAATGTTGTCGCGGGCATCTGCAAACCGCCCCATTTCTTTGACACCCCATCTGGTTTGGGCTTCTTGTACCCGGTTTTCGCCGAACACTTTCTGGCYRCACGCYAACACGGCGGCAATGCGTGCGTCCGGCTGTTGTTTGGAGACGGCGGTCAGACAAATTTCTTGCGGTCGGCGACCTGAAGCCTTGGCGCTGGCGGCAATCCGCTCTAGTATTGATGTGCGCAAGGATGAAGTTTCTATGGTCATGGACTGGACATATACTGGAACAGACCCGCTTTCAAGGGCGGCAACGCGGCTTTATGAGCAACGCTCGCGCCATAAGCAAGGTGTATGCCCGTGCCGGATTGGGCCATTGGTGTTTATGAGCGATCCGGTCAGGACGCCGGATGTTTTGACGGTGGCGAGAAATTTGCCCAAGGGTGCGGCGCTGATCTACCGGCATTTCGGAGCAGATGATAGAGAGGGTATAGCCAAGCAATTGCGCGCAATATCCACCAAAAGCGGCTTGCAATTTCTTGTGGGTCAGGATGTGGCTCTGGCAAAACTTGTTGGTGCGGATGGTGTCCACATACCTGAACGAGATCTGGTGGCGGCAAAATCAATCCGCGAACAACACCCGGATTGGATTGTGACTGGTGCGGCCCATAGTCTGGACGCCGTGCTTGAATGTGCCGCCGCCGGGCTGGATGCCTGTATTGTCTCCCCGGTTTTTGCTAGTGACAGCATAAGCGCTGGAGACCCGCTTGGCATTATGAAATTAACCGAAATGGTCAAGGCGGCACCCATTCCGATCATTGCTCTTGGCGGCATAAATGTGGAAACGGCTAGGCAATTGTCTGGCACTGGTGTGGCCGGGCTGGCGGGTGTGTCTGGTTTCGCGGTGTTTGATACACATACAGTTTCATTATCAACAAAGCATGTTGCGCAGATGGCACAACTGCACGGTCTCGAATTTACACCTGGCTGGCCGCAATCGGATTTTGCCGAGCATTTGGCGGCACAAACCGATGATGTTCTTGGTATTGTCAGCAGGGGTAAATTGAAGGGCTTTGTCATTGCCCGTACCAGTGTTGATCAGGCCGAAATATTGACCCTTCTGGTTGACCAGACCCATAAACGCGCCGGGCTAGGCCGGGCTTTATTACAAGCGGCGGAAAATAAGATTTGTAAACGCGGTGCGGACATCATGTTTCTTGATGTGGCTGCAGATAATCCGGCGGCGATTGGCCTTTATGAAAACGCCGGATATGCACGCTGTGGCTTGCGCCCTGGCTATTATCGCCGCGCGCGAGGTCGTGTGGCTGCAATATTATACCGTAAGCATTTGACTTGATGTTGGCGCAATTAACAATTAGAGTTATTCCAATATGACAGAAAAAACCGCCATAAGCCCATCCACCAGCCCCGCCACAAGCTCCATAGAAAAGCTCTGTATGGAAAAAGGCCTGCGCATGACCGAGCAGCGGCGCATTATTGCTCGTGTGATGTCCGATGCCGTAGATCACCCGGACGCGGAATCTGTGTATCGGCGTGTGTCGCGTATCGATAGTAAAATATCACTGGCAACGGTGTACCGCACCTTGCGCCTGTTTAGTGAGACCGGGATTGTTGAAGCCCATGATTTTCGCGATGGTCGTGCGCGTTATGAAGCGGCGGACAATGATCACCACGATCATTTGATCGACCTGTCAACCGGTGATGTCATAGAATTTGTCGATGAAGAAATTGAGCGCCTACAGGAACGGATTGCGAAAAAACTGGGCTATGAGCTCGTGGATCACCGCCTGGAATTATATGGCCGACCCTTAAAAAACCGGCCCATTAAAAAATAGTAAAAAAATAACGTTCCAGCCTTATTCCAGCCTTATTCTAGCCTACAAAATAAATTTCGACAAATCCGTGTCTGCCGCCAATTCACCGACATTTTTAACCACATAGGCTTTGTCGATTGTAATGCTTTCGCCGCCTCTGTCTGATGCGCTAAAACTGATATCGTCCAGTAAGCGCTCCATAACCGTGTGCAAACGGCGGGCGCCTATGTTTTCGACGCTGGCATTTACGTCTGCGGAGATTTTAGCAATCTCTTTGATACCGTTTTTGGTGAATTCAAGCGTGACATTTTCCGTGGCCATCAGGGCCGTATATTGCTTGATCAAGGAGGCCTCTGGTTCGGTCAATATCCGCTCGAAATCTTCGCGGGTCAAAGCGCGCAGTTCGACGCGGATTGGCAGGCGGCCTTGTAATTCCGGCAACATATCGGATGGTTTGGCCACATGAAATGCGCCGGACGCGACAAATAAAATATGATCGGTTTTGACCGGGCCGTGCTTGGTGGTGACGGTGGTGCCTTCGATCAGGGGCAGCAAATCGCGCTGGACGCCCTCCCGGGACACTTGCCCGCCGCCGCTTGCGTCCGAGCGCACGGTGATTTTGTCGATCTCGTCCAAAAACACAATGCCGTCATTTTCCACCAGGCTGATAGCCGTTTTGGTCAAGGTTTCTTCGTCGAGCATTTTATCGGCTTCTTCGGTCAGCAAAGGCGCGTAGGCGTTTTTGACCTTCATTTTGACTTTTTTGGTGCGGGCACCGCCTTTACCGAAAATAGAACCAAGCTCGATCATGCCCATGCTGGCACCGGGCTGGCCGGGAATATCAAAGCCGGAGAACGGCGAAGCATTGTCGGCTAGATCAAGCTCGACCTCGGTATCGTCCAGCTCGCCTTTGATCAGTTTTTGGCGAAATTTTTCGCGAGTGGCGTCCCCGGCGTTTGAGCCGACCAATGCGTCCAATATCCGCTCAGCCGCTGCACTTTCTGCCGCCGCTTCCACATCTTTGCGGCGGTTTTCCCGGGTCTGGGTGATAGCAATTTCCACCAGATCGCGGATGATTTGTTCGACATCACGACCCACATAACCGACCTCGGTAAATTTGGTGGCTTCGACCTTGAGAAACGGCGCATGGGCCAACTTGGCGAGGCGGCGGGAGATTTCGGTTTTTCCAACTCCGGTCGGGCCGATCATCAAAATATTCTTGGGCGTGATTTCGTCGCGCAAATCCCCGTCCACATGTTTACGCCGCCAGCGCGAGCGCAGGGCAATGGCCACGGCCCGCTTGGCATCGCTTTGCGCGACAATATGCTTGTCCAGTTCGGAGACAATTTCACGCGGAGAAAATTCAGACATAGATAATCCTTGTTGTTATACACAGATAAGAAATGCACGGCATATGTTCAACCTAAACTCTGCAAGAATTTTAAATTTGTGTGGCTAGCAGAGCCTATTATTCTTTTGGGCTTTCCGTTGGGAGTTCTTGTTTGCGTTTTTCTATTGCCTTGTCCAGAACTGCTTTGTTGGCAGGATCCTCAAGGAACATCTGGAGTAACTGGTTGAGCACGGCAATGTTGTCATCTGTATCATCAGGCGTTTTGATAACTTCCAATGAAATTTGTTTGCTTTTGGGGTCAGTATTTGGGATTACTTTAATCTCTCCGCCCCAAATGCGCAAAATCGCGCTCCCGTCCTCTGCCCTGCGTATTTTGTGGGTACCCATTTGCACACGTTTGATGCCGTCATGAAGTACGGAAGCAATTATGATATGTTTGTTTTTGACGCGGTTTACGCGCATAAAACTTGTGAAGGTGCGGCCAAAATCAACTTTTTCCTCCAGGATATCCGGAACAGGGCCGGGCATTCCGGGCGTCACCAGCTTTGGCGTGAAAAATGCACTACTGCCACCACTGCCGCGCATAAGCTCTGCGCTTGACCCGGTTAACGATCCCAATATGCAGAACACTGTAGCTTTGCCCATGAACGATTCACCAAGATTGGCATTGTCTTTACCGGGGTAGCACCAGCCTATCCGGTTAAACCCATAACTTGAAGCATATAATTGGGCCCCAGCAGGAATGGTTTTGTTAACGATGAAATTGCCATATTTAGCATCGGCTTGCAAAGTTCCCGTTCGCCTAAAGTTCACCTGGCGAGATATAAATTCTTCCCCGCGCATTATGTTGGTTTTTAAAACTTTGGTGGTTCCGTGAACAGATGTGAAACCTGTTCTGCCTTTAAAAATCTCAGGACGGGCCTTGAGTTTCGCGACCCTCGCCTCACGTTTTGCATTAAGCTCCTCGGCCGTCGGAGGTGTTGTGGTACATGCGGCTAATGTGAGGGCTATAAGGCTGATAAGAGCAAGTTTTCTTGTCATTTTTTATCCTGATAAAAGTTGAGAAGTTATTTAGGGTCTGTCCCTAGCCACTAGGCGGAAAGATTTTTGCCATAAAGCCTGATGTTGGTAAAACTTTTAACAGGGCTTTGCGCGCCCCGTGCCAGCCAACCCCTAAAAACACAATACCGCCGCCGAGTATAAGCAAGGTCAAGGCGACCACCGAGCCAAGGTTTAGCCCGGTGTCCTTGATCAAAAACCCGATAGCAAACCCGGCATAGCCCAAGGACGACACCAACAAGGCCCGGCGGTTAATAGCCAAGCCGACCAAAGCCAGCAAGCCTATGGTCAGCAGCATAAATGCCGCATCAGCCTTACCCAACTGCACCATGGGAATGACCCCGCCAATTTTAATAACTTCGGGGGTCAGCACCTGAATGGCAAACCCGTGAATGATTAAAGGTGCGGCGGTGAAATGCAGCCAAAACGCATTGTCGGCAAACCGGGTTTTGCGGTCTGTGTCACGGGCATCATAGCTTAAGGCCGTGCCAAATAGAGCCAGGCCGGATAGCAATAGCAATATACCGGTAGGAATGGTACCGCCCAACAGGGCAAACACCAATATCACCAAGGAAATTGCAATCAAGGCGACACTAAACGGCAATTTGAAACGCCAGTAAAACAACAGCATGGCAAGGATGGTAATGACGGCAGGCACAATACCAGCCACAACGGCGAGCTGGGCCGAGAAATCCAGCAGGTTGCTTACGCCTTTGTGGACAAATAGCAAATAGGCCAAGGCCAACAGTAAAGTCGGCAGATGGGCGCGTTTTATGCGGCCAAAATATTCGCACATCAGCCATATTAAACCTGCGCCAACCAAATAGCCAACCCACTCCACTTTGACTATGGCGCCAAAAATACCGACACTGGCATAGAGGCCCATAGACAAAAGCCCGATACCCGTGGCGATGAACACATCCGAAAACGAACGCACAAAGCGCATGTTTTCCTCGTCGCCGATCAGCGCGGCTTGATCTGGCTTTGGCGCGTTCACATCCAGCTTGGCCATCATATCTTTAGCTTGGGACGCATCAATAATCCCGGCTTTTAATGCCTTGTCGATCTGGTCTGGTGTCATTTTGGTCATGGTTTAGCCTTTGGGTTTAGCCTTTTGGCGAACTTATGGGAAGGCAACAAAATCCGCAAGTCCTTGTTAAATTCCTTTCTTTCCTATCCGGCTCAGGCGTATATGTCGTGCGGTTTCAGATTGCACTTGTATACAAAGCCCTTTAAACATGAGGTTCACAAATTTGAAAGGCTATGCCATGCAGGCCCGTATTTTTGCAATTCTGTTGCTTGTTTGCTTTCAGGCGCTTGCATCTTCTTGTTCGCAAGCCGCAAAACCAGCACAAATTTCTGAATGTCAGGCCAATCGCTTGGGCCCGGATGCCCTTAACCGTCTGGCAAATGCACCGACGACATTGGACGCCCTGTTCGAACTTTGCAAGCCGGAGATTGAAAGATTGATGAACGGCTTGCTCAAACCCCGGGCGATGATCATTTAAAGGCCGTATTTGCCAGCCATGCGGCCTATTCCGCCCGATCTTACGGGGGTTCGGTTGCACTGACACCTACACAATTATACCGCAGCGACAAGCTGGATTGCGACAATTATAATATGCTGGCCGGGCATATTTATCGCCAGCTTGGTGGTGTTGCGCCGTGGCGGTTTGTCGGCTATTACGGCGGCGCATTGGGCAATCATTCCCTTGCCATATTGGAGGCGGAACCGGCACTAATTCTGGATCCGACCACCAATATCATCGCCCTTGGTGATTTCAACGCACTAACGGGAGGAAAGCCAATATCAAAATTACGCTCTCTGGCCTGGCGAGATGAACTTAAAACATATCATGACCGGATTAGATCCGCTCTTGCAAACGGCAAAACCCGTCCCGGAGATTTACTATACTGGTTCCCGGGGGTTGAAGCTTATGCCCGCAACTCGGCGGCCTTAAACTGGAAAACCACGCCAGCCGCAGAAGCACTCAGACAGGATTTTGCCCAAAATCAATAAAAGGCTCAATAAAACTGATGCGGCAACAGAACTGCTCTAATTCTTCCCTACAACCTACAATCTCATGTCTGGACTCTGGACATTGTGTTTGGGTCTGAATTCGCGTAGTCTTCATACAGGCGACAGAATCAGGAGGTCAAAGCATGGCGGTGCAGGATGGTTCTAAGGCCCTAGATGATTTGATAACCGCCCAAGCTTTACCCGGTTTGGTGCAGGGCGGCGTATTACCCGGTAATTTATATGTAAAAGCTTTGCTGTTTTTTCGCAATGCCCAAGGCTGGCATAGCTGGGCGCTGCGGGCTTTGCTGGCGCTGGGGGCCGGGCATTTTTTAGCCGGGATTATTTTCTTTTTTGCCTATAACTGGAATGATTTGTCGGACTTCGTCAAGTTTGCAATGGTGCAAGGCGGCATGGTGGTATCGGCCATAACCTGGATTTGGCTTAAATTTGACAGGCCGGTCGCCCAAGTATTCGGCATTTGCCTGACGGTGTTAATCGGGGTGTTTATGGCCGTTTACGGCCAAGTGTTTCAAACACCTGCCGCCCTCTATACCCCCTTTACCCTATGGGCGTTATTGTCTTTCCCGTTCGCCGTCGTGTCGCGCTCATTGGCCCACCTTACGGTCTGGCTGGTGGTCGCCTGTGTGGCAATATTGTCCTATGCCCATGTGCAAATTGTGCCAATTGCGGGACGCGAAGCACTGGTTTGGGTCTATGGGGGCATGGCATTGGCGTTTCTGGTTTTGCTCATTGTTTATGACAGGGTGCAAAATAAATGGCCGGGCTGGGCAAGGGCCGCATGGTTCCGCCTGGCCTTGGTGTCGGCGTGTATGGTGTTTGCGGTTACCGCTATCGGCGCTGGTTTTTGGCAAGAGAAAATAATTGGGAGCGCACTGGCAGCCATTGTCATAGGCGGCGGAGCCTTTGCCTATCTATATAGGTATAAACAGAAAAACTTCGCAAATCCGCCTCTGGCTCGCGTCCCGGGTTTGGTGATTGCGTTGAGCGGGCTGGCGCTTATGGTCGCGCAAATCGGCGTGCGGCTTATAGCCGAAGCCGACAAGTTTTTGGGCATTGTCGCTATGTTGTTTGTCGGATTTTTGTTGATGGCTGGCCTGACCTATGTTCTGGCCCGTAGTTTCAAGCACTTTATTGTTCAATTCTCTGATGAGCAGCAATCTGAAACCGTCGCCGAAATTGAAAATGCTGATAGGGCGGCGGAAAATCTGGATATTGTCTCCAGGCGGTCTCTTGGTACATTCGCAAGCGCCACTGGTCTTGCGCCTGAAAAAATTGCACACGTGCTGGCCGGGCCGGGTGAAGATGATGCGCCTTGGTATATGGAAATGTTTTTGGGTTTCGCCGGGGTGCTGACCGCGCTCTTGGCCATGGGTTTTTTGGCATCTGTGCTTTATGAGCTTTTGAATATAAAGGACGAAACCAGTATGATTTTTCTGGGTGTTTTGGTCTATGCTGGCACACTGTTTATGCGTCTGCGCAATACGGGGTTATTTGCCCGGCACTTTTTTAATACGCTGATATTGGGCGGCGGCGCCTTGGCTGTTATGGGTGCGGGTCTCGTGACCAATGGCGGTGTCGGCTTCATAGTGTTCACGGGCTTGTTATCGGCGCTGACTTTATGGTTGGTGCGTGACCGCATTTTAGAGTTCGTGATGGCGGCGGGTCTGGCGGGCTTGATGGTGTATGTGCTGATTGAATACCACATTCCATTTGCCTTTAGTGTGTTTTATATATTTTTTAGTTTTGTTGGCGTGCTGACACTAAGCCAGCCGATTAAAACCGGCTTTGTCAAATGGCAAGATAGGCGCATATTAACGGCGGCAGGCACAGCGTTCCTACTGGCGCCGTGTGTATTTGCCGTGTTTTTCTCGGATGCCAATTGGACGGCTCAACTGAATTTGGGTATAGGAAATGAAATGGCCGAGCGCATAGCCAGTGTTCTGGTCACGGGCGGGGCAGTGTGGACTTTAAACCGATTGCGCGGTGGTACGGATCCGGTTCGCCCGCCCTTGCCCATATTGGTTTTACTGCTGGTTGCTGTGGCATTGATGCCCCTCGGTAGTGCGGCGGCATTATTGGTACTGCGAACGGGGTATATTCTCGGCTTGCGCAGTCTGGCCATTATAGGCGTGTTGGTGCAAATCGGATTTATCACCTGGTTTTACTATGATATGCAGATAAGCTTGCTCAATAAATCCTTTTTACTCATGGGTTTTGGCGCGGCATTATTGCTGGTTTATGGTTTAGCCAGCAAAGGAGGCCGACATGTTTAAGCGCCTGCGCACCGCCGTGGTATTGGCCGCATTGGCCGTGAGCTTGTATCAATTTAATACGGGCATAACCGCCGTAAACCGGGTAAAGCTGGACGGCCAAACCATGTTGTTGCAACTGCGTCCGGTCGATCCGCGTGCCTTGATGCTCGGCGATTATATGACCCTTGGTTATGACAGTGCCGCTTTTCCGAAATCCAGCAAAGGCTTGCCCGCACAAGGCACGGTAATTTTGAAACTGGACGACAATAATGTCGGCACATTTGCCCGCCGGGACGACAGTGCGGCGCTTGCGGACGGAGAAGTCCGGGTGAAATACGCGCTCAAACGCGGAGAGGCAAATTTCGGCAGTGCCAGATTTTACTTTCAGGAAGGCACGGCCAAAACCTATGAAGTGGCCCGGTACGGTGTGTTTAAAGTCTCAAACGCCGGCCATATGATTTTGGTCGATATGGCCGGGGAAGATTTCAAGATTTTGGTGCCTGACACCAATACTGCGGCAAAATAAACTTGCCATCATCTTTTCATGTTTAACGCCTCGCTAACTATAGCCGGATAAGTCTTGGCTATGAAGAATGTTCTCAACAAAATCCGGGTTTCCTGGCCGCTCTTGGTGTTGGTGGTGTTTTATGGTTATCTGGGACTGCATGCGCTAAGCGGTAGTTTGAGTGTGTTTAAATGGGCCGACTATTCTGAACGGGCCGCAGAACTGGACGCGGAGATTGCCCGCCTACAAAGCGTGCGCCAAACCCTTGAGCGCCGCGAGGCGCAGCTAAGAGGCGAACACCTTGATTTGGACAGGCTCGACGAAGAGGCAAGGCGCACGCTTAATGTTTCGGGTGCGAATGACATTGTGATTTGGCTTGACGAAACCCCCTGATTTAGCGTTTAATATATGGATGTTTTCTGTGCATGCAGGGATTTAATTCGTATATAAATTAAAGGGCGTCCAAAACATGGCCACACCCCAAAAAACCATAAAGAAAACCATAAAGAAAACCAGCAAAAAAGAGCTGCTGCATCTCTACCGGGAAATGTTGTTCATCCGCCGCTTTGAAGAAAAGGCCGGGCAATTATACGGCATGGGGCTTATTGCCGGGTTTTGTCATTTATATATTGGCCAAGAAGCCGTGGTGACCGGGGTCAAGGCCGCCATCAAGGACGGCGACCAGATGATCACGTCCTACCGCGACCACGGTCATATGCTGGCCCTGGGCATGAGTGCACGGGGTGTTATGGCCGAGCTTACCGGACGTAGCGGCGGATATTCCAAAGGCAAGGGCGGCTCCATGCACATGTTCAGTGTCGAGAAAAATTTTTACGGCGGTCACGGCATTGTCGCCGCGCAAGTGCCGATCGGGGCCGGGCTTGGTCTGGCCAATAAATATCTGGATAACGGTAAAATTAGCGCCGTGTTTTTCGGCGACGGCGCCGCCAATCAAGGCCAGGTTTACGAAGCCCTGAACATGGCCCAGCTTTGGAAGCTGCCGACATTGTTCATTATCGAAAACAACCAATATGCCATGGGCACCAGTATTTCGCGCTCCACCGCCCAGAAAGACTTGTATAAACGCGGGCTTAGTTTCGGCGTCAAAGGCGTGCAGGTCGACGGYATGGATGTGCTGGCCGTGCGBGATGCCACCAAAAAGGCCGCCGCCCATGCTCGCTCTGGCAAGGGGCCGATGATTTTGGAAATGATGACCTATCGTTACCGGGGCCATTCCATGTCCGACCCGGCCAAATACCGCACCCGCGAAGAGGTCTCGGAAATGCGCGAGGAACACGATCCGATCGATATGGCGAAAAACCGTTTGCTACGCGAAAAATGGGCCGATTTGGATGCGCTCAAGGCCATTGACAAAGACATCAAAGCCATAGTCGCCGACGCGGTAGAGTTCGCCAAAGCCTCCCCGGAGCCAGACCCGTCCGAGCTGTATACGGATGTACTTTTGGAGGCGGACGCATGAGCATAGATATTCAAATGCCTGCCCTGTCACCGACAATGGAAGAAGGAACATTGACCAAATGGATGGTCAAGGAAGGCGACGTTGTCAAATCCGGCGATATGTTGGCCGAGATAGAAACCGACAAGGCGACTATGGAGGTCGAGGCCATTGACGAAGGCGTGGTCGGCAAAATTTTAGTGGCGGAAGGGTCACAGAATGTGGCGGTTGGTACGGTGATACTTCAGCTTTTGGAGGACGGCGAGGGGGTTGATGTTCTCTCAACACCACTCGCCCCGGCAACGACTGAACCAGCACAGCAAGGCGAAAAACAACCCTATATTGGCGGGGATGAGCGGAGTGTTGTGGAAGCTGAAGTACCTGTGCAATCCGTGCCTGTGGACATGGATGTTCCTGCTGGAACAAAATATAAAGAAACCAGTGTCCGCGATGCCTTGCGCGATGCCATGGCCGAGGAAATGCGCCGGGACGACCGGGTGTTTATCATGGGCGAAGAGGTGGCGGAATATCAAGGCGCTTATAAAGTCACCCGCGAATTGTTACAAGAATTTGGCGCAAAACGGGTCATTGATACGCCGATTACCGAACACGGCTTTGCCGGTATCGGGGTTGGTGCGGCCATGGGTGGGTTGCGTCCAATCGTCGAATTTATGACCTGGAATTTCGCCATGCAGGCTATTGACCATATCATCAATTCCGCTGCCAAAACCTTGTACATGTCCGGCGGGCAAATGCGCTGCCCCATCGTGTTTCGCGGCCCCAACGGTGCGGCCAGCCGTGTCGGTGCCCAGCATAGTCATGATTATTCAAGCTGGTATGCCAATGTGCCGGGGCTTAAAGTCGTCGCCCCTTACGATGCGGCGGACGCCAAGGGTCTTCTGAAATCTGCCATCCGTGACCCGAACCCGATCGTGTTTTTGGAACACGAAATGATGTACGGCGAGATTATGGATGTGCCGGACATGGATGATTATCTGGTGCCGATTGGTAAGGCGTTAGTGCGGCGCGTCGGTTCCGATGTCACCATAACGGCGCACTCAAGAATGGTAGGCCGGGCGTTAGAAGCCGCCGATATTCTGGCGGGCGAGGGCATTTCCGCAGAGGTCATAGACCTGCGCACAATCCGCCCCCTAGATAGCGATACGATTATCAAGTCCGTCAAGAAAACCAACCGCATAGTCTGCGCCGAAGAAGGTTGGGGCCAGAGCGGCATAGGCGCAGAAATCGCTGCCCGCGTAATGGAGCAAGCGTTCGATTACCTGGATGCACCGCCAGCAAGGGTGTTCCAAAAGGATGTGCCATTGCCTTATGCGGGTAATCTGGAGGCGCTCAGTTTGCCGAATGCGCAGGATGTTGTGGTTGCGGCTAAGGGAGTTTGTTATGTATAAATATGAGGTTGTTGCCGTCGATGTCAATTTTAAGGACATCTCTTCTGCTACCAAGAAAATAAGTAATGAAGCGAAAAAGCGGCCAAATTCTCGTTTGGTTGCTCAAACTAGTGTTGCGGGTGGAGGTGGGTTTACGGAGCTCGTTCTTCTAACCTTTGAAACAAAGGTTGCTGACTAATGCCCATTGAAATCCCGATATCTGCGTTTTCGTCCACTATCCCCACACCCCGCTCACCCCTGCGGATGCAGGGGTCTATTGCCGGACTATCGGTGCGCACCGCACCTGCGTCGATGGATACCTGCATGCGCAGGTATGAGCGGGTAAAAAAAATAGAATTAGGGGAATAAGCCATGCCCATTGAAATCCTGATGCCTGCGCTTTCGCCCACTATGGAAGAGGGGAATTTGACCAAGTGGTTGGTTGCTGAGGGGGACGAAGTTTCCTCCGGTGATGTGCTGGCCGAGATCGAGACTGACAAGGCGACCATGGAAATTGAAGCCGTGGAAGAGGGGGTGCTGGTCAGGATTTTGGTGGCCGAGGGTAGCGAAGGCGTGAAGGTTAACGCGCCGATTGCGGTGTTGTTGGAAGACGGGGAAGATGCATCCGTCATGGACGGGTATGTTGTTGGCGGTGTTAGCCCTACTGCCGCCACGCCCCCCTCCGCCCCAAAAGGGGGCACCTCCCCCCGCGAAGCGGGTGGAGGAATAACACCTGAAAACACCGCGCAACCTGTTCCTCCACCGCGCAGCGGGGGAGGTGGGACGACGCCGGCAGGCGGCGGCTCGCAAGGGGAACCCAGGCTTCAGGTGGAAAACAATGGTGAGCGTATAAAAGTTTCGCCCCTAGCCAAACGCATGGCTAAGGAAAAAGGCTTGGACTTGGCCTCAATCACCGGTTCCGGCCCCCATGGTCGGATTATTAAAGTTGATGTTGAGAACGCAAAAGCTCAGCCCGTTCAAACACCTGTAACGGCACCAACACCAGCCACAACAACCGAGCTTGGCCCGGTACGCGGCGGTGGGGCATCATATCTAGAAAAATTGGGCATTGTACCCGGAAGTTATGACCTAGTACCCCTCGACGGCATGCGCCGGATTATCGCCAAGCGTTTAACTGAAAGCGCCCGCGATGTGCCGCATTTCCCGCTCAATATAGATTGCGAAATTGATGCCTTGCTGGCCATGCGCAAAGAACTGAACACCCAAGCACCCGAAGGCGTGAAAATCTCGGTCAATGATATGCTGATCCGGGCCTGCGCCATTGCCCTCAAACAAGTCCCGGATGCCAATGCCAGCTATACACCGGACGGCATAGCCTACCACCACCACGCCGATGTGGCCGTTGCGGTGGCCATTGACGGCGGGTTGATTACACCCATCGTGCGAGAAGCCGAGAACAAAGGTTTGGCTTTGATCTCAACCGAGATGAAAGACTTGGCCACACGTGCCCGTGACCGAAAGCTGAAACCCCAGGAATACCAGGGCGGTACATTTAGCATTTCCAATCTTGGCATGATGGGGATAAAATCATTTGCTTCAATCATCAACCAACCTCAAGGCATGATATTATCGGTCGGCGCGGGCGCACCGCGCCCAGTTGTCAAGGACGGTGAGTTGTCTATAGCCACGGTTATGAGCGTCACTTTGACCTGTGACCACCGGGTTGTCGACGGGGCTATCGGGGCAAATTGGCTGGCCGTATTCAAGCGTCTGATCGAAAAGCCTGTGACTATGATGTTATAAGATTCGCTTATGCGGCGAAATTTTGCACCCCCTCATGCGCTAATGCTGTCTTGGCTTGCCAGACACTTGCAATGCTTTATAGCTAGCCCGGTTGAGGTTTTAGGGTTTCGTTATGTTTAAATTTATACTCGCAATGATAATTACGGCTGGCATCAGCGGCGGCGGTGTATATTACGGCACAACTTACGGGGCAAATTTACCGCAAATACGTTCAAGCAAGCTCGTGTTCCCCAAAAACAGGCTCAAGCAAAGCAAGCAAGCCGCCAACAAAGCCGCGAAACTTGCGGCAAAACCCAAAATAGATCTGGTACGTGTCATGCCGACCCTGATGGAACAAGCCGACAAAATTGCCACCATCGAGATCAGAGACCAAGCCTATCTCGATATTGTCAGCGCATCCGTAGGCAATAAACGGTTTAGCTTTGCCGAAGCGGCTCTACAAAATATAATCCAGCCGGAATTGCGCGATACGGCCCGTAGCCGCATGGCCATTGCTTTGGCCGTAGCCGGGCGGGCTGATGAGGCTTTTGAGCTTATCGACGCCGTCGAGGTTGACGCCCTACGCGATGTTATGCGCCTGCAAGTGATTGATGCATTGGTCGCACCGCAAAACTTGCCGCCGGGATTACTGCCGCAATAATTCATTTTTATGTGTGTGTTTTTGGTTTAAACTTAAAGCAAACCCGCYTATGCTTGTGGCTSAATTTAGCGCGAGTTTATTATGTCTTCCAACTTTGATGTCATTATTATTGGTTCCGGTCCCGGCGGTTATGTGGCGGCCATACGAGCGTCGCAATTAGGGTTAAAAACGGCGGTTGTCGAAAAATCCGAAATTGGCGGGGTGTGCCTGAATTGGGGCTGTATCCCGACCAAGGCTTTGCTGCGCTCGGCGGAAGTCTATACCAATATGCAGCATGCCGCTGACTACGGGTTATCCGCCGAAGCCGGGTTCAATTTGGATGCTATTGTCAAACGCTCGCGGGCCATAGCCGGGCAATTGTCTGGCGGCGTTAAATTTTTGATGAAAAAAAATAAAATCACCCTAATCGACGGGTTTGCCAAATTGGAGAAAGGGGCATCTGCGCCCAAAGTCGTGGTCGGTGATAAAACCTACACGGCCAAGCATGTCATATTGGCTACAGGGGCGCGGGCGCGTACCGTTCCTGTCGCCGGGTTGGAACCGGACGGTAAATTTATCTGGACGGCTAAAGAAGCCATGATCCCGGATATGATGCCGAAGAAATTATTGGTGGTGGGTTCCGGGGCTATTGGTATGGAGTTCGCCTCATTTTACAATGCCTTTGGCGCGGATGTGACCGTGGTGGAAATGCTGGAGCGGATTTTGCCTGCCGAGGACGCAGAGATTTCCGCACTGGCCGAGAAAGCGTTTAAGAAAAAAGGCATGCGCATTTTGACCGGCGCGCAAGTGTCCGGCGTCAAGCCGGGCAAAGACAGTGTCAGCGCCGATATTTCAAGCAAGACCGAAATTTTTGACCGCATTATTTTAGCCATCGGGATTGTTGGCAATGTAGAAAATATCGGGCTGGAAGCTTTGGGCGTCGAGATAGACCGCAGCCATATTGTGGTCGACGAGTTTTCACGCACTAAAATCCCCGGTCTCTATGCCATTGGCGATGTGACCACCCCGCCCTGGCTGGCCCATAAAGCTTCACATGAGGGCGTGATTTGCGTCGAGAAAATTGCCGGTGGCAATCCGCATCCGCTCAACGCCAACCGCGTCCCCGGCTGCACCTATTGCCAGCCGCAAATCGCCAGTGTTGGTCTGACAGAGACGCAAGCCAAAGACGCTGGCCATGAAGTGCGTATTGGCCGCTTTCCGTTCATTGGTAATGGTAAAGCCATTGCCCTGGGCGAACCGGAAGGTCTGGTGAAAACCGTATTTGACAAGGCGACCGGAGAGCTGCTCGGCGCCCATATGATCGGCACCGAAGTTACGGAACTTATCCAAGGCTATGCAATCGCGCAAACACTGGAGACCACCGAAGCCGAGCTAATGCAAACGGTTTTCCMGCATCCGACCTTGTCAGAAATGATGCACGAAAGTGTATTGTCCGCCTTCGAGCGTACGATACATATGTAAATTTAGACCGCGACCGGTTTTGTTTTCTTACGGCTTAGCTTTTCGGCGAATTTTGGTTTGAGTGACAATGCCGGTTTTTCGACCCAGTGCCAGGAGGCGACAGACAGCATAAGCGCAATTGGTGTGCCTATGACCATCAATTGCCAGACGTTTAGATTTGGCATGAAATGATACACACCCTGCAGGCTGGCCCAGTGATAAATATAAATTCCGTAGGAAATATCGCTGTATTTTTTGAGAAAATCAAACCGGGGCAGGATCACATAGGCGGCCCAGAACAACATATAGGCGGCGGTGATCACCCCGACCACTTCAAACATGACCGTGCCGCTAAACAGGCTGGTCACTAAAACCATAACCGGGATTAAGGCCATATGAAATTTCAATTTGTCCCGGTAAGCATAAATCGCCGCGCCCAGCCCGTATGTCAGGCCGAAACGTAATATGGACTGGAATGTGGCGGGCAATTGCTCGTACAGCCCGGTTTTATAGGCGACGGGAACGGCGACGGCAAACAATACGAATTGCGCCAATATCATCCAGCGGTGCTTCATCAGGCCGAGAGTAAAGGCGATAAATGTGCCCATATAAGCCAGGACTTCATAGCGCAATGTCCACAATGTCGCGGAGGCTATAGGTTCGGCATTATTGGGCAATATCCCCGGCAAGGCCATTTCGGTATCAATAAACCCGAGTACGATAAACGGCTGTTTCCACACATCCTTACTGGTGAGATATTCTCCCCAGGGCAGAGATGTGGTCATCAGGCCAAAGATAAACATAATGACCAGAACATGGGCTATAAGCGCCGGGAATATACGCAATATGCGCGCCGAGGCAAAACTGGCCAGGTTTTTGCGGTATAGCATACTGCCCGTGACCAGAAAACCCGAGGCAATAAAGAACAAATTCACCGCCATATAGCTGAAAGTATAATGATAGAAAATATGTGGCTCAGACGTGTCCGTGCCGCCGACCACAACAAAGGCGTGGCCGATCAACACCATATAGGCAAATATAAAGCGCAGGGGCGTGAAGAAATTATCATGCCCGTCTCTTATTGTAACCGTTTTAAACATATTCGTTCCACCATCGTTTAAAATGGCATTAGCACAGAAGGATTAAGCAAGTTTTACACGATAAAGGACTTGTTTTAAGCGGATGAATACCCATAATCTGGCTCATGACTGTACTTATTGATAAGAAATTGCGCCCCTCGCAAGCATTGCGCCACCCGGAAAAGGCAAACAAGCCGGATACGGAAGTGTTGCGCAAGCCTGCCTGGATCAGGGTGAAAGCCCCAACTTCTAAAGGTTTTGCCAAGACCAGGAAAATCGTGCGCGACAAGGGTCTTGTGACCGTATGCCAGGAAGCGGCCTGTCCAAATATTGGTGAATGCTGGGAAAAAGCCCACGCTACCTTTATGATCCTCGGCGATACCTGCACCCGGGCTTGTGCGTTTTGTAATATCAAGACCGGACTTCCCGGCCCGGTCAACCCGGCGGAAGCAGGCCAAGTCGCAAATGCCGTGGTGGAAATGGGTCTCAAACATGTGGTGATAACCTCGGTTGACCGCGACGATTTGGCGGACGGGGGTGCGGAGCATTTCGTCAATGTCATCAAAGCTATACGAGGGAAATCCCCGGCCACAACCATCGAAATTTTAACCCCGGATTTTTTGCGAAAACCCGGCGCCGCCGAAGCGGTGATCGACGCCAAGCCGGACGTGTTCAATCATAATCTCGAAACCGTGCCGCGCTTGTATCTCAGCATTCGCCCCGGGGCGCGCTATTATCATTCTTTGCGCCTGTTGGAGCGTGTCAAAGAGCGCGACCCTGACCAGTTCACCAAGTCCGGACTTATGGTCGGTCTGGGCGAAAGCAAGCAAGAGATTATGCAGGTCATGGACGATATGCGCGTGGCCGGGGTTGAGTTTTTGACCATTGGGCAGTATTTGCAACCGACCCGAAAACATGCACCGGTTAAGCGTTTTGTCACGCCCGACGAGTTCAAGGCTTACGCAACCATTGCCCGCGCCAAAGGATTTTTAATGGTTTCTGCCACGCCCTTGACCCGTTCAAGTTATCATGCGGATGCGGATTTTGCCAAGCTGCGGGCGGCCCGCCAAAAAAAACATTCAGCCAAAAAAGGGCATTAGGGCTTGATGCGCATCCACCGGCAACAACGGCTATTCCACTGCCCCGAGGATTTGCTCGACATGGTGATAGATGTTGAGAACTATCCAAAATTTATCAATTTTATTTCGTCGGTGCGCATATTGAGACGCGAAACGCCGACTCCGGCCATAGAGGCTCTGACGGTCGATGTGGCGGTACAATACAAATTCATCAGCGAAACCTTTCGTTCACTGGCCACGGCGGATCGGGAAAACCTTCGCATTCGCATTGAAAAAGCCGGACATGGTGGGGCCGTGCGAAAACTTACTAATATTTGGGAATTTCATTTACTGTCCGATGGCTCCACCCAACTTGATTTTACATTGGATGTGGCCTTGAAAGCCGCGCCGCTGCAATTTTTGTTTCGCAGAAAAATAGACGATACGGCTGCATCAATTATGAATGCGTTTGAAAGACGCGCACAGCAAATTTGTCAGCCAGTGGGGGATATGTCAAAAGATCTGCGCGTAGTTTAACCCGCAGATCCCCCGACCGTCAGGTTTTCAATATAAAGCGTGGGTTGGCCAACACCAACGGGGACGGTTTGCCCGCCCTTGCCGCACACGCCAATGCCGGGATCTAGCTCGCTGTCATCACCAATATGTTTGATCTGGGTCAGGACGGTGGGGCCGTCGCCGATCAGGGTTGCGCCCTTGACCGGTTCTTCAATTTTGCCGTCTCGCACCCGGTAAGCTTCGGTGCATTGAAAGACAAATTTCCCCGAAGTAATGTCCACCTGACCGCCGCCGAAATTGGTGGCGTAGATACCGTCTTTGAGGTCGGCGATAATTTCGTCTTTAGGTACAGTTCCCGACAGCATAAATGTATTGGTCATGCGCGGCATGGGCGCATGGGCGAAACTTTCGCGGCGGCCATTGCCGGTGGCGGCTACGCCCGTGAGCCGTGCATTAAGCCTGTCTTGVAGATAGCCTTTTAAWATMCCGTCCTCGATCARAACATTGCGGGCCGACGGTGTRCCYTCATCGTCCATGGTGATGGAGCCGCGCCTACCCGGTAATGTTCCGTCGTCCACTACGGTGACACCCGGAGCGGCAATGCGCTCGCCGATACGGCCCGCAAAAGCCGATGTGCCCTTGCGGTTAAAATCGCCCTCCAGCCCGTGCCCAATGGCTTCGTGCAACAGCACGCCGGGCCAGCCGGGGCCAAGCACCACATCCATGGGCCCAGCCGGCGCAGGTACGGCCCGCAGATTGACCAAGGCACTGCGCAGGGCTTCGTCTGCGAGGGCTTTCCAGCTTTCAGGTTTGATGAAATCGGCGTAGGCGGCTCGCCCGCCTGTGCCCGCATAACCGTTTTCGCGCCGTCCGTCTTTTTCCACCGTTACCGAAACCGACAAGCGCACCAAGGGTTGCACATCATCATAGCGTTCGCCGCCTGTGCGCAATATGGCAATGGTGCGGGTCGAGGCGGCCATGGTGGCGCTAACCTGCACGACTTTTTTGTCTTTGGCCCGCACATAGGCGTCGATCTCGGCCAGCAATTCTACTTTGGGTGCAAAGGCCGGGTCGTCTATGGGGTCGATTTCCGGGTATAGCTTTTTGTTGGTGCGTTTGGGGGACGGGGCTGCGCGGGGGCTAGCATGTCCGGCTTTGGCCAAATTGACGGCGCTGGCGGCCCGACGCAAAGCACCTTCGGTCAATTCAGTGCCTTGGGCAAAGCCGGTGGTTTCTCCGGCGACACAGCGCAGGCCAAAGCCCCGCGAGGTATCAAAGCTGGCCATTTTGAGCCGGCCATCATCAAAACTAAGCGACTCGCTGGCCCCACGTTCAAGGAATAACTCCCCGTCGTCAGCCCCTTTCAAGGTCTCATCGAGGATGGTTTGGGCGCTTTCGCGGTCAAGGTCACAGTCTTCAAATACAAARTTGCTCATAAAATTACGGATTYYMWAWAWWYKKTKAYWWTYKTRAWWASTATTRRWTKMWKWWMRRGARYTWTGGMWKKKMTWRCAAGCCCTAACACCATATTCATTGCGACATTATAGCACACAGACTGCGACAATATGTCCGCTATGATAAAGATGTCATTGTACTTGAACTAGGTGCTTGAATTGGTTTAACTCCAAAGAATGCGGCGATGTAGTCATTGCGCGCTCAGGAGAAAAAGGAGGGGATATGCGTATTTCACGATTAGCGGTGTCGGCAGGCGCCACATTGGCAGGTTTGGCCACATCAAGTTTGGCATTTGCGTCCAATAAAAACGGCCCGACGGACGGAGACATTGGTTTCCAGCGTTCCGTCACACCTGTCATGGACGCTATTACCAGTTTTAACAATTATTGGCTGGTGCCGATTATGATCGCAATTGTGGTTTTTGTTACGGTTTTGATGATATATATCATGGTGCGGTTTCGTGAAAAGGCCAATCCGGTTCCCTCAAAAACCACCCATCATGTCGGGCTGGAGGTTGCGTGGACACTTATTCCGGTTGTTATTTTGGCTATTTTGGCCTATCCCAGCATGAAGCTGTTGTACTTCCAAGACGTTATCCCGGAATCAGAATTGGTGGTCAAAGTAACCGGTGATACCTGGAATTGGGAATATTCTTACCCGGATCACGAAAACATTGACCCTTACGTCTCCAGTATTGTCGATATTGCCACTGCAGACAAATTTGGCCTTTCCCACGCGCAAATTATTGCCAAAATCGACGCACGCCCTGCGGATGAGCCGCGCCTTGATGGGCGGCCATATTTGTTCGCCAGTGATGCGCCCTTGGTTGTGCCGGTGGACACGGTGGTCAAGGTTCTTGTCACCTCCAACAATAATATACACGCATTTGCCGTGCCGCAATTCGGGGTGAAAATTGACGCAGTGCCGGGCCGGATCAACGAAACCTGGTTTAAGGTTCATGCGGGCGAAGAGGGCACTTATTATGGGCAATGTTCCGAAATTTGCGGGATCAACCACGCCTTTATGCCTATAGAGGTTATGGTGGTCAGCAAGGATGAGTTCAAGCGGTGGGCTGCTAATGGCGGCAGTTTCGCGGTACAAATTTCACAAAATACGGGAAGTGGCGCGTTAGCCATTTCCTCAAATACAGTCCAATAGGGGGTCATAATGGCTACTTTACAAAAGGCGGCGGACACTTACGCCCATGACGGCAAACCAAAATTTTGGGTGCGCTGGTTTTTCTCGACCAATCACAAGGATATCGGGACGCTGTATCTGATACTCGGCTTGATCGGTGGTTTGGTCGGCGGGTTTTTGTCGATAATGATGCGCCTGGAGCTGGCTGAGCCCGGCCTGCAATTTTTTGGCAATCCCCATACTTATAATATGTTTATCACCATGCACGGCCTGTTGATGATCTTCTTTATGGTGATGCCTATTTTGATTGGTGGGCTTGGTAACTGGTTTTTACCTTTGATGATCGGGGCGCCTGATATGGCGTTTCCGCGCATGAATAATTTGTCATTCTGGCTGTTGGCTGTGGCGCTGATGTGTGGGGTTATTTCCATGTTTTTGCCAGGTGGCGCCAGCGGTATGGGGCCAGCCACCTCCTGGGTGATGTACCCGCCTTTATCTACCTCGGGCAGTCCCGGCCCGGCCTTTGATTTTCTAATCATCGGTGTATTGGCCGCCGGGTTTTCTTCTATTTTCGGGGCGATCAACTTCATCACAACTATATTTAATATGCGCGCACCGGGCATGACCATBCACAAAATGCCGCTCTATGCCTGGAGTVTATTGGTGACAAGCTGGTTATTATTGCTGTCGCTACCTGTTCTCGCCGCCGCCATGATCATGTTGTTTACCGACCGTACCGTCGGTACCGGTTTCTTTGACCCTTCCATGGGCGGTGATCCGATCATGTTCCAGCATTTGTTCTGGTTCTTTGGCCATCCGGAAGTTTATATTATGATCCTGCCGGCTTTTGGTATTATCTCCCATGTGATTTCCACCTTCAGCCGCAAGCCGATCTTTGGTTATCTCGGCATGGCCTATGCCATGGTGGCTATTGGCGTTGTCGGTTTTGTCGTCTGGGCTCACCATATGTACACGGTCGGTATGGATGTGGATGTAAAGGCTTATTTCATGGCTGCGACATTGATTATTGCTATACCGACGGGTATTAAAGTGTTTTCGTGGCTGGCGACAATGTGGGGTGGTTCCATCCGCTATGCAATTCCCATGCAGTGGGCTTTGGCGACCATATTCCTGTTTGTTATTGGTGGGGTGACGGGCGTGTTTTTGGCAAGTGCTGGTCTCGATACGGCCGCACATGATACCTATTTTGTCGTGGCGCATTTCCATTATGTTTTGTCTATGGGAGCGGTTTTCGGCATCTTCTCGGGCTTTACCTACTGGTTTGGTAAAATGACCGGCTATCTTTATAACAAATGGCTGGCTGGTTTGCAGTTCTGGTTGTTCTTTATCGGTGTTAATCTAGCCTTTTTCCCGCAACATTTCCTGGGCTATCAGGGCATGCCGCGCCGGATTATTGATTATCAGCAAGAATATCAGTTCTTTAACCAGATTTCTTCCTTTGGTTCTCTGATGTCTGGGCTCGGTGTGATTGTCTTTATCATCTGGGTGATTGAAGCTTTCATTGTTAAGCGCAAGGCCGGGGATAATTATTGGGGCGAGGGTGCCGATACGCTGGAGTGGACTTTGTCCTCGCCGCCGCCCTATCACCAATACTCAAAACTCCCGCAGATCAAGTAAATGTCGGAAGCCGTACACCATCATTCTGGCAGTCTATCGGGGTTGGGAACAGCCAGCGCTTCTACGCCTATGGGGCTGGGAACCGCCAGCCCCGGTGACTATTATGCCTTGATGAAGCCAAGGGTGATGTCCTTGGTGGTGTTTACGGCTATGGTCGGTTTAGTGGCCGCACCGACTTCCATAAACCCGGTGTTGGCGTTAGCGTCTATTTTTTTTATTGCCGTTGGCGCAGGTGCCGCCGGGGCGCTCAATATGTGGTATGACCGCGATATAGACGCCGTTATGAGCCGCACCCGCAAACGTCCATTGCCAGCCGGAAAAATGACCCCGTCCAGCGTGCTGTCATTTGGAATCATCATGAGCTTTATCTCGGTGCTTGGTTTGGCGTCTGCGTCAAATTATCTAGCCGCCGGGCTTTTGGCTTTTACAATTTTTTACTATTTCGTCATTTATTCAGTCTGGCTCAAGCGCAAGACACCGCAAAACATCGTCATTGGCGGGGCGGCTGGGGCTTTTCCGCCCATGATTGGCTGGGCGGCTGCGGGCGGCGGCATTATGGCCGAATCGCTTCTGCTTTTTGCGATTATATTGCTGTGGACACCGCCGCATTTTTGGGCTTTGGCCCTGTACAAACAAGGCGATTATGCCAAGGCCGGCATACCCATGATGCCCAATGTTAAAGGGGCCAAGTCGACCCGCTTGCAGATTGTTATCTATGCAGTGTTGTTGGTTGCTGCCAGTTCGCTCATTGCTGTAACCCCCCTCAGCTCCCCGCTGTATATTGGTGTGGCCGCCTTGCTTAATCTGGCATTTCTGGTTTTGGCCTTTAAAGTCTGGCTTTCCAAAGCCGGCGACAAAGTAACCGGTCTTGATGAAGCAAGCCTGTATAAAGTGCGCATCGGCGAAAAGTGCGCGCGTAATTTGTTTGCCTATTCAATTGTCTATTTATTCGCCCTGTTCGGTGCCATTGCTGCCGGACAGATGTTGTAGGAGATATATATGAGCGACCCGCAAAATCCTGAAATACTCGGTTATGTAGAGCCAAGCGTCGAAGAACKRGCWKSRYSYRWMRARMRTAATTTCGCCATTGCCGCCTGTTTGTTTGGCTTTGTGACCTTGGTGTTTTTGACCATGTTGTACAAGCTGGGGGTTTTCTCTTAATATGACCGGCAAACCCAAAAACTCCAACCGGAAAGTGGTGCTGTCCCTCAGTGCGACCGCCTTGGCCATGCTCGGACTTGGGTTTGCCTCCAAGCCGCTGTATGATGCGTTTTGCCGGGTTACGGGTTACGGGGGTACAACACGGGTGGCGGAAAGTGTCAGCACAGAAATCCTGGAGCGGCAAATCAAAGTCCGGTTTGATGCCAATGTTGCCAGCGGGCTTGGCTGGACGTTCAAACCCGATGATGTGGCCATGACGGTCAAGCTGGGCCAAAATGCATTGGCCTATTACACCGCTCGCAATGATACCAACGCCGCAATCGTCGGCACGGCCAGTTTTAATGTTACACCCATCAAAGCCGCCCCGTATTTTTCCAAAATCGAATGTTTCTGCTTTACCGAGCAAAAGCTGGAACCGGGCGAGCAGGTTTCCATGCCGGTTTTATTTTTTGTTGATCCGGAAATGAACAAAGACTGGCGGTTGGACGAAATTAAAACCATCACATTATCCTATACTTTTCATAGGGTTAAAAGTCCGTCTGAAGACGCCAATACGGCGCTGCAACGCCGCGCCCAGCTTGAAAAACTGGAGACGATGGCTTCCGATATACACGCACAATCCGATAGACTGGCAAAAACTGAAATTCAAACCAATGCGCCTGTTACACCAATAACAGAGCGTCAAGATAAACAAGACAATCAAGGGAGGGGCTAATGTCCGATCATGCAGTAGAACACGATTATCATCTGGTAGACCCAAGTCCGTGGCCATTTTTATCCGGCRTAGCGRCAYTGGTRTGGGGGYTGGGCATGGTGGTRTTTTTCGCCGGCCTRCATCCRCGCTCAACKGAAAAYCCYAACGGYATGATGGAGTTTTTGTTYTCRCGCGGYATGGATATGTTTGGCCCSGRYMAAGTYTCYAAYGGTGGCTGGATATTCRTRGTYCTRGGYYTGCTYATGGSGGCWGSSGTSATGACTGGCTGGTGGCTCGATATGATCAAAGAGGGCAATAGCGGCGATCACACACCGGTTGTGCAAATTGGAATGCGCTACGGCATGATCATGTTTTTGATGCAAGAAGTGATGTTTTTTGTCGCCTGGTTCTGGATGTTTTTCGAATTTGGCTTGTTTCACGAAGTCCGGGCCGCATGGAATCCTGATGTCTTGGAAAGCGCTGCTGCCTATGCGCAAGGCTTTGGCGTCAATGCTGGTGGCCATGCCATCACTACAATCAATCCTTGGGACCTACCCTTGATCAATACGCTGTTATTGTTGCTTTCGGGTGTCACCTTGACCTGGGCACATCACGCTTTGATCAAGGACGACCAAAAGTCGGTTTATTGGGGCCTGGCGCTGACAATTATTTTGGGTCTGTTATTTACCTATGTGCAAGTCGTAGAATATATCGAGGCCTATGGGCACCGTATGACCGAGACCAATTGGCTGGACAGTAATATTTATGGCTCGACCTTCTTCCTGGCAACCGGCTTTCACGGCCTGCATGTGGTTATTGGGACAATTTTCTTGTTTGTTATGTGGTTGCGGGCGGCGCGCGGTAATTTGAAAGCCGACCAGCATTTCGGCTTTGAAGCGGCCGCCTGGTATTGGCATTTTGTTGATGTGGTCTGGCTGTTCCTGTTCACATTCGTCTATGTGGTATTTGCCCTAAACTAGCACAAACCGCAGTGATAGATTAACTACAATTATGGGCACTGGTCTAAATGGCTGGTGCCCAATAGTTTCGCGCACCATGAAAAAACGGGATTAAAATGCGGATTAAAATTGGGTCTTTAGTGTTTAAACCCATGTTGGGTTTGAGCGTTGTGGTGCTAATCTGTATGGGAATTTTGGCAACACTTGGCACCTGGCAATATAAACGCCTGATTTGGAAAACCGATCTCATTGTCCACATAAACCAGGCGGCTAATGCCGATCCTTTGACCAGCTTGGCCCAGGCCAATGATGTACAAAAATCAGGCGACCCACTGGATTTTCGCCGTATAGAGCTGGACGGGGCTTTCCTCAAGCCGCAAATCAATAATGGCCAACCATTTCATTTAATGCGTTCAGACGGAAAACGGCTTTTATGGCGGCATTACCAACCCTTTCAACAGCCCTTTAAAGACGGCGATATTACCGTCTATGTGGCCACCCATAAATTTGAAGACAGGCAAAAAATGACGCCGCCAGACATGGAAACCGGGCCGTCGATAATCGTTGGCTATGTCCGCATACCGGATATGGCCACCAGATTTATGCCCAAAAACAACCCGGATAAAAACCGCTGGTTTGTGTTTAATGCTAGCCCTGAATTACTGGATTGGGCCGGGCCAGAAAATGATCTAGGCGGGGACATAGAAACGGCTTATTTTATTGATCAGGTTTTTGGTGTAAAAACCGCTGCGGATATTCCGGTGAAGATTCCCGAAATCATGAACAATCATCTTGATTACATGCTGACCTGGTATAGCTTCATGTTGATATTGCTGGTTATCTATCTGCTACTCCATAAACGGGCCGGGCGGCTGTATATAGAGAGACCTTAACATGTCCAAGCGTGGCCATAAGCCCAAACCATTGTATGAACCCTGTGCGGGCGGCGGCGTACATTTGCGGGTGCCAGCCTGGGCGGATTTTGAATACTGGGTGGAGCTGCGCCGGGCCAACCGGGAACATCTTCAACCCTGGGAGCCAAGCTGGAAGCAAACCCATCTTTCCCGCCAATCCTACAAAGCCCGCCTCGAGCAATTTAAGACCATGATTGCCAAGGACGAAGCCTATCCCTTCCATGTTTTTCACAGTGCTGAACCGCGCCATTTGGTCGGTGCTTGTAATCTGACATCCGTGAAGCGCGGCCCGCTACAATCGGCCCATATCGGTTATTGGATAGGGCGTGATTTTGCCCGCCAAGGTTATGCACGTGCGGCGTTGCGGGCAGTCAGCAGGTTTGCTTTCGATGATCTCGGACTGCACAGGCTCACGGCCGCCGTCCAAGAAAACAACCATGCGTCGATCAAGTTGTTGGAAGGCACGGGTTTTGGTTTGGAAGGCAAGGCTAGGTCATATCTGAAAGTTGATGGCCGCTGGCAAGACCATTTAATTTATGGCCGTCTGGCTACGGACTAAATATTACAATTCATTCATATGGCTTGCGCAATTGATTGGGCTCCCCATATTCAAGGGGTAGCAACAGCTACTTCCCCCCTCAAACTGGCCACACTTTTAGTGTGGCCTTTTTTTGGTTTTATTGTGCAGCGATACCTTCTGATACGGTAAAATATTCACTTATTCGAACAATGGCTTTTTGCATGTTAGCGGCCAATTCATCCCAGCCCACATGGCGTTCCAGACTAAGCGGGTCCAAATACAAATCTTTATTGATCTCGATTTGCACGGCTTCAATGTTCAGATTGGGTCGGCCATAATGTGCGGTGATAAAACCACCAGCATAGGGCTGGTTGCGGGTAGTTTTATAGCCTAATCCGGTGAACACATTTTCGATAAATGCGATTGTATCGGGGCGGCAAGCCGTTCCGTAACGATCACCTAAAACAATATCAGCCCGTTTGTCGCCGTTCAGGTCCGAACCCGGCATGGAATGGCAATCCAGCAGGACGGCGTGACCAAATTTGCTTTTTGCGGTTTGTAATAGATTTAGCAATGCGCCGTGATAGGGGTGGTACAAGGTTTTCAACCTATGCTCTATTAAATTGGCACTGATATCATGGGGGTAAATATCTACGTGCTGGCCTATGCGTGTCGGCACGACGCCAAAGCCAAGCCGTGCACGCTGTGTGATCGGCTGGCTGCGGTCTGACGCCGATATTTGCGGAGGCCATTCATGGGCATCTCGGTTGACATCAACAATAATGCGCGGGAAATTTGCTGCTAGCAATGGTATGCCAAGCCCGCAAAGCGGGGCAAGTAATTGGTCAATATAACAATCCTCGCTTTGGCGCAGTTGGCGCAAAGACAGCAGGCTTTGGCTTTGAAAGGCTTTCGGATACAGGCGTCCAGAATGGGGCGAGGACAGAACAAGGGGTGTGCAGAGCTTGTCAGGTTGGGACAGATTATAGGGGGAACCAATTTCTCCGAGTGCAATTCGGTCACATTTGCTTTGTAGTCGCTGGCGGACATATATATGCGTTGATTTTGTTGGCTTATTTAGGTTCCACATGCACACTTCCTTAACAGCGATGTTTTATTTCCACTTGGCGGGAATCCTGCACATCTTGATTATTGTTCCGGTTTGTGTATCATATTAAACCAGAACGGTAGTAAAAACAATATCTGCCGTCTGGAACATTCCGACAGCGCAAACAATAAAAGGGTGGTATGGCAACGATTTTATATGCCGAGGATGATGACGCTATGCGCCGCTTCTTCGAAAAAGCACTGGAAAATGCCGGCCACCATGTCATTGCCTGTTCCGACGGGGACCGGGCCTTGCGGGCTTTGAAATTTGCAGACGGTGCTTTTGATTTATTACTGACGGATATTATGATGCCGGGCCTTGACGGGGTCGAGCTGGCCAAACAGGCTGAAATACTGTCACCCGGCATAAAGATCATGTTTATCACCGGTTTTGCCGCCGTCGCCAAAAATGACGATAGCACATCCCCAAATGCCAAAGTCTTGTCCAAACCCGTACATTTACGCCAATTGGTCGGCGAAGTGGAAAAATTGATAGCCGCCTAGGCCGTATTCAGGCTTTGGCTGCGGCAAGCGCAATCGCTTCAGACAGTATATCTTTGCAACCAATATGATTGGCGAGAACCAGAATAAGTTTTGCATTTAACTGCGAGCTTTGTTGATCTGATAGACCTGCATGGGCATTAATCAACACCTCGTAGACATCATCATGGTGGGGGAGGTTAGGACTTGTAATCAGGGTTTGCTGGGTAGTCATGATGTTAACTCCTGCTTGCCAATTGCCCGCATATAAGCGTTTTCTATATCGCGCGGTTTTGCCTCCGTCCACCTTGCGGCTACAATTTTATCCGGACGGACCAGATAGCTGGTTCCGGCTCCGTAGCGTTCGGACGCCAAACCTTTCGCGGGCAAAATCAGGGTTTTTATGTTGGGCTGGGGCGGGTAATCGCCAAAATGTAGCACGGTGAACCCGTCGCCCAGACTGTCCAATAACCATGTATCTTTTCCGTCCAGTACAATCGGGGCGTCAACACAAACATGACCGGGTTTTGGCCCTTGGGTAAATTCGTCTTCGTCCGCTGTCGACAAGGCACTGACATGATAGGGCGTCGGTGCCGACAAGCGCCCGGAATTGACCAAGGGTCTGGCGAAATCATGCTCGCCCGCCAGCTCCAGCACGGCATCTCTGAAAACGGTGGAAACCTCAGATTTTGGTGTGATGAAATCGGTCGAACGGGTCGAGTTTAAAATGTTCTCGTCCGCGCCCTGGGTGCGTTCCTGGTTATAACTTTCAAGCAGGCTTTGCGGTGCTTGACCGCGCAATATCATATCCAGCTTCCAGGCCAGATTTTGGATGTCTGGCAAGCCGCTATTGGCCCCGCGCGCCCCGAACGGGCTAACCTGGTGGGCGGCGTCCCCGGCAAAGATGACCCGCCCGTGGACAAATTTCGCCATGCGGCGGCACTGGAATGTGTAAATGCTCATCCAGTCTTCTTCGTATTCAATGTCCGCACCCAAAAGTCCTTTGATAAACGGCGCAACATTTTCCGGCTTGATGGCTTGTTCGCGGTCAACCTCCCAACCCAGTTGAAAATCAAGCCGCCAGATATCGTCCGGCTGTTTGTGCAAAAGCGCGGTGCGGCCTTTGTTGAACGGAGGATCAAACCAGAACCAGCGCTCGGACGGTCGGTTTTGTTTAAACATGACATCGGCGATCAAAAAACTGTCTTCAAAAATCCGGCCTTCAAAATCCAGCCCCATCAAATCCCGAACGGTCGATTTAGAACCGTCGCAGGCAATCACATAATCCGTTTCAAGCAGGTAGTCACCATCCCTTGTGGTTATGGTCAAAGTGGCACCGTCATCCCGCGCATCAATACCGCTGACCTTATGACCCCAGCGAATATCGACATTGTCCATTTGCTCAAGGGCGTCGACCAAATAGTCTTCAACATAATATTGCTGGATATTGACGAAGCCCGGATTTTTTTGGTCTTTAACCGGCAGCATATCAAATTGGTAAACCGGGTCCGTGCTTTCCCCCCAAAACACTTTACCAACATTCCAAATCACACCCTTGTCGACAATACGTTCACCGACGCCGAGTTGGTCAAAAATGTCCAAAGCTTCCTTGGAATAACAAATGCCTTTACTGCCAGCCGGCACAAAATCAAAGGCGGTTACAATGATGACTTCATGACCTTTGCGGGCCATAGCAAGAGCCGCTGCCAGACCAATTGGCCCGGAACCAACCACGATAAAATCGTGTTTCTTTGCTACCGCACCGGATAATTCGCCAGATTTTTTATAGGTTTTTTCCTTATAAACCGGAATGCCGTCAAAGCTCATTGCCTGCTCCTGCTTTGTTTAATCTTGTAAAAGCGCCCAAACTTCGCGGTCACGGTCCATTGTCCAAATACGCGGCCAATCTATGCCGTCATATTCATCCCAAAGCCGTTGCACATTGAACGGCAGGCAATGCTCGAAAATCGGCCAGTGGCCAAATTTAGGCGCTAGGGCTTTATGGGTGGCTTCGAACGCGTCTTTAAGCGTGCCGCCATTATCGTGAGCGGCTTTGACATGTTTTTGCATGCCCAGTAAAAATTCGCGGGTTTGCTCGATGGCTGCATCTACGTCCTTGCGCCCGCGCACAACTGCGCCGCGCCCGCCAATTAACATTTCGGCTTCGTAAGCTTTTACCGTATCAAGCGTGCCGCTGGCCCAATCCATGTGAAAGGCATCGCCCGTGTAAAGCGCCGCTTCCGCTTCGACCAAATCGCCCGCAAACAAGATTTTATGCTTGGGATACCACACGGCAATATCGCCCGCCGTATGGCCGCGCCCACAAAATTTAAGCTCCAAATGGCCCCGGTCGCCGCCCAGTTCAATGGTCATTTCGTCTTTGAAAGTCAGGTGCGGGTGGGTCAGGCCGGGAATGCCGTCTGGTTCGCGGAACAAGCGCGGCATACGGCCAAATTCGCTGTCCCAGTCCTCTTGCCCGCGCTCGTTTAGTAAAAACGCGGTTTTCTCGTGGGCGATAATTTCGTCCGCGTCAAAGGCTGATGCCCCTAAAACCCGCACGGCGTGATAATGGGTCAATACCAGATACCGCACCGGTTTGTCCGTATGCTCGCGTAGTTTTTTCAGCCAGTCTGATGCGGCTTTGGGCGTGGCGCGGGCTTCAATGGCGACAATGAAATCCTCGCCCTCAATAGCCCCGATATTGGGGTCGCCCTCTGCGGTCAGGGCATATACCCCGTCCGCCAATACGTTTAAAGTTTCCTGTTTTTCTTCCATATCATCAGATGATGCGAATGCTTTTGCCATGATTTTTCCTTTAGATTTAAGTGTGTTGTGAGTTATACCGTATCGACAAGTTTCAGATTTACGACTTGCATATCTTCGGCGTGTCGTTTCGCCAATTTTCTTAGAATAGATTTCAAATGTTTGCGGTCCGTTTGCGTTAGCCCGGCCAAAACACTGGCCTCGTGGATTTGTGCTTGCACGATCAACGGCTTGACAAGCGCCAGCCCTTTATCCGTAATATGGATGCTGACCCGGCGGCGATCTTGCTGGCTGGCGCGTTTTTCCACCAGTTTTTCGCCGACCAATTGGTCCACAAGCTTGGTGACACGCGATTGCTCATACAGGGCGTATTTGGCCAGAGCCGTCAGATACATGCCCGGGCAATCCATTAAATTGATCAATATCCGCCATTTGGGCGGGCTGACGCCAGCAGCGCGTAGCTGGTCATAAAACTCCTCAGAGAATGTATGACTGGCCAGCGCCAGTTGAAACAATAAATAATTATCAATAAATTTTTCAGACATGGCTCTTAACTGTAATGTACATGAAAAATCATATATATTGTCAACAGACTGATGTCAAACTTTATTGCGTGAATTTACGGCCTGCGGATAATGTCCTTGCCGTCCCAGTTTTCGCTCAAGCCTTTGACCATGGAAAACAAACCTTCGACCTCGGGGCTGATCTCGATCAATTCGATCATGCCGCCATTATCTTTGCGGGTGTCGATATAGGCAAAGCGCTTGCCACCAACCGGACGCACTTCCCCGTAAAAGGCAATTTCGTAACCTTGGGCCTTATACCGCTCCACGTCTTCGTCAAATGTTTCGGTGGAAATCGCCCAGTGATGGAAACAACCATAGCCTTTATCCTTGACCACATCGGCGTAAACATTGGGCACATCATTATTATGGACGAACACCAATTCATAACACATGGAACCCGTATAGGCCAAAGCCACGGACAAGTCTATGTCGGTCGGCTCACCGTAATAGGTCATATTATCGGCTTCGAAATGCTCCAATAACAACCACGGGCCTATGTCCAGCGTTTCTGTCCATTTACGGGCGGCCAGCTCCAGATCATCCACCACATAGGCTGTTTGCATAATACTGCCCAAGGGCTGTCCGAAAGAAAGAATTTTGCTCATAATGTTTCCTTTTGTTTAATTGCTAAGTTGCATGCCGCCGTCCACGACCATTTGCGTTCCTGTAATATGGGCACTGTCATCACTGGCCAAAAACACAACCATATTGGCGATGTCGCCCGCTTGTTGAAACGCCCCCATGGGGATACGCGAAGCAAAGTCTGCTTCAACCACATCTAGGGGCGCACCGGCTTTCGTGGCCGCGTCCTTGACAATATCATTGTGCATGTGGGTTTGGATTTGCCCCGGATGCACGGAATTACAGCGGATTTTGTCGGGTGCACCATGCAGGGCCACGGACGTGCTTAGATGTGTGACAGCCGCTTTACTGGCCCCGTAGGCCGTAAAAAACGGGGTCGGGACAAGCGAGGCTACGGACGACATGTTGATGATAGAACCGCCGCCTTGTTTGCGCAGGGCCGGAAGTGCCGCCCGGCAGCCCATAAATACACCTTCGACATTTACCTGAAACATATTGCGCCACGAGCCAAGCTCGCTGTCTTCGGGCGACAAACCTTCACCAATTTGTGCCAGCCCGGCATTGTTGACCAGCACGTCCAGACCGCCAAATTCACTTTGGCATAAGGCAACAATTTCTGGCCAGCGGGCTTCGTCGGTCACATCTTGTGCGGCAAATATAGCCCCGATTTCCTGAGCGGTCTTCACGCCCGCCGCCTCATCAATATCCGTAATCAGTACCGACGCACCCTCGTTGATAAAGGCCTCGGCTATAGCTCGGCCAAGCCCCCGCGCTCCGCCGGTTACGATACAAGATTTATGTTTCAATCTGTCAGTCATAATTTACTCCGAATGTCGGCTGGGCATGCCGGATGTTTGGCCGCCGTCCACATATATGGTGGAACCGGTAATCATGGCGGCACTATCACTGGCCAGCATTAAAATTGCGTCTGCGATGTCCTTAGGGGTAGCCACCCGGCCCATGGGGATCAGTTCGGCCATCAAGTCCAGCATGGCGCGGCGCGACGGGAAATGAATTTCCGCATTGTCCAAAAGCTCCGTATCCACATAGGTCGGGGCAAGCCCGCATACTCGTACCCCGTGGGGCGCACCGTGCATGGCCACCGCTTTAGTGAGGGCCGTAACCCCGCCCTTGCTGGCACAATAGGCGGCAATATCCGCCCCGCCCGTGGTCGCCGCAATGGAAGACAGATTGATGATAACACCGCTCCCTTGGGGCCGCATCAAACGCATGGCCGCCTGACAGCCCAGATAGGTTCCGGTTAAATTAACCGCAATCAGATCGTTCCAGTCTTCTAAAGCAAATTCTTCAAAATCTCCATTGCGGCCAATGCCCGCACAATTGACCAATATATCAATTGGACCAAATTCGTCAGCGGCAATGTCCAGACAATTCTTCCAACTGTCTGGCCGGGTCACATCAAGGCGCACGGCAAGGGCATTGCCCGCACAAGCCTCCACTGTTTTTTGCGCACCTTCCAGATTGATGTCTGCACATATCACTTGTGCCCCTGCTCGGGCAAATTCCGTACATGTCACGCGCCCAATGCCGGATGCCGCGCCTGTGACAACACACGTTTTTCCTGACATCATTTCGCTTTTAGTACTCATGGCAATCCTGTCTATTTATTAAGCCCGCAGAACCGCTCCAACATACCGCGCTGCATCTTCAAGGGCTTGCAAGGCATCCGGTGACAAAGCAGTCATGGAGCAAAACCCGTGGGTCATGGACGGATAATGCTTGTGTGTTGCGTTAATGCCTGATTTTTCAAGCTGACTTGCATACTGAATACCGTCATCTTGCAAGGGGTCTTGCCCGGCCGTAATAATATAGGCGGGCGGCGCATTTTTAAAATCATCCGCCAAAAGCGGCCACAGGCGTGCATCTTTGGAAGTATTGGCATTTTCGCCAGCATATGAAGTGATAAAGAAGTTCATATCCGCTTTATCAAGGGCATAACCTTGTCCAAATCTTTCGTGGGATTGGGTTTTGCCAAAGGCTTGTAAGGCCGGATAAATCAGAAGCTGAAAAGCAGGCTCACCGCGCACGTCGCCTCTAAGGGACAAGGCAATCGAAGCTGCGATATTGCCGCCAGCACTATCGCCGCCTACGGCCAATTTGGTTTTGTCTATACCGAGTTTATCGGCGTTCTCGCAAGCCCAATGAAATGCTGCGACGGCATCGTCAACGGCTGCTGGAAATGCATGTTCAGGTGCCAAGCGGTAATCAACGGCCAACACGACAATATCACCAACCGCACAAATCCGGCGACACGGGCGGTCATGACTGTCCAGCCCGCCCATAACCCAGCCACCGCCGTGGTAAAATATCAAAGCCGGGCTATTTGGTTTGACATTTGCGGGCACATAAAGCCGCGCTTTTAAAGGCCCGTCTGCGCCGGTAACCTCAATATCGCGCACTTCGCCAATCTCTACCGCCGGCAGATCAACCATGTCCGGGAAAGCATCGAGCATGGCCCGCGCATTGTCGAGGCCCACCGCTGCAAAGCCGACTTGCGGGGCTGCGTAGAACTGGTTGACAAATTGTAACATGCCAGGGTCTGTGTTTGAATAATCCGTCATCATAAAACCTTTCTTAAGAAGCTGCTGGAACGGGTTCGCCAGAATTGTTATGGGCGCGAAAAACCAAAACCAAAAGCGGAAAAGAGATGGCCAAACTTGTTACGCCGAAAATGATCACGGCATTATAATTAAGTGGCCCGCCGCCAATTTGCTGGGCAAGGGTCAACACTTTCGCGCCTATGGCATGCCCGAGCCCCAAGCCGCATGCGATCATGAAATTGACCAAAATCGCCATCCGACCGGACGCATCCATGCTGGTGACACTGGCCAACAGATACGGCCCGGTAAACCACCAGGCAAATTTGAACACCAAAGACGCCAGCGTGTAAAACATGATGGTTTCAAGATTGAATAAAAGCAATATACCAAGCCCGACCAAAATATAGCCTGTGGCGCTGGGTAATAATCGGCCATATTTTGTACTCAACCAAGTGGCCGCCGCAGCGCCGACTACCCCTAAAAGTGAGGAGATAGATAAAACATAACCGATTGTGCCCGGCTCTATCCCGGCTTGGTTCGCGATCCGCTCCACATAGGCCCAGACACTGCCTATGGCGATGTAAAACAGAAACACCGCCAGCGCCCCGATGGCTATCATGCCTTTTGATGCAATTTGTGTGCCGCCTGCTTGCGCTTTACTGGACGAAACCGCCTTTTTTGGCATGAAGCGGGCGGGCAATACCAATAACGCCACGGCCACCGCCATAAATACAAAAAATCCGTCCAGACCAATGTGCGGTAATAATTTGGGAAAAACCGCAAAGCCGATTACGGCAAAGACGATCTGGCCCAAAGACCAAAAACCAAATGCCCGCTCCGGATTTTTCATCATCCCGGCCACAACAATGGTCATGGTCATCAGGGTGCCCAAAGCTAGCCCCGACACAAATCTGGTGACGAGGAATGCATCATAGCTGGTGATCATGTAGGAAATACCGTAGCAGATAATCATGGTGAAAATCGCGCCGTACAGTATTTTGTGCCAGTTGACCCGGCTGATAAGAAAAAACGTAGACAGTGAAGATAAAGCCGCCCCGATCAATTCCGCCGCGATGATAGAGCCGCCCTGTTGCGGCGTGAAACCCATATCGGTGACATATGCCCCCACAAGCAAAGGACTTAATACGGCGGAAGCCGGGGCAATGGTCGCCAACAAAGTAAGTGCCACTATGGTAGGCTTGCTGTTGACGTCGATCTGCTTATTGGTTTCCATAAATTCGCTTTCTACACCCAAATTGAGATAATTCGTGCGGCGGGGCGTGCTCCGGGTCATAAGTATATACGAACAAGTTTTCCCCAGACACATTACTGTCAATCCCCGACCTGTACCACAGGCCGGGGATTGAAAGGTGAATAACTAAAACTTCAATTTGGTCGCGATACCCCATTCAGACGGCAAGCCGTATGTACCTTCAACCATCCCAAAGCTATCCAGAGTGGTCAGCCCGCCTTGCAGATACAATTCATCGGTTAAATTGGTGCCGTAAAGCGCAATTTCCCAATTCTGGTCTGCTGGCGTCAGGGTGATACGGCCATTTAGCAGTCCGTAGCCATCTTGGATAAGGGCCGCCGTATTGGCAGGATCAAGAGCTTGGGAACTTTGGTAGGAATAATCACCGCGCAAGGTCAAATCAAATGCGTCCGAGAGTGCGAATGTATATTCACCGCCGAGCGACATGGAAAATTCCGGCGTGCGGTTCAGCCGCAAATCCGTCGTCACTGTCGCACCGGGATTTAGCTCTTCGTACTGGGCGTCCAGCAAACCAAGAGTAGCATCGACAACAAAATTATCGGTTACCATAGCCCGCATTTCAGCTTCAAAACCTTTGACGCTGGCCGTGCCTGCATTTTCTGTCACCAACAATAAATTGCCCGTGGCATCAGCGCGAACCGATGTCAGTTGCATATCCTGATAATCATAAATAAAGGCTGCGGCGCTTAATAATACCCGTCTGTCGGCAAAGCTGGTTTTTACACCGGCTTCGTAAGACCAGACAAATTCCGGGTCATAACTGTCCACCGCGCCTTGTGAGGTCGGGCGACCATTAAAACCGCCGCTTTTAAAGCCGCGCGATAGGGATGTATAAAGCAATGTGTTGTCGCCCGCCTGATAATCCAGGCTAAATTTGGGTGACAAAGCGCTCCAGCTATCGGTTAATGTGGTCGGCGGAATGATGGCGACGCCCGAATTAACCCGGCTATGGTCKAGGAAATACTCCTTGGTTTCGTCCGTGTAGCGCAGGCCAGCCGTGAAATTGAACTGGTCGTTCAGGGCGAATGTGCCGCTGCCGAACAGTGCATAACTTTCGGCGCGGACTTTGTTGTAAATATCAAAATCCAGATCAAGCCCGGCGTTAAACGGATTGCCCGCCCCACCTGCACAAACATTGGGCGGAAACGGCCCCGGACACACCGAGCCTGGCACCAAGGGAATAAAGGCACCCGGCAGAGCCTCAAGCGCGGCAAATACACCCGAAGCTAAACGCACATCATTGGTATCCTTGGCCAGTTCATTGAAATAATATACCCCGCCGACCCAATCAAGCCTGTCGTCAAAGCTTTTACCCGTAAGCTGTAATTCTTGTGAATATTGCTGCTGCACAACCTTATTATTGGTATGCACATATGAGTTGGCGGTTCCGTCACCATCACGGCCAAACTCGGCGTCCAATGTTCGCACGGCACTGATGGATTTGAATACGGTGGAGCCAAGATCATACTCCAGCGTTAGCCCGGCGCCAAATGATTGATTGTCATCAACATTGGGACCGGTGGAGTTGCTCTGACGCGGGTTTACACTAACCGCAGAGGGTGGGTTTGCTGGCCCGCCAACAAATGCGGCCCAAAGTCCGGCCAAAGGTGCGGTTGGCTCGAACTGCAAAATCGTAGTTTCGGCACTTGTCCCATTGCGTTTGCTATAATCAATTGCAAGGTCGGCGCTAAACTGGTCACTTGGGCTCCAAGCAAACATGGCGCGGGCGGCAAAACTACGTTCATCACCCTCGCGTTCACCGGTGGCAATCCGGTCTGTGTATCCGTTTTTGGTTTTATACAGGGCCGAGAAACGCGAATTCAGGTTTTCACTAATCGGCACATCCACCATGGCCCGGCCTTCAAAATAGCTATTTTTCCCGGCGCGTAACTCTACTTTACCACCGCCGTCCGGGTTGGGCTTGGCGGAAATCAGGCTGATTGCGCCGCCAATGGTGTTTTTTCCAAATAAAGTGCCTTGGGGGCCGCGTAAAACCTCGACCCGCTCCAGATCAAGCAAATCCATGATCGTCGCCGTAGAACGTGCATGATAGACCCCGTCTATATAAAGACCAACGCCCGGATCGGTGGTGATTAGAAAATCGCTTTGCCCAACCCCGCGCAGATATATTGTCGATGTACTGGCAGAACCGCCGCCGCCGCCATTGTAATTAATAATCAGGTTGGGGACAAACCGGGACACATCAGCAATATTGACTGCGCCGCGCTTCTCCAGCGTCGCACCCGTAAAAGCGGAAATGGCAATCGGTGTGGTTTCGACACTTTCTTCGCGTTTTCGCGCTGTGACGATAATTTCGTCAAAGCCCGTGTTGGCAGTTTCGTCGGTTTGCGCTTGGGCCGTGCTTGCAAATGTTGCGCCTGTAACCGCAAGGGCAAGACCCATGGCGGCTGAACTTAGCATTGATGTAATCGTTTTGTGATTGGTAATATAGTTTGACATAATGTCCCCTCTGGATTTTACAGTCTATTGCTTGCGACAATTTGACCCGATAAAACCTTGTTCGCCAATAGCGTAAACTACTCAATTTCGAGGTCATATGGTGGGATTTAATGAAAATATCACGATTTAGCGTAAAAAAAAATGCAAAACTAGGGGGTTCCCGTCATACCGCACCCTAATTATTATGCGAAACAAATTTCAACTTAAACCACAAAAGGGGAATAAAATGTCTTCCATAAAACTTACTAAATCCGACGCAATGACCGTAAAAACGGTTAAACCAAGGGAGTCTGTATTTCTGGATACCAACGCCCTGAAATGGCTACCTTGGGTGATTGAAGGTACATGGTTCAAGCTTCTCAATGTCGATATGAAAACTGGCGGCTATACCATGATCTTAAAAGTAGACCCGGATAATGATGCGCCGGTTCACGGCCATGTCGGTGCGGTTGAGGGCATAATCCTGGAAGGTGAATTTGGCTATGATGAAGACCGTGGCCCCGGCATGCATTATGTCTGGGAGCCGGCTGGTGCGATCCACCAACCCGACAGTCCGGGCGGTTTTACCATGTTCGCCGTCATGCACGGGCCTTTACTGGGCTATAATGACGACGGCACGATTGCCGCCGTGGTTGACGGTAAATTTATGTACCAGATGGCCCTGGACGGCGGCGTTGCTGACCATATCAGTGCCGATTACCCCGATATAGGCTAAATGGCTCTCAGTCATGTAACAGGCCCGACCGAAACGCCTCTCTTTGAGGGTACCATTGGTGATGCCTTGCACGCGGCGGCGCAGCGCTGGCCGGAGCGGCAAGCCCTGGTGTCACATCACCAAAACATAAGGCTTAGTTACGCAGATTTACTAGACCAGGCGCAAAGCTTTGCACTTGGTTTGGTGGATTTGGGTCTCAAACCGGGGGACCGGGTCGGCATTTGGGCGCCAAATTGCGTCGAGTGGACAATTACCCAATTTGCCACGGCTCTGGCCGGGCTGGTCTTGGTCAATATAAACCCTGATTACCGCCCCCGCGAATTGGAATATGCCTTAAATAAAGTCGGGTGCAAGGCTCTGGTTTTGGCCCGAAAATCCAAGTTTTCCAACTATGTTGATATGGTCAAGACCCTTGTAAGCGAAAGCCGCGTGCCGGATTTGCAAAAAATGGTTCTCATTGGTGCTGGAAAACAGGACGGGTTTTATCTGTTTGAAGACATTGTTGACGACGGCAAAAAGCAAACCCTTGAACGTCTTGACCAAATTCAGGCAAAACTAAATCCAAAAGATCCCATCAATATCCAATTTACCAGCGGCACCACAGGCGCACCAAAGGGTGCCACACTCACCCACCGCAATATTTTGAACAATGCCTATTTCACCGGACTAGCGCAAAATTTGGGGCCAGAGGACAAGCTGTGTATTCCCGTACCACTGTATCATTGTTTTGGCATGGTCATGGGAAGTCTGGCCTGTTGCCTGCACGGCAGTACGGCCATTTACGCATCTGAAAAATTTGAACCCGGCGCGGTGCTGGCTACATTGGCCCGCGAGAAATGCACCGCCGTCTACGGCGTCCCCACCATGTTCATCGCCATGCTAGACCATCCGGAATTCGGTTCCTTTGATCTTTCGACCTTGCGCACTGGCGTTATGGCCGGCTCGCCCTGTCCCATTGAAGTGATGAAACGGGTCATCAGTGATATGAATATGAGCGAGGTGACCATTGGCTACGGCATGACCGAAACCTCGCCCATTAGTTTCCAAACTGCGAAAGATGACCCCTTGGACAAACGGGTGTCCACAGTCGGGCGTGTCCATCCCCATGTGGAAGTTAAAATCGTAGACAAATACGGCAAAACCACACAGCGCGGCGTCAAGGGAGAACTTTGCACACGCGGTTATTCCGTGATGACAGGTTACTGGAACGACGACGAGAAAACCAATGAAGCCATTGACGAAGACGGCTGGATGCACACGGGCGATTTGGCGGTTATCGACGAAGACGATTATTGCGACATAGTTGGGCGGGTCAAGGATATGCTCATACGCGGCGGCGAAAATATATTCCCGCGCGAAATTGAAGATTTCCTGTTCACCCACGAGGACATCGCCGAAGCGCAGGTTTTCGGAGTTCCGGACAAAAAATACGGCGAGGAAGTTTGTGCTTGGATACGGTTAAAACCAGGCGCAAAGCTCACAGATGCAGATGTGAAAGCCTATTGCAAAGACGAGATTGCCCATTTCAAAATTCCGCGCCACATCCGCTTCGTCGATGAATTTCCCCTAACCGTAACCGGTAAGGTAAAGAAAAATGTCATGCGTAAAGAGATGAGCGAGGACCTTAGCCGGGTTTAAAACCTGTCACTGATGACGATATTCCCCGCCTCCAATGTGCGGGCCGCATTGATGGATTTAAGCATGGTAGAGCCAAAATCATACACCATAAAAACCAGCTTTAAGGCCCGCGCTCGCCTATTGTTGTTTGAGTGACACAGGGATAGCCAACCCGATTTTGGTTCGCCCCATGACAACAGATGTTCGGTAACGCCTGACATTGGCGTTTTCAAAAAACAGCCGTTGGGTAAGCGCTTCGAAATCTGCCATATCCCGTGCAGTGCAGATAAGGGTGAAATCCGCGTCGCCAGTGATATAATAACATTGTTGCACCTGTGGTTCCGCGCGGGCTGAACGGCGAAATGCGTCCAGCAAATCCAGCCGTTCACGCTCCAATTCTACCATGATAATGAATGTCATGGCCTGGCCCAATGCATCCGGATTGAGGATGGCGACTTCGCGTTGAATGACGCCCGCTTTACGAAGCTTCTTCAAACGCCGTTGAACTGATGCAATAGATAGCCCGCAATCGAACGCCAACGTCTCAAGGTTGAGGGTTGCATCCTCTTGCAGGGAAGCAAGGATGAGGCGGTCAGGATAATCAAAATATGCAATCATACTGAAATATTCTCATATTTCAATAATATATGCAAATTATTCTCGTATATATATGTATTGCCAATAATTATTTTCACTGCTGCCTGCTATTACCCGCCTATGAGAACAACAAACCAGTCTGACAGCCCCCGAGTGTCCTTTTCACCTGATCCGCAAAGGCCGTTGCAATTATTGCAAGCGTGCCCATTCCATGCGCCTTCGCCGCTCGCCGAAATAAAAGATCCTTCGGGGCGCATAGTCCTGATCAAGGACGAAACAACGCGTATGGGGCTTGGCTCGTTTAAAGCATTAGGGGGCGTTTATGCGGTAGCCGTAATGATTGGTGAGGCCATGAGTAAATTGGGCAAAAACGCAATCACCGTGCAAGAACTACTGGCGCCGGATACCAGAACATTTGCCAGCAGCATGACTTTCGTATGTGCCAGTGCCGGCAACCACGGATTGGCAGTAGCGGCAGGCGCGCAAATATTCGGAGCTAAAGCCCGCATTCACCTGTCAAATAAAGTGCCTCCGGAATTCATCAGCCGGCTACAGGCCAAGCACGCAGAAACCGTCATATCCGGTAATACTTACGAGGAAAGCTTAAAGGCCGCTTTGCAGGACGCAGAAAACACCGGAGCCATCCTGCTCGCCGATGGCGCCTGGCCAGGATACACCCATCCACCATCACTGGTCATGGAAGGATATACGGTCATTGCCGAGGAATTACGAAGGGCTTTTATCGTCAATAAATCATGGCCGAGCGATATTTATCTACAGGCAGGCGTTGGTAGCCTTGCCGGGGCAATTACCCACATGATCCGCACAACATGGCCTGTGCAACCGCGCATACATATCGTTGAGCCGCAGGCTGCCCCCTGTCTGCAAAAAAGCTACGCGGCCGGGCACCCCGTGCGGGCGGAAGGCCCTGTGTCAAACATGGGTCGTTTGGATTGCAAGGAGCCATCGATTATCGCCTATGAAATTCTTGCGCGGTCCGGTGTGGAATTCATCACTATCTCTGATCATGAGGCCAGCAATGCGGCTGATCATCTCACGATAAACGGTCTTCCAACCACCCCTTCCGGGGCGGCTGGTTATGCGGCTATGATAAAACAACAAGCGACATCTGGAATATCCGCAGACTTCCGCCCCCTTATCATTGTGACGGAGACGAACATATGAGCACCCAACACATCGGCCGCTTGACCTCAATTATGCGCTACCCGCTCAAGGGATTTCCTGGCGAAAACCTTGACGGTGCCCAACTGGCTAAAAATTGCGGACTGCCAAAAGACCGTAGCTGGGCCATTCGCAATGGAGTGGTGGATATCACACCGAATGGTAAGTGGAGCCCGTGCCAGGCTTTTGTGCGCATGACCCGCGACGAAAACCTGCCGCTTTACCGCGTGCATGAAAATGAGGCGGGGAAACATCATCTCATCCACCCCGACGGCGAAAGCATTGCAGTAGCACAAGGCCCAAAGGCAAGCCGTTCTCTTAGGGCGTGGTTTGGTTATAACAATAGCCAATTTGTACGCACAAAGGATGGCATTGGGTATTGGGACCACAGCGATGCCGCGATTTCCATTATCAATCTCACCAGTGTGAAAGCGCTCTCAAAAGCCGCCGGAGCCCCGCTTGACCCGGCCAGGCTTCGTGGTAATTTGATGATTGAAACGAGGGAGCCATGGGCCGAGTTATCGATCATTGGTTGTAGACTGCAAATTGGCGGTGTGGAGCTGGAAGTGCTTCGCCCCATCGACCGGTGTAAGGCGACATCGGTCAATCCGCAAACCGGAGCCGTAGACATCAACTTGCCGCATCTGCTTGCTAGCCATTATGGCCACATCTTTTGCGGTATCTATGCTCGGGTTGTGCGACCGGGTCGGATAAATACAGGCGATGAAATTTGCGAAACAGGCGTAGCACCAGACGCACTAAAGGATGCCGCATCCATTTCCACTGCCCCTTCACCACAAAACTGGCCTCGCGCCATGCGAGTTGTAAAGCGGGTAACAGAAAGCGACGAGGTAGAAAGCTTCTGGCTCGAAGACCCGCTAGCGCAACTCATGGCACAATTTACCGCTGATTTCGCCCCGGCCAGTTATTTGCGGCTGCATGTGGAAAGTCACCGCGGACCCGTGTCACGCGCCTATACAATCAGCGGTTGGTCAGCTGATTACACCAGAGTATGTATCAGCGTGAAACGTGAACCCGAGCCGGCCATACTTTCCCCTTGGCTTCACACTTCCCTGCAAAAGGGCGATACGATTATCGCCAGCGGCCCGTTTGTCGACCCGTCACTTGAATGGCGGGCGCAAACTCACTCAAACCAACCCGTTTTAATCCTGACCGGCGGAATTGGTATCACCGTTGCAGCATCGGTTTTGAAAACATTGAAACAAGCTGGATCGACGGCGCAAATTCGCATCGGCCATACGGCACGAGGTTTTGATGTTCTGGCCCTGTTGAATGAAGTTGAAGCCGTAGTCGGAGAATTAACAAACGCCCAATCGTTTTTGTATTTAAGTGCCCGCTTAGAACGTTTAAACTTGGACGAAGTTACCCACGGTCTTGATATGGCAAACACACAAGTGTTTCTGTGTGGCCCGCTCGGGTTCATGGGCGCAATGCGTACTGACTTAATCATGCGCGGCTGCAATGAACAGCGCATTCATGAAGATATATTTGCCTCGCCTCTAAAAACTCTGGCAAAAACTCAATCCTCGTCTCAAACAGGCCCATTTACTGTGTGGTTTTGTGGTTCGTCAACAGCTGCCATCTGGACCCGCGAAAGCGGAACCTTGCTTGATCTGGCCGATGAGAACAACCTGAACCTGCCAGCCAATTGCCGAAGCGGTGCCTGCCGGGAATGCCTGCAACCTGTAGACGGCCCTGTCGAAAACCTGACAGAACCAGTATCACCCGCCCCAAGAGGCTGGGCCTATCTGTGCTGCGTTGCACCACTGGCACCGGTTAAGATTGGGTAGAGGTGTTAAATGCTTAAACGCCGGGGTTAAACCGGTTCCTGATGACGACATCTCCTACGTCTAATTGGCCGCCCCTTGGGTAAGCTTTTCCGGTTGCTTTGCCTATAGCGACAAACATAGTGACAATATGATCTTCAGGCAGACCAATAAGCTCGCCGACTTTTTCAAAATCGAACCCGTCCATTGGACTTGAGGAATATCCCATTGCTTGGGCAGCAAGCATCAATGTTTGGGCCGCTATACCGCAAGAGCGCATGGCCTCATCCCTTTGAACCTGAGCTTTATCCCGGTAATAGCCGTCAATCATCGGCAACATGGTATCGCGCACCTCTTGCGCCGCATTACTCCAATACCGTTGTGGCCGTTTCTCCCAAGCTTTTAAATCAGCACACAAAATAACGAACAAAGAGCTGTCTGTGACTTGTTCCTGCCCCCATGCGGCCTGTTTAATCTTTTCTCTGAGCGCCACGTCTTTGACAACTACGAACCGCCAATGTTGGATATTATAGGCGGTGGGTGACAGCATTGTCAGAGATAAAAGCTCGTTTTCAGTGGCTTGGGGCATTTCATGGGCCGGATCAAATTGCTTGATCGCCCGGCGTTGCTTGATGGCATCTTGTGTATTCATGTCTTTTTCCTGTCATTTATAGTTGACATCTACGGAAATATGCTATGGGTATTTATTGTGCAAGAACGCACATTTTTGTACTATAGGCACTATTTATATACCATGAAAGGCATGTAGCTATGATAGACAGGATATCCAACTGCCCAACTGAAGCCGCGCTGGCCATTGTTGGCGGTAAATGGAAAGGCATAATTCTTCATCATCTAAGCCATGACACCAAACGGTTTAACGAGCTTAGGCGTCTTATTCCCGAGGTCACCCAAAGAATGATGACAAAACAATTACGCGAACTTGAAGCCCACCAGATTATTCACCGGGAAATATACCGACAAATCCCCCCGAAAGTTGAGTATTCTCTCACGGATTTTGGATTAACTCTCACCCCAATTTTAAAAGCACTTGAAGCGTGGGGCACAGAATATATCGACAAGATTTCCGCGCTTCGACAGGCAAGTTGAATATGGCTTACAAGCATCTATTTTCCAAGCCTATTCTCCAGTGCCAAGCAACCGCGTTTGAGCGAGCTTGACGGCAAGCATTTTTTCTCTCAAAATGCCAAAACTTTATTTGAGTGCGCAATTTGAAAGCTATGAACGGAATTACATTTGTCTTCGAAACGGATTACACCACCGGGCTCTTATTCTCCGCGTCTGTACGGGGAGATTGCTGAATGCCATGATTACTCGTCCCTTGAAAACACGCTCTTAAGTTCAGTGGCCAAAAAAATCGGGGCGGAAACCAGCACGCTGTTACATTTCCAACGTGACCATGATGGATATGAAATCGGGCACAATCTGGCTTACGGGGTTGGCAATAAAATCCACAACCAATATGTAGACAAGTTTCACCGCTCCGACCCGATACTTCTTAACCGCGACCTTGAAGCTATGCACCACAGCCGGGCTGATGCGCATACGGATGTTTACCGCCTGTCAGATGTTTGTGACCCAGGCGCATTTGTCGAGACGGAATATTATAATGATTTTTTAAAGCCAAGCGGTATTCGCCATGTTTTGGCGCTGGCGGTCAAGCCAAAAACCGTAAACAATGATTTATTGGTAATTATAGGCTTTCACAGGCCTGCTGGCATGCGAGATTTTGGCGACAATGCGCTCAACAGAGCCATTAGTATTGCTCCGATTGTCGGTTCGACAATCGCCAGGCTCACATTTAAGGAACATTTGACGAAATACAAACTGCTGAGCGAAAATCTAAAATCCGTATTGGACAATACGGGTTATCTCATTCTTGACGCCGCGCTTCAGATCAAAGAAATGAGCGATTGCGTGCGAAGCCTGACCTATGGCAATTTACCGTTTTTAATGCAACGGATTTCCCAGGCGGTTTCTAGCCTGATAAAAAGCGGCCGCCAACACATTAACATTAGCGCGGTATGTACGGATATAGACCGGACGGCCTTAAACCAGAACATCAATTTTGCCGTGAGCAAAACCATATCGGAGAATGGCGTGTTGCGCTTTATAGTCCGGCTCGGTTTTGTCCACACCAATATTGCCATCACCAGATGTGCCGACGAATTTGGCTGGACATTGCGCGAAGGCGAAATTGTCATGACTTTGGCCCAAGGATTGAGCAACACACAAATTTCGGAAAATTTGATGATTAGTGTGCGCACGGTAGAAAACCATTTGCGCTCAGTTTACAGCAAGGCTGCCGTCACCAGCCGTACGCAATTATTGCGCCAATTGCTGTCCTATACGCCGCCGCAACACATTTCGCGGATGGAAAAAATTTAGGCGTCTTCTTTCGGTTTTGGCGCCGGCAAACCTTTGCCGCCTTTTTTGCCTTCGATTTTGAGCTGGGCCGGTTTTAAAATTTCGAATATTAGCTTGTCGTTTTTCTTGTCCAGACCGACTTTGACCAGCCCGCCTTTTTTCAATTTCCCGAACAGGATTTCGTCTGCCAGCGGCTTTTTGATATATTCCTGAATGGTGCGCGACAGAGGCCTGGCACCATAGCGCTTGTCATAACCCTTGTCGGCAATCCACAGGTTTGCGGTTCTGGAAACTTCAAACAATATTTTGCGGTCAGACAGTTGTGCCTCAAGCTGGATGATGAATTTATCCACCACTTTGGCTATGTCTGACCTGCCAAGGGCGTCGAATTTGACCATGGCGTCAAGGCGGTTGCGAAACTCCGGCGCGAAAAGGCGCTTGATGGCTTTGTCGTCTTCTTCATTGCTCCCGTCCGTGCGGCCAAACCCGATTTCGGACTTGGCGGCATCGGCAGCCCCGGCATTGGTGGTCATAATCAAAATGACATTGCGAAAATCAATGGCCCGCCCACTGGCATCGGTCAGGGTGCCATTGTCCATGACTTGCAGTAAAATATTGAACACATCCGGATGGGCTTTTTCTATTTCGTCCAGAAGCAAGATGGAATGGGGGTGTTCGCTTACCCGGTCGGTTAACAAACCGCCCTGATCATAGCCCACATAGCCCGGAGGTGCGCCCAGCAATCTTGAAACTGTATGGCGCTCCATATATTCAGACATGTCAAAACGCAACAATTCCAAGCCGAGCGCAATCGCCAATTGTCTGGCCACTTCGGTCTTGCCGACACCCGTAGGGCCAGAGAATAAATATGAACCAATAGGTTTGTTTGGTTCGCGCAGTCCGGCCCGGGCCAATTTGACGGCGGCGGACACTTGCTCAATGGCATTGTTTTGACCAAATACCACCCGGCGCAAATCTTCAGGCAGGGATTTAAGCACTTTGGCATCGTCCCTTGAAACCGTCTTGGGCGGGACGCGGGCGATTTTGGCGACCACGGCTTCTATGTCTTTGAGGCCAATGGTTTTTTTGCGCTTGCCCTTGGGTTGGAGTTTTTGAAACGCACCGGCCTCGTCGATAACGTCAATGGCTTTGTCGGGCAATTTACGGTCGGTGATATGGCGCACGGCCAAATCTACGGACGCCTGTATGGCTTCTGCGGTATAGCTGACTTGATGAAAATCTTCGAAATATGGTTTTAGCCCGCGCAGGATTTTCACCGTATCGCCGGGCGTGGGTTCGACCACGTCTATTTTCAAAAACCGTCTGGCCAAAGCACGGTCTTTCTCGAAATGCTGRCGGWRYKCYWTRYMGRWKRKYSWSSSCRYRCWKCRYRMKKYKCSCSMMWKCRRRSMKSSCTTSRGCMRGWKSGMYKSMKSCMTRSYCSCSMSSKWTGTAGCACCCGCACCAATGATGGTATGGATCTCGTCGATGAACAAAATGCCGCCCGGGGTTTCGACCAATTTTTTCATCACGGCCTTAAGCCGCTCTTCAAAATCACCCCGGTAGCGGGTTCCGGCCAAAAGCGCACCCATGTCCAGAGCAAATATAGTGGCGTCTTTAATCACATCAGGGGTTTTGCCGTTGACAATTTGCAAGGCAATCCCCTCTGCAATGGCGGTTTTACCAACGCCGGGATCGCCGACCAGAAGCGGGTTGTTTTTGCGGCGTCTCGATAAAACTTGAATACAACGCTCAACTTCGCCAGCGCGGCCAATCAGCGGATCAATACCGCCTTCTTCGGCTTTTTTGTTGAGATTGACGCAATAGGCTTCCAGCGGGTCTTCTTGGTTTTTGTCTGGGCCGCCGTCTTCATTTGGCCCATTATTTGACCCCGTGCCCAGTATGGGGCGGGTTTCCGATACGTCACCGGTTTTGGAAATGCCGTGGGAGATATAATTAACCGCGTCATATCGGGTCATGTCGCGTTCTTGCAAGAAATACACCGCATGGCTTTCGCGCTCATTAAACAAGGCCACCAGAGCATTGGCCCCGGTCACTTCTTCGCGGCCAGAGCTTTGCACATGGATGACGGCCCGTTGGATCACCCGGTGAAACCCGGCGGTCGGGCGCGCTTCGTCGAACTCTTCGACCACCAAAGACGCCAAATCTTCGTCCAGATATACGGTCAGGGCGGCCCGCAAGCTCTCCAGTTCCACATCACAAGCATTGAGCACCGCGCTGGCATCTTTGTCGTCGATCAGCGCCAGCAAGAGATGTTCCAAGGTCGCGAGTTCGTGTTGGCGCTCCGAGGCCAAAGTCAATGCGCGGTGGATGGTTTCTTCAAGTACCGGGGAGAATGAAGCCATGATTATATCTTTCGTGTTTTCTCGTATCTTTTATCTAAATTCTAATGTGGCGGGTTTTCAGGTTTTTTCAAGTGTATATCTGCTTTTGATTCTTTTGAGCATGCGTTTTTCACGTTTTTTCGAGCGTACATTTAAGTGGGTGGTCATGACGCTTGGCAGCATCCAGCACTTGCGCTACTTTGGTTTCCGCCACTTCAAATGTATAAATACCGCAAATCCCGATACCGTTTTGATGCACATCCATCATGATTTTTGTTGCTTCTTCCTGGGTTTTTTTAAAAACCCCCATCAGAAGCCCGACAACAAATTCCATAGGCGTGTAATCATCGTTGAGCAACAATACCCGGTATTGGGACGGTTTCTTGGTTTTGGGCCGGGTCTTGGTGGCAACACCGCGTTCATTATCCCGCTCATTACCGCGTTCATCATCATTGCCCATATATGGCGGTCTGGTTTTTAAGTGTTCAATCATGCCCCCTAAGATAATGGTTTTTCCCAAAAGTAAAAGAGGCGATTTGTGCTATTTGTTAATCTGCGTTAACCATTCTTAAAACACTGGCTCTTTATGGCTAGGGCTATGAAATATATCCTGCGTATTCTTGTGGTTGTCGTCCTGGCCTTCAGTCTTGGCATATCTGCCTTGGCCAAAAACAAACAGAACAAATACGCCTCCATTATTGTTGATGCGCAGACCATGGAAATTCTGCACGCCCGCCAAATCGACGGGCAACGCTATCCTGCGTCCCTGACCAAGATGATGACTTTGTATCTGGTGTTTGACGCCCTTGAGAGCGGCGAGCTTGGTTTAAACGAGAAGCTTCCTATTTCGGCCCGCGCAGCCCGCACCCCGCCGGTAAAACTGGGGCTACGGCGCGGAAAAACCATCACAGTAGAACAAGCCATACARGCMGTSGCGGTTATGTCCGGCAATGATGCCGCCGTGGTTYTGGCCGAGCGGCTGGGCGGTTCGGAAGCCGAATTTGCCGTGCAAATGACCGCAAAAGCCAAAGCCCTGGGCATGAGGCGCACCGTATTTCGCAATGCCAATGGCCTGCCAGATGATGGCCAGATCACGACGGCCCGGGATATGGCCAAATTGGCGGAGAGCTTGTTGCGCACCCACCACCAATATTACCCGTATTTCAACCAGATAAAGTTCACCTATAAAGGCCGCACCTATACCAATCACAACAGTTTGTTAGGGAAAGTGGACGGGGTGGACGGGTTTAAAACCGGATATACCAATGCGTCGGGGTATAATCTGGTATTGTCGGCTGAGCGTAGCGGAAGACGCCTGATAGCCGTGGTGCTCGGCGGGGCTACGGGCCGGTCGCGTGATCGCCATATGGCGGATTTAATCGAGCGCGGGTTTGCAGTGCAAAAAAAAATTGACCATAACCGCGCCCGCAAATTCGCCTTAAATGCCGATGAACGTGAAACCACCCGCACAGCCAACGAGACACCAAAATCGGAGACCATCCGGGCTTATACCTTGCGCGCCTCCCACAACACTACAGGCACTGTGCGGGTCGTGCAGGGTGCTGACGGGTTTAACATTGCGGGTCAAAACTCTAGTCATAACTGGGCGGTGCAGCTTGGTGCATTTTCGTCTGTGGGGGCGGCGCAGTTGGCCAACCAAACGGTTCGTGCTGATGCAAATTTGGCTGTTATGRATGCAAAGCAAATCATTATTCCAGTGCAAAAAACCGGCGGAGTTTTATACCGAGCCAGGCTTGTCGGCCTGTCATTTGAGCAAGCAGGACAGGTGTGCAAAACCCTTGTGGCTCGCGGCCAGCTCTGCTTGGTTGTGGCGCCGAATTAGATGCCAAAGAACTTCATTATCACGTCCGAAACCGAACTGCGCAGCCAAGTTAAAAGGTGGCGCGTTAAAGGAAAAACCATAGCCCTCGTCCCGACTATGGGCGCATTACACGCCGGGCATTTGTCCCTGATCGCCAAAGCCAAACAACATGCGGACAAAATAGTGGCCAGCATTTATGTCAACGAAACCCAATTTGCCGAGGGCGAAGATCTTGACACCTATCCGCGTGACCACGCCAATGATTGTGAAATGCTGAGAGCTGCCGGGTGCGATCTGGTTTATATGCCAAAAAAAATGTACGCAGATAATCATGCAACCACCATAAATATAGCTGGCCCTGCGCTTGGTTTGGAGAGCGAAGCCCGCGCACATTTTTTTGCCGGTGTCGCCCTCATCGTCACCAAACTGTTCAACCGTGTCCAGCCGGACTTAGCTGTGTTCGGCGAGAAAGATTACCAGCAGCTTTTGACCATCCGCCGCCTGACCGCCGATCTGGATATGCCCGTGCGTATTCTTGCGGCGCCGATAATACGCGAAGCCGACGGCTTGGCCATGTCGTCTCGCAACAAATATTTCGGAGACGAAGCCCGCGAGATCGCCGGGCGGCTTAATGTCATCATGCAAAAATGCGCCAAGAAAATTTCCCAAGGGGCAGACATTAAAATATCTACCGACAAAGCCTGCCAACAGATTTTGGACGCAGGGTTTGAACATGTGGATTATATGGCTGTCGCCGATGCAAATTCTCTGGCGCTCTTGACGGGTCATCTTACGGACACACCCGCCCGCCTGCTGGTCGCCGCCCATTGTCAAGGCGTGCGCCTGATCGACAATTGCGCTCTTATTAGGTAGTGTACTCATAAACTCAGACCAAAATGGCATGAGACAATTTGTTCACTGGATAGGCGTAAATCCGCAGGAAATGCTAGTATTTTCAAGGTTTTCACAAGAGGCAGGCTTCGCTCACAACGACGCCAGTGGGCAAAGTGGTCATGCCGCGCTTGCGGCAAATCTTGAGCTAAATCTACTATGGAGAAAAATATGAGATACAGTTGCTAGACAATCTGGCTCAACTCTCTCCACCGCGTGCCGCTCGTTCGGCTCTTTGGCGTTTGCGGGCTTTGGAGCCGGGTCGGTTGCGGCGTTTACGTTTTGACGGGTTGGCCGATGGGGATTGCTCTGAAATTTTGTCTTGAGGTTTTGCCACGGTTTGTTTTTGGGACTGTTTCTGGGGTTTTCCAACGGCTTGCTTCTGGGATTTTTCTTGAGATCTTGCGTGGGGGTTGCCCTGCCCGGTTTTAGGTTTTTTTGATTTTGACCGGCGTTGTTTGCGCGGTTTATTTTTTTCACTTGCGGAAGTTTTGCGTTTTTCGCCGTGGCCTTTACTTGTGCCGCCTTGATGGCTATCGGGTTCGTATGCTTCGGTCTCGCGCTGTTTGATATGATCAAATGTGCGTTCGGCTTTCGGGTTTTTGGTGGGGTCCCACTCTGGTTCCACTTCGACTTTGCCGTCGTCCTTACGCACGGGAATTCTTTGTTTGATGATTTTTTCTATGTCGCGCAGCAAGCTGGCTTCTTCGGTGTTGCAAAAGGCGATGGCGGTTCCGGATTTCCCGGCCCGGCCCGTGCGGCCAATCCGGTGGACATAGGCCTCGGCTACTTGCGGCAGATCAAAATTTAAGACCAGTTCCACACCCGGTATATCAATGCCCCGCGCCGCCACATCTGTAGCCACCAATATATCGACCTCGCCAGCCCGAAATGCGTCCAATGTGCGGGTGCGCTGGTTTTGCGATCTATTGCCGTGTATCGGCTGGGCGCTTAGGCCGTTAGCGTTCAGGCGTTTGGCGATACGGTCGCAGCCCCTTTTGGTGCGCGAAAATAAAATCACTCGCTTGTTTTTATAGGTTTTTAAAAGCGCAATGGCCGCCTTTGTCTTGTCCGGTTGAGCGATAAACATCACACTTTGGGAGACATTATCAGCGGTTTTGGAGGCGGGCGAGACGGAGATTTCCACCGGGCTTTTCATATACCTAGTGGACAGTTCGCGAATTTGCCTAGGCATTGTGGCCGAGAACAATAATGTCTGGCGAACTTTGGGGGTCAGGGCCAATATGCGCTTGATCGCGGGCATAAAGCCGATATCGAGCATTTGGTCAGCTTCGTCCAGCACCACGGTTTCGATCCAGTCCAGTGTGATGATTTTTTGGCCTAATAAATCCTCAAGCCGTCCTGGTGTCGCCACCAAGATATCTACACCTTGCTTGAGCGGTTTTATCTGGCGTTTCATGTTCACACCACCAACCACGCAGGCTGAACGGGTGGTCAGGTTCTCGCCGTAATTACGCACCGCCTTGTCTATTTGCGCCGCCAATTCGCGGGTTGGGGTCAGGATGAGAACCCGAATGGCCCGTTTGATATTGTCGTGACCACTGTCGCGATCAAGGGCTTCCTGGACACGCTGTAAAAGCGGCAGAGTAAAGGCGGCGGTTTTGCCCGTCCCAGTTTGCGCCAAACCAACCACATCCTTACCCGCCAATATAGGCGGAATAGCCCCGGCCTGAATAGGCGTAGGATGTTCATAACCCTGCCGCTCCAGTTTTTTCAAAATGGGCGAAGACAAGCCGAGGTCAGCGAAGATGGTTTGGGGTTGGTTGGACATAGGATTACGTTCTGGTTGTTGTGATGCCGCTCTATAGAGGTTCGGGGCAGCAACGCAAGCTTTAGGTGCGTTTGAGGGTGGGGCTTAGGAGTGGTTTGAAGTATGGTACGGCTCTCGCCCAGTTGGAGTTTATGGTTGCTTCGGGGGCAAAGGAGACATTAATATTTCTATACTGTAGATGCACTTGTTATTGGAAACTTCATCAAAATATCATGCTGTAATTCATCACCCATAAAAAACCCATGTTGTCCAAACACTTGATACCCTTGTCGTTTGTAAAACTCGATAGCGTGTACGTTCTTCTCCCAAACACCTAGCCACAACCAGTCCTTATTCCTTTTTTGGGCAGCTGTTATTGATTTTTGCATAAGGGCTTTTCCAACTCCCCTGCCTTGAAAAGCGCGTTTGGCATATATCCGCTCTATTTCCATTGCATTTTCTAGCCCTTGCTCTGTTTGAGCCAAGCTTGTGTTAAGTTTCAAATAGCCTGCAATTTCTCCGCCCAAGTAAACAAAGAAAAAATGTGAATTTTGCGTGTGAAATTCACTTGAAACTTGCTTCAAAGTAAATGTTTTTGATGTATAGGCGGCAAGGTTTTTTGGAGTGTTAGCATCAGCAAAGGTGGCGATGAATGTATCTTCAGCAAGGGCACGTAAAGTGTCAAGTTGATTGTTTTGGACTGCTACAATTGCGAGTTTACTTGCCATAAATTCACTCTAACGGACACGCTGTCCTTGTTCAATGAAACTTGTAGTGCTTTTCGTCTCCTATGAGTATAAACCCGTCGAAAATTACCGCCTGCCCCGCCAGTGAAAGATAGCTTGCGCACTGCGCGTTTTTTCTTCCGTCATTCTTCATGGGGCTTGAGCCAAAGCGGGGCAAATGCCCCGTGATGCGAATGGTACCCCGAAGGGCAGGGCAATTGCATATGGACGAAATATCCTGGCATTATTTCCCCTCACCCGAAGTTCGCTACGCTCACGCGGCCTCTCCCCCAGGAGAGGTGAAAAAAGGAGAGGTGAGAAAATCAAGGTTTTTTTGAAGAAAGAAACACTAAAACATCAGGTTTAATAGGGAAGATATGAAGTCCAACACTTTTCCTCTCCTTCTTCCTCTCCTCGGGGAGAGGCCGCGTTCGCTCTTGCGAACTGCGGGTGAGGGGAAATAATAATACATCGATACGGTCGTTCTTGCTAATATAATTTCCATATTCAATAGCCCTGCCCTTCGGGGTACCTCCCCCATTCTTCATGGGGGAAGTAGATGGTTTTTTAACCAAAGACATTCACGTTATACGTAATCTCTGGTGCTTGTCCGTCGATTGCTTTAGCCGATTTTATATCCTGCCTAGCTTGCAGCTTGTCTCCGGCCAGCCAGTTGGCGGCGGCGCGGTTTGAGTAGGCTTGCCAATTGCTTGGTGCTAATTCCAGCGCTGTGTTACAGGCTTCGATGGCCTCTTCGTAACGGCCTTGTGTACCCAGTGCCGCGCATAAATTGTTATAGACAATTGTTTTGTGGGATTTCTTCAGGCCTTGCTGTAGCGCATAGCGGCTATAGGCGGCGGATTTGGAAAAATCGCCCTTTGTGTAGGCGGAAAAACCTTTATTGACCACGCGTTTTGTCGATTGTTGGGCCGTAAATTGCGGCGCAGCTGCGGCGTCTTCACTGGCCATTGCCATAGTGGCTGTGCTGGCTACACCCAGTGTAAATGCAGTAGCAATCATGGTTTTCGTTAAGGTCGAGAGGGGGGAAATGTTCATTTTTGTCTCCTGTTTTAGTGAACATACCCAATATATGAAATTCATATAAGAATACAATTGACATAAAACGCAGGGGCGTTATACATATTTGTATGAACAACTGGTCAGACTATCCAATTTTCCTTGCGGTTGCCGAAACCGGCAGTTTAACGGCGGCTGGCGAACAGCTTGGCATTAGCCAACCAACCGTCGGGCGGCGCATTAAAGCGCTGGAACAACGGTTCGGTGCGCCTTTACTCACGAAAGAGGAAGGGCGGTTGTCGCCGACAGAATTTGGTTATCTGGTGCTTGACCATGTAAGGCGTATGGAGGGCGAGGCCGATGCCATCACCCGTTCATCCGCAACCCTTGAACATTCCTTGGTCGGGCCGGTGATGATTACGGCTTCGGAGGGCATAGGCGATTTTTGGTTGCCTGCCGTCATGCAGCGGTTTCGCCGCGACAACCCAGACATCATTATTGACATCAATGTTGATATTCGCTCCCTTAACCTGGCCCAACGTGAGGCCGATATTGCCCTGCGCTGGATAGGGCCGGGTACCCAAAACAGCCTGATCGGGCGGCGGGTAACCAGTTTTGGTTTTGGGCTTTATGCATCGCCGGAATATCTGGACAAAAAACCGGCACCCCTTACGCCTGAAGATTTGCTTGACCACGACGGGGTAAGGCTAAATTTGGGGCCGGAAACCTTTTGGCCTTTGGGCACGTCTGGCAAGCTTTTGCCCATGCCGCGCACTGTCTTGCGCACCAATAATCTCATGACCCATTTCAATGCGGTTTTGGCTGGATACGGAATTGGCATGTTGAGCCACGCCGCTTATCCTGCGGACATGGGTTTGGTCAAAATATTGCCCGATTTGGAGCGGGTTGAGGATCTTTGGGTGGTGGCCCATGAGGATTTGAAGAAAAGTGCGCGGGTACGGGCTGCATTTGATTTTATTGTTGATGCCTTGCTGAAAGATAGTGAGCATTTCAGATCCGGCGCCCCGTCCATCTATATAGAGCATCCGCATCTGCATATTGTCACGGATTGCGAAACTCATAACGTGAAACTTGCAAAAGGCGGGGCGCATAAAAAAGATAAGGTGAAACTTCCGGCAACAGCCGCTTGATTTCGGTTTTGTCTTGGTCTATAGAGCGCCGCTTGCGGGGGACCACTTAGGCTTGAGCCCGTGATTTGTTTAGGAAATACCCATGAAAAAAGATTTACATCCCGATTATCACACCATCAAAGTGGTGATGACAGACGGCACAGAATATATGACCCGCTCAACTTACGGCAAAGAAGGCGATACCCTGGTTTTGGATATCGACGCTTCTTCCCACCCGGCCTGGACGGGSGGCGGACARAAACTMYTGGACCGMGGCGGWCGSGTTTCGCGCTTCAAGGACAAGTTCAAAGGYTTTGCRTAAMWYWRMWSMMWAWWACSSGCCAGACGGCGGGTTTTTTTATGGTTGTAAACCCATGAAAAGCTTATGTGAGCCAGTTTTTGGCTTTTTTCTTACGAGCAAACCAGAGCATAAAGATTGCGATCAAGATAACGGCTGCCGTTATGAAATGGTTAAACCCGGTCAGAACATTCGCCTTGCCGCTTAATATATAATTATACCCATACATCACAAAAATACTGATCACGGACAGGGCAAAAAGCGGCACTGCGATAGATTTGCGCAAGAGCAGGCAAAGTGCCCCCAGTGTACCGCTGACGGTACCTAGCCAAAACACACCTTTTGCCCAGGTGGGATAAGCTAAGATAAACCCTGCATATTCGGGTGCCATGATTTTGTCGTCTAGATAAGGCTGTAAGGTCTCAATTGTCGCCGTGCTGGTCAAATAGGCTTGGTACACGCCGAATAAATTCCACAATAGCGCCAAAGCGGCGATAATCCAGAACCAAATTGGTAATTTATGCTCACTTGTATCCGTCATAGTCTCCCCCGTTTTTTATTGTAACAGGTTAAGGTTAGCACAAATTGGTCAAAATTTCAAGGTCAGAAAAACGGCTAAACTGCGGGCTTCATTATTGGCAAGCCATACTACTGACAAGCAAGACATTCGTCATAATCCGTCGGGGCGGCGGCTTGCATGGCGGCTTGCATATCRTCTTTTTGGTCATTYGCSGGYTTGTCYATACTGCCCGCAAAGGCGGCGCGCTGTACGGATTTGGAGCGGCAATAATACAAGGATTTGACACCTTTTTCCCACGCACTCCAGTGCAACATGTGCAAATCCCATTTGTCCACATCACCGGGGATGAAAATATTCAGGCTCTGGGCCTGGCAAATAAGCGGTGCGCGGTCGGCGGCCAGATCGATAATCCAGCGCTGGTCAAGTTCGAAGGCTGTGCGAAATACGGCTTTTTCGCCGTCTGACAATTCGTCCAGATGGGCAACGGAGCCTTCTTGCTCCAAAATGGAATTCCA
>NVVO01000043.1 GCA_002733385.1 Robiginitomaculum sp.
CCGGCATTGCCGSGYYYSKSYYWTGTAATAATCTGCCACTTTAGTGGTGTTTTTCCTAGTGACGCGCACGTCTGTTCAGGCGGCGTTTTTTGTCCTCCAACCGTCTGATTTCTTTATTGACCCAATTGCTCCGGTTTTGCGTGCGGTAATCATACTGGCTTTGCAATTGGTGGGTCAGGCTTTTGCTTTCCTGGCGCAAATTGCGCAAGCGGCGACGAACATCATCCAACTGGGCATAGCTATTGTGGTTTTGGCCATAGCCACGATTATTGTAACCCCGGTTATTGCGGTAACCATTATTACGGTAGCCATTATAGTGCGGCGAGCTATGTGCAGGACGGTAGACCCGGTTGTGGGAGACGGGCCGGCTAGGACTATAAACCCGGCGGCTATGTGTCACTGTACGGCGGTGTGTCACCGGAGCGGTACGGTAGGTTTGGCCACCGTAAACCCGACCTTGGGAAACCGTGCGACTATAGCCAACTGGCGCTGAACGGCCATAGGTCTGACTTCCATAAGTCTGGCCGCCGTAGGTTTGACCGCCGTAAGTGCGGCTGTTGGTCACTGTACGGGTATAGCCGACAGGTGCGGAGCGGCCATAAGTTTGGCCATTATAATAGGTGGTATTATAGCTTTGGCGGCGCCTTTTGTCGCAATCGACACTTTTGTCGCCGAGCCCGGCCCCGGTCAAACCGCCAATGACGGCACCGACAGCAGAGCCTTCAGTACGGGCGCCATTACCGGAAACCTGTGAGCCAATAATCCCGCCAGCAACCGCACCAAGCAAGCCGCCGACCACTCTGGCATTGCCTTCTTGTTTGCGGCATTCCTGACCTGGATTATAATAACCTCTATTTGCGTCCGAAGCCTGAGCCAGAACTGGGAGGGAAATTGCCGCACCCGCGAGTGTCGCGAGAGAAGCGGCGCGTATAGTTGTAAGCATTTTCATGTCAAACTCCTGATTTAAGGCCCCGGCGTAAGCAAAATGGCTTATGCGGGTTTCCTTGCTAGGATCTCCTTATAGAAAACCCTGTCTGAACCTTTTCTGACGCCGTAATTTATGTTGTGTTCATATTACGCCAGCCAACCTTTATAGGATATGAGCCGCCCTAATATTGGCAATGTGCTTCGGCTTTGGATAAATTGCGCCCGCCAACCAATACGTTAAATCCGCGCCTTATCCGCCAATTTGCCCTCTATGCATTAGTTTTTGATCCGCCAGCACCAATGCCAGCATGGCCTCGGCCACGGGGACGGCACGAATACCCACACACGGGTCGTGGCGGCCTTTGGTGCGAATTTCGGTCTCCTCGCCGCCGCGCGTTATGGTTTTGCGCGGGGTCAGGATTGATGATGTCGGCTTGATGGCCATGCGGGCAATTATAGTGTCGCCGTTGGATATGCCGCCCAAAATACCGCCGGCATTGTTGGACAAGAAATAAGGCTTGCCGTCCCGCATACGGATTTCGTCAGCATTATCTACGCCGCTCAAACTGGCGGCCGCAAAACCTGCGCCGATCTCAACGCCCTTGGCCGCATTGATCGACATGAGCGCAGCGGCGATTTCCGTATCCAGCTTGGCATAAACCGGCGCACCCCATCCGGCAGGCACACCGTCCGCCTGCACCTCGACAATGGCACCGACCGAATTTCCGTCCTTGCGCAAGGTGTCCAAATATTCGGCCCATTCGTCTGCCATGTTTTTGTCAGGACAAAAGAACGGGTTTTGCGAAATTTCGTCCCAACTCCAATTGTCCCCGTCGATCATCTTTGTGCCCATCTGGGTCAAAGCCCCGCGAATGTGTACATCATCACCAAGCACTTTGCGGGCCACCGCCCCTGCCGCCACCCGCAGTGCGGTCTCGCGAGCGGAGGAACGCCCGCCGCCCCGGTAATCCCGAAATCCGTATTTGGCATCATAGGTGAAGTCCGCATGACCGGGACGGTAAATATCTTTAATCTCGCCGTAATCCTTTGAGCGTTGGTCGGTATTTTCAATCAACAAGGATATGGGTGTCCCCGTCGTGCGACCTTCAAACACACCGGACAGGATTTTAACCTTATCGGCTTCTTGGCGCTGGGTGACAAATTTTGATGTGCCGGGTCGGCGCTGGTCGAGAAATTTCTGGATAAAGCTCTCGTCCAGATCAAGCCCCGGCGGCGTGCCGTCAATCACACAGCCAATGGCTGGGCCGTGGCTCTCCCCCCAGGTCGTAAAGCGAAACATATGTCCGAATGTGTTATATGACATGGGGCCAAACTATAGCAGGCTTATCGCGCATACCAGCCAATTCTCATACTTGGGAAGCTAAAAAACGCGAGAGCCAGCTTTGATACGGATATGTTGTGGTGCGGGCGGGATCAGGGTCTCGAAAGCTTGCTTGCATTTTAAAAACGCATTGACACTACCGTAGGGGCTATCGGGGTGATAAAATTTGGCTTTGGCTCGCCATGCTGTGCGTATATCCGCCTCGCGGGCGCTCATGTTAAGTCCTAATGTCATCATTGCCTGATGGCGTGTCATTGTGTCGTCCCTCCATTATAGACATAGGGAAATAAGCCCTCTATGGTAAAGGCTCCCCTAACAAGCATGGTTAACAATGAAACAATCCCCCAAAAAACCCGCTTCAGAGATATACGAAGACCAGGCCAAAGCCAATTCAGCTCCGATGTTTCGTAGCGGCGATCCTTATGTGCTCTTTAGCGCATGGATGGACGAAGCCAAAGCCGGTGAGCCAAATGATCCAAACGCCATGGCACTGGCCACGGTGGACAAGGACGGGCTGCCTGATGTGCGCATGGTGCTTCTAAAAGGCGTAGACGCTCGCGGTTTTGTGTTTTATTCCCACGCTAGCAGTGCCAAAGGCGGGCAACTTAACCACAATCCCAAAGCCGCCCTCAATTTTCATTGGAAATCCTTGCGCAGACAAGTGCGGGTGCGCGGCCATGTTGAGCCGCTGAGTAAAATAGAGGTTGGCAAATATTTCGCTTCACGACCGCGGGATTCCCAGCTAGGTGCCTGGGCCTCAAAACAATCCAAAACCATGAAAACCAGAGGCGTGTTCGAGGCGGCGATCAAAAATGCCCGTGATAAATTTTCCGGGGCCACCATTCCCTTACCGCCGGGCTGGAGGGGTTGGCGGGTTGAGCCTACACAGATAGAGTTCTGGCGCGACCGTCCGTTTCGCCTCCATGACCGTTTATTATTTAGCTGGGACGATGCGTCTAAAGCATGGACAAAGCGCCGCCTTTACCCTTAGGATAGAGACTTTACCCCTAAGATAGAAAAATTACAGAAAGTGACTTATGGACGGCTTTATATTTTTCCTGATTTTTATTTTCGTGGTGATCCCGATCATAAAAAACTTCTTTGGCGGTTCTAAATCTAGCCAGAAAACATCACGCTCCAAAACAAACCAGTGGGGGCAAAGTCATGAACAAATTAAAAGCCAACCGGTAAACCCCGTACCCACCAATCGTGGTAATGGTCACAAACAAACCCGCTTCCAAACCCATAAACGTACCCACCAACGCACTCAAGACCAAATGATGCGCGACAAAGAGCGCGATAGCCGTCAGCGCGAAACCCACAAGCGGCTGGCCAGTTTAAGGAGCCGCGAGCACGGCGCCAGCATCGTGCGCGTCGGCAATAAAAGCCGGGACGATTGGGGGGTAAGGGGCGACAATAGCGGCATTGGCGGCCTGATCACAATCATTATATTGGGGGTCATTATTTTTTTCGTCATTACGTCTTTCGCGCCTTTTTTGATGGAAATACTGAACGATTTTTAAGGAATACCAAATGGAAAAACTTGCAACACTGAAACCTTGGCTGTTAAAATTAGCCATTGGTTTGGCCGTATTCATGCCTGTGTATTTTATCGTGGCCGCTCTTGGCACGAAATTCGGCGTCTGGGGCTGGCAATTTGGCTTTGGTAAATTGACCTTTGGTTTCGGGCCAAAATTGATCATGCTGACATTTGTCGTGGCTGCATTGGCCTTGGTTTTGTCGGTCATTATAAAGCCGCGCAAAGGCTGGCTGATTGCTCTTTTGTGTTTGGCCGTGCCAATGACCGGCTTTGGACTTGGCCAAAGCCTGCGCGCCAAAGCCGGGAAACTGCCGCCTATTCACGATATTAGTACGGACATTCAAACCCCGCCACTGTTTGGCGATGCCGTCACCGCGCTTCGCGAAAAAAGCAAATGTAGCAACACGCTTGATTATTTGGGTAAAACATTCGGCAAGGACAAAATTTTGGTCTCCGAAGCCCAAGTTAAAGCCTATCCCGATATCCGCACATTGGTGTTTACAAAAACCACGGACGCCGTGTTTGAAAAGGCCTTAAATGCGGCAAAATCCATGGGCTGGGAGATAGTTTCAAGCTCAAAAGATACGGGCATGATTGAAGCCAGAGCTACAAGTTTCTGGTACGGGTTTAGCGATGATGTAGCCGTGCGCATCCGTCCGGCAGAAGGCGGCGGCACACTGGTTGATATCCGTTCTATTAGCTGTGTTGGTGGCTCGGACATTGGTGTAAATGCAGCGCGTATTCGCGAATTTCGCAGCAAATTGTAAGGGTTTTAAAGCCTCGCCTTCAAGAATCCGGTGCATAACCCTCAACATCCGGATTACCGTCCGCCGATAATAATATGGCGATCCAGCGGGTGGTGGAAAACTGCCCCAGTATAATCATCAAAATTACGGTCAGGGGCGCCGACAAAAACGCACCAACTCCGCCCCACATAGCCTGCCACAACACCAGCGAGAGTATGACCACCAGGGCCGATAAATTCATGCTGTCGCCCATCATTTTTGGCTGCAAAGTGTTGGAGATGACAAATTGCACCACGAACAATAAACCCGCCATTATCCCGGCGGGCAAGAATGTATCAAATTGCACAAGTGCAAACATGGCCGGCAAAATCCCCGCCAGCACCGAGCCGACCACCGGAATATAATTCAAGATAAAAATCACCAATGCCCAAAATAGTGCATTGTCCAGCCCGAATATTTTCATGATAATAAAGCTTAGAACCGTCATGATAATGCTCATCAAGGTCTGRATACCGAGATATTTYTCAATACTGGCCCGGATRCGCTCACMGACCAAWGTCGCCTGTTTGCGCTTTTTCGGGTCGGGCCAAATGTCGTCCATTTTTTTGCCAAAGGAATTTTGCGCCGCAAACAAAAATACGACGTACAAAGCAATAAATACAAAGCTCGACATTACGCCCTGGATCGAGCGGGCAAACCCGCCGAGCAAAGCTTCAAAGCGTGCGTAGACTTCGAAACGTTTCTCGAAGCCCGTCCAGCTACCATCTCCAAATCGATCAAACAGCGGATTAAATATCTCCCCAAGCCGCTGTTGGTAACGCACTGCATCTTGAGCAATACCGTGAGCCGTATCGGCGATAATCACAACGATGCCCGCCAGGGCGGCAATCACCACCAAAAACGAAATGCCCAGGGTGGCGAAATAGGGCAAAAACGCAATTTTGCGGTCAAGCCAGCGGGCAAAGGCATCAATGATCAACCAGAAAAATATCGCCAGCGCAAACGGCGCCAAAATATCGCGCATCCAGTACAAAACCCACGCCGCCAACACAAAGGCCACAAATAAAATACTACCCCGAGCCGCTCTATCCATTTTTGTCTCCCAAGTGATTAAACCTAACTCTACGCACAAGAGGGGTACATGTTAAGTGAAAACCACAAAATTCAAAATTACTCACCAAGGTAATCAGTATTGGTTGCGGGTGTTTAATCTTTTCTCTGCCTGCAAGCGCGACTTATGTAGGCAATGATCCAATAAATGCGGCCGACCCATTTGGTAAGCAGGCCGTTAACTATTGAAGAACAAAAAGCGGTTGATCAGGGCAATTTGGATCAATTTTGGCAATCGCGCACAGATCGGGGCGACCCTGGCGGTCATATGTTCAATCATGGACAACTTATTCATGTGGCTTATCAAGTGGGGGTAGTATTCATGTGTTCACTGTCTGACGTCAGCGCTTATGGCACAGATTTAGGTCTGTGCTAAGGGAGAGTTTTTGCTCATCATCATCTTAGGCGTAAATGATGAGACAGAAATAAACAGGGCGTTCATTGGAGGGTAATACCCCCACTAAAAATGGGGGTATTACCCTACCATAAGCTTTTGATCGGCATACTTTTGTACGCAGTATTGTGCACGCTTTTTATAGTGAAGCTGTTCGTCGCATAAAACACAACGGCCCGCTATCTTTGCTGGAGTGAGTCAATTTTATGTTTTTCATACATGATAGAAATTTTGCCATTGTTGGGTTTATCATTAGCAACCGTGATGAATACATGGGTGCGGCGGTTTGGTGAAGTGGTTGGTTTGTTTTCACTGTTCTCCTCCCAAGCAATGACTGCCAGGTCATCCATGAAAATGGGGTGTATGTTTTTTCCAAACGTACGGAATTCCAATAACACTCTTACGGTTCGCTGAACTTTGTTAGGCGGTATGAAGTCAAATTTAAAGTTCTGCCAGTCATCCCCCTCTAAGATTGCCTCGCCAAGTTTTACCAGAGGGGCTTCTTCTAGTGCTTTATAGCGGTTCATAGGTCTGGGTCTATATTGGGCATATCCGGTTACATGAACATTGCCTTCAGACCTTAAATACCCTGTGAAGCTGAGAGAATTACTTGGCAATACGCGCATGAAAATTTTTTGGGCAAGTCTTGCAGGTTCATTTTCATTGGTGGGCATTATTTTCATCGCGTAATTACCAGTGCGGGATGTTTCGGTTAACTCCGATTTGGCATTTTTCGCCTCAAACGTCCTTTCCCCAGTACCGTACAAGGAATAACTTTCAAAGTCGCCCCGCATGAACAAGTCCATACCAAAGACGGGCTGAATACCTGTTTCATTTTCTAACTTAGCTTCCACAGGCCAATATTGCTGTGCGACACTTTGCCAAAGCTCAATGACATTGTCGCCACCGGAAACGAGTTCTTCCCTTAAAACCGTCTTGAATACCGGGGCTTTGTTCTTTGCTGTGATGACCCCGTGCCCGCCAGATAGGGAAACATGAGTGCCGCGCTTTGCGGACAAGCTGATAATCCGCTTTAAAATATATTGGCGCATGTCGGATGTGGCAGGGACGGGTTTGTAATCTTTGATATGAATGGGGACTATTTCAGCGCGGTGGAAATCTTCGCCGTCCATCCAGACTTTCAATATATATGCACCGTGGGTTTCATAGAAAAATTGGTCAAAAGCAAAATTGCCGAGAGAATATGCGATTAATTTATCTTTATAAAGCTCTAGCCCGTGCGCGACATGAGGATGATGTCCGATGATCAAGTCCGCGCCAGCATCAACTGCTGCCTTTAGCCGTTGTTCAGTTATCTCTGTGGGCTCTTCGCTATACTCCCTACTGCCGTGATATTGGACAACAATGAGTTCGTCTTCTTGGGCTTCTTTGGTAACGGCACTTACGATATTCTCTGTGCTCCCATATGCAGCACCGCCTTTATTGATCTCGGCGACTTGGTTTGGTGTCACACGACCTTTCCAGCCAACAAACCCAAGAATACCAATATCTGTTCCGTTGATAGATGTTTGATAAGCCTGAAGAGCTTCTGCTTGGTTACGCCCTGCGCCTGAATATCCAAGGCCCGACCTTTCTAATGCAGCAAGTGTCGTATCAATACCGGCTGCAACATAATCATAGGTATGGTTGTTGCCGAGCGAGACATAGTCCGCACCCATCCACTTTAAAGCCTCAAGGATGTCAGGATGGGTGTAAAACACAACGTTTTTTGGTGCAGATTCGGGCAATTCATTTGTACTCAGAACCGTTTCCAAATTAATTCCAGACAAATCTGCGGGCTCGAAATAAGGTCGCATGCCTGCTAATATTGCCTTCATGTCCTTTAGCCGCGTCTCAGGCTTGATAAGCACATCCTCGCCCCATTTTGGCTCCAGGTATCTGCGCCCCATCATGGCATCACCCCCGAACACCATGAGAGTTCGCCCAGGTATTTTTTCTACTAAATTAATGTTGGGGATTTCAATAGATGCGTCTTCTTTTACAGACAGTTCCGCATGGGAGAATGTATGAACACTTTCAAATACTCCTCCGCCCGATATGCGAATTTGGTAGATATCGTTGCGCTTGGTTGAGGCCTTATATACACCCTGCGCATTCGCAACTACGGGCGTGCCGTTGATGGAAACTGTTAAACCCTTTGTAGAAGCGGAGCTTTCCAGTATTGAGGTTTTACCGCTAATTTGTACGGTTTGAGACTTTTGAGAACTGGCCGATATTTCCTCTGTATGCGAGCAAGCGTTTAGGCTTCCTGCCACAAAAACCATAAACGCGCAAAGCTGCACAATCCGATATGCTAATATCTTCACTTGAATTCTCCTTGAATTTGAATGCGTTTATATTCAGTCCGCCTCGCCGTTTTGTTTATCGATTAATACAGCCGCCGCGATTTGACCTAGAACATTTACGCAGGTACGCATCATATCCGGGATACGGTCAATGCCTAACATGAAGGCAAGCCCGGCTACCGGCACACCAATAGCGTCGAGCGCGGGGGCCATGGTGACGATGCTCGAAGATGGCACTGGCGCCACAGTTAATGAAACCAGAAAAGTCGCCAGAATAACGGCGCCGGCAGTCGCAATGGGTATCGGCACACCGTATAAATGTGCCAAAAATACGATTGCGGCGCCCTGAAACAATGCGCTGCCAGGCCTATACATCGACGCGCCGAGCGGGATCAATAAATCTGCAACAGTTTCAGATACGCCCAAATTGTTTGTGGTTTCTTTCAGAGAAACAGGAATAGCGGCGGCTGTACTCGTGGTCGAAAACGCGACTGACACAGCACCCAACGTCCCTTTAAAAAACCGATATGGACTCATTTTTGCGACGAAAAAAAGCAAAGGTACAAAGACAAGGCCAACTAGGAGCAACAAGCCGACGAATACACAGATAATGAATATGCCAAGGCTTTGAATGAGGCCCCACCCCAACAATGCCGTCGCGGGCGCTATGAGGCCGAAAATACCTATGGGCGCGGTATATAAAATCCACCAGACCAATTTGATTAAAGCTTCACTTATATCTTCTGCTGCCGTAATCATCCGTTCTCGGCGCTCTTTGGCCAGCGTTCCTGCTGCGGCCGCAAACAAAGCCGTAAAGACAATTAGCGGCAAAATCGCACCATCGGCAGCAGCCGCTATAGGATTGGACGGTACAAGATTGACAATAAAATCTGTGATGCTTTGCAATTTGGGTATCGGTGTGGCCTCAACCACTGGCATATCTATCTTGGGTGCAAAGCGCAGGCCAAATTTCATAACGACCATGCCGATGACAATTGCAGGAATGAGGGTAATCCAGTAAAAAGCCAACGTCATACCGCCAATTTTTCCCAACTTTCGCGGATCGCCTAAGCGTGCAACACTTGCGAAAATAACGGAAACCACTAACGGGATTACAATCATTTTAATGGCGTTGATAAATATCTTGCCGAGCGGAGCCGATTCGCGGGCAATGGTCTCAAGCACGGGATTGCCGGTCATTGCCGCGCCAAGTCCAACGGACAATCCAAGAAAAAGCCCTAATGCGATAAGTTTATTGAGCATGTTATTCCTCCTAATTACATCGCTTGAGCGGTCGACCTGATAAAATGTTTTTTGAAACGCTATTCTCCACGACTAATGCGCCGTTGACAAATAGATGCTCGACCCCTTGCGATAAAAGTTCAGGGTTTTGGAAGTCCGCTTTTGCTTTAAATTCATCAGGGTTAAATATGACTATATCTGCTTTGTATCCAAGTTTAAGGTAGCCGCGTTCACAGATATTAAATGTGTCGGCAACAAGTCCGCTACTTTTATAGAGAAATGTTTCTATGGGCATTATGTTTTGTTCGCGCACATAGACATCATATTTTCTTGGGAAACTTGCATATTTTCTCGGGTGGCCTTGGTCACCATCAGAGCTGGTCATCACCCAATCCTGACGCATGAAGTTTTTGATGTCGTCTTCATTCATATTGAAGGATGCAATTTTTGCATCGCCCGCGCGTGCAATTTGGATTGCCACATTAACGGGAGAACTGTCATTTATGTCTGCAATTTCTTCCAAGGTCTTGCCACGCCATTTCGATCTCTTATCTGTAATTAAAATTGCACCCGCTCCGCCGCGCCGACGCAAATTCTCGGCAACGTCAATAATTAGCTGCACTTGTAATGCAGGATTATTTAGCCGCGCCATGTATTTTTCAGGACCCCCAGCTTTTAAGCTGCGCGGTATCAGCGCATTTGAGATACGTGTGCCGGACGCAGGCCAAGGGTACTGATCTGCTGTCACCCGCACCCCTTCTGCTTGGGCCTTTTCTATAGACGCGATAATCGGTACGCTCTTGCCCCAAACATCCACACCGAGAGCTTTGATATGTGCGATATGAACGGGAATATTAGCGCGTCTGCCTATTTCCAGAACTTCTTCAATAGCTGCTTCAACGCCTATATTATAGGTGCTCTCATCGCGAATATGGCTGTCATAGATACCGCCCTTGGCAGCCGCCTCTTTGGCAAGCTCAACAACTTCATCCGTGTTGGAAAAACTGCCTGGTGCATAAAATAAGCCAGTGGAAAGTCCGAGCGCACCCGCATCCATCGCGTCATTGATAAGCGCCCTCATACTATCGAGTTCTGCTTGTGTAGGTGCACGATTATCATCGCCCATCACCTTGCTCCGAATGGCGCCGTGCCCAACAAAAAATGCTGTGTTCGTGCCTATGCCTTTTTGTGTCAAATCTTGAGAAAGCTCTGTGATATTTGCAGCACCATAACCATCATTGCCGTTAAATACAGTTGTTACGCCCTGCATGCGGTAATTGGCATTTTGTCTTATGACCGCGTCATCACTTTGCAAATCAATCAGGCTATGGGTATGGGGGTCAATGAACCCCGGAGCAACAATGAGACCCGTAGCATCCAACGACACTTTCGCGGCTACGCGCTTAGATGCATTCCCGATAAAGATAATGTTTTCGCCTTGAATTGCAATGTCGATAACTTGCCCTTGTGTATTATCACCAAGATATACGGTGCCGTTTTCAATTAAATAATCTACCTGTATTTTCTGCTGGCAAGCCGTCAATAACAACGATACTAATAGTAAGGAGAGCGAAAGAGTTTTCATTATTTACTTTCTTGTGACAGCAATGTTCTCATCATTTCCTCGGCAAAAACCTCGGCGGCTATGGCAATAGATTTTCGGTTCGTATTGTCACCGACCTCATAGGTTATCGCAGGGATGCCGTATGTCGAATACATGTAGTTTTTGGAGACGGGTTTACCTGAATTAGGGCTTTGTTCGCGGGTGTATTTATAAACTTTATCATCAAGCCTGCCATCGACTGCCTTAAGCCAATCTCTCGTAAAAAATACAGGGCTAGTTGGTTCTTCTTCTGTTTGTGTATACAGCAAGTTTCGCCGTGTGGAATGAAAGTCCAAGAATAATTCAATTTTATCCTCACCACTTTTAAAGCGCTCAAACTCTTTTTCTACGGCTTTGGTTTCAGGTTGTTTAAACGGCCCCCAGTCGCGGTTGAGGTCAACACCGTTCATATTATGACGCCAATTCCCGTGCGTCACGCCGTCCGGGTTCATATTAGGTATGATAATTACATCATATAGCGTGCGGAAGTTACGGGCCAACTCATTGTCACCCAAAACGGTTTCCGCAAATGGTATGAGCGCAAGTGCGCCCGTAACTTCTGGTGGGTGCTGCCGCCCTACAAGGACGATATAAGGTTTTTTCACATCCGTATTAGCACGGGCTTCCAGCATGTATAATGGGCGACCTTCAATAGAAGCGCCAATAGAAGACTTTACAACAAAGGGGCGTTTTCCCATCTTTGCAACCCAACTATTATGAGCCCCGACCGAAAATATTTCTTGGGCTGAAATATAGACTGGACGATCTTTAAGCCGAATACGCATCTGTATTTCATTGTCAGATTTTTTATTAATTTTTGCTGGGCTCAACGCTTTCCAATTTACCCCATCATAGCTAATTTTTGGCGGATAACGATGTTTGGAATGAGAATATTTTAAGTTAATCCGCAAAGTCCCTTTTTTGTTGGGTGTGACTTTAAACGCATACCACGGACTATCATTGATAGGTTTGTTTTCTGGATCAATAATTATTGTTAGTCTTTTCGAGGAAATTATATGGCATTTATTTGCCCGCGCTGTTGGAAAATTAACATCAATAACCGCCAACTCATTTTGACAAAGCGGTGCGGGCTTTGCCGGCTCGGTCGAATCTGCGCGCTGTGTAGTAGCCCAGCCAGTTAAAATAACTACCGCTATAACCATCCATATTTTATGGTACCAAAACATGATTTTTCTCCCGTCTTTTAATGCTAGACTTTTGCATGGATTGCCAAACTAACTTAGCAATCCTTTCTGCACTACCCGCCGCCAAAGTAAGCCCAAGCGATCCGTGTCCCATATTGTAATAAAGCCCCTCTACCGGGCTCGTCTCCACTATGGGAACGCCTGACGGTGTCATGGGCCTATACCCCGCCCACAAATGGTTCTCGGCTGAATAATCAGCAGCTTCTGGCCAAAGCCTCTTTGCTATCTCCAGAAGCATTTTACCGCGCATCTTAATTTTATCTTCCGAAAGATTGGCATCCAAAAACCCTGCTATGCGTACCTTATCGCCAAAATTAGCGAATACGAACTTATTTAAAGGATCAGTGACACTCATTTTTGGCGCTTGCGGACCAGCGGGCAGCGTCAGGCTATACCCTCGCATTGGGTAAATATTGCAAGATTTTCCGATAGTTTTCAGAAGCGCATTCGCCTCCGCACCTAGACACATAATAACTTTATCACAAGTTATGGAGCCATGGTTTGTTGTCACTCCTGTAACTTTGTTATCACAAACATTGAGTCTTTTGATCGTGTGCCCCATCTTAAAAGCGACACTAAACTGCTTTTTGCTCGCATTTTCTAGTGCGCGGCACAATCTTAATGGATCAAGAGTGCCTTCAGCCTTAGCGAATAGCCCGCCACAAAAATCACCCTGCCATGTGCTCAGTGCTGGTTCTTTGCTTATACACTCATCGCGGCTTAGTGTTTCAACATCAAACCCGCTTGCTTGTTTCTCAAGCGCAGGTTTTTCAAGCTTAATCATATCAGCTTGTGTTTTAGCCAGAATTATTTTGCCTCTTGGAATTTCTGATAGCATGTCACCTGGTAATTCAGTAGATAATCTCTGCATAGCTTCCATAGATTGGCGGGCGAGGCCAAGCATTGTATCCATATTACATTTAGCACGCGCCGCTGTACAATTTCTCAAAAACAGCAAGCCCCACCTATAATAGTGAGTATTCATTACTGGCTTTATTTTTATGCCGCTATCACGCCCAGACATATATCTGGGTAGTTTCTTTAATATGCTAGGGTTTGGAAATGGATCCACATAACTATAAGCGAGCTGCCCAGCATTGCCATGGCTAGCGCCGCTTGCAACTGCATCTGCCTTATCTATCACGACAACTTCATGCCCTTGGCGTCCGAGTACATAGGCGGTTGTCACCCCTATCACGCCAGCGCCAAGAACAAGTATTTTCATAGATGTTTTCTCTATTTTTTGACAAAGCGATAGTCAACCCTTGAACAATCAAAAGCGGGTCAGCACTACTATTGGAAGTGAACAAGTGCTCGTTATGAGCACCTGTTAATTGCTCTTCTAAGCCAGTTTAAAACTTCTTACGCACGCTGCCATACCAGTAACGGCCACGGTTAGAGTGTAGACCCGTTAAGTAACCACGGGCGAGCTGGTCAGCCAGCGGCGGTTTTTTATTCCCTACATTTCTAACGCCAAAACGTATGCGTACATCTTCGAATAAATTGTCTTGGCTAAGGTCTCTGAACGTATAATCACCGTATAGGTTAACCGTCGTGAATGACGGAACAGCTAGAAAGTCAAATCTATCGCCTGCAGGAGAGGTTCCATTAACGGAAGTATCTTCAACATCACCAACATATTTATAAAATACGCCCGCACCCCAATGATTTTTACGCCAAGTAACGGAGCTGGTATAACGCCATTCAGGATTGCCGTTTTGCCGTATGAAGCTTTGTTGCCCGACTACACTTACTAATGAGCTTATTGTTCCTGCTTCCTGCGCAGCTATGATCTGCGCACCTTCGGGAGATGGTGTTTGGAAAAACTTCCTGATTTGCGCCACATTCGCCTTAATCTTGAAATCACCAAAGCGGTCAGAATCAATCCTATATTGAGCTCCAAAATCAAGGCCTTCGCTTTCACGCAGACCGAGGTTTCTGAAATCTTGTTGAACTCGCAAGATTTCTCCCGCACCAGATGGGTCAAGACCTGCGGCAACAAAGATAGCAGCGTCCCCAACATCAGGCGTACCGCGCACAACGTTCGGGTTAGAGCTACCTTGAAGACGCAACAAATAATCCAGAGATATTTCATTCTGGTCAGAGAAAAGGCCGACAAGTTTATCTTGCTCTATTCGCCACCAATCCACTGTGAGTGTCAAACCATCGAACGGTTGAATAACCGTACCAAACGAAAAGTTTTTACTGGATTCAGGCTCTAGGTCAGGGCCGCCGCCGCGCACACCCTCAATTGAGTTGTTATCGCAAGCATCATCTGATGTGAAAGGATTAGGGCCAGAAGTCCGCGCAATCGCTTCGCACAATATCCAGTCTTCACGGCCAGTGTTAATGCGGCGAATTGCTGTCGCATTGATTTGCTCCAGATTTGGGGCGCGGAAACCTTCAGAATAAGCACCGCGGAATTGAAGCTGCTCGAACGGGTACCATGACACAGCGATTTTAGGCTTAACAACACTGCCAACATCGGAATAACTCTCCGCGCGCGCCGCAAGCTGCATGTCAAATGAGTAAATTAGAGGAATGTCCATTTCTGGGCTCACCACAGGGACAGCAAGCTCGACGAATGCCCCAAACACATCACGGCTACCATTCGTATCTGGCGTTGCGCTAGACCCCAAAACATCGGAGGCGAATGTTACGCCGGTAACGCTGTCCGTAAATGTGGTTGTCCCGTCCAGACGGTCATCGCGGTCATCAGCATAACTTTCGTGGCGCCATTCGACGCCAATTGCAGCGCCAACATCCCCACCAGGAAGCGCGAACAGCGCGCCATTAGAAAGTTTTGCATCAGCAAGTGATAGCGTGGTTTTACCATCACGTTTTACATCGACAATAAAGCTGTCAATTGTTGCCTGATCATTGCTAAGGTTCGGCGCACTAAAGTCCACAAGGTTTCCGCCTAAAAACGGATTATATGCCGAAGCATCTGTGCGGGCGATAGCCTGCTGAAACAGCGTATTACTAACACGGTTCGTTCTATCTTTTGTTGTCGCCTCAGAATGCAGGGCCGCTGCCTCCCAGTCCCAATTACCTAGAGTGCCGCGAAGACCACCTAACAGACGAAAACTATCATTTTTAACATTTGCAATACGCGGGCCAGCGTCAACAGGACGATATCTCATCATGCGGATATCTTGGCCAAATGGGTTGTAAAATGCTGTGTCCGGAATAATAATGCGTGAACTGCTCAATACAAAGGCAGCTTCACGCTCCCTTTGGTAGTCCGCACGATAATATGATGCTTCGCCGAAAAAATCCATGCCGTTACCTAAATCATGATTGACAAATGCCATGAAATTATAACGGTTCGTGTCGCCAACAAGATCGCGGTACGACGCCCGATTAAACCGTAAGTCCCTATCTATTGTCGTGCCATTATCAATACATACACTGCCCGGAAGCGCCGGACCTCGGCACCCGGAAAATGTGTCAGGCTGGATGTAGAAATCATCATCACCCACGCCCGCAAGTCGAGGCTCTCCTGCCAATGTTTCAAATGTACCAAATTGCGAAGACGTAGACCTATTATCAAGCTGCGTATCCCCTTCATATATTGTACCCACAAACAGCGGCCTGAGATCATCATTTGAAGAGTTTATTAAATCAGATGCGGGCATGCCGTTTCTGAGCATGACATTCCCGAATAAGGAAATATTTGTACGGTCATCATTGAAATTTTTGCCCCATTTAAAAGAGGCTTTAATCTCGTCTAAGCTTGTGCCTTCCGACGTACCATATTGTATATTGAATTGCCCACCCTCATAATCATCATCTAAAATTGTGTTAATAACGCCCGCAACAGCGTCCGTGCCATATACGGCAGAAGCGCCATCTCTCAAAATTTCCAACCGTTTAATGCCCGATATAGGTAGAGCGTTTGAGTTGACGGACACGACAGGTGTCTGATTGACAGCCTGTGTTCCAGGGTGATTGACCATACGACGTCCATTCAACAGTACCAGCGTGTTACCATCACCAACGCCCCGAAGATTAACTGAGCCAACGTCCCCGCGGGCGCCATTTACCCCCGTAAATCTTCCCTCGCTAAAAGTAACATCCCCTAACTGCGGGATTGAGCGGAAAAGTTCATCACCACTGGTGGCACCTGTCACTTCGATATCATCCGCGCTTAAGGATGTAACTGGCAATATGCCTGCAATGCTTGATCCTTTGATTTGCGTGCCTACAACGATAATTTCGTCTTTGTAGGCATCCGCATCTTGTGCAAATGATTGTGTGCCGACCGACACAAGTGCGGACGACAATAAAAGTGCGGATAAGGTTTTTTGCTTGGTCATGTTGTTTCCCCTTTGGTTTATAGAATTTTATTCGGTTTATAGTATTTTATTCACAACACTAAGAGGAAATCAAATTCATAGATGAACACATTATATAGCCTTAAGCTATAGATATAGTCTATCTTAATGTGTAATCTATAGATACACTTTTATAATTTATGTAAATAACTCTCGATTCCTGCACTTAATATATCAACAAAATCTTTTCTAAAACCGCTCAGAGGTTCGTTTATACGTGTGACAAGTCCTATGCTTATGTCCAAATCAATGGCAATTTCTCTAAATTGTAAATTTGATACATCGCCGGAAAATGCCGTGACTTTATCAATAATTGCTACACCCGCTTTTTGCTGCACCAGTCGTTTAGCAATATGATATGTATCAATAATGATACGAGACTCAACTGGTCCATTAAAAGCATTTGATAATTGCTTGGCCAAAAGCCTACCCAATATACTTTTCTCATTTAGCGTGATGAGCGGTAATCCCTTTAAATCTTTTAGATGTAATGCACCTTTACCAGGCAGATCAAAATCTACGGGGGCTATACAAACAAATACTGTCTTACCAATCACCTTAGAGATGATACCTGGTGCGTGAGGCGCATCAAACACCAAACCTAAATCAATTGTATTGTCACGAAGAGCCTTAATAACCTCTGTGGCATGTAAAGTTTCGATTTCCACAGTAACGTCAGTATGAAGTTTTGAAAAAGCGGCAAGCGCCTTGGGCGCAATCTCCACGCCAAACGCGGGTGCAGTCGCGATACGTAAACGCCCTTTTTTACTGCTTGCTAATTTCTGAGAAAATACTTTCAGGTCATTTATTTTTTCGAAAATAGGTTCAATTTCATTAAATAGTTTGGTCCCTTTCTCTGTGGGAAACAGCCTGCCTTTTGTCCTGTCAAACAACTGAAACCCAAGTTGGTCTTCTGCGTGTTTGAGGACTTTACTAATGGTTGGCTGTGAAACGTTTAATGCCCGCGCCGCGCCGCTGGTTGATCCCGTTAAATAAACAGCATGAAAAACTTCAATATGACGTAACTTCATAAACTACCCAGTTTAAAAAACTCCAATTACGTACAATATGCTAAAGCAGGTTAAGACAAAGGTCTATGGGATGTTTTCATTTCACAATGCCTGTTCATTACACTATCCTATTAATCTAGGTCGACTTTTAAACTTCTAGGCTCAAAGAGACCCCATACTCCGCTGTCTGATTCAGAGTAAAACAAAACTTACGAGTCCCCCAAAAACAGCCAGACGGTGTCCCGTCTCTATTCTTCTGCACCTAAATATGACACGCTGGAGCGGGCGATGAGCTAGCAGGTTTGTTTCCTCATCTGATTATTATAGTGTCTGACGTCAGCGCCTATGGCACAGATTTAGGTCTGTGCTAAGAGAGAGTTTTTGTTCATCATCATCTTAGGAGTAAATGATGAGACAGAAACATA
>NVVO01000044.1 GCA_002733385.1 Robiginitomaculum sp.
GGAAGCAGTACACAAAACTACACGAAAACAAACAACGGGAGTTATTTTAAACCAATGTCTTATCAATACCCCGTAGCTTGCTACGGGGATGTTTTATTATTATCAAATTTCCAGAATAATCACACACTCTAATCCATGGCCGCCCAAACCGTACTATATTCAAATTGTTCTCTTGTTCATGGACAGGCAAAACGCGTTGGTTTGTTGGAATGAGGGACGGTGTCCGTCGGTGTAGATATTTTGGTAACGCGAAATGGTCGGCCGGCTCCGGGTGAGGTCCTTGTTCCTTGACTGATCTACGGGCCCCCTATGTGAAAAGGCACCGCCGTGTGGCTTTGCCCTCACGAAACACAAATTAAGCGCTCTAATCGGTACTTCCGGTGCGGGCAAAACCACACGGGCTGTCCATTAGCCCAAACGAAACGCAAACCGTCAATCTGAAAAGGTGTGACGCATTTGGTGCTGGGAATAAGCGGAAAAACATCATAGCTTGATACCCATTTCTGCCGTACTAACATGCCTGCCGCACTAAAATGCACACCACCCCGCCAACCCGCCGGATGTGCGCAGACTCTGCGCCGCCTGACGGGGTAATTAAATACTCAATGCCACACCAGCCAGATAGAGAGAGCCGCAAATCAGGATGCGTTTTGGGTCTTTGCTGCTTTCCCCCATTGCGAGGTCTAATGCCGCCGTCAAATTATCCGCCGCACATGCTTTAATGCCGCGTCCCTTTGCAATATCCATTAAACTTTCACTGGATAGACTGGCATGGTCTGTGATGGGCACGGCAATGAGGCTATGGGCCAGACCTTCGAATGCATCTAAAAACCCCGGCGCGTCTTTATTGGCCAATATTCCCATGACCAAAATCAGCGGCCTCGGGTCGCTGGCGTCCAGCTCGGCCATACTTGATGCCAGAGCGCGGGCCGCATGGGGGTTGTGCCCGCCGTCGAGCCAGAGCTGGGCATCTTGCTTGCTGGCAATGTCCGCCAAAGCTCCGGATGTCAAAGCCTGCAACCGCGCTGGCCAGCTTGCGGTCTCTATGCCTTTGGCGATGGCGGGCTCAAAGATCAGCAATGTGCGGGCCACGGCGATGGCCAGCCCGGCATTTGCGGTTTGGTGGGCACCGCGCAAGGCGGGCAGGGGTAAATCGAGCAATGTGTTATCGTCTTCATAGACCAGTCGGCCTTGCTGGGCGTAGGCACTGAAATGCTCACCCATATTGCGGAGACTGGTGCGGGATTTAGCCGCTTCTGTCTCCAGAACCGCCCGGACGACCGGGGACTGTTGGGCCGAAAATGCCGGGGTGTGAGGTTTGAATATCCCGGCCTTTTCCCTTGCGATCCCGGCCAAATCCCGCCCCAAGAATTCGGCGTGGTCATAGTCTATGGGGGTGATAGCGACGGCGGCAGGATGGTCGATGACATTGGTGGCATCAAACCGCCCGCCGAGGCCGACTTCGAGGATGAGCAAATCAGCCGGGCTTTCAGAGAATGCCAGAAAGGCCGCCGCCGTCGTGGCTTCGAAAAATGATAGAGGTTCTCCGTCATTGGCGGTTTGTACGCGGCGTAAAATGTCCAGCAAAACATCTTCGCTGATCATCTGATTGGCCAGCACAATCCGTTCGCAAAAACTGACCAGATGCGGCGAGGTATAAACATGAACCCGCAGGTTTTGCGCGACGGCCATGGCCCGTAAAAAGGCCGTGGTCGAACCTTTGCCATTAGTGCCGGCGATATGGACAGTGGGCGGGAGTTTGTGTTCAGGGTGTCCGAGTTTTTTCAGCACACGCTCTATGCGCGCCAGGCCCAGGTCGATTTTCTTCGGGTGTAGATGTTCCAGTTTTTGCAAGGCCGTTTTTAGCGCCGGGCTATCTTTACGCATTTTACTTTATGCGCTTTCGAGCGCTTTGGTCGGGCTGCGTTTTTTATCCAGCAAAACTGACAGAATTTTGGCCAAAGCCGTGCGCATATCCTTGCGGTGCACGACCTGGTCAATCATGCCTTTGGCTTGTAAATACTCGGAGCGTTGGAAGCCCTCGGGCAGTTTTTCGCGGATGGTTTGCTCGATAACTCGCGGGCCGGCAAAGCAGATCAGCGCGTCCGGTTCGGCCAAATGCACATCGCCGAGCATGGCATAACTGGCCGTGACCCCGCCGGTGGTCGGGTCGGTCAATACAACAATATAAGGCAGTCCGGCTTCGCGCATTTTTTGTACGCCAATTGTGGTGCGCGGCATTTGCATTAGGGACAATGCGCCCTCTTGCATCCGCGCCCCGCCGGCTGCCGTGAAGATCACCAATGGTAGCTCACGGTCAACGGCTTGCTCGCAGGCGGTGATGAACGCCTCTCCCGCCGCCATGCCAAGCGAACCGCCCATGAAGGCGAAATTTTGTACCAGAACTACGGTCTCTATGCCTTCAATGCGCCCGACCGCCAACGCCATAGCATCGTCCATGCCGGTCTTGGCACGAGCGGTTTTCAATCGTTCGGTATATTTGCGGTCATCTTTGAATTTAAGCGGGTCGGCGACAACTTTGGGGGTTTCGAGCATTTCGTACTTGCCGCCGTCAAATGTATATCCGAGGCGGTAATCCGGCCCGATGCGCATATGATGCCCGGCGGGCGTCACATGCAAAGTCGCCGCCAGATCCGCGTGGAACACCATTTCTCCGGACTTGGGGCATTTGACCCAAAGATTGTCCGGTGTGTCGCGCTTGGTAAAGATTTTCTTCACACCCGGCGGCGTTAATTTTGATAACCAGTTCATGGGGATGCTTTAGCGGGTTTGGCAAGTGTGGGCAAGTGGTGTATTGACATTTTGCGGATTTGCCCAGTCTAAAGTGGTTTCGTCTAAAGTGGTTTCGTCTAAAGTGGTTTCGCCCAAAGTGGTTTCGCCCAAAGTGGTTTCACCCAAAGTGGTTTCACCCAAAGTGGTTTCAATGTAACGAGGAATGTTGTAAGGCTAATTATAGATAGGGAGGCCGCTGTGCATCAATCTGAATACCTTGTTGATGTTTTGATTTTTTTGGCCGCCATGGTTATAGTTGTGCCGATTTTTCAGCGGTTTAAACTTAGCCCTATCCTTGGGTATCTGGCGGCTGGTATGCTGCTCGGCCCTTATGGGTTTGCACTAATCGGGGATACAAAGGCTGCGCAAACCCTTGCGCAATTTGGCGTCGTGTTTTTACTGTTCATGATCGGTTTAGAGCTTTCCTTTAAGCGTTTGCGGTCGCTTGGTCGCAAAGTGTTTGGCCTTGGCAGTATGCAAGTTTTAATAAGCGGGCTTCTTATTGGCTTTGTCGCCTATTTTTTTGGACTTGGTATTTATGCGGCGGTTATTGTTGGCGGCGGGCTGGCTTTGTCTTCAACGGCATTTGTCCTGCATTTGTTGGAAGAGCGCAGCGAGCGAGCAACACGCTTTGGGTTGACGACATTTTCAATATTATTGCTACAGGATTTGGCGGYTGTGCCATTGTTGATTTTCGTAACCTTGGTGGGTGCGCCAGGGTCTTCTTTATGGGAAACTTTGGGGCTGGCGACGCTGAAAGGCGGCGCGGCATTCCTGATTGTTATTGGCTTTGGTCGCTATTTATTAAGACCTCTATACCGCATGATTGCCCGTACCCGCTCCTCCGAGCTTTTTGTTTCGACCACATTGCTCATGGTGCTGGGTATGGCATGGGTCATGTCAATCGCGGGCCTATCAATGGAACTTGGGGCGCTACTGGCTGGCTTGTTGCTGGCAGAAACGGAGTATAAGCACCAAATTGAGGCAGACATCAAGCCGTTTCGCGGCATTTTGCTGGGGCTGTTTTTCATCACCATAGGCATGTTTATTGATCTTGGCCTGATTGCAGAAAACTTAGGCTTGATTGCCGTCATAGTTGTGAGCCTGATGCTCGGGAAAACTCTCGTGATTACACTTCTTTGCCGCATTTTTGGTACGCCTCTACCGGCGTCATTGAGAACCGGGCTTGCGCTTTCACAGGGTGGGGAGTTTGGCTTTGTGATTTTTGGGGCCGCCTTATCAATGGCGCTGTTGCCGCAATTTGTGGTGCAAATTTTGATGGCCGTGATTGCGATCAGCATGGTTTTRACGCCGGGCATGTTCTATATTGGCCAGAAATTGTCAAACAGCCTAAAGAAACATACCCAAGCAGGGCAAAGCGAACCTKWTRTKGASAWYSWKMYTGRKGRTMCRSAMMAKMWTRYTYTYAWWGSCRRWKWTRSYWRKKKKGKRSMAMYSGYMKYYMSSSKMTTKYCWSRTSYWGRMAYKCYCKMWSYSRMWCYSKWYYTWRAMMAAAAACGTGTTCAAAAATGCCGGGCCAAAGGCATGAATGTTTTTTTCGGCGATGCTGACCGTATCCAGATACTCAAGGCCGCAGGCGCGGGACATGCAAAAGCGGCAGTCATCACCATTGATAACGCTGCCGCAGCCAATGAAGTTGTTGTCGCGCTGCGGAGTAATTACCCGGATTTGCAGATTTATGTCCGGGCGCGCGACCGGCTACATATGCGTAGTTTAGAGAAATCTGGTGCCAATGCCGTTGTCTCCGAGGCGGCTGAATCAAGCCTGCAATTGGGCGGTATTGTGTTGCAATCTCTAAATGTCAGTGTTGATGAAATTGCCAGTCTTATTGAAAATTACCGTCAAGACGATTATGCGAAATTGGAAGAAATAATTGGCGGGCAATGATGTGGATATATGGGAGAAAACCTTGGGGCCGGATCATCCGACGACCCAGATAGGGCGGGAAAATTTGGCGGAGTAGGGAGATTAAGATTTCTCCTTCCCCTACCTCTTGTGGGGGAAGTACCCCGAAGGGGGGATGGTGGGGAACAGCTTCAGCCGGACGCAAGACGAGAGTTGTTCCCCCCATCGACCGCGACCTCTTGGGAATGCCCTTGCGGTGCAAGAGGCGCCCACTTCCCCCATAAATGGGGGAAGGAATTATCCCAGCCCGTCTTTATGATGTTTCAGATGATCCTCTATGAACGTGGCGATGAAATAGTAGGAATGGTCATAGCCTTTTTGCAGTCTTAGGGTCGTGGCTTGACCGAATTTTGCGCAGGCGTCCGCAAATATTTCCGGGCATAATTGTTCGGTTAGGAAATTATCATCCGTGCCTTGGTCAATTAGGATATTGGCTTGGCTTGGGCTTTGTACCAGCTGCGTCGCGTCATATTGCGCCCAATCGGTTTTGTTTTCGCCCAGATAGCCCTTGAAAGCTTTTTGGCCCCAGGGGACTTGGGACGGCGAGGTGATCGGGGCGAAAGCCGAGCAGGTTTTGTAAAGTTGCGGGTTTTTCAGGTGTAATGTAATGGCTCCGTGCCCGCCCATGGAATGGCCGCTAATACCGATGCGGTTTTTGTCTATGGGGAAATTGGCCAGCATCCACGCCGTGAGTTCATCACGTATATAAGTCTGCATCTGGTAGTTATTCGCCCACGGCCCTTGGGTCGCGTCCAGATAAAACCCGGCCCCCTTAGCGAAATCATAGCTGTCCTTGTCGTCCGGCACATGGTCACCGCGCGGGGATGTATCCGGCGCAATCAAGATAAGCCCCAATTCAGCCGCCACCCGCTGCGCCCCGGCCTTAACGGTAAAATTCTCCTCGGTGCAAGTAAGCCCGGACAACCAAACAAGTGCCGGGCAGGGGCCATGTTCGGCTTGGGGCGGCAAATATACCGCCACCCGCATATCACAATCGTTGGCGTCAGAGCGGTGAGCATAAACGGACTGAATGCCGCCAAACATTTTATTTTGTGAGATTGGTGTCATGTTATAAAACCTTGCTTAATTAGTCTATTTTGTCTATAATAGACAAATACGGAGAATTGCTATGGAAAAAGTAACGGCAGCCGAAGCGAAACAAAAATTCGGCCAAATGATAGATAAAGCACAACGCGCCCCCGTGCAAATCACAAAGCATGGACGTGGTGTGGCTTATCTGGTTTCGGGTGCTGACTATGAAGAAGAGCAAAGGCAGAAAGAGTTTCATTTGTTTTCAATGCTTAACCGAGGGCTTGAAGATATAAAGGCTGGGCGCACGTCTTCTTTGGAAGACGTTAAGGCAGAGATTTTTAAGAGCAGATAGGCTGTGTTGGATTTAAAAATATCTGATTATGCCAAAAGCCAAATCAAGGGTATTGCTGATTACGGGCACAAACATTGGGGGCAATTACAGTCGGATGAATATGTAAACGACTTGTTCGGCGTTCTTGAAATGCTCCAACAATATCCCAACGCTGGAAGACTGTTTGAATATGATTGGTCATATTTCGCGCAGGAAAAAATCTACTTTTTCCCAAACAAAAACCACCAAATATTTTATTTGATTACAAAGGATGCTGTCGAAATAATCGCTGTAGGTGGTAGTTGGCAATTGCCAGAGAATGTTTTGTCTTAGTTACTATCGCCAAAGATTTAATTTTGAGATATTAGGGTCGTAAGGGCCCTTTGCCGATGTGTTGGTGGGCAATGATGTTATCTTTTATGGTTTCTTTTAGTTTGTCCAGTTCGCCATCTTTCCAGATGGTATGGGGATAATGATTGGCCGCTCTTTCTTTCCTTCCCCCATTTATGGGGGAAGTGCCGTAGCTCTTGCGGAGGCGATGGGGGGCGCACTCTTGTGCGCAACGGAACTACAGTGTTGTCTCTCACCATCGTACCGACGCAAGAGCGTCGGCCCCCATCGAGCGCCAAGAGGCGCCCACTTCCCCCATAAATGGAGGAAGGAAAGCAAGTGCACCCAATTCAATGCAGAGTTCCATCAAATTTTCTATTCGGTTGTCAAAGATACTGTTGAAATAATCGCTGTAGGCGGCAGTCGGCAATTACCGGAGAGTGTATTGCCTTAGCAATCACAGCAATATTCTGCGGTTTAGTATCATTTCTTTTCGATCAAAACAGTAATCATGGTGAGCWGAAGTGCCAATAAAATAATGGTCAATGATGCACTAAGAACTACCATAGGAAGTTCTACGCCCATACCAACTGTGTACATAGATTTGATCCAATAACCTACAGCCGCAAATACAATAAAGCCTGCAAAAAATAGATTTGCTAAAAATATGCCTATTCGTTYTTTTTTACCATGATTTTTTSTWAYWWSKRCTRRWYMKRGYCWSTRTKKCYYAYKKATKWKRWGMWWSMSWMYYRMKSMKCRAKYASWSRWWGKKKGMGTAAAAACTCTGATGTCTTGGGTCTTTATTTTCCGCTTTCCAATCAACCATATTTGTAGCCGTGAGTATAACTGAACTTGCTTCATCATCATTTTTTATTGCTTTATTGCAAAAGCAGCATTGGTATTCCTGCGTTGGGGTGTCTCTCATCTAAAACTCCACCACCGACCTTATACTCTCCCCCTTGTGCATCAAATCGAACGCCGTATTTATATCCTCAAGCCCCATTTTGTGCGTTATCAAATCGTCTATATTTATGCGGCCATCCATATACATGTCCACGATTGATGGCACGTCTGTGCGGCCTCTGGCGCCGCCGAAGGCTGTGCCGCGCCAGCTTCTTCCTGTGACCAATTGAAAGGGTCTGGTGGAGATTTCTTTGCCGGCGCCGGCGACGCCGATGATGATGCTCTCGCCCCAGCCTTTGTGGCAGCTCTCGAGTGCGACGCGCATAACATCCGTATTGCCGATACATTCGAATGTGTAATCTGCACCGCCGCCCGTTAGCTCGACCAGATAGCCGGTGAGGTCGCCTTTGACATCACTCGGATTGACGAAATCGGTCATGCCGAATTTACGAGCCGTGGCTTCGCGGGCCGGGTTCAGATCAACGCCGACGATTTGTTTGGCACCTATCATCTTTAGGCCTTGAATGACGTTCAGCCCAATGCCGCCCAGTCCGAACACGATGCAGGCCGTATCCGGCTCGACCTTGGCCGTATAAATCACCGCGCCGACCCCCGTGGTCACGCCGCAACCGATATAGCAGGCTTTATCAAACGGGGCATCCTTGCGGATTTTCGCCAGACTGACTTCCGGCAATACGGTGTAGTTGGAAAATGTCGAGCAGCCCATATAATGCAGGACGGGCTTGCCATTGTAACTAAAGCGCGACGTGCCGTTTGGCATGACGCCGCGCCCCTGGGTTTCGCGCACACGCTGGCACAGATTGGTTTTTGGGTGCAGGCAATAATCACAAGTGCGGCACTCGGCGGTATACAGCGGGATGACATGATCCCCGACTTTTAGGGATGTCACGCCCTTGCCGATTTCGCGAACGACCCCTGCGCCCTCATGGCCGAGGATAGCCGGGAACGCGCCCTCCGGGTCATCGCCCGACAGGGTGAAAGCGTCGGTATGACAAATGCCTGTGGCTTTGATTTCGACCAGGACTTCACCGTCCTGCGGCCCTTCCACATCTACTTCGTCAATGATCAAGGGACTTCCAGCTTTTACGGCAATGGCGGCGCGTGATTTCATAATGATCTCTTATAAATACGCAGGGTGAAAATCCCTGCCAATAAACTGACTAACCCGAAACCCAGCGCGGGTAAATACTGGGCGTATAAAATACTGCCTGTAGCGAACATAAAACCGTAAACGCTTAGGCTTGCGGCGAGGGCGGCCAGTATTCCGGCTTTAATATTCGTAGCTTTATCCAGCTTGGCATCGGCGCGGAATGTCTTTAAAGTGGCGGCATTGGTCGGCGGGGTCAGCATGGTCACGGCCAGCCAACCCAGTGTGGTCAAACCAACACTAAGCGCGAATTTATGCCAGATTTGCAGGTTTTCCGGGCCGTAAAATTCAACCCCAAACGCCACAGCTAAGGAGAACACCATAGCGCTGATCTCGCTCCAGGCATTGATGCGCGGCCAGAACCAGCGCAAAAAGAACAACAGCCCCGTGCCCGCGCCGACCGCCAGCAATAAGCGAAAGCCCTGGGTGGCACTCTCCAGTTTAAGGGCCAATAATGCTACGCCGACCATCAAACCAATGGTCACCAACCTGCCGACCCGGACTTTGCGTTTCTCGCTGGCGGATTTATTGATGAAACGGCCGTAGACATCATTGACCACATAGGATGCGCCTAAATTCAACATAGTTGACATGGTGGAAATATAGGCGGCCAAAATAGACGCGACCACAAGTCCGAGCAGGCCCGTGGGCAGGAATGTTAACATGGCCGGGTAGGCCAGATCATTTTGGATCAAGGATTTGTCCACATGGGGCAGGGCGGTGCCCATGCTGTCCAAGTCGGGAAATACAATCAGCGAAGCCAGAGCCACCAATATCCACGGCCACGGTCTTAATGCATAGTGGGCGATGTTGAAAAATACTGCCGCACCTGTGGCGTGATTTTCGTCTTTGGCCGCCAACATGCGCTGGGCGATATAACCGCCGCCGCCCGGCTCTGAACCTGGATACCAGGCGCTCCACCACTGGATCAGGAGCGGGATCAGGAGTATGGGTACATATTGGTTGGGGTCGGAAAAATCAGGAAAAAAGCTAGTCTTGCCAATCAGTTCCGGGGCTTGCATCATCTGTGACAGCCCGCCCACATCCATATGATTGACCGCAAACCAGGCGGCGCACAATGCCCCGACCATGGACAGGATAAACAAGAAAAAATCCGTCACCAATACGCCCAAAAGCCCGCCTGATACTGACAATGTAACCGCCACCAGCCCGGCGATCAGCACCACCATTTCCGGCGAAATTCCGAACAAGACATTGGCATACTTAATCAAGGCCAAGGTCACATTGGCCATAACCATAATGTTGAAAAACACCCCGATATACACGGCCCGAAACCCGCGCAAGGCGGCGGCTGGCTTGCCGCTATAGCGGCGTTCGTAAAATTCTATATCGGTGACAACGCCCAAACGCCGCCACAATTTGGCGTAAACAAAGGCACTGATCATGCCCGTCAGCAAAAACGCCCACCAGCCCCAATTGCCGGCCACGCCGTTCTCGCGCACTAGGCCAGTGACCAGATTGGGGGTGTCGGCGGCAAATGTGGTGGCGACCATGCTTGTGCCCAAAAGCCACCACGGCATATTACGACCGCCGAGAAAGAAAGATGTGCTATCGGCGGCGGCCCGGCGGCTGACATAAATGCCAACACATAATATCAACGCCAGCACGACGGCAACTATGACCCAATCCAGTGTGACTAATTGCATGGTTAGTATCCCCCGAAATGCACTTCTGCTCTGCCGTTTCTTAATCTAATATTGTCCTTAATGGGGTAAATCACAGTTGAAAACAACACTATAGGTGGATTACAATTGTCTCAATTGGCCGACAGCCGGGGTAAAACTCAATATTTTGCCGCCCTCGACGGGTTTCGCGGTGTTCTGGCGCTGATGATTGCCGTCTATCACACCATGTGGATGTCCAATATCAATGGGACCGCTTTGTTTAATAATGGTCCGATTTTGGTGGATTTGTTTTTCGTGTTTTCGGGGTTTTTGATGTTTACCCTGTATGATGGTCACCTGACGACTGGCGCGCAGGGACGCAGCTTTATCAAGCGCCGTTTTGCTCGCCTTTACCCGATCCATTTTGTCATGTTGCTGGTGGCGGTTGTTTATGCCTTTGCGAGAGTTGCGGCCCATTGGTTCGGTTTTGCCACCCTGACACCGGGGGAAATATTACCGTTTCAACCCGGCGCGGTGGAGAGCTGGCAAAGCTTTTTGTCCAATTTGACCCTGACCCAATCCATGGGTTTGCATGACAGCCTGTCTTTTAACATGCCGAGCTGGACGGTCAGTGTCGAGTTTTGGACATATTTTGTATTCCTGGGCATGATGTTGTGGGCAAGGCCTAAAAAGTTGTGGCATTTCATGGTGATAGCTGCATTAGTTGGCGTGAATTATACTGTGTTGTCTGGCCTGAAACCCAATATGGATTTCCATTATGACCTGGGGTTTTGGCGTTGTCTCGGCGGGTTTTTCACCGGGGTGTTGGTGGCTTATGCCTATAGGCAAATTTTACCGCGCTTTAATCATTTCAAAAAGCAGACAAAACGCCGTATCTATACACCAATCGCCACCTTGAYTGAACTGGCGGCCTTATTGGTCATGGTCGGGTTTGTGATTTACTTCCCCGGCAAGGCGCAGTTTTTCATTGCACCTGTGGCTTTTATCTTTGTGCTTGGCTTTGCCTTTGATATGGGCGGGGTTTCGAAACTGATGGGAACGCGGCCATTGCGCTATCTTGGGCGCATCTCTTATTCAATTTATATGGTGCATATTCTGGTGTCTTTGTTTTTCTCGATTGCTGCCGAAATTCTGTTTCCGAAATTGTTTGGTTCCTCGTGGAATGAGCAATTATTGAGAGGCGATCTTTTGTTGATACCCTATTTGCTTTTGGTCATAGCCTTATCCCATTTCAGCTATAAATATGTGGAAATGCCGGGCCGCAAAGCCATATTAGCCTATGATTTTGGCGGACGGCTACACGGGATTTTATTGCGCTTAAAGCTTCGCAGTACTTGAAGCAGGCGAAAAATTAAGTTAACCAGCGGCCATGACAGATAAAAGATACAAAGATTTAGGGCAATTGGGCGCACAGGCGGATACGCCCGTTTCGCCGGACACGGCCAAGCTGGAACGGGTTTCAAACCCAAACAATGAGCCATACCTCATCCGTTTTACCTGCCCGGAATTTACCTCCCTGTGCCCGGTGACCAACCAGCCGGATTTCGCCCATTTGGTGATAGATTATGCGCCGGACAAATGGATTGTCGAAAGTAAATCCTTAAAGCTATATTTGACCTCATACCGCAATCACGGTGATTTTCATGAGGCCTGTACGGTGGGGATCGCGCAAAAAATTATCAAAAACATCAAACCTTTGTGGCTACGAATTGGCGGCTATTGGTATCCTCGCGGCGGCATCCCCATCGATGTTTTTTACCAATACGGCACGCGCCCCGAAGGGCTCTGGGTACCAGACCAAGGCGTCGCACCCTATAGAGGTCGCGGGTAACACATATTCGTGATTTTATTCGCTTATCCCTTGTGATAAGCTGATCCTTAGCTATCTAAATAGGAACAGGAGTTTTTATGTCCGTGATCGAAATTTCCACCGCCCATGATGTGCAAGGCCAAGTTTGGGCAAGCCTGCAAGACGAAGCTAGGGATTTTGCCGCAAATGAACGGGCTTTGTCGTCTTTACTGTACGGCGCGATTATCAATCAGGAAAGTTTTTGCCGGGCTTTGGCCAGCCATTTGGCCGAAAAACTGGCGACACCAGAATTGCCAGCCTTGCATTTACGCTCATTGTTTTTGGAGTGCTACCGCGCTGATGACGCAATCACGGCTGCCGCCATACAGGATTTAGTGGCGGTGCGCGAGCGTGACCCGGCCTGTTTGTCCTATCTCCAGTGTTTTTTGTATTTCAAAGGTTTTACCGCCTTGCAGACCTACCGTGTGGCCCACAAGTTTTGGAACCAAGGCCGCAAGCTTATGGCTTATCATTTGCAAAACCGCAGCACCGAATTGTTCAGCGTTGATATTCATCCGGCGGCCAAATTTGGCCATGCGATTATGCTCGACCATGCCGACGGGCTGGTGGCCGGTGAAACCAGCCAGGTCGGCAATGGCTGTTCCATATTGCACGGGGTTACTTTGGGCGGTACGGGCAAAGAACAAGCCGACCGCCATCCTAAAATCGGCGAAAATGTCTTGATCGGGGCCGGGGCCAAGATACTCGGCAATATTACGGTCGGGGACGGGGCGCGCATTGCCTCTGGCTCCGTGGTGCTCAAAGACGTGCCGGCCCAATGCACGGTGGCCGGGATACCGGCCAAACCGGTCGGCGGCCCGTGTTGCGACAATCCGGCGGCGGAAATGGACCAGTCTTTTAACTATATCATTTGATTTCCAGATTTTTCCCGTTAGATTTAGCCAAAATATAGCCATCATTTGGAGACCAGTATGAAACCCGAGCAAATTACGCAAGTCCAAGCCTATTTGAAAAAGCGTTTTGGCGCAGACGACCTGACCATTCGCCCGCGAAAAGTCGCGGACAGTGTAGAGGTTTATCTTGATGATGAAATCCTGGGGCTTCTGTACATAGACGACGAAGACAAGGACGATATTTCCTATGATCTCAATATCTCGATCCTGCAACAAGACCTGGACGAGATGTAGCTGTGGCGCTTTATGCCTTGGACGGTGTGCGTCCCACATGTGCAGACGGTGTCTGGATTGCGCCTAATGCGTCCGTGATTGGGGATGTGCATCTGGGCGAAAACGCAAATATTTGGTTCGGGGTGGTGATCCGTTGCGATAACGAGCCAATCCATATTGGGGCCAACACCAATATCCAGGATAATTCGGTTCTACATTCAGACCCCGGCATGCCGCTACATATTGGCGCAGGGGTAACGGTCGGTCACAAAGCCATGTTGCATGGTTGCACAGTCGGCGACAATTCACTGATCGGCATAGGCGCCACGGTGCTGAACGGAGCCGTAATCGGTAAAAACTGCATCATCGGTGCTCATGCTTTGGTGACGGAAGGCAAAACCATCCCGGACAATTCTCTGGTGGTCGGCGCACCGGCTCGTGTCATAAAAACCCTGGGCGATACCCAAATCCAAATGCTAAAAGCCAGCGCCTTGCACTATGTAGAAAATGCTAAACTGTTCAGGGATAGTTTGAAAGCCCTCTAACTTCAAAAACGCGATTGGCCATATAGATGCGAAATAAATAGATGCGAAATAAGCGCATCATTTACTCAGTTACGTCCGGTAACTGAAACAGGCTGTGAACATCTGTCTCCAGTGTTTTCGCCAGTTTTAAGGCCAAAACTGTGGAGGGGATAAACACCGAGTTCTCCACAGTGTTAATGGTTTTGCGGGTGACGCCGATCTTTTCGGCCAACATTTGCTGGGTTAGTCCGGCGGCTACGCGAAATTGGCGTAAGGTATTCAGTAATGATGCGGTGCGTGTCGGGCTCATTGCTCCGCCTCGCCTTTATGCTCTATCCAGATATAGGCAAATATTGTGCTGACGACGCCAACGACTATTATGGTTTGTAAAGTTGGTTGTGCCGGGATTTGCCAAACAGCAGATGCACCGTAGAGTAAGGATGTTGCCCCGATCATGTAGAAAAATCCGTATTGTATAGCCTTGGTTCTTACATGCTGAGCCCATTCGTCATTTAAGGTGCAGCCGAGCTTGGCTTTTTTTACGCGGCGGTAATAAATAAACAAAAACAGGGCGCTGATCGCATAGGCGACCGCGCCAAGCCCCCCAATACCTGAGGCGAGAGCATACAAGCTCATTTCGGGGCTCATTAATTTTGATGCTATTTGTCCGCCTTGCCAGATCGCAAATGTCACCGCCATGAGCAAAGTAATGCGGCTACGGCTACGGACGAGTTTTTCAATTTCGGTCAAGTAAATCTCCTATATATAACCTTTAGGTGACATGTAACCTATACGGTATAAATGGGAAGTCAAGGTGACATTTCGATAAAATTCAAATAAGATGAAAGCTTGCCCACTCCATAGACTTGCCTTAACAATCCACCATGTTTCATGATTTTTTCTCCCAGCTTCGTGCTGCCAAGGTTCCGGTGTCTATCCGCGAGTATTTGACGCTATTGGAAGCTCTGGACAAGGACGTGGCCGGGGAGAGTGTGGACGGGTTTTATTACGTATCGCGGGCCGCACTCGTTAAGGACGAGCGTAATCTGGATAAATTTGATCAAGTATTTGCCCATGTGTTTCGCGGCGCGGAATATCTCTCAGATATATTCGGAGAGAACGATCAGGATATCCCCGCCGACTGGCTCACCAAGATGGCAGAGAAGTTTTTGACCCCGGAAGAAATGGCTGAGATCGAAGCTTTGGGGGATTTGGACAAGCTGATGGAGACGCTGAAAAAACGTCTTGAAGAACAAAACGAACGCCATGAGGGCGGCAATAAATGGGTCGGAACCGGCGGCACTTCGCCGTTTGGCGCTTACGGCTATAACCCGGAAGGTGTGCGCATCGGCCAGGATAAAGGCCGCCATGGCCGGGCCGTCAAGGTCTGGGACAAACGGCATTTTAAAAACCTGGACGGGGATGTTGAACTGGGCACCCGCAATATCAAAGTGGCBCTCAGGCGCTTGCGCAAATTTGCCCGCGAAGGTGCGCTCGAAGAACTGGACATAGACGACACCATCAACGCCACCGCCCGCCAAGGCTGGCTCGACATTAAAATGCGGCCCGAAAAACGCAATGCCGTCAAAGTCCTGACATTTTTCGATATTGGCGGCTCTATGGACGCGCATATTTTGCAAGCCGAGGAATTGTTCTCGGCGGCGCGCAGCGAGTTCAAACGGCTGGAAAACTTTTATTTCCACAACATGATCTATGAAAATGTTTGGACAGACAACATAAGGCGGATGCGCGAGGTCACACCCACATGGGATATTTTGCACAAATACCCGTCTGATTACCGTGTGGTTTTCGTCGGCGATGCCTCCATGTCCCCCTACGAAATCGCAGTCAAGGGCGGGGCCATAGAACACTGGAACGAAGAACCCGGCGCGGTCTGGCTCAAAAGGTTTGTTGACGTTTATGATCATCTGGTCTGGCTAAACCCGGTCCCTGAAACCTATTGGCGCCACTCCCAATCCACAAACATAATCCAGGAGATCATAGGCGCAGACCGTATGTTCCCCATGACCCTAACCGGGATTGAAGGTGCCATGCGCGAACTGGCGCGCTAGTTTTACTCCGGCGTTAAAACAAACAAGCCTTTATTGGTATCGCTGAGCACTATGGTGCCACTGGGGAAGAAAGGATAATTGCTCCAAACGCCGTCATGTTCCGGGTCGTCATTGTCGGGAACGGTGTCAAACGAGGCGGTTTGTACCAAGGTATCGGTAGCAAGGTTGGTAAACTCCAGCACTTGCAGACCGGCCCGGTAATTGGATTGGTAAATTTTATTGCCAACTATATAGGCATTGTGGTCAGAAGCAGTTGTGGTGCCGAGATGGGCGTAGAGCAATACCGGAGCGTCCAAGTTCGAGACATCAAATACCAAGGTTCGGGTATTGCCACCCCTTCTGGTCTCGTCGAGCTCGTCTCCAACGATTAGAAATCTTTGCGTGTCGTCGAGCCAGGCTTGATGGGTATACTCAACATTAGGATATATAGAACTGGAGACGGAAACCGTCGCAGCCTTCACACTGACGTCAACAATATCAAGAGTGTCCTCATTGGCGTTAAAGCAAATTTCCGCCCCCGCATAATCGGCGTCCGGGCCGGTATAGTTTACGCATTGCCCGTCGTGGGTATAGCCGTCAGCGCTGTGGCAGGCGACAAATGTCGGGCTGGTGGGTGTGCTGATGTCCACCATATGTAGCCCGCCGCTGCAGGTACTGGCTCCGACAATATAGGCGAAGCCGCTGGCTTCGTTAATAACAACATTGTGGGCACTACCGATGTCTGTATAAATCGTGTCGGCGGTGAAGCTGGTATTATTGGTAACGCCGCGCAGGCGGGTCAAATCAAACACTTGCATACCGTGAGCACCAGCATTGTCGGCGACGATATAGGCATGGTTTTGATAAACCTTAATATCCCGCCACGAAGCGGCGACAGTATTGGTCGGAAGACGACCGACGATAACCGGGTTTTGCGGGTCGGATATACGGACAAATGCCGTACCGTTATTCAGACCCATGAGCGCGTATTCCGTCCCGTCTGTCGGGTCTGTCCAACCCCAAATATCATTACCAGACCCAGCCCCAAAATCAGCAAGGGGAATATTTTTCGCGAGATTGATAGCATTGCACGGATAGCCGTCCGCCGTGCCGCCCACACAATYCGCAGGCCCAACCCCCTGAGCTGGCGGCGGAGGGGGAGGCGGAATTACGGTTCCACCATTGCCAGACTTCACTCAATTCGGTGAAGTAGATCGCCAGAAAATGAAAAAACTCGCACGGGTTTCGGCCAAGAACCTCAGTCTTTCCTGGCAGCTCATTCCGCATGTCACACAATTTGACCATGCAGATATCACTGACCTGGAGACGGCACGAAAGCTCTTCATTTCCAAACCCAACTATTCTGGTCCGAAGGTAACCATGACCGCGCTGGCGATGAAAGCCGTCGCCATCGGGTTACAGGAAT
>NVVO01000045.1 GCA_002733385.1 Robiginitomaculum sp.
TTCGCGACATTGCCGATGCCAGCGTAAGAGATGTTGATTGTGCCAATGAAGAAGCTTTAATCGAGATAGAGCGAGTTAAAAAGGCTCATAATACTTGGCTAAMCRTSCMYCGMYWKCMWWRYMKTTTGAAATACCGCAAGTGGATCACCGCCGCCCGCCGCTGCCTCCATTTTCCTCTTCTCGGCTTTGGCTTTCTTGGCCACCTGCCGTTCAAGCTCGCGCATAGCGGCTTTATCACCTGCCACTGCCGCTGCCGCCAATTCCTTTGTAGTCATTTGCTTTTCAGGCGGGGTGTCCGCGCCGCAAGCCGCCAGCGTTGTACCGAGGGTTAGTCCGAGTGCTATTGCGATGATTATCGTTTTCATTGTGTGCTCCTTGTTAAATCATTTTGCGTTAGTTTTTAGGTGGCGTTTCATAATTTCCACATCCATACTAATGCCAAGATCGCTGTGCGCCTGGCATTGTTTTAAAGCGCTTCGGGCAGTGTTTTTGCATTCATCMGCGTATNKTTYKRSCTTTNTTGATTTGTTTGACCGCAAGYTCCARTTTYTCTTGCAMAAAATATGAGTTGGCAAAATCTCTGTGYAGTTTTGCCAAATTATTTGCCAGRAAAAGTTGGTGTGRTTTGCACACCAWATGCAARCCGTCTARTCTTTGGGCGGCGATRGACARYTTWTCACTATCCCGGCCAGCCCAGAACGACAAAATYGAAACTTCCTTTTTAATGCGGTCAACATCTTTATGGGGGCATTTATCCGTGCTCTTATAGTTGTTCTTAAATATATCGTGTGTCAGGTTTTTTTCAGAAAGTTGGGCAAGATTTCCAATCACCATGCCCAAAAGCGTGGTTGTCTCGTCGTAATTGTTTAGGTATTCTTCCTTGCCGCCTGGATGCCTGATACTCGGCAAATCCCTAAGTTTATTGTAGATATGGCCATTATTGATAATCGCCAAATAGCTTTGCGAGAAGGCTGCAAATTCAGATTTTGGATTTACTGATGCGTTCCCAATCATTGCGTAAATTTCTGCCGTTTGCCCCATGACGGGCGCATTATAATTGCAGACCTTCATCACTTCGTTGGCATAGCTAAAGACTTGGTTCGCGTCAGTCATACGTCCATCGACTATAGCCCGCCTTAAATCATACATGTTTTGCGGCGCAATTTCGGGACATTCTGCGAATGCGGGCAAGGAAGTGAGCATATACAGACTAGCTACAGCTAGTCCGAACATAATCTTTTTCATGGTTTGGTTTCCTATATTTTGGACTTATTGGTGGGCTCAATATTAGCACCCAGACGGTGCCACATATCGGTATTTATAATATTGCCCGCTGCGGCGCGAAGCCTCTAGAGTACCCTTGTAAAACATTTCGTCGCAATAGCGTTTCTTTTGCGCCTTTTCGCGCCGAATGGCATCCAAATTAGCTACCATTTGGTCCCAACGCGCTTTATCAGCATTGCGGTCTCGATAAAATTTTACCATATCTTTAGCGTCTTGATGACCCATATCGGCGGCGACTTGGTAGAGTTGCAGGGCTTTATCTTTATCCATCTCCACACCGTGTCCATCATCATACATTGTGGCAAACATATAAATGCCGTTCGGATCGTTTTCCATAATTGCGTTTGAATACATCTGGTACGCTTTTTCATAATCGCGAGGTACGCCCAGCCCATAATTGTACAAATCTCCCGTAGCGACCATCGCCTCGGAATTCCCCAAAGTTACGGCAGGCTTGTACCAATCCATCGCCTTTTTGTAATCCTGCACGGCTTCGATATCTTTATAGATATTGCCAAGATTGACCATGGCCGCGACATCGGCTTGCTGGGCTTTGTCGCGCCATAGCTTGATGGCGCCCTTAAAGTCTTTTTTCAAATAAGCCACATAAGCCGCGTCGCCGAGCAAATCATTTTCAATGCCAAATCGTTCCAACTCTTCTTTCGCATATTTGCTCCCCATAGCAGCGGCTTGTTTAAAAAGTTTTATGCCTTGCTCCTTGTTGGTTTTGACACCTTTGCCAAAATAATACATATTGGCCAGATAGGCCCGACCTTTGGCGTCGCCGTTATCGGCGGCTTTGGYAWWWRGYTTGYSSNGCTTWKSRKARRTSCKTTTTAACGCCTTGCCCATTCTCATACATAATRMSCAAASCTNGYMMTSSCKKSRTMAANTGYCAWRRYCTGNSGYYWTCNRRTMCCATNNNYWSAGMRSYWYSGAATAAGACTTTTTCACGCCATTGGCATTTTTATAAGCATAGCCTACATCAAAGGCTGCTTTTTTATGGCCTTGCTCGGCGGCGGCCAAATACCATTTAAAAGCCGTTCTACGATCTTGCGCCGTCCCGTCCCCATAATAATAGAGCTTGGCCAATTCATATTGGCTATCCGCATCGCCGTTACGGGCAGAACGGTCAAACCAGTAGACGGCCTGTTCGTATGATTGTTCTACCCCTTGCCCCCTGCGGTAAAATGTACCCATATACCATTGTGCATTATCGTTATCAGCTTCAGCCATTGGCCTGAAAAGTGACACCGCCTTGCTATACTCTTTGGCATAAAAAACTTTTTCAGCATCTTCATATGGGCCGGCGTAAGCGGTGAGCGGGGCGAGAGCGCAAAGACTTGCGGCGACCGCCCCGAGTATTAGTTTTTTCATGGTTTTCTCCTTGAATGGCTGAAGTGTATTGACGTTTGCCGCTACTCTTCCGTTCGCGTGTTTTGTTCGGCTGTGGCGATTTCGGCAAGGCCATCTACGGCCTTTTCATTGCCTTGGGCTGCGGATTTGTTAAGCCACATTATGGCGGTCTCGGTCGATTGTGGAACTCCGTTTCCGTAATAATAAGCCACACCAATATCAAATTGAGCACCAGCACGGCCTTGGTCTGCGGCTTTCTCAATCCACAGTGCCGCGACGTTTTCGTTTTTTTCAACGCCCCAGCCATTCGCATAAAAGGTGCCCAGATTTTGTTGGGCTTGGCCTAAGTCTTGTTCCGCCGCTTTCCTAAACCAGATCACGGCTTGCTCATTAGATTGCTCTATCCCGGTTCCGGTGTAGTGCATCATGCCCAAATTAAATTGGGCTAAAGGCAAGCCTTGCGCTGCCGCTTTTTGGTAAAGTTCAGCCGCTTGTGTGTCGGAATGGGGGACACCTTTTCCGTTGTCATATAGAACGCCGAGATTAAATTGAGCTTCTTTGAAATCTTGGTCTACGGCTTTTTGGTACCATTTTGCAGCCTCACTATCAGACGGCGCAACACCTTCTCCAGCTTCGTACATAGTCCCTAAATTATACTGAGCCTTAGCATCACCTTTCTCGGCGGCTTCGGTAAACGAAGTCAGGGCTTGGGTATAATCCTGTTCAGCATAAGCTGCGAGGCCTGCTTCGAGAGGTGATTTAAGCTTGGGCAAATACCCCATAATCACAATCGCAATAATACCAAATATGACAAATATATTTCGTGCTTTTTTCATTTGGTTTCCTTATTGTACGCCGAGTTGTTTGAGGGCACCTATGGCGCCTTTCTGGCCTTGAGCGGCGGCCTTTTTGAACCACATTATAGCTGTGCTGCTATTTTGAGATATACCCGTTCCCCTATAATACATGAAACCGAGATTGGCTTGCGCGTCCGCATACCCTTGAGCAGCAGCCATTTGGTACCATTTGACAGATTGCTCATTGGACTGGGCTGCATCTTGTCGGTTTTTATACACCAATCCTAAATGGTATTGAGCAACGGTATTTCCTTGTTGTGCGGGTTTTTGAAACCACTTGGCAGCCTCAGTAAAGGATTGAGGGACACCTATACCTTTGTAATAGGCGATGCCGAGATTTATTTGGGCTTCGATATGGCCTTGGTCGGCAGCTTTTCTCCACCAAATAGAGGCCATTTCCATATTGACGGGACGGCCATTACCAGATGCATATAGTGTACCCAAATCTGATTGCGCATTCGCATTCCCTTGCTTTGAGAGCGTAGAAAAAATTGAAAAAGCTTTATCTGTCGCGCCCACTTTAAGGGCGGATAGACCTTGTTCATAAGTAACATTTGGCTTTGCTGTAGGATATAATAATTCTGTCAGAATATCCATCTGCTCGTCTGTTGATTTTTGCTTATATTTTTTTAGAGCCGCGATGCCGTCCTCATAACCTTGTGCCGCCGATTTTTCGAACCATTTAACTGCAAGTGTGCGGTCTTTCGTGATGCCTAATCCGGAGTTGTACATGGTGCCCATAAGATATTGGGCTTGGGCGTGCCCTTGACCCGCCGCCATGCGCATCCATTTTGCTGATTCTGGATAGGAGCGGGTCACGCCTTCATTATTCGCATACATCATTGCGATATTGAACTGCGCACTAGCACTACCCTGGTCGGCAAGTGGGCGCCATAATTGCAAGGCTTGATTGTAATTTTTGGCGTTGTAGGCTGCTAAACCATCTTCATACGGCCCCGCGAGCACGGAGATTGGCGCGAGGGCGCACAGGCTGGCGGCGGTTAATCCGAGTAGTAATTTTTTCATGTGATGTTCCTTATTGAACGCCGAGCTGTTTCAAGACGGCTTGGGCTTTTTCGTGATTTTGCACAGCGGCTTTTTTGAACCAAGAAACGGCAATATCATAATTTTCGGCGGTGCCGAGGCCGTTATAATAAAGGGTTCCTAGGCCGTATTGTGCATCTGAATCGCCTTGCACCGCAGCTTTGCGGTACCATTTGATGGTTTGCTCATAAGATTGAGGAACACCTTGGCCCGAATAGTACATAACGGCCAGATTATACTGGGCGGATGACGCGCCTTGATTGGCCGCCTTGCGAAACCACTCCGCTGCTTTAGGATGTGACTGGCTAACGGCATTGTTTTCATATTTGTATAGGAACCCCATATAGGTTTGCGCTTTTTGATCGCCTTCATTTGCGAGCTTAGAAAAAATCGAGAAAGCTGTGCGGTAATCTTCAGAATTATAGGCGCTTTTGCCTTGTTCATAAATTGCAGTGGGCGGCTTTGACGGTGTATTAAACCCGCCACTGGCTTCGATGATGATTTGCGCATTTATATCTAGTATTAGATCCAGAGCCTCCACAGAACCATTTGCGAAGGCTTTATTAAGCCATTCTTTTGCCTTCACATAAGATTGGTCTACTCCTTTGCCAGATGTATACATGCTACCGAGCATTACTTGCGCCTCAGTATGGTTCTGGTTGGCCGCCTTGCGGAACCAAAGAGCTGCTTGCGGATAGGATTGTGTATTTCCTTTGCCATGTAGGTATGAAACACCGAGGTTGTGTTGGGCATTTACAGCGCCCTGATCGGCGGCTTTACGGTACCAAAGAGCGGCTTGCACGTCTGATTTCGGTACGCCTCTGCCATTTGAATAATTATGTCCGAGATTGTATTGCGCATCTTTTAGGCCCTGGTCGGCGGCTTTACGCCACCAATAGCTAGCTTGTTTGTCAGATTGGGAAACACCTGTTCCCTGATCATACAAAAGGCCTAAATTGTATTGTGCGGATTTATGTCCGCTTTCTGCCGCCGCCTTAAAACTAGTTACGGCCTGTGCGTAATCGCCCGCCTTATAGGCCGCATTCCCATCCTCAAATGGCCCGGCGAATGCGGAAAGCGGCGCGAGGGCGCAAAGGCTGGCGGCGGCTAATCCGAGTATTAGTTTTTTCATGGTTTGCTTTCCTTGAGTTAGGTTAATAGTATTGACGTTGGCCGCTACTCTTCAGCAGACATATTTTGTTCGGCCGCCGCTATTTCGGCGAGGCCGTCTACGGCTTTCTTATTGCCTTGCTCGGCGGACTTTTTTAGCCACATGATTGCGGTCTCGGTGGAGGCTTCCACGCCGTTTCCTAGATAATAAGCAGCCCCCAATTCGTATTGGGCATCGGCGCGTCCTTGCGCGGCGGCTTTCTCGTACCAGCGAATGGCTTTCGCGTAATCTTGCGGCGCGCCGTAGCCATTGGAATAATATGATGCGAGATTTTGTTGCGCCTTGGCTAAGCCTTGTTCGGCGGCTTTTTCGTACCAACTAAAGGCTTGCTCGTAAGATTTCTCAGCACCTCTGCCGTTTTGGTACATGATGCCCGCATTAAATTGTGCWTCATCATAGCCTTGRTTTGCYGATTTRAGRTACCACTGCAAAGCTTGCTCATCTGACTGCGCCGTACCTTCACCGGCCTCGTGCATATTGCCAATCATATACTCAGCCCGTGCATCACCGGTTTCTGCTGCTTTGGTGAATGCGCTCAAGGCTTGAGCATAATTCTGTTCGTCGTAAGCGATCATACCCGCCTCTAGGGGAGGTTTAGTCTTGGGCAAAAAACTAATAACCACAAAGGCAATCACCGCGAAAATGAAAAATATGTTTCCAGCTTTTTTCATGTCATTTCCTTATTTCACACCGAGTCGTTTGAGTATGGTTTTGGCGTTTGGTTCGCCCTGTGCGGCGGATTTTTTGAACAGGACTATTGCGGCTTCATTAGACTGCGCCGTACCGTGCCCCTGATAGATCATATTCGCTAAGTGAAATTGGCCCAACGAATTGCCTTGATCCGCAGATTTTTTGTACCAATAGACGGCATTTACATTTGATTGAGTGACCCCGCGCCCTCTTTTATACATAACGCCGAGAAACATCTGCGCTTTGGCAAAATCTTGAAGTGCGGATTTTTGCATCCAATAGAAGGCGGTTTCATCAGACTGTGATACGCCTATTCCGTCACTATAATAAACACCAAGAATATACTGTGCGTGCATATCACCGGCTTGTGCCAGAGGCTGAAGTATTTTTGCTGCCAGAGTAAAATTACCTGCCTTGACGGCTTGTTGATATTGATGGCCCTCATCTGCGGCAATGCTAGGTGCCCATAACGCACTGAAAACGCAAAGGCCTGCTATGGTTACGCCGAATATAAATTTTTTCATAGCGTGGTTTCCTTTAGTGTATGATTACGGACAGCGCCACGTGCCGTTTACGTCGCGGTAGCCATTGGCGTTCTTGCCGGGGTTGGCACGGCACGATTTGCGTCTGCTGTTGGCGATGGCGTTAAACCCCCACGGGTCACTACCTCGTTCAGCGGCACGGCTGGCGCGCATGGCCTCCATACCGCGTTTTTTCTTGATTTTATAATCCGACTGCATTGTGCCACTCGCCATATCAGCGAGGGCTTGACTTGCGGGCGCATAGCCTTGTGCGCGGGCTTTTTCGTACCAGACTTTGGCCTTTTTAAATTTGCCATTTTGCCCATGAAAATTTGCGCGCCAATACTCGGCTTCCGCATAGCCATTGTCGGTTGCGTGTTTTATCCATTTATCCCGCTCATTCAAATTGCCAGTAACGCCGTCGCCAAATTCATACTTCACGGCGAGATCAGTTTGCGCTGCTGCAAAACCTGCAAAGGACGCTTTTTTGAGCCAATCGAGCGACCTGCTATTACTCTTTGAAACGCCGTTTCCCGATTGATAGAGCAGGCTCATCATATGCATACCCCATGGGTCGCCGCCTTCTGCGCCTTGCTCGACATATCGAGCACCTGTTTGTGCATTTTTGGCTACGCCGCGACCTGATAGATACATAGTCCCCAGATAGACCGCACCGGGGGCAGAGCCTTTATCGGCGGCTTGCCTGTATAGCTCTACGGCGCGGCGGCTGTTTTGGGCTGTGCCGCGTCCTTCGTCCGTGAGAATAGCCAGGTTGATCATGGCATCGATATTATCTTGAGCGACTGCCATTTCGTAAAGTTTAACTGCGACTTTGTCTGATTGCTGAATACCAAACCCATTTTCTACCAAATCACCCATAGAAAATTGTGCCACGGCCAACCCTTCATCTAGTGCTTTGTTATACCAAAAAACGGCCTTTTCATAATCAAGTGTTACGCCCCGCCCATTGGCATAGGCGTAACCAACGCTAGCCCAACCCGCAGGCTCGTCCTGATCGGCCGCTTTTTTATACCACTTAAATGCGGTTTCGTTAGACGTCTTCACGCCAAGACCTAAAAGATAAGCCCGTCCCAGGTTAACCTGTGCTTTTGGGTGGTTTTGCGTTGCGGCCTTTTGTAGCCACTTAAAGGCTGTCTTCTGGCTGGCTCTGACACCTTGGCCAAGACGGTACATTTCGCCCACGGCGAATTGCGATTTAGCGTCGCCGGCTTTGGCTTCTTTCTCAAGAATTTTCCTAGCCTTTTTGTAATCACCCTTTAGGTAAGCCGTCATGCCATCAGTATATGCCGCACTGCCTTCTCCGGTTTTAAGTTCGTCTTTCACGGCGGCGAGCATTTTAATGGCTTCGGTGTTGCCTTGGGCAACGGCCATTTGTAGATATTTTTCGGCTTGGACTAAATCTTTAGGTACACCATTACCCATGCCGTATTGGACACCAATATAAAGCTGCCCATAAGCGCTGCCGCCGTCTGCGGCTAACTTGTTCCACTTGGCGGCGCGGGTAGGGTCTTTTGGAATGGTATTATTTCCGAGATATAACAACATACCAAGGGCTTGTTGCGCGTCCGTATACCCATTATTGCTAGCTTTCTCCCACCATTCTATTGCCTTATGATCATTAATGTCAAAATAGATGCCCTGACCATACATATACCCCAATGTAAATTGGGCGCGGGCATGGCCGTTTTGGGCGAGGGGCAGCCATATTTCAGTGGCGCGTTTTTTATTACCGCTATTCATCGCCCGTAGCCCGTCGTCGAATGTGCCGATCTCTGTAGCCTTGTTGGCTTCGGCACGTTCGGCGTCCGTCATCATTATTGTCGGTTCTTGTGCGCTTACAAATTGAGCGTTACCGATGCCGAGGCAGGCGGCGGTGAGTGCCGTGCTGATGATGAATTTTGATATGGTTTTCATAATATTTTCCTATTCGCCGTTTTCGAAATGGTGAGGTGCGGGATGTACGCCTTACAACCCGCCCGCTTTGCAACTATCCACCATATTTTTAGTCATACCGATTATCTTCCATGGTTCGCTCCCGCGTGCTGGCGGAACATGAAGTTTCTTGAATTGTTGCATTGCCTTGTGCAGATGTGGACAAAGTAATTTTTGGTTGTCCGGGGTTTTGCTATTTTGAAATCGAGCCGATTGAAAGGCAGCTCCGCCACTTTTGAAAGTGTAGTTATCGTGGTCTTTGTAGCTGGTGTTAGTTTTTTCGTTTCCTGTAATCGCAGATAATCTTCTTCGCTCAGCTTCAGCCAGCCCTCTGAAATGTGAAAACAAACCGTCACAGCCAGCCAGGCGGTCATCTAAATTGGCTTTACTGGAATTGGAAAAGCAAAGTTGCTGGTTTTCCAGCAGTATCTCAGCATCCGTTTTCTTAGGTGGCGCGACGACCAGTTCCTGGTTTTGTTCCCGGCACTTTCTTTTTGTGACGACTAATTCTCGTATAGCTCCGTAAAAAAGCTCATCATCTTCAGATGGTTTTTTCTCAAGTCGGAAATTAGCCGCCAAACCTTGTTTCGCGAGGACACATGCGTTTTCACTGGGCCCGCTCCTACCCCCATACATATCAATGCTTTTTTGTTGCAAGAGTGCGATATAGGCGGCCATGACGGCATTTTCCAAGAAAAGATTTTCGAGTTTTTTGTTTTTGGTTGTGGTGACCACCTTCATGAGGGCATCATATGAGTTTTGACACAGTCTCAACTTTGGTATGGGCACCGTCGATTGTGTACAAGCCAAATAGCTCGCCATTGCAACGTCACTATCTTGCGCCGCAGCAGGCAGGGAGATTGTCAGACAGGCCGCGCCAAGAGCCGTGCTGATAACGAGCTTTTTCGTGATGTTCATTTTTGTCTCCTATTCACAGATTTGCGGGGCGGTGTATTTCATACCTGTAATGCCGAAATAATTTTGGCCGAGCGCGATGTTGCGAAAGGCGGTGTTGCTAAGGTCTTTCAGGATGTCGCTATTGGCGAGGACTTCTTCGCGGTAGACGGCGTAGCTTTTTTTGTGGGAGGCGACGAAGTCGGTGCCGGGCAGAATACGGGTAGAATTTCTCTCTAAAAACGCCAGATATTTGGCCCGCATATCCGGGGCCGTGAAGTAGTTGTCATTGATCACCCGCCAGGTGATATCGAGCATCAGGTTTGGGGAGCCGTTGAGTGCTGCCTGCATTTTTGTAATATGTTTGTCTGGGTTGGCGTGTGATAATTCTTTGGACAGCCCCATATGTACCCAAACAATTTTGTTGTTGGGGTAGAGGTGCAGAACTTCGTCCATGAGGGGGGCATATTTGTTAGGTTCATCGTCCGCGCCCAAATCCGCGTGAATGGAAATCGGGATATTACGCGTGCGCAATAGGGCCATAAACGGAGCCCATTTGGCGATAGCCTCTATAGGTGTTGCGGCGTGGTGATTGCCAAATAGCGCCTGTTTAACCAAATTGACCTCGCCCATCCATTTGAACATGTTCGGGTATTCCCTATCCATGATCCGGATTTGCTCGACCACATTTTCAGGATGGGCGAGGTCGGGGAATGTCATGGACAGTGTCATCTCGGTTCCTTGGGGATCAAAGTCGAGATAGTTCATAGCGTTGACAAAATCGTTTTTCATGGACGGCAGGGCCGGGGTCCCGAGACAATCCAGATAATATTCGCACGTGGAACTGACCGGCAGGCTCTGGCCAATGCCAAACACATTGACGAACAGAACACCCGTATCCAGCAAATACTGATTGATTTCGGTCATGGATTTAGCGGCGCCGCCGAACGGTCTAAAATGGTTATGGGCATCCACGACGAATGTTTCGCCCATCACATCCCGGTCATAGCACTGCTCATTTCCGGGTTTGAACATGTCCAAAGTGCGCGCCGACGCCGGGAGTTTGGCGACGGGGTTTTCTGTTGGCGGCAAACTTGCACAGCCCGCGAGTGCGGCCAAAAATACGGCTGTAATGATTGAACGTCTCAACATATATTGTTCTCCGTAGTAGCCGCTAGGCAACCCTCACTTGACCTCGTCGCATATGATAAATTCTGGCGCATCGGCGAAGCCCATGAATTGACCCATAACGCCTTGGACGGTGTCGCCGCCCAGGTCTTCGACCATGAAACCGTCAAAATCAGGGATGTCGAAAATTTCTACATAGCCGACGGACGGTTCGCCTTCGCCCATCAACAATTTTTTGGTCTCAAACGTCTTGAAATTTTCTACCCGCGCTAGCCCGCGCATGGCCGGGTAATCAATGGTGCGCACCCAATTGTGGAAATCTTCACGGCTAACACCGCCTTTTAGGGAATACAATATTATGAGCTGCATGGTGTTCTCCTGTTGTTGAATTGCGGCGGACCGAGAGTGCCTCAGTCCGCCTGCGCCCCGTTGTCTGGTTTAACTGTGCTGGATTATTGAACTTTATCCACAATGGTGCCGAGCATGGGTATGGGTAGTAATACCCATTTTACAGCCAGAACCTGTCTCCTGCCGGGTGATAAATTTTCTTGTTATGTTTTGTCCCAATCTATAGTTTCCAATCAGGAGAATCATGGAAACCCGCAATAAACAAAAAAACAAGACGGTGATTATTGCTGACGACCATGCTATTGTGCGGCGTGGCGTTTCCCAAATTTTATCCACCATTGCCAATATAAACATAGTCTGTGAGGCGGAAAACGGGCTTGTGGCGATCTCTGCGCTTAAGCAGTTCAAGCCGGATTTATTAGTTGTGGATGCGGCTATGCCCTTGGCCAAAGGCATCGAGGTTCTAACAGAATGCCGCAGATGGTCGCCCCAGACACGCATAATATTACTCACCGGCTTCACGTCTGCTGGCCTGTTGGCGCAATGGTTGAATGCAGATGTAGACGGTATTTTGCTTAAATCCTGTTCCCCTGAAGACATGAAAAAGGCTTTTGTAATTGTCCTGAATGGCGGCAAGTTTATCTCGCTTGCCGCCCAGGCCCTTTTGTCAGAAACCCATACTGTGGCAGAGCTTACCCCAAGAGAAACCGAGGTTTTATCCCTAATTGCCAGTGGACACCAGAATCTGTCGATTGCACAGCGCCTAGGTATCAGCAAGCGCACCGTAGAAAAACACCGCAGTAGTTTAATGCTAAAACTGGACGTGACTTCAGTGGCGGAATTGATGACCTATGCTTTGCGCGAAGGGCTGTTGGATGAATACAAGCAGCTTTAGCTCTCCCGGTTTTCTGGAGGTTCGAATGGGGATTACTACCCATATACGCCCGTGTGAAAGAAGGTAACCATTGGGACTATGACGATAGCAATAAACTATTTTATTGACCTACGCGCTTATGTGCGCGCCGCGCTGACCCTTATCTTCATGGCTTTGTTAAGCCCTGCCGCCATATTTGCGCAGGTGGCTAATATGCCCGCCGAGCCTCAAACTATTGTCTTGCCTATCGGGTATGATTTTGCTCTGGACGTCGGGCTTTCAGCTGTGTTTTTAGCCGAACAGGACGAACAACTAACGTTAGAACAAGTGAGGGCCACAGGCCAATGGACGCCTGTCAATTTGGCGCTCATTGATGGTTCAAGAGCTATGTCCGGCGGTGGATCTGCCGCACCCTATGCTATGGGAAAACCGACCTGGGTTTATTTCAAAATTAGAAACGATATGGATGCAGTGCGTAAAATCGTACTGGATACCCAGCGCCCGGATTTACGCAATATGGTGATTTATAGCCTGAACGGTGTGGGCGAGACCAATCTAATCCTTGATTATAATGACCAGCTCCGCTTTGGGCAAAGACAAGTCAAACAAGCCCAGCTTGCAGTAGAGTTATATATTGCGCCCAAGGCAGAAATGCGGCTCTATTTACGCTATGAGCGCACCGCTTCTGAGCCCATGGCCTTAAAAGTGTTTGGTAGTGACGCCTATTATAATAAAATCCGGATCGATGCGATTTGGACGGCCATATTTCTGGCTTTTTTAGGAACGATTGTGCTGATTACCTTGCTGGGTTTGCCAGCGCTTGGGTGGCGGGTTGGCTTATCCTATGTTTTTTATGTTAGCATAGTTGGTCTTTGGTATGCGGGTGTCACCGGGCATTTCTTTAGCCTTGTCATACCCGATTTTCCGGTTATTGCCAGCCGGGCTGTGGAAACCTTTGCGCTGTTGGTATTTGTGGCATTTCTCAACATGGGGCGCGTCTTGTTCCGCTTTAAAAACATCAATGCCACTTACGACAAAATCCTGATTTTCATTATCACTGCAAATTTGCTGAGTGCCGCGCTTATTTTAGGGAACGACATTTATACAACGCCGTGGCTGGCATATACGGTCTCGATATTAACCGCAATTTCAAGCGTTCTCTATGTCATTAGCGCCGTGATCGCCGTGCGGGCCAAGCTTGATGGCTCGGTTGTGATTTTAATCGGCAGCCTGTCTTTATTTGTCGCATTTGCCGTCTACCGTTATATTACCATTGCCGTTAATGCGGGCGATTTAGCGGTGCCCATTGGACGCGCCATTTTAATTCCGCCCATATCACTAATTGAAATCAGTTGTTTTGCCTTGGCCATGATCCAGGCGCAAATCGGTATTCGCAAACAGCGCGACCAAGCTAAGCGGGCGGAGTTTCAGGCCGTGCAGGAGCAGTTGCGGCTTAACACCGCCTTGCGCTCTTCGGAAAAATCATACCAAAAAGCCCGCCAGCAGGCCGTCAGGCGCCGTGAACGTTTGTCTCTGGTTAGCCATGATATCTTGCAGCCGCTCATTTCTTTACGCTCCATGCTTGGTGAAATAAAGCAAAAGGACAGCGCCAAAGCCCAGGACATGCAAAATGCCTTTGACTATTTGGAAACCCTGGCCCGTGACAGCCTCGTTGCTACAACGTCCGATGGAGGCAATATACCGAAAACACAATGCGAGACATTTAACTTAACCGCTGTGACCGATAATGTGTTTGCTATGTTTAGAGAGGAAGCCAAAGACAAGGGCTTGGACTTTGAATATCAGGCCTGTGATCTGCAAGTTTTCTCAAACCCTGTAGAGCTGATGCGTATCTTAAATAATTTGGTATCAAATGCCATCAAACACACAAACAGCGGTGGCGTGAAACTGACTTGCCGCGCCCAAGACGGCGTAACCCATATCACCGTCGAGGACACCGGGGCAGGCATGAGCGCAACGCAAATCAAGGCTTATCTCAAAGCCCGCCAAAAAAGCGAAGCGTCTGGGGGCACAGGGCTTGGCCTCTATCAGGTTAAAACTGCCTGCGAAACTTTAGGCCATAAGTTTAAAATAAACTCAAGCCCAGAAAAAGGCACCACGGCCAGTGTACTTATCTAGGATGCGCTCATAAGGATGAACGCGCCACCTCACTTTATATCAATGTGACATTTTTGGAAAAACCGCAATTCTGTACTTGCAATTTCACAATCGCCGCATTATCACCGCGCCCTAAGATGCAAACACATCTGCCCCTATAGCTCAGCTGGTAGAGCACCTGATTTGTAATCAGGGGGTCCGCGGTTCGAGTCCGTGTGGGGGCACCATTTATTTCTTATATTTCAATGATTTAGCGGTAATTTGTAATCCATTGTTTTGTGATCAAATAAAAATGGTAGCCATTTGGTAGCCACTTTACCCCTTAAATTAGATCAATAATTTTCTGTGGATAACTTTGCGTAAAAGTCGTTCGATTGAGTTCTCAGTAGAAACAATATAATTCAGAATACTAAGTTCACACAAATTGGCGAAGAATTTTAATCCAAATTTCTGCACGACTAAGTTACCCACACCCTATACATCACCCAGCCTTGACTTTTATGTTCTCTTTATGTTCTTGTGTCTCCCCCTTGGAGATAACATGCGTAAACCAGAGACAATAGAATATCTGTATCTTGACTTTGACGGCTTCTTCGCATCCGTCGAACAACAAGCCCGCCCTGCACTACGTGGCAAGCCCGTGGGCGTAGTTCCGTTTGATAATACGCTCCACACAGTTGTTATTGCTTGCTCAAAGGAAGCCAAAGCACGTGGCGTCAAAAATGTTATGCGTGTCCGTGACGCCAAGCGGATTTGCCCTGATATTGTGCTTGTCACTCAAACCCCCGACTTATACCGCCGTGCACACGATACATTGATAGCAGAGATCAACGCGGTCATTCCCATAGACGTTATCAAATCAATAGACGAACTGGCCTGTAAGCTTGATGCACGAGATATTGCTAATCCAGAAGCTTTGTCGGAGCAAATCAAAGAGCGGATACATTACGGCGTAGGCTCACACATCACTTGTTCCATTGGCTTTGCTACCAACCGTCACCTTGCCAAGATAGCCTGTAAAATGGACAAGCCCAACGGCACGACTATCTGGCATCCCAAGGATATGCCTGAGCCGCTTCTAGGCTTACCCTTTGATGATATTCCCGGCGTGGGTCGTAATATGGAGAAACGCTTACACCGTGCGGGCATATACACCGTAGGCGCACTTCTAAATACCCAGCCTAAGCAAATGCGCAAAATATGGGGTAATGTGACAGGAGAGCGGCTTTGGTACGCCCTGCACGGCTATGACGTGAAGGCATTGCCCTCTCAGCGCTCTATGTACGGCCACGGGCGCGTTTTACCGCCTAAAGACAGATCAATCACCAATGCCGAAACCTATTCACGAGTATTACTCGTCAAAGCCGCTAGACGTATGCGCCGTGATGGTTATTACGCCTCGGAATTGTATTTGTGGCTAGGCTTTCGCACTGGGCGCGATAACAAAGGTAAGTCGTTCAAGGCCAGCATGGCAGCTGTAAATGATGATCAGGCTTGTTTATCTGCATTACAATCGCTTTGGGGTAATGCGCGAGAATTTCTCCCTAATTACGCGAAAATCGTTCGTCTAGGTATAACGCTTGGCAAGCTATCTCCTGCCATTGCACGACAAACGGATATGTTCATGAACGACGATCCGAAACGCATCAAACATGAAAGCATCACAAAGACCGTCGATGCTCTGAATTGGAAATACGGCAAAACCATCATTACCCAAGGCAACTGGTCCTTACCAGACGGTGGTAATGTTGGAGGCAAAATAGCCTTTACCCGTATCCCAGCGGCAGAGGATTTCCGATAATGGATTTGTGTTGGAAATACGAATTACAGCTATTGGATTTGCCGGAGAACGCACGGTTGGAAGTGACATGTTTGAAATGTAGTGATTTTAGATATGAGCCTGTTGATGTACTTATGACGAATAGAGGTTTTCCCCAGCTCTATCTCGATGAAGTAGAAACCAAATTCAATTGCCGCTTATGGGGCTGTGGTGGAAAGTGTCGTATTTCCTTACCATCAGAAGCAGAAACAGAGGGCTTTCAGGGTGGTTTGACTTAATCGTCGACACTCAACTTTTGCCAAGGTTGGGGTCGTGAGTTCGAATCTCATCGCCCGCTCCATTATATCCAATAATATCAGTTACATATGCTTGTGATAGCAATTAAAATGTTTAGCATATTTCGAATTGGAAGCAATTTGGAAGCAGAGATTAACGTAATGTAAGTATCTAATTTATCTGTGGGTAACTTTGTAGATATGTACGGACTGGTGGGACACTTGCGGTTACCATTCCATCAGCCTTACCATCAATAAAATACAACTCTAATGAGCGCCCCTTGGTATTCATATAATTACCTTTTAATTACTTTCCTTTTGAATTAGTATAATACACAAGGTGGAGTTGTAAGATAATTATTATTTCTTCTACCAAAACTTCCATTCACATCAATAACAGGGCCCGCGAGCAATACATCTTTCACCTCCCGACCCTCCACTTGAAAGTGAAAGCACGAATGAAAAAACCACGCCTGGTCCAACTGTCTGACGTCAGCGCCTATGGCACAGATTTAGGTCTGTGCTAAGAGAGAGTTTTTGTTCATCATCATCTTAGGAGTAAATGATGAGACAGAAACAT